>NZ_JBMSEF010000001.1:0-748410 GCF_049446235.1 Enterovirga sp. CN4-39 | reverse complement strand
AGCCGCACGAGCTCTGCCCGGCCGGCGTCGGCCGCACCTTCCAGGTCATGCGCCCCTTCCTGCGCATGTCGGTCGCCGACAACGTTGTCGTCGGCGCCTATGTGCAGGCGGAGACGGACGAGGAGGCCCGCCGCCGCGCCGACGAGGCGATCGAGACGGTCGGCCTGTCGGACGTGCGGGATCGCCTCGGCGGCGAGCTCACCACGAAGCAGCTCCGCCTGATGGAGCTCGCCCGTGCCCTCGCCGGCCGGCCGCGCCTCCTCCTGCTCGACGAGACCCTGGCCGGGCTCGGCCATTCGGAGGTCGGCGACGTGCTCGCCGTCATCCGCAAGCTCGCGGCCAGCGGCATCACCATCGTCATCATCGAGCATACGATGGGCGCGATGGTGCAGCTGGTGGATCGTTTCGTCGTGCTCGACCACGGGACCGTGCTGGTCGAGGGCGCCCCCAAGACCGTGACGAAGGACAGGCGGGTGATCGAGGCCTATCTCGGCAAGAAGTGGAGCGCCCATGTTGACGCTTGAAGGCGTTCACGCGGGCTATACCGCCGTCCCCGTTCTCAACGGGGTGTCGATCCGCGTCGACGAGGGCCAGTTCGTCGCCATCGTCGGCCCCAACGGAGCCGGCAAGACGACGATCTTCCGCACCATCTCCGGCACGCTGCGGCCCTTCGCCGGCCGCATCACCTTCGAGGGGAAGGACCTCGCGGAGGTCCGGCCCGACCGAAGGCCGCATCTCGGCATCGCGCATGTGCCGGAGGGCCGCCAGGTCTTCGCCTCGCTCACCGTCTTCGAGAACCTGGAGATGGGCGCCTATACGGAGGCGGGCCGGCGGACCTGGAAGGAGAACCTGGACGCCATCCTCGGCTGGTTCCCGGTCCTCGCCGAGCGCCGCAACCAGCTCGCCGGCACGCTGTCCGGCGGCGAGCAGCAGATGCTGGCGATCGGCCGCGGCCTCGCCTCCTCGCCGCGGCTCCTCATGCTGGACGAACCCTCCATGGGCCTCTCGCCGGCGATCGCCGACTTCATCTTCGACAAGCTCCTGGAAATCCGGAAGCAGTCGAACCTGACGATCCTGCTCGTCGAGCAGCGCGTGGCGGAGGCGCTGGAATCCGCCGATCACGGCTACGTGCTCGAGGCGGGGAGGGTGGTTCTGGAGGGGCCGAACTCGGCCCTTCGCGCGGACGATCGCGTCCGCCAGGCATACCTGGGAATGTGAGTTTCCCGCTCGTCCCGGCGCAGGCCGGGATCGAGCCGAGCGGGCAGATGACGGATCCCGGCTTCCGCCGGGGCGAGCAAACAAGACGACAGAGGGAGAAACAGCTCATGGCAAACCTGACCCGGCGAACGCTCATCGGCACCACGGCCGCCGCCGCGCTCGCGGCGCCCTCGATCGTGCGCGCGCAGAATCCCGCCGAGGTGAAGGTCGGCCTCATCGTGCCGCTTTCCGGCCTCTATGCCCGGCCCGGCTCTGTGATGCGGATGGGCGCGGAGGTCGGCATCGACGACGTGAACGCGGCCGGCGGCATCAAGGCGCTCGGCGGCGCGAAGCTGAAGCTCGTCCTCATCGATTGCGGCGACACGGTCGAGAAGGCGAAGAACGCCGCCCAGCGCATGGTGGCGCAGGAGACGGACCTCGTCGCGGCGACAGGCGCCTACCTGTCGTCCTTCACGCTGGCCGTCACGGAGGTGACCGAGCGGGCGCAGCTTCCCGTGCTGACGCTCTCCTATTCGGATCTGCTGACCGATCGCGGCTTCAAGTACATCTTCCAGACGGCCGCGACCGCGAGCTCGCAATCCGAGCAGGGCCTGCCCGAGCTGATGAAGCTCGCCGAGAGCGCCTCCGGCAAGAAGCCGAAGACCGTCGCCATCGTCATGGACAACACCGCGACCTCGGTCGCGACCGCGAAGGCCCTGAAGGAGAAGCTCTTCAAGCAGCTCGGCCTCGAACTCGTCGTGGACGAGGTCTGGACCCCGCCGCTCGCGGACGCGACCCCGCTCATCCAGAAGGTCCGGGCAGCGCGGCCCGACCTCCTCTTCGCGATGCCGAACGCGGTGTCGGACGCGAAGCTCCTGGTCGAGAAGATGAACGAGTTCGGCCTCGGCCAGGGCCGCATCCCGACCATCTCGTTCTCCATCACCATCGCCGAGCCGGACGTGCTGCAGAGCGTCTCGCCGCAGGTACTCCAGGGCGTGATGACCGTCGTGGCGAACTGGGGCTTCAAGGGCCACGAGACGCTGATCGCCGAGGTGAAGAAGCGCTACAACGAGCCCTGGGCCACGCAGAACGTCATCTCGACCTACGGGGACATCTGGCTGATGGCGGCGGCGCTGGAAAAGGCCGGCAAGGCGGACAAGGAAGCCGTCGCACAGGCGCTCCGCACGATGGATGGCGGGCCGGCCAAGTATTTCCCGGGCGGCCAGCTCAAGTTCGACGACAAGGGCCGCCGCGTCGGCGCCGGCGTCACCATCGTCCAGTGGCAGAACGGCACCCCGGTCACCGTCTTCCCGAAGGAGATCGCGGTGGCCGAGCCCTTCTGGCCGAAGCGGTAGGGCCCGCCGTCATCCCGGGGCTCGCCGGAGGCGAGAACCCGGGATCCACTCGCAACCAGTGCCCAGCCGTGGGTTCCGGGTTCCGCTCCGCGGCCCCGGAATGACACCGAAGACAGGCGGGCCGACAACCAGGGAGGAACACCATGACCGATCGTCACGACCTCACCCGCCGCACGCTCCTCGGCACCACGGCCGCCGCCATTGCCATGCCGGGCATCGCCCGGGCGCAGAACCCCGCCGAGGTGAAGGTCGCGCTGCTCGTGCCGGTCTCCGGCATGTATTCGCGCTTCGGCACGGTGATGCGCATGGGCGCGGAGATGGCGCTCGATCACATCAACGCCGAGGGCGGGGTGAAGTCGCTCGGCGGCGCCAAGCTCAAGCTCGTCGTGCTGGATTGCGGCGACACGACCGAGAAGGCCAAGAACGCGGCCCAGCGCATGGTGGCGCAGGAGCCCGACATCGTGGCCGCGAGCGGCTCCTATCTCTCCTCCTTCACGCTGGCGGTGACGGAGGTCACCGAGCGCGCGCAGCTTCCCGTCCTCACCCTGTCCTATTCGGACCTCATCACCGCCCGAGGCTTCAAGTACGTCTTCCAGACCTCGGCGACCGCGGCCTCCCAGGCCGAGCAGGCCCTGCCGGAGATCCTGAAGCTGGCGGAGAGCGCCTCCGGCAAGCGGCCCCAGACGGTCGCGATCATCACCGACAACACGGGCGCGTCGGTCGCTTCCGTGAAGCCGATGCGCGAGGGACTGCTGCAGCGGCTCGGCCTCAAGCTCGTCGTGGACGAGACCTTCACGCCACCGATCGCCGATGCGACCCCGCTCGTCCAGAAGGTGAGGGCGGCGCGGCCCGACCTCTTCTTCTTCCTGCCGACCGTCATTTCCGACGCGAAGCTCGTCCTCGAAAAGATGAACGAGTTCGGCATGGGGCAGGGCAAGGTCCCGACGATCTCCTTCGGCATCGCCATCGCCATGCCGGACATCCTCAACACCGTCTCGCCCGACCTCCTGCAGGGCGTGCTGTCCTGCGTCGGCAACTGGGGCGTGAAGGGTCAGGAGAAGCTGATCGCCGAGCTGAAGACCCGCTTCAACGAGCCCTGGATGGACCAGAACGCCATCTCGACCTACGGCGACATGTGGATCATCAAGGAGGCCCTCGAGAGGGCCGGCAAGGCCGACAAGGTCGCGGTGGGCGATGCGCTGCGGAACCTCGATCTCGGCCCCTCCAAGTACTACCCAGGCGGCCAGACGAAGTTCGACGGAATGGGCCGCCGCGTCGGGGCCGGGCTCACGGTCATCCAGTGGCAGAACGGGGTGCCCTACACGGTATTCCCGACCGAACTCGCGACCGCGAAGCCCTTCTGGGGCCGGGGCTGATAGCTCTGCCGATCATCCCGGCGAAAGCCGGGATCCAGTCCCAAGGCGAGGCAGGGCACCACAATTCGGACCCACTGTCATTCCCGGCCGGAGGCGCCCTTGGGCGCCGGAGGGGAAGGGAAACCAGGGGTTAGCGCGACGCGTGGGCGCTTTCCCATCCCCCTGGTGGGGAGGGCGGACTCGGGCGAAGCCCGAGCCGGGTGGGGGGCGCTCAGCCTGGCACCCGGTTCAAGGCGGGACGCCCCCCACCCCCGGCCCCTCCCCACGAGAGGGAGGGGAGGCCCCCGCTCGCCCCGGCGCAGGCCGGGGCCCACCCCTGGGCACCGGCTTTCGCCGGTGTGAGCGGAATCCCAAGTTGACAGGTCTAGCATTTATTCCTATATAGCTGTCACTCGTCTCCGGCGAGGGAACGGCGGTCGACACCGGGCACCGTTGTCGGAGGCGAGGGCGGGTCCCGAGGTCGCGGTTCCGGAAACCGTGGCGCCCGGGCGGCTGACCGGGCGTGTGCCCATGGGGCCGAAAAGACCGTCGCGGGATGCCGGGAGGGACCAGGCAAATCCGCAAACCATCATCATCGAAGGCCGGAGAACCGGCGTCCCGCTCCCTCACAGGATTTCGGGCAGCTCTTTGAAGCACTCGTGGTGACCGACCTCGGACCGGGGACGGACGGCGCGTGAGCGCTGACGGACGAGCCGCCTGATCCCTCCCCTCCAGGGGAGGGCCGAGTCGCGCCGCAGGCGCGAACCGGGGTGGGGTCGCGACCGGGCAGGCAGCCCCACCCGTCCCTCCGCTTCGTTCGGGCCACCCTCCCCTGCGGGGAGGGATCAGCGTCCCTGGGCACCGGCTTTCGCCGGTGTGAGCGGGTAGGGCCAGCTCCGCCTGGCACCCGCTTGACGGCGGGCCGCCCCCCACCCCGGTTCGAAGCTGCGCTTCGACTCGGCCCCTCCCCACGAGGGGGAGGGGAGACGCGGCTTCCGCCCGAGCGGCGGAACCTCAGCCGCGAGGGTCGGCGTCGAGCCTGACCGAGATGCCTTCCAGCCCCGGGGCAGAGGCGGGATAGCGTTCCAGCACGAGCGGGTCGTGGCCGGGGATGACGTTCGCCCTGTCGCTCGCGAGCTCGTAGAGGCGACGGTAGCCCTCCAGGGTGCTCTCCACGTTGTGCACCAGGTGGAAGGGCCGCCCCTGCTCCATGTTGTCGTAGAAGTGGCTCGCGTCCGAGGCGAGCACCATCCAGCCGCGCCGCGTCCAGACGCGCAGGACCTGCAGGCCCTTCGAGTGCCCCCCGAGCTTGTGCACGCTGAGGCCGGGCGCGATCTCCCGGTCGCCGTCATGGAAGGTGACGCGCCCGTCGAAGACCTTGCGGACCATCGAGACGACATCCTCGATCTCGAACGGCACGCGCAGGGTCGGGTGGCACATGCAGCGGCCCGTGCAATAGGCCATCTCCGTATCCTGCAGATGGTAGCGCGCCGCCGGGAAGAGCCCGTAATTCCCGCAATGGTCGTAATGCATGTGGCTGACGATCACGTCCTCGATCCCGTCCGGATCGACGCCGATGCATTTCAGCCCCTCGCCCGGGGAGCGGAGGAACTGGCGCTTGCGCTTCTGCGCCATCGGCTCGTTGAAGCCGGTATCGAGGATGAAGGTCCGGCCGTTCCCGCGGATCGCCCAGACGAAGTAGTCGAGCGGCATGGGGGCGTCGTGCGGGTCCCCGTCCAGGAAGTTCTGCTTGCGCGTCGCCGCCGGGTTGTGGGCGTAGCGGACGGCGTGGATCTCGTAGGGCTGAAGCTCGGGCATCGTTTCCTCGAAGACCTCTGCCGCTCATCCCGGCGAAAGCCGGGATCCAGTGCGGCGCGGAGCGTGGACCCCAGCTTTCGCCGGGGCGAGCGGGAGGGAGGCCCCTCAGCCCGGCTTGCCGACGATCACCCCGGCCGGCCGCTCCGTCAGCTCGATGATGCGGGTGAAGTCGCTCTCGGGCCCGAACTGGTCGTTCATCTTCTGCCAGACGGAGCGGACGGCCTTGGCGGTCTCGAGATCGAGCCCCATCGCCTCGACCTCCTCCAGGCAGAGGCGGACGTCCTTGAACATCAGCCCGGTCGCGAAGCCGTAGTCGAAGCGCCGGTTGAGGATCGATTTCGGGAATTTCTGGATCGTCGCGGCGTTCATGCCGGACGAGACGTTGATCACGTCCACCATGATGGCCGGGTCGATGCCGGCCTTCACGCCCGCCGTGATCGCCTCGGCCGAGATGGCCATGGCGGCGGCCGACATCAGGTTGTTGCAGAGCTTCATCATCTGCGCCGAGCCGGGCGCCTCGCCGATGAAGAAGACCTTCCCGATGTTCTTGAGCATCGGGTCGATGCGCTCGAATGTGTCGCGAGGGCAGGAGACCATGACGGCGAGCGTGCCGGCCTTCGCGCCGCCGACGCCGCCGCTCACCGGAGAATCGACGAAGGTGATGCCGCGGGCCTTCAGCTCCGCCCCGATCTCCGCGGCGACCTTGGGTCCGGTCGTCGACAGGTCGATGATCGTCTTCACGGCCGAGCCCTGGACCAGCTCCGCCACGACGGCCCGCACGATGTCGGGCGTCGGCAGGCTGACGAGCACCGTCTCGGCCTGGGCCCCGACCTCCGCGGCCGAGGCGGCCCGCTTCGCACCGCGGGAGACGAAGGGCGCCACGACATCGTCGCGGGTGTCGAAGACGACGAGCCCGTAGCCGGCATCCGCAAGGCGGGTCGCCATGGGCGTCCCCATATTGCCGAGGCCAATGAATCCGATCGTGTCGGCCATGACTTGCTCTCCGTAACCTGTCCTATTCGGCCCGGAGGCCGACCGCCTTGATGATGGTGCCGAAGCGCTCGACATCGGCCGCGATGAGCCGGCGCAGGGGCTCGACGCCCTGCTGGTCCGGCTCCGGAAGCTCCGCCGCGAGCTCGCCGAAGCGGCGGCGCAGCTCGGGATCGGCGAGGGCCGTCTTCACGGAGGCCTCCAGCCTGTCGAGCACCGGGCGCGGCGTCGCGGCGGGCGCCGCGATCGCGTTCCAGACCGTCAGGTCGAATTGCGGCGCGCCGGCCTCCGCGAACGTCGGGACGTCCGCCGCCTGCGGCAGGCGGCGAGTGCTGGAGGTCGCGACCGCCGTGACGCTGCCGCCGCCATGGAGCGGAAGCATCGTGACGGTCTGGTCGATGACGGCATCGATCGTGCCGGAGATCAGGTCGTTGATGGCCGGGCCGGCGCCGCGATAGGCGATGTCGACGGCCTTGGTGCCGGTCACGTGGAGGAAGGTCGCGGTCGCCAGATGCCCGGTCGTGCCCGGCCCCGCATGGCCGAAATTCACGCTCTTCCCGTCCGCCTTGAGCTTGGCCAGGAAGGCCGGCAGGTCGGGGAGGCCGCTCTTCTTCGAGACGGACAGCACCATCGGGACGATGGCGACGAGACCGACCGGGGCGAGGTCCTGGCGGGGGTCGTAGCCGAGCTGCGGGAAGAGCCAGACATTGGCCGCGAAGGAGCCCATGTTGCCGAAGATCAGGGTATAGCCGTCCGGCTCCGCCCGAACGACCCGGCGGGTGCCGACTGTCGCGCCGCCGCCGACCACGTTCTCGACGACCACCGACTGGCGGAGATCCTCGCTCATGCTCTTGGCGACGAGCCGGGCGAGAACATCCGTGGTGCCGCCCGCCGCCGCCGCGACCACGAGCGTGATCGGCCGGTTCGGAAAGGTCTGCGCGACGGCGGAACCGGCAAGCAGCAGCAAGGCCGCTGCGGCGGATGCAAGCCTCCTCATGTCTCCCCCCTTGTCCCTTTTTCGGTCGGTGGTGCTACTCGGCCGCCATGAAGTCGAGCTCCGGCAGCAGGTAGCGGCGGAAATGCTCGTAGTTCTCGATCATCGGGAAGTGCCCGATGCCGGTCATCTCCGTGTAGCGGGACCCCGGGATCGCGTCGGCAACTGCCTTCGTCATCGCCGGCGTGCAGGAATAATCGTAGGAGCCCGTGAGCAGGCTCACCTTGCACCGGGCGGTGTCGATCGACTTGATGTGCTCCCGCGCATCCCAGTCGAAGGAGTAGAACATCACGTCCCCGGCATAGACGCCCGGTCCGGACTGCGCGTAGTACCACCAGTTGGCGCGCTTGCCTGCTTCCGGGCTCTGCGGCGCGTTCAGGCCATAGGTGTAGGTCGCGACCAGTTCCCCGCCGTGGATGGCCGGGTGGTGCAGGAACTCGTTGTAGCGGCCCGGCGCATGCGCCCCGGCCTCGAGCCCGATCACGCCCCGGATACGGCCCTGGTAGTCGCTCGCGACCCGCAGCACGATGGCGCCGCCCATGGAGCAGCCCATCACGACGGGACGGTCGAGCTCCAGCGTCGTCCAGACTGCCTCGATCAGGGCGAGGTAGCGCTTGGTCGTGAGCTCGTACCGGGTGAGCCACCAGCCATCCGGCGGGTCGGACCGGCCATGCCAGGGCATGTCGAAACAGACCACGCGAAAGCGCGAAGTGACCTCGCGGTCGTTCAGGAGGTGCCGGTACTGCCGGCTGTCGGCGCCGGCCGTGTGGAGGCAGAGAAGCGGGACGCCTTGCCCCGCCTCCTCGACATAGATCCGGTGCGGGGTGCCTTCGACATCGACGCTGAGATAGCGGCCGAGGATCGGCTCGAAATCAGGCATGCGCCGCCTCCGCCGCAACCGGTCCGACCTCGCGCATCAGGTTCATCATCCGGTGGAGGGCGCGCGCATTCTGCATGGCGACCAGCGTGTCGCCATCGAGCACGAACTCGGGCACGCGCATCAGCATGGCGAAGAAGTCGTGGAACAGGGGAGGCGGGTCCGGATCAAGGAACCTGGACCAGACCGACATGGGCGCCCGCACGCCGAACGACGTGCGCACGTCGAAGCGCGGCGCGGCGAGGATGCGTTCGATCTGGCCCGCCCGCACCTGGATCACGTAGCGCGTGTCGTCGAAGGTGACGCTGAAACTCGCGTCGAACTTGCCACCGGTGACGCGAAGTTCGGGATCGGCGTTCACGCGGTCCCGAAACGCCGCCGTCCAGGTCTCGTCCGGAACCCGCGCCAGCTTAGCCTCCCATCCGCAGTTGTCTGCTTGTCAGACGATACTACGGCGGTGGCCTCCTCGGCGTCAACACTCGGCTCGCAGCCTCAGCGGCTCGCTCCCCGGGCATCGATCGCCCAGACCTCTTCCACGCGGCCGTTCCGGACGCCCACATACCAGTCGTGCAGGTTGATGGTGGGGTCGCAATGGCCGGGGATCAGCGCGACCCTCTCCCCGAGCCGCGGCCGAGGCGCGCCGGCGGACAGCCCGACTTTGCCGTGCTCGTCCGACATGCCGAGGAAGGTCCAGCCTTCGGCCCCATGCACCCGCGGCAGCCCCTTCTCGCCGCTATACGACTTGAGGCCCGCATCGACGACGAACCAGTCCGGCCCCGCCACGCTCATGACGCTGGCGAGCACGAACAGGCTGTGCTCGAATTCGCTGTAGGGCCGTCCGTCCGCACCGCGGATCGAGGCGTAGTCCAGATCCATGAAGGCGTAGGACCCGGCCTGAAGCTCCGTGTAGACGCCGCTCTCGGCCTCGGTCCGGAACGTGCCGGTGCCCGCACCGCTGATCGTCGTGGCGCCCAGGCCTATGGCGGCGAGCGCCTCCTGGGTGTCACGGACGGCCGCGATCGCACCCTGGATCGCGCCTTCACGCTCCGTCGCGGTCGGGAAATGCTGCGCCTGGCCATGATAGGCCTGGAGGCCCTCGAACCGGAGCCCGGGTGACTCCGCGATGCGCCGGGCGAGCTCGGCCGCGGGTCGGCCCGGGGCGATGCCGCAGCGCCCCATCCCGACCTCGATTTCGACGAGCCCGTTCAGCATGACGCCCGCCCTGGTCGCGGCAGAAGAAGCGAGTGCGACCTGGTCGGCATCGTCGAAGCAGAGGCCGATCCTGGCGCGGTGGGCGAGGGCGGCCAGCCGGTCGAGCTTGCGGGGCTCCACCATCTGATTGGAGACGAGGATGTCGGGAATGCCTGCCCTCGCCAGGACCTCCGCCTCGCCGACCTTCTGCACGCACTGACCGACCGCGCCCGCCGCCATCTGCCGGCGCGCCACCTCCGAGCTTTTGTGGGTCTTGGCATGGGCACGCAACCCCACCCCGGCAGAGGCGGCGTAGTGCGCCATCTTGGCGAGGTTCCGGTCGAACGCGTCGAGGTCGATGATCAGCGCCGGGGTGTCGATCTCGGCGATCGACATGCCGACCGCGGCCGGTGGTTCCTGCATGAAGCGCTACCTGCTGTCCTGCCCGATGATAGTCGTGGCGCCGGCGCCACGTCGATGCGGAGCGCTGGAGATGATCCGCATCCCGTATCTTGACGGGGAGGGCGTTCGCCTCGACGGCGAGGTCAGCGACCGGAGAAGCGTGCGGGACGCTTTGCCATGAAGGCCTCCACGCCTTCCGCGAAGTCCGCGGTTCCGGCGCAGGCCTTGAAGCTCTCGGCCTCGGCATCGAGCTGCGTTGCGAAGTTGTTGTCCAGCGATGTCCTGAGCAGCCGCTTCATGGCGCCGAGCGCGAAGGTCGGCCCGGCAGCCAGCTTTCCGGCGAGCTTCGCGGTGGCTTCGTCCAGGTCGGCGGAGGGTACCACTTTGTTCACGAGCGACAGCCGCAACGCTTCCTCCGCTCCGATCGCCTCGTTCAGGAGCGCGATCTCCATCGCCTTGCGCAGGCCGACCACGCGCGGCAGCGACCAACTCGCGCCGCCATCGGCGCTGGTCCCGAGCCGGGTATAGGCCAGGGAGATCTGCGTATTTTCGGCCGCGATCGTGAGATCGCCCGCCAGCATCATGCTGACGCCGGCTCCCGCAACTGCACCATGCACGCTCGTGATCAGAGGTTTTGGCATGGCACCGAGGATCTGCAGCGCCTCGTGAAATGGACCGATAAGCTTCCCGATCACGGCTGGCGCGTCGGGAAGGGCGCGCTGGAACGAGCCGATATCGCCCCCGGCCATGAAAGCACGGCCGGCGCCCCGCAGTACGACGGCCCGGATCTCCGGGTCATCGGAAACTCGTCGCGCTGCCGCGAGCAGCGCTTCCACCATGCCCTGGTCGAGTGCGTTGAGGACGGCAGGGCGGTTCATGGTGAGGTAGGCGACGCTCTCGCGCTGCTCCACGAGAAGGGAATTTTCCTGCTGGCTCATGCGGCCGCCACCTCTCCGGACTTCTACGTCAACCGACGCGCTTCGCAGCACGCTTGTCTTTCCCGGGACTAGAACCCGGCACGACCAGGAGGCAACCGGCTTCTCCGCAGGTCGTGCGCAACTTGCCAGCCAGCTTAGAAGGCGGGCGGCTTAAGCTCGGTGCCCGTCCGACCGAGTTGGCGTGCCATGGACAGGATCACGCCACAGAGCCGGCCTGCGGCCTCCGGGGTGAGGCCATGCGCGTTGATATTGGAGATGCAGTTGCGCTCCGAATCCGCACGGCCCGGGCGCGGCCACGCTGTTACATAGATGCCGAGGCTGTCCGAGATCGTGAGGCCCGGACGCTCCCCGATGAGCATCGCCGTCGCCTTCGCGCCAAGGCGCTCCCCAATCTCGTCCGCAAGCGCCACACGCGCTTCTTGGGCTAGGACGATCGGGGCGATCTGGTAGCCCTCCGCCTCCGTCAGGATCGCCTTCGCGGTCGCGGCGGCATAGGTGTTCACGGCGGAGGCCGAAAGGCCGTCGGCGACGATGATCGCTAGATCGTAGTTTCCGCGCACACCGTTCAGGCGCGGGAGATCGGCCTCGGCAAGCCGCCGTCCGAGATCCGGACGACGAAGGAACGTGGCGCGATCTGCTGCCTGGCTCCGAACCTGGATGCCTGGCCTAGGGGCGAGCGAAGCCGCCAGGGCAGCGAAATCCACCTGCCCATGAACCGCGTCGCGCGCCCGAGCATGCGCTTGCTGCAGGTCGAGCTGTTCTGAAAGGGGCAGCGAATCGCCCGTCCGGCCAAGTCCGATACGTGCTGGCGTTCTCGCGCGAAGGCTCGCGAATAGCGGGGCGCAGGATGGGTCAGGCTGCACGCTGCCCATCAGGCGGCCGCCTTGAGGATCGTCTCAAGCCGCCTGACCGGTTCGTCGCTCCTCAGCCTCGGCGGGATCCGGCCGGCGTCGTCGAGCATGCCAAGGCGGCTGAGCCACGCGTCGAATTCCGGCGCGGGCCTGAGGTTGAGCTGATGGCGAAGGCTCAGAATGTCGTGGAAGGACAGGCTCTGATAGTTGAGCATCACGTCGTCCGCCCCCGGGACGCCGATCAGGAAGGTCACGCCAGCGACCGAAAGCAGGTTCATCAGGACGTCCATGTCGTCCGCATCCGCCTCGGCATGGTTGGTATAGCAAACGTCGCACCCCATCGGCAGGCCGAGAAGCTTGCCGCAGGCATGATCCTCCAGGCCCGCTCGGATGATCTGCTTGGCGTCGTAGAGATATTCCGGCCCGATGAAGCCGACGACAGTGTTCACGATGAGAGGCTTGAAGGCTCGGGCGACCGCGTAGGCACGGACCTCCAGGGTCTGCTGGTCGACCCCGTGATGCGCCCCGGCCGAGAGCGCGGAGCCCTGTCCGGTCTCGAAATACAATACGTTATCGCCGACCTCTCCCCTGCCGAGCGAGAGGGCGGCCTCCCGCGCCTCCTGCAGCAGCGCGAGATCGACGCCGAAGCCGCGGTTTGCCCCTTCGGTGCCGGCCACGGATTGAAAGACGAGGTCGGTCGGGGCCCCGCGCTCAATGGCCTTGATGGCGTTGGTGACATGGGTCAGGACGCAGCTCTGCGCCGGCAGGTCCAGGCGGAGCCGGATGTCGTCGAGCATCCGCAGCAACTCGACGGTGCCATCGACCGAGTCCGCGGCGGGGTTGATGCCGATGACCGCGTCGCCGATCCCGTAGAGTAGCCCGTCCAGGATCACCGCCGCGATCCCGGCCGGGTCGTCCGTGGGGTGGTTCGGCTGCAGTCGGCTGCCGAGCCGCCCAGGCAGGCCGAGCGTCGTGCGGAAAGCGGTCGTCACCCGGCACTTGGCGGCGACCGTGATCAGCTCCTGGTTGCGCATCAGCTTCGAGACGGCGGCGACCATCTCGGGTGTGAGGCCGGGCGCTACGGAGGTGAGTTCGCTCGCCGTGACAGCCGGATCGAGGAGCCAGTCCCGAAACTCTCCGACTGTTATTTGGGCGATCGGCCGGTGGGCGGCCGGGTCATGTCCGTCCAGGATCAGGCGCGTGACCTCGTCGGCCTCGTACGGAACAAGGGTGTCCTGGAGAAAGCGCTTCAGTGGGATGTCGGCAAGGACGCGTCGTGCCGCGACCCGCTCCGCCGCGCTCTGCGCCGCGACCCCGGCGAGCTCGTCGCCCGAGCGTTGCGGCGAGGCGCAGGCCATCACGGCCTTGAGATCCGGGAAGACGTAGCGGGTGCCGCCCGCATCGTGGACAAAGCTCAAGACGAGGTCCTCAGGCTGACCAGGGCGCCGGAGAAGGCCCTTGCAGCCCTATCGAAGAGGCTAGCGTCTTGGCGGACCGGCGTTCAAGCTCAACGTCGCAGTTCGCGTGCCCTGCAGGCGAAGCGACGTGCAATGTGTCTTGCAGCACGCGCCGGCCCTTCCGATGAGCACCGCTTCGTACGATATGGCTCCTTGAGGACGCCCCATTCTACCGCTCCGGTTGGATGATAGAGCGCGGGTTCGAGGCTGCGGAGAATCTGTTGATGATGTCCATCATTCGGTCGGCCGGCATCGCTGCGGTGCTTGCGGCGGCGACGAGTTCCCCGAGCCTGGCGCAGGACGCCGGGGCCGGTGAACGCGTCTATGCGCAGTGCCGCGCCTGCCATCAGATCGGGGAGGGCGCCCGAAACATCGTCGGTCCGCAGTTGAACGGCCTCTTCGGCCGAAAGGCCGGCACGGTTGAGGGCTACACCTACTCCGCCGCCAACAAGAACTCGGGTTTGACCTGGGACGACGCCACCTTCCGCGACTACATCAAAGATCCACGTGCCAAGATCCCCGGCACGAAGATGGTCTATGCCGGCCTCAAGGACGAGCAGCGCATCACGGACCTGATCGCGTATCTCAAGCAGTTCGACGCCACGGGGAAGAAGGCCGCTCCATAGGAGGTGCAGGCGGTGTCGTAGGTCCGACTGCTCGACACTGGACAGAAACGTCGCCGCGGCACTCTACCGGGGCCGAGAACCTTACCGTCTCGCCGCGGTTACACTAAGTGACACGAAGTACAACCACCCAGGTGCATGCATGCCTTCGATGACGATCAGGATCGCGGCCGCGGTCGGGCTTACGCTCGCGGCGACCGCCGCGGGCGCGATGACGCCTGAGCAGGAGGCCGTCTTCCGCCAGAACTGCACCAACGACTACATGCGCTTCTGCTCGATGTTCGACCCGAACACGCCCCAGGTCGAACAGTGCTTCCAGCAGCGGATGAAGGATCTCTCCCCCCGCTGCCAGGCCGCGATCGCCAGCTACTCGAAGAAAAGTCCGGGCGGACGCCGCTGACCCTCGCGGCGCTCAGGCAGCCCGTCGATCGCTGATTGCCGGGAGTCCCCCGGGAGCCGCGGCGGGCTGCCCTGAAGTGTCAGCCCGGGTGGCGTAAAAGGAGGCGTTCTGCTGGCCGGATAGGGCTTCCTGGGTGAAGCGAATCATGTGGTGGGCGACGAAGCCCATGTTGAACACGGCCTCGATCTGGCCTCGCCGGATGGCCTCGCGTGCAGCCTTCCAGAACGCGCGGCGATAATCCGACAGGAGCCCAACGCGGACCAGGATGTTGAAGCCCAGGACCACCCCGCGCCGCAGATTGCTGAGCGTGAGCTGCGATCTCACTGGTACCTTGATGCGGTTCGGGTAGGTCGCCTCCACCTGGTGGAGGAAGCGGGTGAACAGCCGCTCGGGCGTGTAGGCATGCGCGATCGAGCGCCGCCACCCCGCCAGGATCTCCTCGTAGGGCATCAGGAAGCGTACGTTCGATTCCCGGCTAGGGTCGTGGTCCAGCCGGTCCGCCTTCTCGAGCCGCTCCCATAGGGGGGTCTTGGGTAAGGCCTGTAGCAAGTTGATGGTCAGCACCGGCACGTTTGAGGCGTCGACGAACTCGCGCAGGCGCACCTCGCTCTCGGGAGAGTCGGTGTCGAGCCCCATGATGATCCCGGACGTGACCTCCATTCCGTAGCTGTTGATGATGTCGATCGATGGCAGGATGGGCAGCTTCGCGTTGTGTCCCTTGTCGATCTGCCTGAGCGCTTCGGCGTTCGGGGTCTCGATTCCGACGAAGACGGTGATGAAGTTCGCCTGCTGCATCATCGCCAGGATTTCCGGCTGCTGGGCGAGGTTCAGCGTCGCCTCGCACGCGAACTGGAGCGGATAGCCGTTCCGCTTCTGCCACTCGACGAGATGCGGCAGCATCTCTCGCGTGGCCTTCCGGTTGCCGATGAAGTTGTCGTCGACGAAATAGACGACCGCCGGCCGCACGGGCTGCCGAAGGATGAGGTCCAATTCCGCCAGGAGTTGCTCGGAGGTCTTCAGCCGCGGCTGCCGCCCATACAAGGCGGGGATGTCGCAGAACTCGCAGCGATAGGGGCAGCCGCTCGAGAATTGCAGGCTGCCGATGAGATAGCGCTTCAGCGGAACCTTGTCGTAGGCAGGCTGCGGGAAATCCGGGAGCGGCAGCCGCTCCTTGGTTTCTAGGCGGACCTGCGCCGCCGGCCGCTCGACGCTCGCGTCCAGGTAGGCGATCAACTGGTCGGTCGCGTCGCCCATCTCGCCGAGGTGCAGGTAGTCGAAGCCATCGTACCATTCCGGAGCGCCCGAGGCCGAGGGCCCGCCCAGAACCGCGACCTTGCCGGCTTCCTGCGCACGGCGGCGGATGTCATTGATCCGGTCGACCTGCACGTGCATCCCGCTCACGAGGACCACGTCGGCCCAGGCGAAATCGCGGGCCGTCGCGGGTGCGATGTTCTCGTCGACGAACCGGACCGGCCAAGTCTCCGGTAGATACGCGGCGATCAGCAGCAGACCTTGCGGCGGCATGAAGGCCTTCACGCCGCCCATGAGCGGATAGGCGTGAGCGAAGGTACCGAAGGAGGGCGTGTAGGCAGGAAAGACGCAGAGTATGCGGCGCGTGTTCGTGACGGGAAGCGGACAGCGCAAGCGAAGCTCCTAGCCTAAAGCGTGGAGTCTAGGTCGGCGCTGCCGCTCCGTCGAGCCGTCCGGCTTCAGGTAGGCTTTTTCTCGCCAGGTGTGGCCGCCTGGGTCCGAGGTGGCCCCAGGAAGGCCGGCACCATGATGAAGGCGGCGACCAGGGTGAAAAAGAGCGAGATCGTCAGCAGCTTGCCCATGCTCGCCGTACCTGGATGGTTCGACAGCCAGAGGCTGCCGAAGGCCACGCCCGTCGTCAGGGACGAGAAGAAGATCGCCCGGGTCAGGCTGGAGGCCAGCATGTCCGCGACGCCCTCCCGCCACGCGATCATGTAGTAGATGTGGAAGGCCACCCCGACGGCGAGCATCAGGGGAAGCGCGATCACGTTGGCGAGGTTCAAGGGCATGCCGATCAGCTGAGCGGCCTCGAGGGTCATGATCGTGGCGACGACGAGGGGTCCCAGCGTCAGGGCTACGTCCTTGGCACGCCGGAGGGCGAGCGTCAGGATGCCGAAGACGCCGAGAAGTGCGAGCAGGGCGGCGGTTGCGAATGCCCGCCCGATGATCTTGCCCGACTCGACGATGTCGACCGGGCCGCCCGAGAGGTTGGGCGCGACCTTCTCGACGGCGGCCGTGAAGGCCTCCAGCACTTCGTTGTCGTTGCCGTCTCCCTTCGGATACACCTCGATCCGGACACGCCCGTCGGGGGCGATCCAATCCCTTCGAAGATCCGCAGGCAGGTCGGCCAGTGTTACCCGGCTGGCCCCGAGCGCTGTTCTCAGGCCCGAGAGCAGCTGCGGGAGCCCCCCGGCGATCGCCGCCTGGGCACGTGTGCGCTGTTCTGGAGAGCCGTCCGCAAGGCGCTTGAAGTTCTCACCGAGCCGGCGAAGAGCCGCCGACGCCGCATCCGTTCCCGTCTTCGACAGCAGCGCGTCGGCCGCGCGACGAAGGGCCTGCTGGAGCTCGGCATCGGTGGGAGCGGGAGCCGGCGGCCTATCGCTGGCGATGTCCGACAGTTCCTCGGCCGTCTCGCGAATGAGCGCGAGCTTCTCATCCTGGTTGTCGGGGACGAAGGTCAGCACGGTCGTCACGCGGCTCACCTCGGGAAGACCGGCGAGCTTCGCCGCGAGCGGGCGCGCGGTCTCAAGGGAGGGCGCCAGGACGCTGATCGAGTTCGGCGACATGCCGGGCGTCCGGCTGAGATCGAGGAACGTGGCAACCGCCTCAGTCTTCTCGTCCCGCAGATGCATCGGGTTGGCGTCAAAGTCGAGGCGAAGAAGGAACGGCAGCCCGGCCACGACTACCGCTATGGACGAGACAATCACCAGCTTCCGGTGAGCGAGGATCCAGTGGTCGACCTTCGCAAGCCGGGGCATCTCGATGCTCTCCGGCTCCGGCGGCGGGGGCATCACGTAGATCAGTGCCGGCAGGAGGGTGAGACTCGCGACGAACGCGATCACCATCCCGACGCCGGTAATCAGCCCTAGCTCGGCAACTCCCGTGAACTCGGTTGGCAGGAACGAGAAGAAGCCGACGATCAGCGACATGGCTGCGAGCGTCAGCGACCAGCCCATGCCGCTTGCCGTCGCGAGAATGGCGCGCCGGAGCTCGTGCAGCTTATGGCGCTCGTCCCGATAGCGAACCGCGAGCTGGATGCTGAAATCGACGCCGAGGCCGAGAAAGAGTGCCGCAACCGCGACCGAGATAACGTTGAAGCGCCCGACGAGCAGCAGGCCAGTGCCGATCGTGACGACGAGGCCTGCGGCGGTGGTCGCGAGCACCGCGAAGATGAGCCTGCCCGAGCGCAAGGCCAGGTAGAGAATCACGGCGATCGCAACCACCGTCAGGCCCAAATGGAGCGGTGCACCCTCCTGCACCGTCCCGAATTCCTCGTCGGCGAGAGGCGGCAATCCCGTGAGCCGCACGCGTGTTCCACTGTCTGCGGACGTGAGCCCGAGTTCCGCCGCAGCGGCGCGGATGCGGTCGCTCGTCGCGGCGCCAGGCTGGAGCGCATTGTAGTCGAGGATCGGCTCGACGAGCACGAACTTGCGAAGCTGATTGGGGGCGAGCGCCTGCTTGCCCGACATCAACTCCTGCCACGACAGGCGAGCGGGCTGGCCCGCGAGAACGCGCTCGACCACCTCGCTTAGGCGGTCGAGGAGGCCGGAATTCTCGCCGATCGATCCCTGTGCCGCGCCGAGCTGGATGAGGCGTGCCAGGCCGCGCAGGGTTGGATCTCCCGCCAGTGCGGACAGGACGGGGGCCTGCTCGCGCATCTGGCCGAGCGTCCCCTTGAGCTCCTCTGTCGGAAGCAGCAGAAGTCCGTTCTTCTCGAAATATGGTCCGGCGTCGGGACGCCAGACCTTCTCGATATGCGGACCGGGTTTGCTCGTCAGCGCAGCTGCGAGCCGGGAAGCTCCAGCTTCCGCGAGTTCGGGCGTCTCCCCGTCGACGACGACGAGGATGACCTTTGCGAGTTGCGGGAATGCGGCCTGGAACTCGCTCTTGTCGCGCCCCCAGGCCGCATCGGAGTGGAGGAGCTGGTCCGTCTCGGTCGTGATCGCGAAGCGCGTGACGGAGACGTAGAGACCCGCAACGGCCAGCAGCGTGCTGACGATGATCACCAACCAAGGGTGCCGTAGCGAGCCGCGAACCAGGAGCTCCGCCAGGAGACCCGGGTTGTGCCGCTTCGCCTCAAGCGTTCCTGACGTGCCGCTTGTCGGTTGCGCTTTCACGTGTTGCCTTTCCACAGCGTCCCGAGCCCCGGCCTTTCACGGTGGGACGCCGCGAGAAGTCAAGCTGGTCGGGAGCTCTCCTGATTTCTTTTGGATCTAGCCGGTCACGGCTTCGGTCGGCTGCGCTGGCCTGCGACGCCCGGCGTGGCTGAAGCCTTGCTCGCCCATTCCGGTTCGGAGGTCGGCCCATTTGCAGTTCCGGTCGCGCCTGCAAGCTGCCCGGCCACCACGTTATTCGTGCGGGTCCAAACCTGGGTGCTGCAAAGAAAGGCCACGAGGCAGCCCCGGACGTTGAGACTGGAAGGCTGCTCGGACCACACGGTCACGTCGTAGCTCTTCCCGTCCTCGTTGTTGTAGATCTTGCCGGCGTAACGTCCGTCCTCGTTGAGGGTGAGGCCCATCAGGAGCTGGTGACCCAGAACGGGACGACTGCGTTTCCGCGGGTCTGGGTTCTTGACGTCGCGCTTGGCCGCCGGGTCTTCGCCCTGCGAGGCCTTCATCCATACGACATAGCCGCAGACGTGCTCCTGTGAGGGCCCGCACTTCTCGATGCGGATCCGCGCACGCTCGTCCTCCGTCAGCCAGGTGCCGGTCGGATCCGCCAACGGCGCGGCCGAGGCAGCGCTCACGGACAGCATGGCAAGACCCGCAAGGAGCCCGCTCGCCTGAACAAGGTTGTTGACCAACATCGCAGCGGTGACCCTCTTCACAAAATCCGGTTCGGGCGCGTGCCCAAGCCGCGTGAGAACACCCTGAGTGCCCGACCGGTTTCGCCCGGCTCCTGTCGATGCGCTATGCGTCGATACTGTGGCCAACGTCTAGCCGCCGAAGGGCATTTCTTCATCTTCGACGCGGGCGGATGCTCGCGCAATCCGCGAGCGGGCCCAAGCAAGGGGTCTGTGGTCTGGGCTTGGAGAGGCCGAACGAGCAGCGTCTAAGCTCCGGCTCGATCAGACGGACACGCTCCCCTCTGCCAGTTCGAACCGAATAGGCTGAGCACCCTTCCAGAGTGTCAGGCGACCGAGTTCAGCCAGGTTCTCGAGACCGGAGGTGAGCGTGAGGAAGTGATTGCCTGCAAGGGGCCCCACCTTGCTGGCAAAGCTCACCCCTCCGTAAGCGAGTAGAATCTCCGTCTCGCTGATCCCGCCCGGGTAGAGCAGGACATGGCCCGGGGCAGGGTGGCACGTATGGTTCTCGTAGCCGACACCGAACTGCATGTCGCCAAGCGGGATCCAGACGCCTTCGCCGCTCCAGCGAACATGGACGATCTGCCCCTCGAAGGGCAGGTGCCGAAGAAAGGCCGCGCAGGTTGCCGGGGCCGCCTCCGTCTCGAGCTTGCCGTCGAACGCGAAAGGACCCGCCAGGATCTTCAATTTTGTCATGGCGCCTGCTCCATTCGGGCCTCACGCCGCAAGGTAGCCCAAGTCCCGCCGCCTCCGCCTGCCACAGCTTCAGGCCCGGCGGCCCGTAGCGCGTCAGATATCGAGATTTGCGACCGAGAGCGCGTTTTCCTGGATGAATTCGCGGCGGGGCTCGACGACGTCGCCCATCAGCTTGGTGAACAGGTCACCCGCATCATCGGCGTCCTTGACCTTCACCTGCAGAAGCGAACGGACATCCTTGTCGAGGGTCGTCTCCCAGAGCTGCTGGGCGGTCATCTCGCCGAGACCCTTATAGCGCTGCAGCGTGATGCCCTTGCGTCCGAAAGCCATGACGGCGTCGAAGAGCGAGAGCGGGCCGATGATCGGCGTCTCCTCGCCCTTGCGGACGAGCGCCGCCGGCTTGCCATAGATCTCGGACAGCGCGGCCGAGCGCTCGCCGAGCTTCCTCGCCTCCTGGGAGGCGACGAGATGCGCATCGAGGTGGAGCGCCTGCTTCACCCCGCGCACTGTCCGGGTGAGCACGTAGCCGCCCTCGACGGCTTCCCCCGTCCAGCCGCGCTCCAACTCCTCGGAGACAACGTCCATCCGCTCGGCCAGCGCCTTCGCGGCATTCGGTGCCTTCTCCGGATCTTCGGCGATGTCCGGGCGCAGCGCGCCCGCGATCGCGGCCTGTTCGATGGCTGGGCGATCGTAGCGGCTGTGCAGGGACGAGATGATGGTCCGGATCCCGCGGGCCTCCTCGATCAGCGAGCGGAGCTGCTGCCCGGCCAGCTCCAGCCCCGATTCGAGGCGCAGCACCGCGCCGTCGGTCCCCGCGTCGAAGAGGTAGTCTTCGAGCGCGCGCTCATCTTTTAGGTAGATGTGGCTCTTGCCGCGCGATGCTTTGTAGAGCGGAGGCTGGGCGATGTAGAGGTGCCCGCGCTCGATCAGCTCGGGCATCTGCCGGAAGAAGAACGTCAGAAGGAGCGTGCGGATGTGGGAGCCGTCCACGTCCGCGTCGGTCATGATGATGATCCGGTGATACCGAAGCTTGTCCGGATTGAACGCGTTAGGTCCGTCGCCGCGGCCGATGCCGGTGCCGAGCGCCGTGATGAGCGTTCCGATCTGCTCCGACGAGAGCATTCGTTCGAACTGGACGCGCTCGACGTTCAGGATCTTGCCGCGGAGCGGCAGGACGGCCTGGAAGGACCGGTCACGGCCCTGTTTTGCGGAGCCGCCAGCCGAATCGCCCTCGACGAGGATCAGCTCGGACTTTGCCGGGTCGCGCTCTTGGCAGTCCGCCAGCTTCCCGGGCAGCGATGCGACCCCGAGCGGATCCTTGCGAACGATCTCGCGCGCCTTGCGGGCGGCCTCGCGGGCCTGCGCGGCCCGCACCACCTTTCCGACGACCTTCTGGGCCTCGGCGGGGTGCTCCTCGAGCCACGTCGAGAGACCCTCGTTAAGGATGCTTTCGACGACGGGCCGGACCTCGGACGAGACGAGGCGGTCCTTCGTCTGAGACGAAAACTTGGGATCCGGCACCTTGACGGAGACCACGGCGGTGAGACCCTCGCGGCAATCGTCGCCCGTGAGCGTCACCTTCTCCTTCTTGGTGAGGCCGGAGGATTCGGCATAGCCGTTCACCTGCCGCGTAAGAGCGCCGCGGAAGCCCGTGAGGTGTGAGCCGCCGTCACGCTGCGGAATGTTGTTCGTGAAGCAAAGCACCGTCTCGTAGAACGAATCGTTCCACCAGAGCGCGACCTCGGCCGTGATCCCGTCGCGCTCCGCGCGGACCACGATCGGCTTGTCGAGAAGCGGCGTTTTCGAGCGGTCGAGGTAACGGACGAAGGCCTCGATGCCGCCCTCGTACAGCAGCTCTTCCCGCTTCACGTCGGCGTGGCGGTCGTCGGTCAGGACGATTCGCACGCCCGAGTTGAGAAAGGCGAGCTCCCGCAATCTCTTCTCGAGCGTCGGAAAGTCGAACTCCACCAGCGTGAAGGTCTCGGGCGAGGGCAGGAAGGTCACCTCCGTCCCGCGCTTTCCGTTGGCAGGGCCGACTACGGCGAGCGGGGCGACGGGATCGCCATGCCGGAACTCCATGAAGTGCTCTTCGTCGCCGCGCCAGATGCGCAGGCGCAGCCACTCCGAAAGCGCGTTCACGACGGACACGCCGACGCCGTGTAAGCCGCCGGAAACCTTGTAGGCGTTACCGCTCTCGGCCGTGTTGTTGAACTTACCGCCCGCGTGCAGCTGGGTCATGATGACTTCCGCCGCCGAGACGCCTTCCTCTGGGTGGATGCCGGTTGGGATGCCGCGACCGTTGTCCGAGACCGTGCAGGATCCGTCCGCGTTCAGCGTCACCGTGACGAGGTCAGCATGGCCAGCCAAGGCTTCGTCGATGGCGTTGTCGACAACCTCGTAGACCATGTGGTGGAGGCCGGAGCCGTCGTCCGTATCCCCGATATACATGCCGGGTCGCTTGCGGACAGCATCGAGCCCCTTGAGGACCTTGATCGACTCGGCGCCATACTCGGCGTCAGGGATTATTCGGGCAGGTTCGGCCATGGTGATCCTTCGCGCCGCCGAAGCGGCGCGTGCGAATGCGTCGTGTCTGTGGCGATTCGAATCCCTATGTAAGGGCTCGAACCGTGTTTTTCATCCCGCACGCGTATGTACGCGTACGTGTATGCGCGCGTGAGCGAGCCGGCAGCACGGGTGCCTCTGACGGGCTCCCGCCCCTCCTCAGCTGCCTGACGTCGGGTTGCGATCGAGTGGAGCCCTCCGTTCAGCCTGGACCCAGCCCGTGGCGTTGTTCGGCGAGCGGCCTAGGACCACCCCGATAGCGGCCAATCTTTGGCCAACGCTCGTCCGGGAGGGCTGCTCAACAGCGCGGGGTCGCCGAGGCGTCGCTTGCCGAGCGTGGTCCGGCCGGGAGCCCCCGGCCGCCCGCAGCCGGCTACCTCGGCTAAGCGGCCTCAGAAGCGCATCCCGACCCCGGCCCGGCCGTTATTCAGAACCGGCCGAACCGCGCGCGGGTCGTCTTCCAGCTCGAATGCGGGGGCACTCGGGCGCTGCGGACGGGAGTCGACCCGGTTCGAGTAGCTGCTTCCCGAGGATTGCGCCGGGGCCGTTGCCGACGGCGCCTGGAGCTTCTTCCGGGGCGCAGTGCTCGCGGCCTTGTTCGAAGTGTCGGCTGCGGGATTGCGGGCCCGGCGGGGCTGCGTCGCGCTGCCGCTGGCGGGTGCGGCGTCGCGGAGCGAAGGCGGCATGGTGATCGGAGCTGGCGCCATCACGCCCTGCGCTTGAGCGGCGCCGGTCGCCAGCATGGTGCCGAGAGCGGCCAATGTCAGTCCGCGGGACAGTTTCATCTGAGCTCCGAAGCAGGTGGGGTCGGGCCCTTCTAGCACCTCGTCGGCCGAAGGTCGAAAACCACGGCCTCGGCGCTCTTTCAGGCGATGCGCCGTTCACCACCCGCTTCAATTCGCCAAAGGGCGATAGCGCCGCAGGCAGGATATCCTTGTTTTCCCCGCGTTCGGACCCTAGTTTGCCGGCCAACATCGGGCGCTGGGCCAACAGGCCACGAAGGAGATCGCCATGGGTGGCGCAAGCATCTGGCACTGGGTCGTCGTCGGCGGGATCGTCATGCTGCTCTTCGGACGCGGCAAGATCTCCGAGATGATGGGCGACGTCGCCAAGGGCATCAAAGCATTCAAGAAGGGGATGTCGGACGAGGATACGGCAGCCACGACGCCGCCCGCGCCCGCGTCGAACGAGCCGGTTCGCACGATCGAGCACGCAAACACGCAGCCGGCCGGGACGACCTCGACCCTTAACCGCCAAGTCGGCTGAGGAACTCGCCGTCAAGCTGCCCCTGCCCGCCCGGCTTTGAGGGCGGGCTGAGTTCCGAGATACGCTGCCCATGTTCGACATGAGCTGGGGCGAGGTGATGGTGATCGGCGGCGTCGCCCTCATCGTGATCGGCCCCAAGGACCTGCCCAAGGCCTTGCGCACCGTTGGCCAGATGACGGCCAAGGTGCGCCGTCTTGCATCCGAATTCCAGGGACAGTTCAACGAGGCCATGCGCGAGGCGGAGCTCGATGAGGTCCGCCGCGAGGTCGAGGGCATAAACCGGCAGGTTTCCTCGGCGACGAGTTCGGCCTTCAATCCCATCCAGACGATCCGCGACGAGCTGAAGACGGCCGTCGAGGCAAAGGCGGTCTCCGGCGAGGGGAATGCCGGAGCCTCCGATGCCGTCCCCGCTCCGGCCGTGGAGGAGGCGGGTCCGATCCCGCAGATCGAGCCCATGCCCGAGCCTGCCTTGCCGCCGCCCGATCCGGTCGTGCCCATCCCTCCCGATTTGACGGGTCCCGGCCTCGAGCCCGGGCCGGCCGAAGTGCCGGCCGCAGCTAACGCGCCTGAGCCCGCTCCCCTCAAGAGTGCCCAGGCGTGAGGACTGCGGAAGACGAAGCGGAGATCGAAGCCTCTCGAGCCCCGCTGATCGAGCATCTGATCGAGCTGAGATCGCGCCTCATCAAGGCGCTCGCGGCGTTCATCGTGATGTTCTTCCTGTGCTTCGCGCTCGCCAAGCACATCTACAACATCCTCGTGCAGCCCTATGTCTGGGCCGTGGGCGACGCGGAACACGCGCGGCTCATCTACACCCACGCGCTGGAGTTCCTGTTCACGCAGATCCAGGTCGCTGTGTTCGGGGCGGGCTTCCTGGCCTTCCCGGTGATCGCGACGCAGATCTACAAGTTCGTCGCGCCGGGCCTCTACAAGAACGAGCGCGGCGCGTTCCTGCCCTATCTCGTGGCAACCCCCATCCTGTTCCTGCTCGGGGCGCTGCTCGTCTATTTCATGGCGATGCCGCTGCTGATGCGGTTCTCGGTCGGGATGCAGCAGTTCGCTGTTGGGGACAGCCCGACGATCGAGTTCCTGCCCAAGGTCAACGAGTACCTCTCGCTGATCATGACGCTGATCTTCGCCTTCGGGATCTGCTTCCAGCTGCCGGTCGTGCTGACGCTCCTCGCCCGGGCCGGGATGATCGATTCGAAGTTCCTGAAGGAGAAGCGGCGCTATGCGATCGTGATCGTCTTCGTGATCGCAGCGGTCCTGACGCCCCCCGACGTGATCAGCCAGCTCGCCTTGGCTATACCGACCCTGGCGCTCTACGAAGCGTCGATTCTCGCGGTGGTGATGGCCGAGAAGAAGCGCGCCAAGGCGGACGCGGAGGCTGCGGCCACCTAGGGAGCGGGCTGCCGGGCTTGTCCCGGGCTGCCCAATGTGAAAAGCGGAGCGCTTCCTCGATCCGGATGGCCGCGGCGCGCGGTCATGACACTGAAGAGCGCTATCGCTCCGCCATGCACGACATCCGCTTCATCCGGGAGAACCCGGACGCTTTCGACCAGGGCCTCCGCAATCGCGGCATGGAGCCGCTATCGGCTGAGTTGATCCGACTGGACGACGCGCGCCGCTCCGCGATCTCAGAGGCTCAGGCCGCCCAGGAGCGGCGCAATGCCCTCTCCAAGGAGATCGGCGCCGCCAAGAAGGCGAAGGACGAGACGCGCGCGGCCGAGCTGATGGCCGAGGTGGCGCGACTGAAGGAATCCATCCCGGAGCAGGAGAAGCGAGAGAAGGACGCGACCGAGGCGCTGGAGAAGCGTCTTGCGGAGATCCCGAACATCCCGAACCTGGACGTACCGGTCGGAAAGGACGAGCACGACAACGTCCAGCGCGAGGAACATCGCTTCGAGGGCAGCCGGCAGCTCGGCTCGGGCAAGCAGCATTTCGAGCTGGCCGAGGCCTGGAAGGTCGGCATCGGCCCGGCGATGGACTTTGAGGTGGCCGCCAAGCTCTCCGGTTCGCGCTTCGTCGTCTTGCGTGGCCAACTCGCCCGTCTCGAGCGGGCCCTCGGGCAGTTCATGCTCGACCTGCACACGACCGAGCACCGCTACACGGAGGTCTCACCGCCGCTGATGGTGCGGGACGACGCGATGTTCGGCACGGCGCAGCTGCCGAAATTCCGGGATGATCAGTTCTTCGCCGGGAATGTCGAGCAGATCGGCGCGGGTGCGCCCGAAGGACACTGGCTCATCCCCACGGCCGAGGTCCCGCTGACGAACCTCGTGCGTGAGAGCATCCTTTCCGATGAGGAACTGCCCCTTCGCTTCACCGCCCTCACGCCTTGCTTCCGCGCGGAGGCCGGCGCCGCGGGTCGGGACACGCGCGGCATGCTGCGCCAGCACCAGTTCACCAAATGCGAGCTCGTCTCGATCGCGACGCCGGACAAGTCGGCCGAGGAGCACGAGCGCATGCTGGCCTGCGCCGAGGAGGTGCTGAAGCGGCTCGACCTGCCGTTCAGGGTGATGACGCTCTGCACGGGCGACATGGGCTTCGCCTCGGCCAAGACCTACGACATCGAGGTCTGGATGCCGGGGCAGGGGACCTATCGGGAGATCTCCTCCTGCTCGGTCTGCACCGACTTTCAGGCCCGCCGCATGAATGCGCGCTTCCGGGCCAAGGGCGAGAAGCAGCCGCGCTTCGTCCACACGCTGAACGGCTCGGGGGTCGCGGTCGGCCGCGCGCTGATCGCCGTGCTGGAGAACTATCAGGAGCCGGACGGCTCCGTCACGATCCCGTCGGTGCTTCAGCCCTATATGGGCGGACTCACCCGGATCGGAGACTGATTCTTCTCCGCGCCGTCACCTGAGGCGCCCCGGAATGACAGTGGAGTTGAGATTGAGAATTCTCGTCACCAACGATGACGGCATCCACTCGCCCGGGCTCGAGCTCCTCGAAAAGGTCGCCCGGGAGCTCTCGGACGACGTCTGGGTCTCCGCACCCGAATTCGACAATTCCGGGGTCTCGCATTCGCTGTCCCTCTCCGATCCCCTGCGGCTGAGGCAGGTCTCCGAGCGGCGCTTCGCCGTGAAGGGTACGCCGACGGACTGCGTCATCATGGCGACGCGCCACATCCTGAAGGACGGGCGGCCCGATCTGGTCCTTTCCGGCATCAACCGCGGCTCGAACGTCGCCGAGGATGTCGGCTATTCCGGCACCATCGCCGGAGCCATGGAGGGGACGGTGCTCGGAATTCCGTCGGTGGCGCTTTCCCAGGCCTACGGCAAGAGCGGGCGCGACCACATCAAGTGGCATTGCGGCGAGCGCCACGGTGCGGCGACCATCCGGGCCATACTCGATGCGGGCATCCCGGAGGGGACCCTCGTCAACGTCAATTTTCCCGATTGCGAGCCCGAGGAGGTGAAGGGCATCGCCGTCACGGCCCAGGGCAAGCGTGACAATGGGCTGCTGGGCATCGAGGAACGGCGCGACGGTCGCGGAAATCCCTACTTCTGGATCGGCTTCTCGCGGCAGCCTTTCACGCCCGGGAATGGCACCGACCTAAAGGCCCTCTCGGAGGGCAAGATTTCCGTCACTCCGCTGAAGATCGACCTCACGGACGAGCCGACGGTGACGCACTTCGCCCGAGCTTTCGCAGAACGGAAGGTGAGCTAGGGCGTTTCTCCGGCGAACGGAGACGCCCCGCCCCATGCTGAACCTTCACTCGCCCTTCCGCCGCGCTGTCGCCGAGGACATGGACACGATCCGGGCGCTGCTTGGCGAGCGCTCCGGCCCGGCACCCGCCGAGGCCGTGGTGGCGGACGAGGGCGGGGAGATCACGGCCGTCCTCGACGGCCGCCCGGACGGCGGTGCGTGGCGCGTCGATGCTCTCGCCGTCTTCCATGAGCGGGTCGGGGAACTCGGCCCGCGCGTGCTGCGGCTTGCGGATGCGCTGGCGGCGGAGGACGGGCTCGCATCCGTGGTGCTCGAACCCGCCTCGCTCGATCCCGAGATGCGGGCCCTCCTGGAGGAGGAAGGTTTCCGACCGAAGCCTGGCGCCGCTGGATTGATGGAACGGCCCGTCATCCCGCAGGGATGAAACCGGCCATGTCGCGACCGGGCTTGACCCAGCCATCGCGCCGCCCTTGAACAAACCTCCCGGTCCCGGCGGAATGCGTCGCGGCCCGGACATCGCCAGGGTAGGAAACGCACATGGCCGGCGAGTACGACGTCATCATCATTGGGGCGGGACCCGGCGGCTATGTGGCGGCCATCCGCTCGGCGCAGCTCGGCTTCAAGACCGCTGTCGTCGACCGCGAGCATCTGGGCGGCATCTGCCTGAACTGGGGCTGCATTCCGACCAAGGCGCTGCTGCGCTCGGCCGAAATCTACCACTACATGCAGCACCCGGCGGATTATGGGCTGAAGATCGAGGGCACGGTGTCGGCCGATGTCAGTGCCGTCGTGAAACGCTCGCGGGGTGTCTCGAAGCGACTCGCTGACGGCGTCGCGTTCCTTATGAAGAAGAACAAGATCGATGTGATCTGGGGCGAAGCCGCGGTCGAGTCCGCCCCGAAGGGCGGTACTCCCGGAAAGATCACCGTCAAGGAGACGAAGCGCGCGGCACCCCCGAAGGGCGCGCTCGGTGCGGGCTCCTACTCGGCCAAGCACATCGTCGTCGCGACCGGCGCCCGGCCTCGCGCGCTTCCCGGCATCGAGCCGGACAAGAAACTCATCTGGACCTATTACGAGGCGATGGTGCCGGAGAGGATGCCGAAGTCGCTCCTCGTCATGGGATCGGGCGCGATCGGTATCGAATTCGCCTCATTCTACCGCACTATGGGCGCCGAGGTGACCGTCGTGGAGCTGCTGCCCCAGATCCTGCCGGTGGAGGATGCGGAGATCGCCGCCTTCGCCCGCAAGCGCTTCGAGAAGCAGGGGATCAAGTTCCTGACGGGCGCCAAGGTGACGAAGGTGGAGAAGGGCTTCGACCAGGTCACCGCGACGATCGAGGACGGCAAGGGCGGCACGCAGACCATCACGGCCGAACGGCTTATCTCGGCCGTCGGCGTCGTCGGCAACATCGAGAATATCGGGCTGGAGAAGCTCGGGGTGAAGATCGAGCGCGGCATCGTCGTCACCGACGGACTCGGCCGGACCAACGTGCCCGGCGTCTACGCGATCGGGGATGTCGCAGGTCCGCCAATGCTGGCCCACAAGGCGGAGCACGAGGGCGAGCGCTGCATGGAAGCCATCAAGGGGCTCCATGCCGAGCCGCTCGACAAGGGGAAGATTCCTGGCTGCACATACTGCAACCCGCAGATTGCCTCTGTCGGACTGACCGAGTCCAAAGCGAAGGAGCAGGGCTACGACATTCGCGTCGGCCGCTTTCCCTTCGTCGGCAACGGCAAGGCTATCGCGCTCGGCGAAGACCAGGGCATGGTCAAGACGATCTTCGACAAGAAGACGGGCCAGCTCCTCGGCGCACATATGGTCGGCGCGGAGGTCACCGAGCTTATCCAGGGCTTCGTGATTGCCATGAATCTCGAGACGACCGAGGAGGAGCTGATCCACACGGTCTTCCCGCATCCGACCCTGTCGGAAACGATGCATGAGGCCGTGCTCGACGCCTACGGACGCGTGATTCACACGTGAGCCGTCGCGTTCCGCGGGCGGGCTGGGCTTCATTCCGCGCGGGCTCTCTCGTGCGGCTTCAGGTGAGACATGGCTGATTTTGACGTCGATCTTTTCGTCATCGGGGCGGGTTCGGGAGGCGTCCGCGCCGCTCGGATCGCGGCAGGCCATGGCGCCAAGGTCGCTATCGCAGAGGAGTACCGGTTCGGTGGCACCTGCGTGATCCGCGGCTGCGTGCCGAAGAAGCTGATGGTCTATGCGAGCCGTTTCCGGGACGAGTTCGCGGATGCGGCCGGCTTCGGCTGGCAGGTCGGCGAGACCCGGTTCGACTGGGCGACGCTCAAGGCGAACCGTGATGCCGAGATCAGCCGGCTGGAGCGGATCTACGGCGCCCTGCTTCAGGGCTCGAAGATCGCGACCTTCAGCGAGCGCGCCGTCATCGAGGATGCCAACACGGTGCGCCTGATCACGTCGGGCCGTACGATTCGTGCCGGCCACATCCTCATCGCGGTCGGTGCGCATCCCACCATGGAGCCCCCCATCCCCGGCGGGGATCTCGCCATCACCTCCAACGAGGTGTTCGAGCTCGAGAAGCTGCCACCGCGCATCCTGGTGGTGGGTGGGGGGTATATTGCGGTGGAGTTCGCGGGCGTGTTCCACGGCCTCGGTTCCCGCACCTCGCTGCTGCACCGAGGCGAAAGGCTCCTGCGCGGTTTCGACGAGGACGTGCGCGAAGCGCTAGGCAAGGCCTATGCGGAGCGCGGGATCGACTTGCGCCTCGGCGTCATGCTCGAGCGCCTCGAGCGTCGGGATGACTGCATCGCCGTGACACTCTCCGACGGGCAGGTGCTGGAAACGGACCAGGTCCTCGTGGCGACCGGGCGCCGTCCCAATACGCGGCATCTCGGGCTGGAGAAGGTGGGGATCGAGCTCGATATGGTTGGCGCGATCCCGGTGGACGGCTATTCGCGCACCTCCGTTCCCTCGATTTCGGCAGTCGGCGACGTGACGAACCGGGCGAACCTCACGCCCGTCGCCATCCGCGAGGGTCATGCGTTCGCCGATACGCTTTTCGGCGGCAAGCCTTCTCTCGTCGAGCACGAGCTCATCCCGACGGCCGTGTTCTCCACTCCGGAAATCGGGACCGTCGGGCACGGCGAAGAGGCCGCGCGACGCCTCTACGGCGATGAGAACGTGATCATCTACAAGGCAAGCTTCCGGCCCATGAAGGCCACCCTGTCGGGCCGGAGCGAGCAGGTGCTGATGAAGCTCGTCGTTCACGCCGAGACCGACAAGGTGCTCGGGGTGCACGTGGTCGGGGAGCATGCGGGCGAGATGATCCAGCTCGCGGGTGTCGCGGTTTCGATGGGGGCAACGAAGACCGATTTCGACCGGACGGTCGCGGTTCACCCCACGGCTGCCGAGGAACTCGTCACCATGCGGACGCCCTTCGTCACCAAACGACCGGTCGCGGTCGGCTGAGGCTCAGGACATCATGGCGCTCATCACTTACCTGACGACAATCCGCTTCGGCGACGGCGTCCTGACGGAACTGCCCGAGGACTTCGCGGCGCTCGGGATCACCCGGCCGCTCATCGTGACGGACAAGGGCGTGGCCGCGACGGGGCTGCTCGACCGACTGCTCGCGGTGCTGCCGCCCGGAATGGCTGCCATCGTGTTCGACGAGGTACCCTCGAATCCGACGGAGGCGGCCACCCTCGCGGCCGTCGAGACGTATCTCACGGAGAGGTGCGACGGCCTGATCGGGTTTGGCGGCGGGTCGCCGATCGACCTCGCAAAGGCCGTGTCGATCCTCGCCACCCATCCGGGGCCGCTCGCGCGCTATGCCGCGATCGATGGTGGCATTCCGCTGATCACGGCGGCGGTCGCTCCGGTCATCGCCATCCCGACGACCGCGGGCACGGGCAGCGAGGTCGGCCGTGCCGCGCTCATGAACCTGGCCGATGGCCGGAAGGTGGGCCTCATCAGCCCACACCTCATCCCGAAGCGTGCGATCTGCGAGCCGGATCTGACACTCGGGCTGCCGCCTCGGCTGACGGCGGCGACCGGTATGGACGCGATGTCGCACTGCATCGAGACCTTCCTGTCCCCGCGTTTCAACCCGCCCGCCGACGCGATCGCGCTCGATGGGGCAGGGCGGATTGTCCGGAACCTGGAGAAGGCGGTGGCCAACGGGCAGGACCGCAAAGCCCGCTCCGAGCTGATGATGGGCGCGCTTCAGGGCGGCATGTGCTTCCAGAAGGGCCTCGGCGCGGTGCACGGGCTTTCACACGCGCTGGGCTCGCTGAAGCACCCGGCGCTCCATCACGGTACGCTGAACGCGGTGCTTCTCCCGCCCGTCCTGCGCTACAACGCGGGCTCGGCAGACGAGAAGTATGAGCGCCTGGCACTGGCTGCGGGCCTGCCTGCCGATGCGGACCTCGCCGGTTACGTGGATGGGTTGAACGCCCGAATCGGCATGCCGAAGACCCTGGGCGAGATGGGCGTTCCGGAAGCGGTTCTGCCCGAGATGGCGAAAAAGGCGGAGCTCGATCACTCGACGCCAACGAATCCGAGGCCCGTGAAGGCCGCGGATTACCTGCAGATGATGCGCGAGACGATGTAGAGCCCGTTCCCGCTTACCCCGGCGAAAGCCGGGGTCGAAGCTAAAGTTGGGCGGCGGCCCGCGCCGGCGTGAGTGTAAGGTGCTCTAACCCCGGCCGACGAAGGGCATCTTCGTCGCCATGATCGTCATGAACTGCACGTTGGCCTCCAGCGGCAGGGACGCCATGTAGAGGATGGCACTGCCGACGTGGTCGGGATCCATGACGGCCTCGGGCCGGATGGACCCGTCCGCCTGCGGCACCCCGGCCTTCATGCGGCCGCCCATCGCGGTGTCGGCGTTGCCGATGTCGATCTGGCTGCAAGCGATGTCATAGGCGCGCCCGTCCAGCGAAGTCGACTTGGTCAGCCCGGTTACGGCGTGCTTGGTCGACGTGTAGGCGATCGAGAAGGGCCGCGGGGCGTGGGCCGAGATCGACCCGTTGTTGATGATGCGGCCGCCGCGGGGGTTCTGATCCTTCATGATCCGGAACGCGTGCTGGGTGCACAGGAACATGCCGGTCAGGTTCGTATCGACCACCGCACGCCAGGTTTCGAGCGGCAGGTCCTCGATCGGCACGGCGGGAGCTCCGCGGCCCGCATTGTTGAACAGAAGGTCGAGCCGGCCAAAGGTTTCCCTTGTCTGGCGAAACAGGCTCTCCACATCGTCGGGCAGGGTGATGTCGCTCGGCACGACGAGAGTGCGGCCCGGCTCGGCTTGCGCTGCGACCTCATCGAGCGGCTCGCGCCGGCGGCCGGAGAGAACGACGGACCAGCCGTCCCGTAGCAGTGCCAGCGATGCCGCCTTGCCGACGCCAGTGCCTGCTCCTGTGACGAGGGCGATCTTTCCCGATCCGCTCATCCTTGTTCTCTCCGCTTTGCTCCCTGCAAAGCCTCTTACGGCGAAGCGCAGTTTCGCGACAGCGGAATCATCTGTCCGCCGAGCCTCGCTCCCGCCGTCTTGTGATGTATAAGCACCCGTTACTCACGGGCGCCACACGCGCCGCTGAGATGAACTGGAGAAGGTTATGAGCGAGCGTTGGGCACCTGATAGCTGGCGGCAACGTCCGATCCAGCAGGTGCCGTTTTATGCGGACCAGGAAGCGCTCGGAGCCGTCGAGGCCCAGCTCGCCGGGTTTCCGCCGCTCGTTTTTGCAGGCGAGGCGCGCAAGCTCAAGCGGGCGTTGAGCAAGGTCGCGGCCGGCGAGGCCTTCCTGCTCCAGGGCGGGGATTGCGCCGAGAGTTTCGCCGAGCATTCGGCGGACAACATCCGCGACTTCTTTCGCGTCTTCCTGCAGATGGCGGTGGTCCTGACCTTCGCGGGTGCGTCGCCCGTCGTGAAGGTCGGCCGGATCGCGGGCCAGTTTGCAAAGCCGCGCTCCGCCCCGACCGAAACGATCGATGGCGTCGAGTTGCCGAGCTACCGCGGCGACATCATCAATGACAACGAGTTCACGGCCTCGGCGCGCGAACCCGATCCGCGTCGGCAACTCGAGGCCTACCGGCAATCGGCCGCTACCCTGAACCTGCTGCGCGCCTTTGCGACCGGCGGCTATGCGAACCTCGACAATGTCGACCGCTGGATGCTGGGTTTTGCGAAGGACTCAGCGCAATCGTCGCGGTATCGAGAGCTGGCCGATCGCATCTCCGAGACGCTCGCCTTCATGCGGGCGATCGGCATCGACCCGGAAGTCCACCCGGAGATGCGGACGACGGACTTCTACACGAGCCACGAGGCGCTGCTGCTCGGCTACGAGCAGGCAATGACGCGCGTCGATTCGACGACCGGCGACTACTACGCCACTTCCGGGCACATGCTCTGGATCGGCGACCGGACCCGGCAGGTTGACCACGCCCACGTGGAATATGCGCGGGGGATCAAGAATCCGATCGGCCTGAAATGCGGCCCGTCGCTCACGCCGGACGGCTTGCTGCGGCTGGCGGACATCCTCGATCCGGATCGCGAGCCGGGCCGACTGACGCTCATCTGCCGCTTTGGCGCCACGAAGGTCTTCGAGCACCTTCCGGCGCTGGTTCGGGCGATGAAGAGGGAAGGCCGCACGCCGATCTGGTCATGCGATCCGATGCACGGCAACACCGTGAAGTCCGGCAACGGCTACAAGACGCGGCCGTTCGAGCTTGTGGTGGGAGAGATCAAGTCGTTCTTCGCAGTCCATCAGGCCGAAGGCACGCATGCGGGCGGCGTGCATCTCGAGATGACGGGCAAGAACGTCACCGAATGCACTGGCGGCGCGCGGGCGGTGACCGACCAGGATCTCGGCGACCGTTATCACACGTTCTGCGATCCGCGGCTCAATGCGGAGCAGGCGCTGGAAGTCGCGTTCATGACCGCCGAACTCATCAAGCAGGAGCGGCTCGCGCGGGGCATACCGGTCCCCGCGGCTGCCGAGTAGCATGAACAAAAAGGGGCGGTGTATCACCGCCCCTTTTCTCTTTCGCGAGCTGTCGTGAAGAACTGGGCTCAGCTCAGCCAGTTCGTAAACAGCGCAATCAAGATGATGATCGGCAGGGGTATGCCGATGAGCCAGAGGAGGCCGCCCTTGAGCATGTCTGTCTCCCGTTCAAAGATGCCTGTTCAACTTCGGGAAGCTTGACCGGTTCCGAACAGATCGCCTGCTCTCGACGGCATTCCCAATGCTCGCTGCGGCGGTCTTGAACCTCACCGCCCTCACGTCACCTCAACTCCGCCGGCTCGGGCTGGTCGGGGATGCGGTGGCGCTCTGGTCGCGTGCCAGCCGGCAGCGTCGAGCGTGGCGGCCGCATGAGGCACGGTGCCATGAGGTCGTGAGGCAATCCGTCTCCGGCCTGCAATCCAGGAGGACGGTCCTTGTTCTCGGATCGGGGTTGATCCGGGATGTGCCGCTCGCGTTTCTAACCGCCCAGTTCGAGCGCGTGGTGCTGCTCGACGCCGTTCATCTTCTCCCTGCACGACGAAAGGCGGGCCGCGCCGGTGCCGAACCCGTCGTGGCCGACCTTACCGGTGCCGCGGCATGGCTCGCGGGCGAGGCGGATGGACGCTCCGACCCGCTCTCAGCCTGGCGGAAAGATCCGAGCCTCGACCTCGTGATCTCGGCCAATGTCCTGTCCCAGCTCCCGATGGCAATCGAGCGTTGGCTGGAGCGGAGGCCGCGCAAGGCGGCCCACCTTCCGGCCGATCTTCCACGGCTGGTGACCCGCTGGCACCTCGCCGACCTTGCCCGCCTTCACTCCCGCGTGTGCCTTCTGACGGATGTTGCCTACCGCGTTCTCGGCCGCGCCGGCTCGATCGTGGAGCAGGAAACCCTGATCGGCGACGAGTGCCTCCCGCCCCCCGAGAATAGCTGGGACTGGCAACTCGCACCCTTCGGCGAGATCGGGCGCGGGGAGGCGCATATCCACCGGGTGCACGGCTATTCGAAGTTCCGGCCCTCGTGACCGCGGCGGACGGGCGAGACAGCGAGGCGCCGAGTCGCTACACCCCCGGGCATGTCTCCGGTCCTGCGCTTTGCCCCGTCGCCGACGGGCCTCATCCATATCGGCAATGCTCGCACGGCGCTCCTGAACGCGCTCGTTGCAAGACGGCAGGGCGGCACCTTCGTACTGCGCTTCGACGACACGGACGCCGAGCGCTCACGCGCCGAGTACGCCGACCAGACCGAGATCGACCTCGCTTGGCTCGGTATCGTCCCCGACCTCGTGGTGCGGCAATCGGACCGGATGGAACTCTATGCCGAAGCCGCCGAGCGCCTGAAGGCCAGCGGCCGCCTCTATCCCTGCTACGAGACGGCGGAGGAGTTGGAGCGCCGCCGCCGAATCCAACTCGCCCGCGGCCAGCCGCCGATCTACGACCGGGCCGCCCTCACACTGACGGAGGACGACCGGCGGGCCCTCGAGGCGCAGGGCCGGCGCCCGCATTGGCGTTTCCGGCTCCAGCCGCGACTCGTGGCTTGGGACGACCTCGTGCGGGGAGCTTCCCACGTAGATTGCGCCTCGCTTTCCGACCCCGTGCTGGTGCGCGAGGACGGCACGTACCTCTACACGCTTCCCTCCGTCGTGGACGACATCGCGCTCGGAATCACCGACGTGGTGCGCGGCGAGGACCACGTCACCAATACGGGGGTGCAGATCCAGCTGTTCGAGGCGCTGGGCGGAGCGGCGCCCCGCTTCGGCCACCACAACCTCCTGACGACCGTCAGCGGCGAGGGGCTATCAAAGCGTTCAGGCGCGCTGTCGCTGCACCAACTGGCGGCGGACGGGTACGAGCCGCTTGCCGTGGCGGCGCTGGCCGTGCTCGTCGGCTCATCCGAGGCCGTGCGGCCGGTGGCAGACCTCGACGAACTCGCGTCGCTCGTCGACCTCGCCCACATCTCGCGGGCGCCGGCGAAGTTCGACGAGTCGGAGCTCGACAACCTGAACGCGCGGTTCGTCCACGCGATGTCCTATGAAGCGGCCCAGCCGCGACTCGAGGATCTGCGGATCGGTGGCGGCGAGGCATTCTGGAACGCGATCCGGGCGAACCTGTCCCGGTTCGGGGATGCCCTGCGCTGGTGGGGCATCGTCGAGGGGCCCGTCTCCCCGGAGATCGTGGACAAGGCCCTGACCGATGCCGCGCTCGAACTCCTGCCGCCCGAGCCGTGGGATGGCTCGACTTGGAAGATCTGGACGGAGGCGGTCCGGGCTGAGACCGGCCTGAAGGGGCGTGCGCTCTTCATGCCGCTGCGGCTCGCCCTGACCGGCCTCGATCATGGGCCGGAACTTGCCGTCCTTCTGCCGCTCATCGGCCCGGAGCGCGCGAGGGAAAGGCTGAATGGCGAGGTAGCGTAGCCGAGCGCGGCGTTGGCCGGAACGGTTCGTCAAGCCTATCGCAAGGCTGGACTCCTGCCTCGTTCGGGCGCTTCCTGAGGTGGTCTCGACACCACCGTGACACGGAGGCGACGTTGAGCATTCTCGACCAGATCCAGTCCCGCAACGATCTGTTCAGCGAGGCTGTCACCCGTGGCGACGCGGCTGCCGTAGCCTCCCTCTACACCGACGATGCGTGGCTCCTTCCGCCGGGCGCGCCGATGATCCGGGGCAAGGCAGGAATCGAGGCCTTCTGGAAGACTCAGTTCGAGCAGGTCGCGGCGATCGATCTGACCGCTGTCGATGTGGCCTCACTTGGCGAGAACAGCGCCCGCGAGGTCGGTCGGTTCGGCCTTCGGAGTAAGGGACACCCGGATGTCACCGCCGGAAAATACCTCGTCGTGTGGCGGCGTTTGGGCGACGCTTGGTATCTTGAGGTCGATACGTTCAACCTAGACGGCTAGCGGGCCTCATCTTTTTCGTCGTCGGGCTCACATCCTGGGCGCACCGGCTCCGGTGCCGGCCTCCTGCGAAGCTTCGCCGGGCTTCCTATATCCCGCGTCAACGAGGAGAGTTTGATGCGGACGTGGATTGTAGGTGTCGCCGGTACTCTGGCGGCCGGCTTGTTGTTGGCCGGCCCGGCGCTCGCTGATGGCCCGGATGCGATCTTCAAGAAATCGACCGTATGGCGGGCGCTTACGCCCAACGACAAGCTTGCCGTCTACGGGATCGACGATCCGGAGGTCGAGGGCGTCGCGTGTCATTACACGGTGCCGGAGAAGGGCGGCGTGAAAGGAACTCTGGGCTTCGCCGAAGAGCGTTCCGAGATTTCGCTCGCCTGCCGACAGGTCGGCCCGATCAAGTTCAAGGCGAAGCTCGACCAGGGAGACGTCGTGTTCTCGGAGCGCCGCTCGTTCGTTTTCAAGAAGATGCAGATCGTGCGCGGCTGCGACGCAAAGCGCAACGTGCTCGTCTATCTGGTCTATTCAGACCGCGTTATCGAAGGCTCGCCCCAGAACTCCACCTCGACCGTCCCGATCATGCCCTGGGGGCAGGAGAGTGAGGTCCAGCGCTGCGGCGACTTCATCAAGGGCTGAGCGGGGCCCGCAGGCCCGGTGCTCAGCGGCTGCAGGTGATGGAGATCGGCCGGCTGGCGGGCTGGCTCGCGCGAAGCAGGCGTCCCTGGATCGAGCCGGTCACCTCAATGGTGTCGGTCTCCCCGAAAGAGTCGGAGCGGGCGAAGCCCTGCGCCATGCACCACTGGTCGGCGACCACCTTGCCGCACTCCGGCGTCTTGCATTCGGCGACGCCGTAGCTGTCATCGGCCGGTATGACGAAAGTGGCGCTCGAGCTGGTCTCGCCGGACACGCTCTCGGGCATCCCGAGAACGGTCGCGCCGCAGAGCACCGAAGCGACCAGACCGAGCATGGCCAACCTGCGACGCATCGTAAACATCCCCTCAAGCCGACAGGCTGACTTCGTCGAAAATTCTTGGCCCGCGGCCATGAACAAAGCTTTAAGTGGCAGGTCTCGCTCCGGGAGTGCGCCGCCGCACCCGCTATCGCCGGGAGGCGTCGCTCTTGACGGATTCGGCGCCGACCGGCAATCGGCGAGGTATTCCCCGGAGCCTTCTGTCGCCGGCTGTTGCCATATTGCACCGCAATGCGCTTTGCACGCGGGGTAGGGCAGGGGAGTTGTCGGAGACTTCGATCATGGCCGCGCCGCTCAGGCTGACCAACACGCTGACGCGCCGGAAGGAGGAATTCCGGCCGATCGATCCGTCGAACGTGCGCATCTATGCCTGCGGGCCCACGGTCTACGACTTCGCGCACATCGGGAACGCGCGGCCGATCATCGTCTTCGACCTGCTTTTCCGCCTTCTCCGCCACCTCTACGGCGAGGCCCACGTCACCTACGTCCGGAACGTCACGGACGTGGACGACAAGATCAACGCGCGGGCGGCGGAGCGGGGCGTCTCCATCCGCGAACTCACGGACGGCACGCTGACGCAGTTCCACGAGGATATCCGCGCGCTCGGGGTGTTGCGGCCGAGTGTCGAGCCCCGCGCGACGGATCACATCGAGGAGATGCGCCGACTCATCGAGGGTCTGGTGAAGTCCGGGCACGCCTATGTGGCCGAGGAGCATGTCCTGTTCGATGTGCCGTCCATGCCGGATTACGGCCAGCTCTCGAAGCGTCCCCTCGACGAGATGGAGGCTGGCGCGCGGGTGGATGTCGCGCCCTACAAGCGCTCGCCGCTCGACTTCGTGCTGTGGAAGCCGTCGAAGGCAGGCGAGCCCTCATGGCCTTCACCCGCTGGCATCGCGACACCAGGGCGGCCCGGGTGGCATATCGAGTGCTCCGCGATGTCGTGGAAGCATCTCGGCGAGACGTTCGACATTCACGCGGGCGGTCTAGACCTGATCTTTCCGCATCACGAGAACGAGATCGCCCAGTCGCGGTGCTGCTTTGGAACGGCAGTGATGGCCAATTACTGGCTCCACAACGGTTTCCTCCAGGTCGAAGGCGAGAAGATGTCGAAGTCGCTCGGCAACTTCGTCACGATCCACGATGCGTTGAAGGAGTGGCCTGGAGAGGTAATCCGCCTCAACATGCTGAAGACGCATTACCGGCAGCCGATCGACTGGACCGCGCGGAGCCTGGATGAGAGCTGGGACACCCTGCGCTCCTGGTACGCGCATGAGGATTTCGGCAGCGGGGGCGACGCGGAGATCGCACCGTCAGTGCTTGAGGCCCTGCTCGACGACCTGAACACGCCGAGGGCGATCGCGGAATTGCACTCCCTTTCCGGAAAGGGTGATCGCGCCGCGCTGGCCTCAACCCTCCGCGCGCTCGGGTTCGCCGGTCGCATCGACGATCCGCGCGCGGTCGAGGTCGATCGCGATGCGGTTCAGCAGAAGATCGAGCTTCGCCTCGCTGCCCGTGCTGCCAAGAACTGGGCGGAGTCCGATCGGATCCGCGACGAGCTGAAGGCCATGGGCGTCCAGCTGAAGGACGGAAAGGACGGAACTACGACCTGGGAGTTCGCGCGGCACTGACGCTGCCGCTCGACTTGGCGTTTCGCCTGCAGAGACGAAGGCAAAAGCGTGCGGGGGGTATCTCCGGATGCCGCGAACTACCTCCCGCCGAGAGAAAGCGACAATCGCCTGACGTTGTGCCGTCCGCGTGCCCTGACTATCCAGATGATCGCGGCGACGTCCGAAATGAATGTATCCAGGCGTTGAGCAAGCGTGTCCATGACCGTTCCCTTTTGCTTCTACAACGCCGATACCGCGCCCGCGTTTCATCGTGATTGCATCCCGGTTGCGTGGCGCAGTCACGCTTCGTCTTGCGATCAGCTCTTGGCCTGTTCCGTCTCCCTCGCATCGGGCGAAAAGGGAGCGGGCCCGAGAACGAAAATGGCCGCCCGAGGGCGGCCATTCCAGGGTAAGTGAAGACCTGTCTTACCGCACGACGACGACGCGCGTTCCTACCCGGACACGCTGATACAGATCGACGACGTCATCATTCAGCATCCGGATGCAGCCCGACGACACGGCCTGACCGATCGACTCGGGTTCGTTGGAGCCGTGGATCCGGTATAGCGAGGAACCGAGATAGAGCGCGCGCGCGCCGAGCGGATTGTCCAGACCGCCCTTCATGTGGCGCGGCAGGTCGGGACGACGACGAAGCATCTGGGCCGGCGGGCGCCAATCCGGCCATTCCCGCTTCATGGTGATCGTCTTGGTCCCCGACCAAGTAAAGCCGGGCCGGCCGACGCCAACGCCGTAGCGGATCGCCTGGCCGTTGGGTAGCACGTAGTAAAGCCGCCGCTCCGAGGTGGAGACCACGACTGTGCCCGGCGCGTAGCGGCTGCGGAAATCGACCAGCTCTCGCGGAATGGCTGCGGCTTGAGGGACCATTCCCTGCGATGGACCGACGGGCTGGCGGGTGAAGGGATCGATGTCCCAGGCTGCAAGGCCCGGGCTGGAGAGTGCGGCCATGCAGGCAAGGCCGGCAAACAACGCGGGTAGGCGACGCATGTGATCCTCGTGGGCACACTTCGACGGTCATGAACCGAACACGAGGCTACAAGGCACAGGGCGCGCCACTGATCCAGCTTGCCGCCAAATTGACCTTAATCCGCCACCATGTTCCCCAGCCCGATTTCGCGTCTCACGATCCTTCCTTGACGGGAGGGGCCGAGCACCCTAGGAAGCCGCCTCGGGTTCGGGCGCGTAGCTCAGCGGGAGAGCATTCGCTTCACACGCGAAGGGTCACAGGTTCAATCCCTGTCGCGCCCACCACCCGCCCTCACCATCTCGCGGTAATGGACGCCACTGCCGCAGGCAGCTCTTCGAAGGCGTCGATCGCGATGTCAGGGTCGAGTTCGCGCACAGGCCGATCCGTATAGCCGAACGTGACGGCGACGACCGGAATGCCCGCCGCTTTGGCAGTTGCGATGTCGGTCAGCGAATCTCCCACCATGATCGCCCTGCTCGGGTCCCCGCCGGCGGCCTCGATGGTCAGTGTCAGATGCCTCGGATCAGGCTTGAAGTAGGCAAAGGTATCCCGCCCGCAGATGGCGGCGAAGCGATCCGCCGTTCCGAGAGCTCGCAGCAACTGCCTGGAATGGGCCTCGATCTTGTTCGTGCAGACGGCGAGTCGGAAGCCGCTTGCCTCGATCTTGTCGAGCGCCGCTTCGACGCCGTCGAAGAGGTGGCTCGCCACGCAAAGATTCTCGGCGTAATGGGCGAGGAAGTCGCGGTAGAGTTCGTCGGATTTTTTAGGCGTGAGCTCCCGTCCGGCCGCCACGAAGCCACGGTCGACAAGGGCGCGCGCGCCAGCCCCGATCAGCTCGCGCGCATCGTCCAGCGCCACGGGGGGGAGCCCCTCACGCGCCAGGATTACGTTCAGGGTCCCGATGAGATCGGGAGCCGTGTGGGCGAGGGTGCCGTCGAGGTCGAAGACGGCAATTGGAGATTGGGTCATCGCGGCTCGCTACAGACGGGGTCTTGCGCGATCAAGCCGGGCCATGCGGTAACTTCGCGGACGAATCGAGCGGAGGAACGGATGGGTCGCCATCTCAGAGGAGTCCTGGCAGCGGTGTCGCTCACGGTCGCCGTCGCGGGAAGCCCGTCGGTCCGGGCGGCCAGCTTTGACTTCGTCCCCGCGCCGCAGACCGACCTCAATCGCATCTACCGGATCGACAAGTATTCCGGCGAGGTCAGCTCCTGCCAGTACGGCCTTCAGGAGGGCTCGGTCGGCGTCACGCTGTGCTTCGGGGCAGGGGAGGGGGCTGGACCTCAGCCGCCGGGCGAATACGGCATCGTCTCCTCTCGCCACGAGCGCGAGGGTGGCGTGTTCCGGGTCAACTTCCGAACCGGCGAGATGAGCGTCTGCTACGTCTTCGACGAGAAGGTGGTCTGCACGCCGCAGACCAATCCACCGCCGCTGGCGCGCCCGGCGTCCCCCGCTCCGGCCGCCCCGGCGGCGCAGCGCCCGTGAGTCCCGCCATGACACCTGACGACGCCAAACGCCTCGCGGCCGAGCGGGCCTGCGACCTCGTCCAGAGCGGGATGAAGCTGGGGCTCGGGACCGGCTCGACGGCAGCCCTCTTCGTCGCGGAGCTTGGTCGGCGCAAGCTCGACATCGTCGGCGTGCCGACATCGGAGGCCACCCGGCGCCAGGCAGAGGCTCTCGGCATCCGTCTCGCGACGCTTGAGGAGGAGCCGCAGCTCGATCTCACGATTGACGGGGCCGACGAGATCGACCCAGCCTTGAACCTGATCAAAGGCGGGGGAGGAGCGCTCCTGCGCGAGAAACTGGTTGCGGCGGCGAGCAGCCGCATGGTCGTGATCGCCGACGCTTCCAAGCGGGTTGCGCAACTCGGGCAATTCCCACTTCCCATCGAGGTCGTCCCGTTTGGTATCGAGACGACGCGGCGCCGCCTCGCCAAGTGTCTCGACCTTCTCGAGCTCGAGGCGGAGATGCGGCTGCGCACGGCAGCCGACGGCTCGCCTTTCAGGACGGACGGCGGCAACGTGATCCTCGACCTGCCGCTCGGTGAAATTCCCGACCCCTACGGCCTGGCCGCGGCTCTGAAATCGGTTCTCGGGGTCGTGGATCATGGCCTCTTCGTCGCGATGGCCTCGCTTGCCTTGATCGGCGGGCCGGAGGGCGTCATTGAGATGTCCGGAAGCTGAGGCAAGAGCAAGGAGAGCCCGCCCAGATGGTTTGTATCGTGCCCCGCCTGTCGGTCGCCCTGCTCGCGCTCGCGGTTATGGCCGCGCCCGTCCGGGCCCAGGAGCCCTCCGCCTCCCACTTGGCTGCTGCCCGCGAGCTGATGGAGACAACGGCGATCCTCGCGCCGGTGAACGATCTCATCACCAGCTTCTCGGAGCAGATCCGGCGACAGAACGTGACCCGTCCCGAGCTGGTGAAGGACCTGGACGAGGTGCTGAAGACGCTGCAGCCGGAGATGCAGCTGCAACGACAGCAGATCACCAACGTGGTCTCGCGCACCTACGCGAAATGGCTGAGCGAGCCCGAGCTGAAGGAGGTGATCGCCTTCTTCAAGTCTCCGATTGGTGCGAAGTACAACAAGGTCCAGGGCGACCTGGCGGATGATGTCGTGAACGACGTCCAGGTCTGGACCCAGCAGGCCTCCGAATACCTCATGGTCCGCGTCCGCGCCGAAATGGGGAAGCGTGGCCACCAGATGCAGTAGGCGCTAGTCGCCCTTCTTCAGGAGGCCGGCTGCCTTGAGGGCCTCCTGCACGCGCCGATGCTCCTCCCGGACGAAGGCGGCGAAGGGCTCGGGTGCGAGAAACGCATCCTGCCAACTCCGGCTTTGGAGCATCTGCTGCCAGACCCTTGTGTCGACCGCCGAGCGGACGAGCGTGGCAAGCCGATCCTGCTGCTCGGCCGAAAGAGCCGGTCCCGCCATGACACCCCGCCAGTTCGCGAATTCCAGCGGGATGCTACCCTCGCTGAGGGTTGGCGCATCCAGGCCCGGGAGTCGCACGGCGGCGCTCACGCCCAGGAGTCGGAGCCGGCCTGCGGCGATCTCGCGCTGGATCTCGCCCAGCGCCAGCATGGCGATCCCGACCCGTTCTTCCGCGGCGGCGATGCCAGCCTCGGAGCTCGTGAGAAACGGGACGTAGTTCAGCCGCTGCGCGGAAATGCCGAGCGCCTTGCCGAGGAGGATGGCTGCGACATGGTCGACACCGCCGCTCGGCCCACCTGCCCACGCGAGCCGTGCCGGCTCTGTCAGTAGCGCCGCCCTGAGGTCATCCAGCGACTTCAGCGGGGAGTTCACCGGGACCACAAGGCCGTAAGGCTCGGCGCTGAGCCGGGCAATCGGCCTAAGTCGGGCGAACTCCGCTCCGCTCCGACCGAGCACGCTCGCATCGAGCATCGTGAGGCCAGTCACGAGCAGGTCGGTATCCGAATGGGTTGCCAGGAAGTGGCCGAGGCCGAGGACGCCCGCGCGCCCAGGCTTGTTCGTCACCACGGCCTCGAGCCCGCCCTTCTCCGCCAAGGCTCCGCGGAGCGCCTGGGCCACGTGGTCCCAGCCCGAACCTGGGGCGGAGGGAGCGACGATCCTGATATCGACGCCCTGGCTGTGGACGGCGGAGGGAGCGGAGCAGAGGAACGCACAAAGCAGGAGCGGCAGCGCTCTTGTTCTCATTCGTTTGGTCGCGGCGGCCGTGTCTCGAGCGGCACGCTAGACGCCCCTCCGCGAGCCGACAAGGCACAAGGTGAAGCTTCGTGTCGATTACCTCGTGCCGGAGCGAGTTCTGGCTTGTCCCGAGCCGACTCGCCCTCTATACGTCCGGCGCTGCCTGCAGCCCCGCGCCCATCGTCTAGCGGTCTAGGACGTCGCCCTTTCACGGCGAAAACACGGGTTCGAGTCCCGTTGGGCGCGCCAGCGCTGAAACCCAAGTGCCACAAGGGTTTCGGCCTTGTCGAAGCAGCCCTTCCAACACTCCGTCCCACATAGGCGTCTCACACAGCGGGTCTAGATTGCTTCCGAGGGGCCGCTCCGGGCGACTTGAACTCGAAGCTCTGGCCGCTGTCGTTCCGGGAACCGATTACATAACCGGGACGGTTTCGCTGTGGGCTAACATGTTAGGGCGCTTGACTTTTTTGATTTCCCAGTGCCCGAGCGTGAATTCCGGCCGCGAGCTAGTTACATAAAGGCGCCCTAGACGTAGGCTGGGACGTACCTCGCCGTTCGCTTCGCCTGGTCCTCATCCATCGGGCGAATCTTGCCGGCCTCTATCGCCTCACGGATGACGATCGACACCTGAGGATACTGCTTGTCAGAAAGCCCGAGGCGAGCTCGAAGGCTTGCGTTGCTCATCATGGACCCGGCTTCGAACCGAAGTTGGGCGTGCTGATAACAGGCCCGAATTCGCTCCTCTTTCGACATTGCGGCGAACGGTCTCTCGCCGAAGATCGTAACGACGGTAGAGCCTTCGACTTCCTGGAAGTTGGGGGGGAGGGAGGGCCGCGGTTTCGATCGCTTCCACTGCGCGATCCACTCCGCTCCCGCGCTCCTCGCAGAACCCGAGCCGCCGCATGAGGCCGGCCAGCTTCTCATTTCGGGATCTTGATGGGGCATCGATGAAGCGATCCGGGGAGATTAGTGGCCGGCCAGGATTGGTGATCCTGATTTTGTCCGGAAAGATCTCGATCCGGGGACCATCTCCCACAGACGTGAGATCCTGATGGATGAGAGCGTTTGCCACGAATTCTCTGATTGCGATCTCAGGTATCGTGAAACGCTTGGTGCGGACCCCGTGAACTATGACTTCCTTATGAGGAACACGGTCGAGAATGTACCGGAGTAGACGCTGAAACGTAACTCCGTAGCCTCTCTCACCTGTGACATCGTCGACTCCGCTCATCTTGTTCGGTTCGGAGTACGTGATGACCCGAGGAGCCTTTCGGCTCAGCAACGGAAATTCTGTGAGCTTTTTAGCCGCGACGATTGCCAGGAAGTTCGTCACGTCATAGCCACCTTGCCTATCGTCGACAATCAGCCCTTCCATCATGAGTTGATCAAACACCGAAGCTGGCGAGAGCCGGCGAAGCCCCAAAGTTGAAAACAGCTCGTCGCAGTCGAACCGCTCGAGTATATCGCGTTTATCTAGATGCGTTGCGGCGATCCCCTGCTCAAACGAATAGCGCGAAGTGATCGCCCAAAGAGCTCGTTCTCGCTCGGGGAAGTCACGTAAGGGCTGCTGCACTGAGTTGACTCGCACGAATGGTTCGGACTTGAACCGAACCGGGCGGATGTAGCCCGGATCTATCGCGATCATCTCGACCAAACGGCCCTCGTGTTCAAACGCGACAAACTCTAGATTGATGCGTGGTTCGAGTAGACGGGACAGCCATTGCTCGAACAGTTGCTCTCCGACTTTCTCTTCCTTGAGGCGAACTTGGGTCCCTACGACCTCATGAGTATCGTCCTCGACGCCAAAGATCAGATACGCTCGCTCTTGCCCGGCCAGCATTGCTGAATTGGCAAGGCCGGAGACATAGCGGCCAACATCCTCCGGCACGAACCTGTTGAGCTTGAACTCCAGCCACTCGCTCTCCCGAGGCTCGGCACATAGACTGGCAAGCAGCCGGCTTGGATCAACAATCGCCATTTCCTTGCCCGTCTAGCCCCCGCCTACGCTCAACGCCACCTTACCGTTCGCGATTTCGTTTCCCATTCCGAGGATTGATACGTGTACCCTTCTCCGGTCGTCCCGCTTGGTGCTGACCAGCACGCCGTCAGCCTCGACCCCAGCAGAAGTATCCGGTCGCTCTCGAGAGAGCGGGCGCTGAGTCTGGATTGTTAATTTCCCGGCTGTAAGCGAATAGGTGACGTCTACCGTATGAGTGCCTTTACATCGGATCCGTCTCGGATGTGGACCATGATCGGGTACTTCGGGCTCGAGCATTGCTGTCGATCGGCCGTCGCGAGGATGGAAACTGCCGAAAAATCCCGCTAGTAAGCTTCGCCTCATTTCCGGTTGGTCGCGCCGCTTTGATAGAAGAGCAGGACAGAGCTCAAGACCAGTACGCCTGAGACCTCGGTCTGTCGCGGAAAGGCTACCAGCATCAACAGGCTGAACCCGATCCCGATTACTCCTGTCATCGTCGGTAGCGCCTGTCGGTGGCGGGGTCGGGCCTACCGACGAGCGCGACGGTTGAAGCTCTCAACCGCGTCGTTGAAGTCGCTTACGACCCTGGCTGAGACCCGCTGGGCCTCTTCGATAGCGCTCCGCTGGCAGCCCACCGCATCCTCGACCTCGCTCTTGTAAGAAGTCATCTGTCGCCTGCAGCGGTCGAACTCGTCCTGGTCATCGAAGCCGCCGTAGCGTGTTGCGCAGGCCGGTGCGGACGGCTCCGAACAGTACGCGGACGCCTCGCCAGGTACGATCAGGCTCATCAAACCCGCGATTGCGAGCGAACATCGGGTGCGGTGAGGGTTTGTCATCCGTCCAGAGTATCGCCCCTTCCGCGGTCTGCAATTCTCAAATCTATCGCGAGTACAGATCCGTGATCGAAGATCGGCGCCCGCTCCGCTGCCGCGGGGCCTCAATGGCGGCGATCGTGCCGGCCGTCCCGACTGCCGGGGCCTGGGCCCGTGACTGCGCCGCGGCGAACAGGTCGCCTAGTGCCCGGATCTCAGCCGGGTCCGTGCTCGTCAGGTAGGATCCGACGCGCTGCGCAACCGGCTCCGTCATCCCGGTTGCAGCCCGGCCGGCGCCGGCCGCCGCGCCCGCGGTGCCGTGGAAGATGGCGCTGAGAAGCCGGCCTTCCGCGAGCCGGGCGAGCGCAGTGGCGCCGGGAAGGTCCACTGCCTCGCCCAGGTTCTCGGCTGTATCGGAGCCGCCGGTGATGCCCCGGCGGGTGCTCGCCATCGTCCGTTCGCGCGCGACTCGCTCGCCGAAGATCGCCCGGATTGTCGGGTCGGGCGAAAGGAGCTCGATCTTCTGCTCCATGTTCGGGGTGCTGAAGATGCGAGTCTTATCGTTCCCGACAGGCTGGTTCTCCAGCTTCACGCCAATTTCCCGGGCCGCCCCGGCGCGGGCGAGATCCTGCTCGCCGGGCGTCATCTGCCGGAACGCGAGCCCGGCCTCGTCGGCGTTGCGCGCTTTCGCCAGATCCCGGCCGGTCTGGATCGCCTCAAGAGCCGTGGTGTCGTCGGCGTAGCGCTTGAGCGCCTGGCCATATGCCGGATTGTCGTCGGCGAGCCGCTGCCGAAGCTGGTCCCGGGTTTCGCGGACGGCCTGCGCAAGGGAACGCTGCGCCGGATCGACCGATCCGAAAGCCGTATTCACCTGCGTATCGAGGGCCCGCTTGATCATGTCCCAGCCGCGCATAGTCGGAACGCGGAGCGTCGGATTTTCGAGCTCCGTCTCCGTCCGCATGATGGGTTGGCCGTCCGGGCCGAGAACAGAGGTCGGCACCTGCCGCGTCACCGTCCGGGCGTTCGGGTTTGGGATCTCCGCGAACACCTCCGTGAGGGGCAGCTGGTTCTCGGCCGCGGTGCGCTCGACGGTGCGCAAGGCGTCCTGCACGGACTGCCTGTCGAGCATCTCGTCATAGAATTGGCCGGAGGGCGCCGGCGCCGAGTACGCCTCATCGTAGTGGCGCTGCGAAGCCGTCCGGCGGGCGTTCACGATGCCCTGTTCGGTATTGAAGGCGCCGACGCCGGTCTGGCCGAGCGCTTCGTCGCTGAACTGGCCCAGTCGCGTGGCCTGGCCCTCCTGCCGAGCGTTCAGCCGCCCGAATGCCTCATCCCGAAACGAACCGGGCGCGCGGGAGGCCGCCTTCGCGAGCTTCTGCGTGTTCCGGCCCGCCGCATCCACGGCCATGAACTCGGGCTGCCCAGCCGCGGCCGCCTGCTGGACCGCCGTCGCGATCTCATCCGGCGAGGTGCGGTCCTGCATAATCCGGCGAACGAGCCAATCATCGGCCCGGCCTTCCGGATTCCGGACGGACCGGACGACGTCGCGGACCGCCCCGCCGGCCCGGCTCGCCAGATCGACCGCGACCGGCGCAGCGGCGCCGAGCGCGGCACCTACGGCCAGGTTGTCGCCGGCAGCCTTGGCCCGGTTCTCGAAACCGCCTTCGCCGCCGCCGAATCCCGCCGCGGCGCCGTAGCCAGCGCCCTCGACGGCTCCCGCTGCCGCGCGCTTGGCTGTCTGGCCGGCACCGCTCCCCGTCATCCGGCCGAGCACCGGGAGCGTCTCGCGCCCAACGAGCGTGGCGCCTTCTCGCGCGAGCCCGACGCCGGTGGCAAAGCCGCCCGCGGCGTTCAGGACAGGGTTCAGGAAGGGATGCTCGGCTTCGAACCGTCGCCTTGCGTCTTGCTGTTCGGCGAGCGTCCGGTCGTAGGTCTCGCCGATCGCGCGGCCGTCGCCGAGCCCGATAGCGTTCAGGACCGCATTGGCCCCGGCCTTCGTGCCGGCCTGAATATTTGGGAGCGTGCCGAACGTCATCCCGTTCGCGACGGAAGCCGCAACGCCGTAGCGCGGGAACATTGCGTCGAAAATCTGCCGCGCGAGGCCCGGTGCTTCCGGCGCCGGCGCGTTCGGGTCCTGCGCCGCGCCAGGCGCCGGCATGCCAGCGGGAAGGTTCGGCCCTGCCGGAGGGGCTCCGGCCGGCGCGGCCTGGCTCTGTTCTGCCTGCCACTGTTCGGCGCCAGCGAGCGCCTGCGCTTCGTCCGGAGCCTCGATCTCGAGCGTCCGGCCGCTCGGCGTCTGGATGGTGAAGATGGGCATAGCGCTACCTCACGCTGAGCACGCGGAACTGCGGCCGGGCGCCGCCGGACGGAGCCGACGCTGGGATGCCCACGGCTCCGGAGTTCGCCGACGCTTCCGGACGAGCCTCCGGGAACACCGGGTTGGCTTCGGCCCATGCCGAGAGCTCCCGCCGGAAGCCCTCGTCGATCCGGCCGTTCCGCTGGACATATGCTTGGCGCAGGCCCTCCACCTCGATCGCACGGCGCTGGACGCGCTCATAATAATCGAGGAGCTTCATGTTGGCGCCGCGCGTATTTCCGAGCCCGGCAACCTGCTGCTGAAGGAACGGCCGGTCGCTGTCCGAGAGCGCGCCGGGCATCAAGTTCTCGCCGCCTTCGTTCCTGGCGTAGAGCGCGAGCTTGTTCGAGATCGCCCGGGCGACTTCGGCATCCGTCGTGTTCCCGACCGGCATCCCGAGCGCCTCAAGCGCCTTCCGGAACTGCAGCGCCGTCTCCCCGCCGAAGCCCTGTTGCGTCTCGGGGTTGGCGAGAAGCTGGCGCATGAACTGGAGCGAGCCGAGCTGCGTCCGCGCCGCGTTCGCCTGGGCGTTGATCTTCGCGTTCTCCTTCGCGAAGCCTTCATCCATTTCCTTGTCATAGGCGGACTGCTGCTGGCCGCGGCCGAGCGCCTCGATCCGGGCATCGTAAGCCCTCCGGTTTGGATCGCCGGCCGGGAGCCGGTCGCGTTCGGCGATGAGGCGAGAGACTTCGGTGATCTTGTCGCCGGCCGGGACAGCCGGAAGCCCGATGGCGCCGGCGCGCGACTGCACGACCGGCCCGCCGGGGGTCTGAACTTCCGTGATGCCCTCGCCGCCGAGCATGAGCGCCTGCCGGAGCTCCGGGGGGAGTCCCGCGAATGTCGCGGCCCGGACCTGATCCATCGTGACCGGGGCCGGGTTGCCCTCTAGGCGGGCGCCGCCGGGCTGGATGACGACCTCGCCCGGCTTGAGGCGCGTCTGGCCGCCGAGCATGGGTGCGAGGCCCGTGTTCCTTTGGGTCTGTTGCGGGAGGAACGCCGTCTCGCCCTCGCCGAGCTTGATCGGGGCCGCATACTGCCGCTTAAGCTGGCCGTATTGGTCAATCAGCGCGACGTTCTGCTTCGTCCCGGCTTCGACATCCTGGCCGCGGCGCGTCGTGGCCGCGTCCGTGTCGACCCGGTATAAGCTTTCGGTCGGCTTCCACCGGCCCGCGCCCATACCCATGCGGTCGGCCATCGCCGGATCGTAGCCGGGCGATTTCATGTAACTGTAGAGGTCGGCCAGCCGCTCGGTCTCGGCGCGCTCCGCCTGCGCCTTCTGGAACGCGAGGGCGCCGGCGGCGATCTTGCTCGGATCTTCTGGAGCGTACAGCGAGGCGATGTTCTGTGCCGCCTGGGCCATGTAGGGGTCGCCGCCGTAAGCGGGGTTCCTGCGGATGGGCATCGGTCGGCTCCGTCAGTGAAAGGTCGCGTTCGAGGGCGGGAAAGCTTCCCGGCCCCGGGCTGCTTCGCGATCGCCGATGCGGCGGATCGCGGCGAACATGGAAAGGCGGCTCGCGATGGCCACGAGCGCATCGCACCGATTATCGAAGTCGATTGCCTCGTCCGTGGTGAACGGGCCGGGCGCCGAGTTGCCGAACATCCGCACGAGCTCGGCCCCGCGCCGGAAGGCGAAGTCGAAGAGATCGGTCCCAGGCTCCAGGTGAGCGGTGACGGGCTGGATCGCCGTGAGGAAGGCCGCGGCGGCCCGGTCGATTGCGGCCGGCGAAGCCCGGGTCATGTCGAGCGCCTGGGCATCGAGGACGATGGCGCAGGCCCGCATGACGTTCTGCGAAACGTCCCGGCCGATGGCCGCGGTTTCGAGGCGCACGGCGACATCGGCCAGGATTTCGTCCGCCGTCTCGGGGGAGTGTTCCGCGGGTCCGTGGCCCGCTACGGGTGCCTCGATCATGTCGGGGCGAAACATAGCACGGGCAAAGATAAAATGCAAGCAAAGATGGCGATATACTTCGATTAATGCTGGCAGTCGATCTGAGGTCGGCGCGGCGTGATCTTGACTTCGCATCCGGACAATTTGTCCGGAACCTGTGCTGCGCAGAAATTATCTCGGCACGCCTTCGGCCGTTTCTGGGGATCGGTTTCGACCGGTGCCGGGGGGTGGGTCGGGGTCGGGGGCCGGGCTCGGGCCGGAACCTCGGCGACCGGGGTGGTGCAGAACGGCTCCCACTACCTTCGCCCATGTGGCAAGGTCACGCCTGACTGTTTGGGGACGCCATGACTGACGCCGGTTTCGTCGCGACGGCTTGGACGAATGGTAGCCGGCATCCTTCAGGGGCCGGGTACGGCTTGAAGATCGCGGTTGCGGATCGTGGGTATCACTTCAGGCGGGAGTGGAGGTCCGTCACCCTTCATCTCCAGGGATGGTCGGGCCCTGTGACGGTCAACATCGACAAGGCATCGTTCTGGGGTGGGAGATGCCGCGAGCTGATCAGCGCTGAGATCGGCCGATGGCTGATGGGCGCCGGCAAGGCGCCGTGGCCAATGCGCAAGCCGCCCACGGTGCGATTTGTGCCCCGTTCCGGAGAAGCGGCCTTCGACGTTTATTGGCTCGACGAGCTCGACTAGGTTGGGCCTAGCCGGTCCAGCACTCGTTTGACGGTCATGGCCTGCCACTCGGCGCCGCGATCGGTCCGGAGGCCGAGCTCGTTCAGCGCGGCCGCGATCTGGCGCGTGCTCTTCCCGGCCTGCTTGAGCGGTAGCACGACGCTGGCGAGTTTCTGGGCACCCTTGGCGGCCGATTCGGCCCGGGCGACATTTCGGGCCATCGTCGTGTCACGAACCCCGCCAAGCACCGTTCCGCGGGCCTTAGCGGCTTGCAGGGCCGCTTTCGTGCGGGCGCTGATGAAGTCCCGCTCCTGCTCCGCGAGCGCCGCGTAGAGGTGAAGCTGAAACTTGTCGGCGTTCGGCATGCTCGCGACCCGGAGCGCCACCTTCGCATCGTCCGTAAGCGAAGCAATCAGGCTTACCTTGCGAGAGAGCCGATCCAGCTTCGCTACGAGGAGCTCGGCCCGATGTTTCCGAACGAGGGCCAGCGCCTTCGCGAGTTCCGGGCGCTCGTTGTCGGCGCCCGATTGGATCTCGACGAACTCGCCGAGCACCTCAAACGGCACGTCCGAATAGCGCTCCAGGAAGATCGCGATGTCCCGGCGCTGCGCTTCGATGCCGAGCCCGGAGCGGCCCTGCTCTTTCGAGCTCACCCGGAGATAGATCACGTAGCGCTTCATTCGAACTCCCTTCACGCCCTTTGATGAGCATGAAAGCCGATCCTGTAACGTATGGCAACGGTCGTTGTGCGCGTTACAGAGCATTGAAAAAGAGAGCGGCCGGAGCCGCTCCCTTCCTCGGTCACAAGCCTAGTGAACCGGAACCGCTTCCGGCTTGACCAAGAGATCCGCCCAGAGCGGGAGAGCCGCTCGGAGGGCCTGTCCGCCGTGCTCGATCTCTAGGACCACTTCGCACGCGAGCTCATCGCCCTTCCGCGAGCACCTCGTCACGAGCTCACCATACCGAATGTCCTCACCGGGAAAGTGGCCGGCCAGATCGGCTGCGATGGCGGAAGATCGGGCTGCGATCTCGGGGGGCGCATCAGTGATAGTCATGCGAGTGAACGGCCTTCGTGGCTCGTGCTTTGGAAGCGCGCCGCGCTGATCCTGAAGGCTGCTGCGGTCGAGATTCTGGTCGCCCTTACGAAGACTCAGCATGCGTGTGATCCCTGATTGCTCGCATCCGCTTTCGACGGAGGCGTGGGTGTCCGGGAGCTCGAAAGACCGCACACGCACGGTCCTGACACTTTTGGGCCGAGCCTTGGACATGGTGCCAGGGCCCCGGACCCGTTCAGGCTTACAGGTCGTGCTGTGACTTTGCCAATCGACTCCCTGGGATCAGGATTAGCCTCAGTAGACTTTGTGGTCAACATAGATAATCTAACGTTAGTGTAAGCCTGTCAGTCATAATGGCTGACGTCATAGACATAGACTTACAATGACGGATAAAACCTGCTCGCGATTGTTGCTGCAAAAAGAGGTCGCGGAGCGGCTTGGCTGCTCAGAGACCACGGTTGCTCGTTTGAGATTTGAAGGGAAGCTAGCGTACATTCCTGGGCGGCCGGTCTTAATCAACGAGGCCGATCTCCAGGCGTATCTAGATGCCAATGCTGAAGCCAAGCGCCTGAAACGAGAACAGGCAGAAGCCGAGACGGCGCGACTTCGTGCATTCTTGAAAAGCCCTGCATTCATGGCAATGCGAATCCATCGAGCGCTAAGCCGGATGAAGGAGCGCAAGACTCGGAAGGCACCTTCGTAAGTCGGACTCGAAGTCAGCCGAACAATCCGGCTGCAGCTTCCTCTCCGTCGTCTTCGACGAGCGTGGCCTCAGCGGCTTCGGTCTTCCTGCGAAGCTCCGCCGCGTACCGGGCGAGCTCGGCCCCGTCCATTTCGTGCAGATCCTTTCCGCCGCTGTCCTCATCGTCGGATCCCGCGAGCTTCATGAGGATGCCCGCGGCGGCCGATCTCGCGCTCGCCGGGGCCGTCTTGTCCCGACAGATCTCGAGGCTCGTCTCGTAGGCGACGAGGAGGCCCTCGGTTTGGGCGCGGCGCTTGAGATCGGCACGAACCTGTGCCGGGTCGCGGGCGGGTTTCGTCATGGTGCTTCTCGCGTCAGTCAAAGGCGTTAGGAAGGCGGTCGCGCTCTGCGTCTAGCTCGGCGAGCATGCGACGTAGTTCGGCCGCCTGGGCCTGAAGCTCGGCGCGTTCTGGCGAGACTGGCCCCGGGTCACGAGCATCGTTCAAGGCTCGCTGCATCGCCCGGGCGCCTTGTCGCTCGTGCCGGGCTCGAGCACGTGGGCCGGGCGGGCCCGGCCGGTGAGTCCGCTGCCATTCGCGATGGGCGGCCAGCTCGTCCGGCGACATGGCCGCCAGGCGCTTGGCTCGCTTCTTCCCGGCGCGCTCTCGATCTTTCAGCTTGCGGCCGAGTTTCTCGATCGCCCGTGGGCCGTCGCTCGGCCAACGCGGCTTGTGCCAGTCTTTCCCCTTCGGCGTCCGGCCGCCGTGGTAAGCGCACCGCCCGTTCGGCATGGCAAGCTGCTGGCACGTCCCGCCATCGTGCTTTCGGACGGCGCCGCATTTCGGGAGAAGATGACGGGTCCGATTCCATCGCGTGATCGCGTTCGAGGCGATGAGGCGCCATTGCAGCGACTGGGACCAACCGGGAGCGCGGGGCGGGCGGCGAGGCATCAACGCGGCCCTGTCCGACCGGGCGCGGCATGGCGTGCCCGGAGCCGAGTTTCTTCGTAGCGCACGTGAGGTATCGCGGCCGAGGCGGCGCAAGGGAGCGAACCGGACAAGTTGTCCGCCGGCGAGCTCGCCCAGGCGCGGTCCACTTGAGGTCCAGTCCGGTCCACATGCCAAGAAACTGAAAATCGCAACGAAAACAAAGGCCTGACCACATGGTCCACATGGTCCACGCGATTTCGGCTAATCTCATTACATGTGTGCGGGCTACGGGTGCACCGCTCGTCTTTGCCTACCGCTGGGAGGACGCCGTTCTTTGCGCGTGAATTGATCTGAACAGTGTGGACCATGTGGACCAAGTGGACCATCGTTGATTTCGTTACATTTTCTAGCGTGACGCCGGTCCACTTGGTCCAATGTGATGGGCCGCGCGACATTAGACATCGTCCCAGTCGACTCGGGCCTGCACTGCGCGCTCGAAATCAGCGCGACATGTGTCAATGCTCGGAAGCACGTAGGTGCGTGCCCCCCGACCGCTCGAGCCGCCAAGGCGCGGTCGCCGATCACCGAGTGAAGGGCAGATGGCCCTGAGTTCCTTCCCGAACGCCTGCTGGCTCAACGGCCGAGCACGTAGCTTCATGGCTGTCTTCTCGTAGTCGGCAATGAGTTCCTGCCGGGAGATTTCTTCCGGCCAGCCATCGAGCAGGCCGATCGCTCCGCGCTTCAGGGTGTCGAGCCACCACCGTTGATGCGGCTCGAGGCTCTCGAATTTCTGATCCAGCAGGCCGGCTGTGTCGGGGATGGTGCGGAGGTCGACGCTGCTTAGGTCGAACGCGAGAAGTTTATGGAGCAGGCCAGCGGCGCCTCCCTCTTCCATCTCGCGGTAGATCGCGCCGAAATAGGACTTGTCTTGCCGCCGAGCGTCACTCACATCGAAGACGGCGAACCGCCTCTCGCTTAGCCCGGCCGGAACCGCCCAGCGATTGTTAGTGGTCATGAGGATGCGGATGTTATTCCGCACCTCGATGACATCGACGCCCTTCCGCTCGATCCTCATCCGCGGTGAGGTGACCAGGTCTTTGAGAGCGCCGGCTGCGGCCTTGTCCCCCGCCCAAAGGCCTTCCTCGACCTGCACCAAGAGCGCGGTCTGCAAATGCGCGTTGAACTTTCCGGTCAGGTGGTCAGCCTGGGAGACGACTACGTGATGGCGGCCGAGGATCCGGCTGACGTACTCGCCTACGATCGATTTGCCGACGCCCTGATCGCCCCTGAGCACCAAGGCTGTACCGGTCTTCTCTCCCGGGCACTGGATGATATGCGCCAGCCAGCCGACCACCCACCTGAACAGGGTCTCGTCATCTCCGCACACGTTCGTGCGCAGATGCTCCAGGATGCGGTCGCAAGATCGCGTCGCGTCAGGTTTGAGCGCCAGGCCCCTCCAAAGATTGTATACGCCTGGGGGAGCCCCCTCCGGCATGAAGTCGATGCCGGCCAGGTACTGCCGGCGATGGGCGTGCTCCCACCACGCCTGTGCAACGGATAGCCTTCTGTTGCCGTCCCGGACGGTGTCGTTAGCGTAACGGTCGAAGAACGCGGATCGGGAGGAGAAGGTTATGGCGCCGCTAGCCCCTTCGTTCACGACCAGTGCGTTTCCGCCGTTCATAACGAACGCATGCTCTCGGTTCAGTCGCGCAATGTAGTCGGGGAGGCCCCCTTCTTCCTCTCTCGCTACAGCGTCGTCGCTTGTGTCGGTCCATCTGTCTGCTGATGTGCTCGGCGGACGCTGGTCGGGCAGCATGAAGCCGGGGACAGCCGCTCGTGCGAGGTGGATCAGCGTGCCCGCGCTGAGCTCCGAAGGCGGATACCTGCTGATGTGGTCCCAACGCGCGTCAGTCTCGTCCGCGTCAAACTTGGCCGAGTTCTTCTCGCTCCACGCGGCGAAGGCTTCGCGCCCGTCCTCGCTGCCGTGCGAGGCGTCGCAGAACGCCATCCCGATCGTGTTCCACTCAGCCCAGCTGAGGTCTTCCGGGTTCGGGATTGATCTGGCGAGCGCTGTGAGAGCCTCGGGGGGAAGCGGCTCCTTCGTCGTCCATCCAACCCGCGCCCCCGCTAGCCGGGCCTGGTCGACTGCGACGCCCCTGATGAACAGCATCAATTCTAGCCGTGCAACCGCATCCTCCAGTTCGAGCTCTGAATCGGAAACCGATGCGAGTTCACACAGTCGGGGGTTCTGCAGATGTTTCGTGTGCCACGAACCGGGCCACCGCAGCGGGTGAACGAGCGGAACCGCAGAGAAGTCTGCCCCGACTAGCGCAGCCGCCATGCGACGAGCCCGCTTCAACTGCGCGAGCGCGACAGCTCCTTCTGCAGGCTTGCTCAAACGCCAGTGCAGATGAAGCCTCGGCTCCGTACGGCCGTCGGAAGCCGTCCAGAACCCGCCGGACCTAACAATCGCGGTTGGCGGGCCGAGTGTCTCGGCCAGGAGCTCGCGAGCCTGCTGGGGCCGCTCGTCCAGTTCAACGGATAGAACCGGGCCGTAGAGGACGTCACGTTCTCGTGCCCGCCGGCGGCCATTCTCGTCCAAGGCTCCTGTGAACACCGTCAGCGGTGGACAGAAAACGGCGGGGCGGCCCAGGTTGGCGACCCGGGTGGCCACCGCGCTGGCTCTTTGCACCAGCTCGGTGTCGAGTGGCGCCCAAGTCCACGCGGCTACAAAGCGTTCCTCACGGTGTTCAAAAGCGCTGAGGGAAACCCAACCCCGTGCCGGACACCTCGCGAAGATCGCCTTCGCGAACTCGCGCATCATTCCGTGATCGGCGACGAGCGGACTCTTCGGAGTGTCCGCAGCCAGCTTCAAGGTTGCTGCAAGCATGTCAGTCGAACGCGCAAGGAAGGCGCGACTGCGCCGAGTGGGACAGGACTTCTCGGAATGCGGCGGCCGCTGACGGATTGGCCTGCTCAAGGTGCTCAACGGCGTACTCGACGCAGCGGTCATGCTCAGCCTCAGCGTCGGACAGCCTGACGAGTGCGACGAGCACGCCGGCCGGATCGTCAAACCGGAGCGAATGCGTGAACGCGGATCCGGAAGCCCAGGTATGCCGTGTTCGAAGCGCGTGGAGCGTCACGCGAGGTTCGCCCTGGCTCGACGGCACGTTCATCGGCCATGTGTTCTCGATCGGCAGCGTCATTTACCGCCTCCTGCGGGCTGCGTGCTGCGTGCTGGCGCGGAATGCGGCCATGCAGTGATCGGCAATGGACTGGTCGAAGTCCGCGAGCTGCCAGATCGCCTTCTCGACGTTCTGAGGTGTGTTCTCGCACTGGAACGGCTTAAGCCGCACGAGCGCGTACATCGGGGGCAGCCCGTTGAACGCGCGGCAGACCACAACCCGATCCGCCGGTATCAGCTTGCGTTGCGGGCACTCAGCCGCGAGCACGGGCCGGATCTGGACCAGCCGCGACGGATCCGGATCGAGAAACTCCCGATCACCCGGCCCGTAATCGGGCAGGAGAGTCGGCGTGAAGAGGGCGTGTGGCGCGTCGTCCGTCGCGCCGCGGCACACGAAGGCTCCGAGCAGGGGGCCGGCCATGAAGAGGCTAGCTCCGCCAATTTGCGCGAGCGTTTTCGGCGCGAGCTGCCCTGGCGGCGGCTCCTCGTTCGGATGGCCTCCACGGCTCCGCCGAGTCGACGAGCTGGATCAGGCTTGCAGTTTCGACAAGGGTCCGTCCCGCGATGCGGCGGAAGACGAGCCGGCCCTCATCGGCGAGCTTGTACAAAGACGCTATCGAGACGCCGGTAATCTCATGTGCGCGTGGGAGAGGTTGAAACGGTCGCTCTCGCCAGGGGATCTCGGAAGCACTTTGGCTCCGTGGATGAGGGGCTTTGGGCATTCGAACTGACCTTCGGCGTGAGTGGAGGAGGCTACTCCCGCGCCCGGAGAGCCAGATTCCGTTTCTGCCGTTTCAGTCCGTGTCGTGGCGACGAAGATCTATCTATAGCCTCGGCCGTGCAGCGTCAAGGTCATCATGCTCATCTTCTATGAGACACTACATGACTGACAGTGCGTTGATTGACGTGCTTGCGACTTGCTTGGACAAATTCTTGATGCTACTTTGTGGACGCTGGTAAATAGCGGGCCTCGAGCAACCGCATCCGGCTCGGAGATCATCCGGGCCTTCGTCTCAATCGATCCTAATTGCTTCAGCGAAGCCGGGTCGAGACGCGGGTGCTGCATCGCCATGCGGGCAATCATCGAGAATGCGGGAGGCAGGCACACCCTTCGCCTGGACTCGAGTCGTCGTGTAAGATCCGACAAACACTTGGAGCAGCTGCCGATGGATGTGGCTCGATGGAAGCGGTCTACAGTTCATATCGAGTGTGCTGGAGACAGCGTCCCTTTTGCCACACGGGAGCTCGAACTCTGGCAGGCTCGTGCCCGGCTCCACTTGGGTGAGATAACGGACGAGGACTATCGGGCGGTCTGGAATCGGATCGAACCTTCGCTTGACCGCAGACACACCGGTACGGCGGTCTACATGGTTCATCGTGGAAGGAAGATCCTCGTCACTGCTCGCCACGTTCTTCACGACGAAGAATCGGAAAAGGCGGTCCGGGTGCGTGATCAGACATTTCGCTACGGATCCCGAGACTCAGAGAGCGAGGTTTTCAACGCAGTCTTTCGGGTCCCAACCCTATCTGAATTTCGCGATCATAAAGCCCCGCCGGGTTTTCCGCTCCATACGGTATCCTTGAACAATCTCGGGGCCGGCGGTCGTCATGAATTCTCGTTTTCGACGCCCGAGCTAGACTTGGCGGTGATTTCACTTGAGCGCCGGACCACTTATTTTGCGAATGACCTTGATGGAAACGGCTTCGTACCGATTGATACAGATGACTTGGCGGACGGACCATCTAAGGATGCCGCCGAGATATTTACAGTCGGATTCCCTGGGGTTTCAGAGGTAGGTCGGCAACAGCTGGATCGGGGTAGCTCCCACCGTGGGAGCGCTTCGGTTTCGGTCCCGATCGGGTCATTCGGCAGAGTGTCAATGCTTGAAGACGACTTGCCATATTTCTGGGCGGACCTGAGTATCTATCCGGGGAACAGCGGCGGACCGGTGATCGAGGATAACAAGTTAGTTGGCATCGTGAGTGGGCAGGGTTTAGTTCCACTGGATAGCGATCCAGATACCCTGGTCCGCGTCCCATTCGCGAACGTGATCAAAGGAAAGCATCTGCGATCGCTGATCGATCTTCAGATGGCCAACATGGACAAGCTTCACGAATTCCTGCGCGTCTGAATGCAAGTCTGTCTCCCCGAGCTTAGTGCGGGTTCGGATAAGGCTTCCCAAGCTCGCTCGGCTCCGGCCGGGCGGGCTTTTCCCGTCTCAACCCTCCCGCTGCGTCGCGATCTCCGCCGCAAGCTCCTCCCGATCCCGTTTCACCTGCCGCACGCCCTGGCTCGCCGCGCTTAGTCGCTCACTCTGGGGGTGGTGGGAGGAAAGGGATTTCCGGCGGGGGAGGCCGTAGGTGGCCCAGTTTCCTTGAAACAATGGAAGGCCGACCGGGCGGTGCTGGATCCGACCGCCGATGAAGAACGTCTTTCCGACATCCTCATTGAACACTCCCGCATGGCATGGACCCCCTCCACCCTCGATCAGAACCTCACGGACGCCTTCAAAACCTTTGATCGCTTTGACTACCTGCGCCTCTGCGTAGAAGAACGACAGGATTTTCGTAATCCTGACCTCGGCCACGTTGGGAGCCACGGTCATACCTTCATCGAAGCTGCGGAACTTAAGCTGACGCATCTCCCCGGGATCGAAGCATGCCAGGGCACTGCTCGTGGACAGCAGACTGGCAACGAGGCACAGAGTTGACCAGCGGGGTTTCCGCATAAGAGCATCCATCTCATCGATTGCCTGATAGGTGAAGGCCTTGGCGGCAACACGCCTCAGCCCGAAGTGCTGCTTGAGCTAATCTACAGTAAGCCAAATGGCAGTGGCCCTCGCTCGGATCGGAATGGCCCGTGTGAGGGTTGCGTTCGACGCGCCAGATGAGCTCGACGGCTTCGGTCATCAGGCGTGTCCCGCCGGCGGCGCCTGCCGGACCCAAGCCCACCGGATCACGTCCGTGACGCTCATCGCGTCTTCAGGGCCGGCATGACGTGGGAAGGATGGAGCTCGTGCCTCACATTGAAGGCGAGCACCCATCGGCCCGGTCCGTCGACCTCCCACCATTCCCCGACATGCCAGCCCCCGTGCTCCGGGCAGTAGAGCAGGTAGCCCGACCGCGCGCCGCGTCAGCTTGAACGATGGTCGCGCGTCACTTCATCTCGGGTCGACGAGGCCGCACTCGGACATTGTGACGCCCGATTGCCTGCACGGTCCAGTCGTAAGCTCCGATCAGCAAGACAGCATTTTCCAGCTGCAGGGCAGCCAAACAAGGATATATGTCGCTCTACGCAGAATGCCATATATCGATCTCATAATATATTGTCTGGCATGTTCCAATTCGGACGAGATCCAAATCTTAGTTGATTTGCAGAATAAACAACATCATGTTTCAGTTTGGGCTAGACATATTGCAATCAGGGGGCAGCATCGTGAGACGGTACATCGCTTTCGCGGTCTGGATCCTTGTCGGTTCGGCGTTCGCGCAGGAATGCAGTGGGATCATCAATCACGGCATGCGCAATATCGTCATCAAAAAAACGTCGGCCGCCGCGACGGTTTTGAAGTATTACAACAATTGCGGCAAGAATTTCAGCTCGATGAGCGACGACCAGCTGGCGAGTATAGAAATTGAGGTCATCGGCTATGGAAGCGGAACGGGCGGGTTTACGCGGGCGGTGCGCGAGCAAAAGCTTAATGAGTGGTGTACTACCAACAAGGATACAGCCACTCAGAACGCAGCTTCATACGAAGAGGCTCAGTCCATCTTCAGTGACGCCGTTCAGGCGTGGAATCGGTGCAACGAATTGCTTGCAGCAGATATTTCTATAAATCCGATTATTTCTCAGGATAATCGTAGTGTGACAATGAGCATACGCTATAAAGGACCAACAAGTACCGGGGTAAAATTCTACGGCATTGCGCCTGAAGGATTCTCTTGCAGCATCAAGGGGCCAGCGAACACTGACTACTCTGGATTGATACCCGGCGGGGTGGCCATCGGTCCGGAGGCTCTCTCCGTCGTATGCAGCAGAGATAGTCCCAAGGAAGTGCTCGTCGGAAACAGCAAGATGCTGATGCTTGAGCGAGCAGTTCTTTCTGTTCAAACTGCATCGTATCCTTTTCAGCTCTTCTTTCCAAGGGAGTATGACGAGCCCTTGCCGCAAAGCGAGGCACGTGCTGCTTTGAACCAGATCGTTGAGCTAAAGAGTAGATTGGATAAAATCGAGCCGGTCTCGGCGCAGCATGGGACGCTAATATCGGGTCTCCAGGATGCATCTCAGGCCGTTGCCTCCCAGGTAGCAGCTCAGAAGATCGTGATCTCGAACGAAGTTATAAAATATAATCAGCTTACTCCGCACGGAGCATGTGGCTTTCTTCCGAAGCAATTAGGTCCGCCGCTCGCGGGTGCTTACGCTCCGGGATGCAATGACGCGGCATGGGCTTACTGCTCCGCAAAATTCGGGGTGCCGTCTGCGGGTTATGTAACTGGGGCGAATGTCGACACCGGCGATATGCGGGTCATTTGCATCAAGGGTTGATCAGGGGGGAGGGATACATGCCCTCTGAACCGGCTGAGATGCTCGGCCTTCCCCGAGACGGTGACGACCTCCGAAGAGGCCGTGCTGGCGCGATACGGTCCAGAGTACCAGCATGAGGCGCAGGCGATCTGCGGTGCGTTGGTGTTCATCCTTTCGGGCAGAAGCCTCCGACCGAGCGCCAGATTGGCCGCCGCACTCACTTCGTGAACGCTCGAGCCGCCGCCACCGATCCGGCAGAGTGCGCTGGATCAGCTCGCGATCGCCCATCCAGCGTCAGCGAACTGGATCCACTCGATCCCGGTCACGGACGCGAAATGGCCATCCGTGAAGCTGATTGTCGTGTAGCCATTCCCAGTCTGAGCGATCGAGCTGAGCTCCGCACTCGCGCGGTCCGCGAAGTAGACCGTGTCCGCTCCGGCTTCACCGAAGATGATGTCCTCCTGGTCGACCCGTGCAACCACGAATACGTCGTTTCCCTCCCCGCCGTAGAGAAGATCGTAGCCGATTCCGCCGATGATGTAGTCGCTCCCGGAACCGCCTGAGATCACGTCGTTACCGTCGTCCCCCCAGATCGCGTCGTTGCCATCTTCGCCAAGGAGCCAGTCGGCATCAGCTCCGCCGCCGATCACGTCGTCCTCTGTCCCGCCGTAGATGAAATCCGCGCCTGCGTCTCCCTGGAGCCAATCCTGTCCGCCCAGGCCAACCAGCGTGTCCGCACCGTCCCCGCCGTACAAGGCGTTCATCAGCTCGTTGCCCTGCATATAGTTCGCGCTGCTGTTTCCTGCCCCAATCGCGACGTTGCCGCCCAGGACGAGATTCTCGATGGACCCGGGGAGGTAGTATGTGTTGCTCGTGGCCGTCCCTCCCGTGAACGTCACGATCACAGTGTCCGTGCCAGAGGTGCCGGTATCAGCGAGCGCGTCCGCTTCATCCGCGTAATAGGTATCGCTGCCCTCGCCGCCGTCCAGAACGTCGGCCCCGACGCCACCTGACAGAATGTCATCGCCACGAGCCCCAAAAAGCGTGTCTGCGCCGCCGCCACCCGACAGAATGTCGTTCCCGCTACCGCCGGTAAACGCATTGTCCTCCTCTCCTCCGGTCAGAACAAAAGGATCATCATCCACGATCGAGAACACGGCGCTGGCTACGGGAGCACGCCCGAAGCTGGGATCAACGGCAGACAAATAGAAGGAAATACGAAACTGCTCGTCGTACTCAGGAACCGAGTCCGGGTTCAGCTTGAGCTCCACGAATCCCGACGTAAAGCCGCTGTTATCAAAAGCGTCGGCTGGCTCTCCGCCAATGAAATTAGAAAAAAAATCTTCCCAGAAATCATCATGAGATCCGGTAATAGGCTCTATCCGCCAGTAGAACGAGTTGTATATCGGGTTGATCTGTTCGATAGAAAAAGTTACCAGGGGGCCATTCGTACCAAAGCTGCTTGTGCCTTCGATCGCTTCCGCGCCGAAATCGCTCGATATGATGTAGTTTCCCTGCCGAGAAATCTCGATCATCTCTATTGCTCATCCTTCGCGGCGCTAGTTGCCCGGAGTTTGTACGTCGAGACTGCCACTTTTGCCCACCTACATTCAAGTCTGTCATCGGTTTGAATTCCATGGCCGGGTCGGTAAGCTCGGCCGCATGTGCAATCTCTACAGCGTCACGACGAACCAGGAAGCGATCCGCAACCTGTTCAAGGTCGGCCGCGACCTCACCGGCAACCTGCCCTGGCTGCCGGGCGTGTTCCCGGACTACTCGGCACCCGTGATCCACCTGAACGAGGGCCAGCGCGTCTCGGCGATGATGCGTTGGGGACTGCCCTCGTCGCAGAAGGCCCTGCTCGATGCCGCAACCAAGCGAGCGCAGAAGCTCGAGGCAAAGGGCAAGCCGGTCGACTTCCAGCAGCTGCTCCGGATGGAGCCGGATACCGGCACGACGAACGTGCGCCGAATGGACAGTAAGCACTGGAAGCGCTGGCTCGAGCCCGAGAACCGCTGCCTCGTCCCGTTCACCAGCTTCAGCGAGTTCAACCGTGAGGCCGGCGGCGACATCTGGTTCGCCCTGAGCGAGGACCGCCCGATGGTGGCCTTCGCGGGCCTGAAGGTCGAGAACTGGACGAGCGTTCGAAAGGTCAAGGAAGGCGAGACGACGAACGACCTCTACGGCTTCCTCACGACGGATCCGAACGCGGAGGTCGGCGCCATCCACCCGAAGGCCATGCCGGCGATCCTGACCACGGCCGAGGAGTGGGATGTGTGGCTCCGGGCGCCATGGTCAGAAGCTCGAGCACTACAGCGGCCGTTGCCGGATGGCTCGCTCCAGATCGTCGCGCGAGGGGTGAAGAAGGACGAGCCGAGAGCGGCTGCGGCATGATCGGCATGTTGCGATCCTGGTCGGAGTCTCCGAGCCTGCTCTGGTCATCACGCCGCTTCCTGTGCCCAGAGCATGGCTTGGCGGCCGGCGGAGGCGATCGGGGCAGCTTCGGCCCGCAGCGGGTCCGAGAGCCGGCTCATCGCGGTCGGGCCGCCGAGCGCCGGGTTATCAGCCAGGTTGCGCGGAGCGCGCCCGCAAGCTGCACGAGCAAGTCTCTGTGCGGACCGCCGCCGCGATGCGCAGCCGCCAGAGCGAGTCTCAGCCCCGATTGAGACATTCGAGCACGCGGAACGGAACTGAACATCGAGGTCGGCCGTCGGATTGGTCGAGCGCTCGCGGTGCAAGGAAAGAGGTCACGGCCGTGCCACTTGTACTTCGCGTCTTTCGCACATCTCCAGACTGCGCCCTGAGCTAGCCCGATAGAACTTGCAGGATTGCATCCGTCGTGCTCGGCTGGACGGGGCGTCACTGCCCACCGTGACGCTCTGGAAGACGCCAGTTCCTGTATGGCCACCCTTGTCACCGGATCGAACGGGCTCATCGGGCGAGCCCTCACCACGCGCCTGCTCAGAGCGGGACGGGCGATCGTCGTTTCCGATCAGGTCCCGATTTCGCAGAGCGGATGCCCGGCCGTGGTGCAGCAGCTGCCTGGCGCTCATCGATGGCATGAGGTGATCGTCCGGCATGGGATCACGGACGTGGTCCACGCGGGCGGCATCTCCGGGCCGATGCAGGCGGCGGACCAGCCCGCCCATATCACCGACGTTAACCTGCTCGGGCTCGTGGAACTGCTCGAGGCTGCCCGGATCCACGGACTCCGACGGGTGGTCTGGTTCTCGTCGATTATGGCCTGCGGCAAGCACCCGGCGGACGCGGTGCTGGCCGACGACGTGCCGCTGCGTCCGGACACGGTCTACGGTGCCACTAAGGCGGCGGGAGAAGCGATGCTGCGCGCCTACCGGGCGGAGCACGGGGTCGACGCCGTCGCCCTGCGGGTGGCCGGCTGCTACGGGCCGGGCCGGACCACCTCCTGCCTGATCCGCACTCTTCTTGAGGACGGGCTACAGGGCCGCGAGACGCTGGTGAAGGAGAGTGAGGGCCGCACGCGGCAGCATGTTTTCGTGGAGGACGTGGTGGAAGCGACTGTTGCGGCGCTGGATGTAGGCGAGCTCCGGCAGCCGGTCTACAACATCGGACCCGGGCGGGCGCAGGACCTCCGCAAGATCGTCGCGGCTGCGCGCCGTGCTGTGCCCTCGGTCTCCGCGCGATTGGACGAGGACGGGTTCGCCTGGAACACCTTCCCGGTGGGGCCGCTGTCGATTGACGCGGCGCGACGGGATCTCGGCTTCGAGCCGCGCACTGGGCTCGCGGAAGGCGCGGCTGCCACCCTGGACTGGCTTAAAGTCAGAAGGGGAGCATAGGGCTGGTTCGCGCCCTGTCCGCGTCTCGGCCCTGGCGACGCACGCTCGACAGCACACTTAGAGCGCACCGGCACCCGTTCTTGGATGGCAACGCGAGGATGCCCACTTCTGAAAGGATACCACGATGCCTTGGGCCGAGGCGGAAGACGGCCTGAAGCTAGTCGATGGCCGGCGCCCATCGTGATGCCGAATGCCGGCACACGATCGAACGCGTATTTCTGGACGAATACACCGTTCATCCCGGCGACTTCCTGGCCCTTTGGATGCCGCATCCCCCACGCTCACTCCTCCATTCGGAAGGGCGCCCGCCCGCTCTCGATTGCTTCGACCAGCAACTCGATCCGGTCCTGGCCCCAGAAGACCTCGCCGTCCAGCACGTAGGAGGGCGCCCCGAAGACGCCTGCCGCGATGGCGTCGGAGAGGTTACGGTCGTACCGCTCCAGGATCTCCGGCTTCTCCGCGAGGGCTAAGACACTTTCCGCGAAGCCGTGCTCGCGGGCGAGCCGCTCGACGGTGACCCGGTCCCCGAGATTGAACTCGTGGACCCAGACGCCCTGGAAAGCCGCCCGCATGAAGTCGTCGACCTCGGCTCCGGCTGCCAGGCCGGCGATCACGTGGCGATCTACGAAACTCGGGTCAAAGCGCGAATGAGCCGGCTTCAGCTTAAGAGGCACGCCGCGCCGATTGCGCCATCTCTGAAGGTCTATCAGCCGGTAGTGCTGGCGGGCTGGGTGCCGCTGGGGCAATGGGAGCCCGCCTGTCTGCGGGAAAAGGCGCCCGAGCGGCGTCGGCCGGACTGCGACCTGGATGCCGTTCCGCGCCATCGCGGCCATCAGGGCGGCATGGCCGAGATAGGCCCAGGGCGAGGCCATCGTAAGGTAGTAGTCCAGCTGACGGCCCATATTGCTCTCCTCGGGCCCGCTTTAGGGCGCGGGAAGCCGCCCCGCCTCGACCCGCATCAGAAAGCCGGACAGGATCTGGTTTAGCAGGTCGGAACTCTCAAGGTTCTCCGTGTGCCCACAAAGCGGCAGCACGGCCAGCGAGGCCTGAGGGGCCGTCCGCAGGACGAAGATCGTCCCCTCGAAGGACGGACGGTCCTGATCGCCCAGGATGAGCAGGATCGGCACGCGCAGGCTGGCGAGCTGGTCCTTCAGCTCCATGAAGGACGGGCGGGACAGCGCGCCCCGCATCGCCCGGGCGCAGCCCTGATGCGACAGCCGCCCCAGGGCGGCGACGAAGCGTTCCCAGCCGGCCGGGTCCCGCTGCCGGAAGACTTGGCGCTGCGGCGCTGTGGCGATGCCCGAGACGAGCCCCTCCCTGCCCTGGTCCATCCGGGCGGCGAAGTCCCGGGCGGCCTCCGTCCAGCCCCGCGGGTTGTCGCTTCCGGCGCCCGAGCCGATCAGCGTGAGGCTGCGGACCGCGTGCGGGTTGGCGAGCGTGTAGTCGAGCGCGATGTTGCCGCCGGCGCCGTGGCCGACGAGGTGGGCGGGAGAGCCCGCCACCCCCGCGACCACCCGACCGAGATCCGCGACGCTTGTCGCGAAGCCGTAGGCGTCCGGCTTGTCCGAGACGTCCGAGGGCGGATAGCCGACTCGGCTGTAGCAGATCGTCCGGTAGAGCGGGGCCAAGCGCGACACCTGCGGCGCCCATCCCTCGTGGTTTTGCGCGAATTCGTGGCAGAAGACGATCGGCGTTCCGCGCCCGCTGACCTCGTACGCGAGCGCGGCGTCGCCCCGCAGGAACTCGAGCGCCATCTTACTTCGGCAGCTCGTAGCCGACCTTCGCGGGAGCCACCGACTTCAGCAGGTCGGGGTAAATGTATGCGCCCCAGTCGACGGGTTTCGCGAGCTTGCCGACCTGTCTGATCTGGCCCTCGATCATCTTGAGGTGGTCGAGCGAGGGCTGCTGGAGCCGGATGTCGTAGGTCAGCTTGTCCATCAGCTCGAGCGTCAGCGGCACGTCGAGATGCAGGGTCGCCGCGATGTGCCGGGCGGCCTCCTCTCGCTTCGTCCGGGTCATTTCGCTCGCTTCCATCAGCGAGCGCATGAAGGCCTCGGCGGGTTTCGGGTTCGCCGCCACCCAGGCCTTGTTCATGTAGAGGTAAACGCGGGGGGTCAGGATGCCGTCGTTGTCCCGCACGATGCGGGCGCCCGGAATGGCCCGGACCGTCTTCGTCAGCCAGGGCTCCCAGGAGACGAAGGCGTCGACGTTGTTTCGCTCCATGGCGGCGATCATCTCCGGCGGCTCGACCGAGACGACGTTGTAGTCCTTCGGGTTGAGCTTCAGCTTCTCGATCATCGCGAGCCAGAAGACCTCGCTGCCGCTGCCCGGCGCGACGCCGATCCGCCTGCCCTTGAGCTCCTCGACGCTGCCGATGTTGCGGCCGACGACCGCCCAGTAGGTCTTGAGCTCCGTCGTCTCGGCCGCGACCACCACGTTCGGGTCGAGGTTGAAGTTCTGGATGCCGGCCTGTTCCGCGCCGAGCGCCGCCTGGCTCTGCCCCTTGATCAGGAACGCCACCATGGCCGAGCCGCTCGGCCCCGTGTTGAGGACGACGTCGAGGCCGTTCTTCTCGAAGATGCCCGCGCGCTTGCCGATGTAGAAGGCCGCGAAGGCCGGATCGACGCCGGTCCCGATGACCATCTTGGTGCTCTGCGCGGCGGCTGCGGTCAGGCCCATTGCCGTCGCGAGAGCGAGCAGGCCAAGCCGGTTGAGCAAGCTGTTCATCGGAACGCCTTTCGGCTGGGGGGCGGGAGGGACGGGTGGGCGAACCCTTGGTGTCGGCGGATCGAAGGTGCAGCGTCAGCTCTTCGGGCCGAGCTTCACCCTCTCCGGGACCACCTTCATGGCGAGGTCCGGATAGATGAACCGGTTCCAGTCGATCGTCCCCTTAAGGCGGCCGGCCTCCCGGAGCTGCGTCTCGACCGTCTTCAGGTAATCGATGGCGGGCTGTTCGAGCCCGACGCTGAACTGCACCTTGGCCATCAGGGTCTTGGTGAAATCCGGCTCCATCTTGAGGAACGAGGCCGTCTGCTTGGCGGCTTCGTCAGGATTGCTGTTGATGAAGTCGGTCGCCTCCGCGAGCGCTCGCATAAAGCGGATAGCGGCATCCGGATTCTGGTCCGCCCAACCGCGGTTTAGGTAGACGAAATTCCGAGTGCTGATGATCCCCTCGTTGTCGCGGATCATTTTGGTATTCGCCACGGTCTGTACGGTCCGAGTGACCCACGGCTCCCAGGCCGACGCCGCATCGATGTTCCCGCGTTCAAGGGCTGCGACCATCTCGGGCGGGTCAACCGGTACGATGGTGTAGTCCTTTGGATTGAGGTTCAGCTTTGCGACGAGAGCGCGCCAGAAAACGTCGCCGGCGCTGCCGACCGGGACGCCGACCTTCTTGCCCTTGAGCGCATCGAGGTTGTCGATGTTGCGGGCGACGATGCCGAAATAGCGGCCGCTCATCATCGCCTGCGAGATCACGACGATGTTGTTGTCGATCGGGTGGCTGACGAGCCCGGCCTGCTCGGCCGCGAGCGCCGCCTGGATCTGGTTCTGGACCAGGAAGGGCACCATGGCGGAGCCGCTCGGCCCCGTGTTTAGCTGTACGTCAAGCCCGTGCTTGTCAAAGAAGCCGCCGACCTTCGCCACGTAGAAATTGGCGAGCGAGGGATCGACGCCCGTCCCGATCGTCATCTTGGTCTTGGGCGCCTGCGCGGCCGCGCCGGTGAGGGTGGCGGCCAGCATCACGGCGGCGGCGACTAAGCGTTTCATGAGCGAACTCCCAGGCACGAAGTTTGGGGGGATGGATCAGGCGACCGGATTGTAGCGGCCGGCGAACCGGTAGATGGCGAAGCGGAACAGCCGGTCGGCCGTGAAGCCCAGGATGCCGAGCGTCATCAACGACACAAAGATGTCGTCGACGAGCATGAACATGCGGGCGTTCCATAGCATCACCCCGAGCCCCGCCTGAGCCGAGACCAGCTCGGCCGCCACGATGGTGGTGAACGAGTTCGCCATCGCGAGCCGCATCCCGGTCAGGATGAACGGGACCGTCGCCGGGAGGGCGACGAGGATGAACATCTGCCAGCGTGTCGCGCCGAGGACCTGGGCGGCCCGGAGCTTATTCGGAGCGATGGACGCGACGCCGGCCGCGGTGTTCAGGATGACGATGAAGATCGTTGTGTAGATGATAAGGAAGATCTTGGATTCCTCGCCGATCCCGAACCAAATCACCGAAATGGTGATCATGCCGGTGGCCGGGATGAAGCGCAGGAACTCCGTCCACGGCTCCAGCAGCTTGCGGGTTAGCTGGAAGCTACCGATCGCGAGGCCGATCGGGATGCCGAGGGCGGAGCCGATGAGGAAGCCGCCGAGGATGCGCTGCAGGCTTGCCACCATGTTGTCCACGAGCACGCCGCTCGCCAGGAGCTCACCCGCCTTCATCATCACGGATGCCGGGGCCGGGAACAGGACGGACCGGACGATGAACGTGGCCGCAACATGCCAGGTGAGGAGCAGGGCCGCGAAGCTCAGGATGTAGGGGAGCGCGCCCGTGAGGTGGCGGAGGCTCGGCATGGGCCTGCGTCTCTCGGCGGGGAGAGCGGCGGGGACGTCGACGGCGCTGGTGCTCATGCGGCTTTCCTTCGGGTGTGCTGGCGGGTCGCCCGCTCCACTTCGTGCCGGATCGTTCCTTGGATCTTCGCGTAGTACTCGACGTAGCGCATGTCCGTCCGCGAGCGCTCCTCGAGCTCGATCGAGATGACGTCCTTGAGCGTGCCGGCCGGGCCCGCGGTCATGATGCCGACCCGGCTGCCGAGGGCGATCGCCTCGTCGATGTCGTGCGTGATGAAGAGCACGGAGGAGCCGGTCATCGTGCAGATCTGGCGCAGTTCGCGCTGCATGATCTCGCGGGTCTGCGCATCGAGGGCGCCGAACGGCTCGTCCATCAGCAGGATCTTCGGCTCGTTGGCGAGGGCGCGCGCGATCTGGATGCGCTGCTTCATTCCGCCGGACAGTTCTGCCGGGAACTTGTCCTGCTGCCCGTGCAGGCCGACGAGCTCCAGGTAGCGCATGGCGGTGTCGCGCCGCTCGCCCTTCCGGAGCCCGCGCAGCCGGAGCCCGAACTCGATATTGTCGAGGGCGGTCAGCCATCCGAAGAGCGAATCGTCGCCCTGGAACACGACGCCCCGGTCGCGAGTCGGACCCGAGATCGTCGCTCCGTCGACCGTGATCCGGCCCGTGGTTGGCTCCGCGAACCCGGCGAGCATTCCCAGCACCGTCGTCTTCCCGCAGCCGGAGGGGCCGAGGAGGCAGAAGAACTCGCCCTTCTGGATCTGCAGGCTGAAATCCTGGACGGCCACGAACTGGGCCCCTGAGCGGGATGTGAACGCCTTCCCGACGTTGTTGAACTCGATCAGTGCCATGGGGAGGCCTCCCTGGATGCGGGCGCGGGGCCGTCGAGGTTCGGCGCCGTCGGCAGGACGGTGCCGTCCGGGCGGGAAGCGCGCGAGGCGCTTCGCTCCAGGTGGGCCTCGATGATCCCGTTCAGCTCGTCCGGACGCTCAAGGTAGAGCGTGTGGCCCCCGCCGCGGAGCACGTGTAGCTCGCTATCCGGCAGCGCGGCGTGGAGCGCGAGGCTCGGCCCATGACTCGGCGGGTCCTCGTCGCCCGTGACGATCAGGGTCGGGACCCGGCAGCGCCGAACCTCGCTCAGTAGCGCCTCGTCGAGCGGGGGCCGCAACGCCTGCAAGCGCCGGAGCGTGAGTGCGCTGCCCGCTGGGGAGCGGGCGCGCATCCGGGCCATCAGCGCCCGGAAGCGGTCCGGCTCGCGGCTGCGGCACGCGTCGCGCACCGGCGAGCGCTCATACAGGTCGACGAAGGCCGCCATGCCGTCGCTCTCGATTAGTTCCGCGCCGAGCAGGGATTGGCGGCGGAACTCGGCGTTTCCCTCCGGGTCCATCCCGTAGCCCCAGGACACGAGGGCGAGCGAGCGCACGCGCTCGGGACGGGAGATCGCGAAGGGCAGGGCGGTAGCGGACCCGAGAGACAGGGCGACTACGTGACAGCTCCGCACGGCGCGATCGTCGAGGACGTCCTCGAGATCCTGCCCGGCCCGGCTGAGGCCGTATTGCTCCGGGTGGTCGGGAGCCGCGGACGGGTCGAAGCCGCGCGCGTTGAAGGCGATGCAGCGGAACCTGCCGGCGAAGTAATCGAGCTGTTGGTCGAGGCTGGCCGTGTCGCCCGCGAATTCGTGAAGGAACAGGATCGGGTCGCCGCTGCCCCGGTCTTCCACATGAAGGAAAACACCGTCGCTGGCGATCGTTCCGGGCATGTCAGCAGCCCCGGACCGTCGGGAAGAGGCTGGGCCCTCTCGCCGAAAAGGTCGGGGCCGAAGAACGGCCGGAGCGTCTACGCTGCTGAAATTGGAAGATCAGCGCCATAAACTGATCGTATCAGTCTGCTGAGGCAGGGCAAGCCGAGATTCTATGCTGGAGCCATCCGATTTGGGTCAGCTTGCTTAACTGTCGTGCAGCCATCCTGTGCAGCGGACGTGTCGAGCTTCGTCGCGGTCAGAGGAACCCGGCTTCCGAAGACGCCGAGCCGCTCCATCTCCTCGATCTCGGCGGGCGTGAACCCGAGCTCGGCCATCACCTCGCGGCTATGCTGCCCCAGGATGGGAGCCGGACGTCTGACGTCGCCAGGCGTCTCCGAGAATTTCACCGGGAGACCGAGCGCTGGCGCCTTCCCGGCCGTTGGATGGTCGAGCTCCACCACCATCCGGCGGGCGGCCGTCTGCGGGTCCGACAGCGCTTGAAGCGAATCGTAGACCGGCCCGCAGGGTAGGCCGCCGCGCTCGAACAGCGTGAGCCAGTGGGAGACGGTCTGCGTCTTGAACCTCGCGGCGAGCTCCTTTTCGAGGGCCGGCAGGTTCGCCATTCGGCCGGGGTTGTCACGGAAGCGCGGATCCTCCGCGAGCTCAGGGGCGCCGATCGCCTCCACCAGCCGAAGCCAGTTCCGGGGATTGGCGCCGCCGACCACGAGCCAGCCATCCTGGGCCTCGAACGCCTGGTAGGGCGCGTTAAGCGGATGGGCCGAACCCATCGCCCGGGGCGCGCGGCCCGTCGCGAGCGCGATCGCCGACTGCCAATATGTCTGGACCAGCGCGGCCTCGAAGAGCGAAGTGTCCACCATCTGGCCCTCGCCGGTCTTCAGCCGGTGGGAATAGGCCGCCAGGATTCCCATCGCCCCGAGCAGCCCCGCCGTGATGTCCGAGATAGGAGGGCCGCATTTCGTCGGCGGCGAGGTGGCGTCGCTGCCTGTGAAGGTCATGATGCCGCTCATCGCCTGGGCGACGAGGTCGAAGCCACGTCTCTCGCTGTAAGGCCCGGTCCGACCGAAGCCGGACAGCGAGCAGTAGACGAGGCGCGCATTGATCTTTCGGAGCGCCTCGTAGCCAAGCCCGAATCGGTCAAGGACGCCGGGGGCGAAGTTCTCGACCAGGATGTCCGCCTCGGCCGCCAGCCGACGCATCGCCTCGATGCCTCCTTCCGTTTTCAGGTTCAGGACGATGCCGCGCTTATTACGGTTCATCATCATGAAGGCGGCAGACTGGTCGCCGATGTTCGGGAGGCTATGCCGGGTGTCGTCGCCCTGCGGGGACTCGACCTTGATCACCTCTGCGCCCATGTCGGCTAGCATCAGGGTGCAGGTCGGCCCCGCCATCACGTGGGTAAGATCGACGACCTTGACGCCCGCAAGCGGCCCCATGTTCCATCCCTCATCGTTGCCGTGTCGAAGCGCTCCCGGGCCCCGTCTCGTCTCAGGAGCCCGTGAAGATGGGCTTGCGCTTTTCCCGAAAGGCGTTTCGGCCCTCGCGGAAATCCGCGCTCATGTAGCAGCGGAGCAGAAGGTCGTCGGCGCCGTCGGCCGCGACGGCGGGAGAGAGCCGGCGCAGCGCCTCCTTGGTCGCCCGGATGGTCAGCGGCGCGTTCTCCGCCATGGCGCGGGTGAGTGCGCCGACCCGCGCCATGAGACTCTCCGGCGTCTCTAAAACCTCGTTGACAAGGCCGACCCGCAGAGCTCCCGCGGCGTCCAGGAGCTCGGCCGCGTAGATCATCTGCTTGAGCCTAGGCGCACCGACGAGCGCCGCGAACCGGGCATAGTTGGGCAGCGACAGGCAGTTCCCCAGGGTGCGTGCGATGGGAAACCCGAACCTGGCATTGGAGGCCGCGATCCGGATGTCGCAACATCCTGCGAGTGCCGCGCCGCCCCCCGTGCAGAACCCGGCGATCGCTGCGACCGTCGGCAAGGGGCAAGCCTCAAGCGCAGACAGGGTCTGTTCCACATGCGCTTCGTAGGCGAGCACGTCGGAGGAGCTGCCGAAGGCCTCGAATTCGCCGATATCCGTGCCCGCACAGAAGGCGTTCGTACCGGACCCGGTCAGGACGAGAACGCGCACTGCCGGATCGCAGCCCAACTCGCTGCAGAGTGTCGTCAAACGCTGATACATGCTCAGCGTGAAGGCGTTGCGGACGGCCGGGCGATTGAATGTGACGATCGCGACACCGCCGTCGATGCCGACAAGAAGATCTTGATCCAGTGAGGCTGCCTCGGGCTGCCGCCCCGGCGCTGCCGTCTCAATCACCTCGCTTAACATGCAGTTTTCCGACATGTCCGAAGCTATTGGTATTCCAGTTGCTGTGAACTGGTCAACACGCTACCGTCCGGCCTGGAGGGACACGAATGGATCTAGGTTTGTCCGGCTCGCGCGCGCTGATCACCGGGGCCAACGCCGGTATCGGTTTGGCGGTCGCCCGGCTCCTCGCAGAGGAGGGATGCGATCTCTTGATCGCGGCCAGAAACCGCGATCGTTTGGAAGCGGTGGCCGGCGAGATTCGGGCCGCCTTCGGGGTCGTCGTCGAGCCGATAGCGGTCGACCTGTCCATCTCCGAACAGCAGCGGGAGCTCGTCGCGGCCGCGGGAGACGTCGACATCCTGGTCAATAATGCCGGCTCCAATCCGGGAGGCGAGATCGACGCAATCTCCGAGGAGGTCTGGCGCAAGTCCTGGGACTTGAAGGTCTTCGGCTACATCAACCTCATCCGGGAGATCTACCCGCGCATGAAGGAGCGGCGCCGCGGCGTGATCGTCAACGTCATCGGCAATTCCGGCGAGCGGATGAACTCAAAGTACATTCTCGGAAGCTCCGGCAACATCGCCCTCATGGGCCTGACGCAAGCGCTCGGCGGACGCTCGCCCGATTTCGGCGTTCGGGTAGTCGGCGTGAATCCAGGCATGACCCGCACTGACCGCGCGAGCTTTCTGCTTCGGGGATGGAGCGAGAGCCGCTTCGGCACGCCGGACCGTGCGGACGAGGTGCTGGCCGACATGGACGTCCCTTTCGGCCGCATGGCGGAGCCGAGCGAGATCGCCGCCGCGGTGGCGTTCCTCGCGTCGGCTCGCGCCGCCTATATCAGCGGCACGATCCTGACCGTCGACGGCGGCGCCACGCACCGCAACTGATTGGGGACGCTGGTGGCGAACATGACCGATCCTGAGGCCGCCGGATTTGGCGGAGAGCCAGCATCGGCCGATCCGCGGGCCGAGATCGTCGCGATCGACTGCTTCCCGCTGCATCTGCCGATGCTGAAGGCGCTGACGACGGCCTCGCACGGCACGCGTATCGGCGAGGTCCTCTACCTCCGGGTCCGGACGAGGGGAGGGGCGGAGGGCTGGGGAGAAGCCGGCATCGATCCCGCCATGTCAGGGGAGACCCTCGCCGGAATGGTCGCATCGGTCGAGCAGCACCTCCGGCCCCGCCTGATCGGCCGCTCGGTGTTCGACCGAGTGATGATCAGCCGATCGCTGACGCATCACCTCTTTGCTAATGGCGGGCCGAAGACCGCCATAGACATGGCGCTCCTCGACGCGAGCGGCCGTATCCTCGGTGTGCCGGCCGTGGATCTCCTCGGCGGTGCTTTTCGCCGGGAAGCGACCGTCCTGCGCCTCGTCGGCGGGTCGGGCCGGACGAAGACGGATACGGCCGAGGCCGTCGCCCTCGCGGCCCAGGGGTTCACGGCCTTCAAGCTGAAGGTCGGGGTCGCCCCGATCGAGGTCGAGGCCGAAACGGTGAGGCGCCTCCGGCAGGAGCTCGGACCGGACGCCCTGGTCGCGGCCGACGCGAACATGGCCTGGTCGGCGGCGGAGGCGAGCCGGTTCTGCAGCCAAGTCGAGTCGAGCGGCCTCGTCTTCCTCGAGCAGCCGGTCCCGGCAGGCGACACCGCGAGGCTGGCGGAGGTGGCCCGCTTCACGCGGATCCCGATCGGAGCGGACGAGGCGCTGCACGGGTTGCACGACGTCCTGGCGCTCGTGGCCGCGGGGGCCGTCCGGGGCGTGAGCCTCAAGACCATCAAGTTCGGCGGGATCACCCCCATGCTGGATGCCGGCCGCGTCGCGCATGCGCTCGGGCTCTCCGTGAACTTCGCGATGCTGATCGAATCGAGCCTATCGACAAGCGCCATGATCCACGCCGCCTGCGCGACCCCGCAGATGGATTGGGGCCTGAGCCTGGGCGCCCTGTTGCTCGCCGACGAGCCGGTCGACCGTCCGTTCGAGTGTCGCGGCGGCAGGGTCGCCGCCCCAATGGGCCCGGGGCTTGGCGTCACGGTCGATGAGAAGCGCCTCATGCGCTTCGCGCCTACGTAGGTCTGCCCCCGCGAATTCTTCCAGGAGAGAGCGCCTTGCCCGTCATCGAGAGCCTACGCATCGGCTGCGCCGTGTACGACCGAGGCCGTCCCGATCTCGTCTGGGGCACGGGACGATTCCGCCACGCCGCGCTCGTTGCGCTCGTGCGCTCGGATTGCGGCGCGTTCGGGGTCGGTATCTCGTGGGCCCATCTCGGCGATGAGGCGGGTTATCCCGGGTCGGCGCAAACGGCGCTGGCCGAAGTCGTTGTCGGGCAGGACGTGACCGTGCCCTTCGCGTCATCGTCCCTGGTCACGTCGAGGGCACACGGGCTGGGATACGGGCGCGCGGCAGCCGTCGTCGAAGCCGCCCTCTTCGACCTTGCGGGCCGCCGGCTGGGCGTGCCCACCCACCACCTCCTCGGCGCCAAGCGGCGCGAGCTTCCGTCCTACGTGATCTCCGCCGAAGAGTTCAGCTTCACGGAAGTGGCTCAGTTCGTCGACCTCGCCCACCGGTACGTCGAGGCGGGCTTCCGCGCCTGCAAGTTCCACCTTTGGGGCGAGCGCGACCGCGATCTCGCTGCTTGCGAGGCGATACGCCTAGCGCTCGGGCCGGATATCGGGCTGATGCTGGACCCGGTGGGCCGGTATGGGCGGGACGACGCATTGGCGGTCGGACGAGCAATCGGGGAACTTGGGTTCATCCGCTACGAGGATCCGCTCTCGCCGCTCGATCCCGCAGGGTATCGCTGGCTCGCGCCGCGGATCGACGTGCCGATCGTCGTCAACGAGTCGCTTCGCTGGAGCCCGAGCGAATGCGGCGAGGCGGCGCGCGCCGGAGCGGCTCAGGGCTTCCGGCTCGATGTCGGTCGGTCCGGCTTCACGCTCGGGCTATCCTTCGCGTCCGCCGCCGAGGCAAACGGGGCCGAGCTCGACGTCGCCGCTTTCGCGCCGCGGGGCGGGCTCGAGGCGTGCATCGCGATGAGCCTCGCGGCCACAACCTCGCGTTGGTTCGAGCACCACGAGGCCGTAGGCCTGGACGAAGTTCCGGGCGTGGCGCCCGGCTTCGAGATCGCGGGCGGCCTCGCCAGGACCAAGGATCGCCCTGGCCTCGGCTGCGAGATCGACCTGCCGGAGCTCGAGCGTCACTGCGTATGGGCGGCCTGACCAGGATTGCGGCACATTGCCGACAATACAGGCGCAAAGATCGCCATGACAGCTTGACGACCAACGCATCTAAACTGGTATGGTCAGTTTCTCGAACTGATAAGCCGCGAGAGGTCGGGAGCTGATGCCCTTCGCTTCGGTCAATGGCGTCGAGATCGCCTACGAGACGGTCGGGGAGGGCGTCCCGATCATCTTCTGCCACGAGTTCGCATCCGACATGCGGGCCTGGCACAATCAGGTCCGCTTCTTCGCCCGCAGCTTCCGCTGCGTTACGTACAATTACAGAGGCTACCCGCCGTCTGCCGTGCCGACGGATCCGGCAGCCTACGCCCATGACGAACTCGTGGCCGAGCTCGACGGCCTCTTCGACCATCTTGGGATCCCGTCGGCCCATGTGGTCGGCGTCGCGACGGGCGGCGGGGTCGCGCTGAATTTCGCCATCCGCCACCCCGGCAAGGTCCGCTCGCTCGCTGTTATCGGGGCCGGGGCCGGGAGCGTCGACCGAGAGGCGTGGCTCGCGGGCGCGAGGACTCTGTCGGACGCGATCGCCCGCGAGGGCATGGAAGCGCTCGTTCAGAACATCGAGCGGGCCCCGCAGCGCCAGGCGCTCCGCATCAAGGACCCGGCCTCCTGGGACGAGTTCATCCGCGGGATGCGGGACATGTCGCCCATCGGCTGCTCGCTCATGATGGCGAACGCGCTCATGGGCCGGAAGCCGCTCTTCGACCTGGAAACGGAGATCGCCGGGCTGCCGATGCCGGTCCTGGTCGCGGTCGGTGACCAGGACATCCCGGGCTTCGACACGAGCATCTTCGTCAGCCGCACAGCTCCGCACGGGGCGCTGGCCGTCCTCCCGCTCTGCGGGCACTTGCTCCCCGTGGAGGAGCCGGCGCTGTTCAACCAGGTCTTGGGCGATTTCCTGGCCGCCGTCACCTGCGGCCGCTGGGGCAGATGGCGGGCCGAAAGCACGAGCGAGGAAGCCGCTTGACCATCGGCAGGGCCGGAGCGCGTCGAGGGAAGGATCGGGACCGGGTGTTGAACATCCAACTGGCCGAGAGGCCGTCGAGCGAGCAGGAGGGCGGCCGCGAGCTTTCGCGGGACGAGATCGTCAAGGCGCTCGAAGACGAGATCATCACAGCGAAGCTGCAGCCGGGCGAGCGGCTGGACGAGCGGGCGCTCGCGCTGCGCTTCGGCGTCTCGCGGGCGCCTGTCAGGGATGCCATCGGCCGCCTCGCCTCGCTCGGCTTGATCGACGTCAGGCCGCGATCCGGCAGCTACGTGATGTCGCTGAGCGCCGCGGAGGTCTTCGAGCTGTTCGAGGTCATGTCGGGACTGGAGGGCCTCTGTGCCTACCACGCCGCTCAGCGGCTCGAGTTCGAGGAGCAAGTCGAGCTGCGGCAGAGCGCGGAAGAGTGCGCGGTGGCGGCCGATACCTCGCCGGAGGACTACATGGTCGCCAACCTAGCTTTCCATAACCTTGTCTATCGCGGCACGAAGAACGGGTCTCTCGAGCGGCTGACCCGTCAGGCGCGCCAGCGGGTCAGCGCTTACCGGAACTACACGCTCCGGCTTCCCGGTCGGCTGAAGCGCTCGGCCGAGGAGCATTTCGAGATCGCCGCCGCGATCTGCTCCGGGGAGGCGGATCGGGCGCAGCGCCTGATGGCCGATCACGCCGACATCAAGCGCGCTGACTTCGCTCAGTTCATCAGCCGGCTCGACACCCAGCCGGCCCGTGCCGCAGCCGGGGAGGGACGCGCGTGACGAGTAGAGACGCCGCGCCTGCCGGATCCGGCAGGGCTCTCGCCGCTGCCCTCTCGGCCGGCACGACCCGCCTCGCCACCGTCCTAGCCGAGTACCTGTCGGCCATCGAGGCACGGGAACCGGAGCTGCAGACCTTCGCGCATCTCGACCGGGATGCCTTCCTGGCCGGCCCGAGGGAGAAGGGACCGCTCGCCGGTCTTCCGGTCGGCGTCAAGGACATCATCGACACGGTTGACATGCCGACCGCCTGCGGTTCGCCGATCTACGCGAGCCGTATGCCGGTCAGCGATGCGCCGGTCGTGTCGATGGTGCGACGTGCCGGCGGGACGATCGCCGGCAAGACGGTCACCACCGAGTTCGCGGCCGTCAATCCGGGCCCGACCCGGAATCCCCACAACCCCTCGCATACGCCGGGCGGCTCCTCGTCCGGCTCGGCCGCGGCGGTCGCAGCAGGCTTCCTCCCGTTCAGCATCGGGACGCAGACCGGCGGCTCGATCGTCCGCCCGGCTTCGTTCTGCGGCGTGGCGGCCATCAAGCCGACCATCGGCCTCCTTCCAGGCTTCTGTGTAAAGGGCTTCTCCTGGACGCTCGACACGATTGGCCTGTTCGCCCGCGACGTGCGCGATCTAGCGTTCTTCGCGGAAGCGATCACGGGCCAGGATCTGGCCGTACCGGAGGGCGAACTCTCGCAGCCCCGCTTCGGGATAGCCCGCCTGAAGGTCTGGGACGAGATGGAGCCGGCCATGGCGGAGGCTGTCGAGACAGCATGCCGGACGGCATCCGCCCGGGGCGCGGCGGTGACGACCTTGCCGGTTCCGGCGATGTTTGAGGACGCGCACCAGGCCCATTACGCGATCCAGGATTACGAGCTCGCGCGGTCGCTCGCCTACGAGTTCGACAACCACCAGGATCTCCTCAGCCCCAAACTGCGGGACATGATCCGGGGCGGGCTCGCCATATCGACCGAGACCTATGTGGCCGCCCTTGCGGACGGCCGCGCTGCGCGGTTCGCGAGCGACGCGCTGTTCGCCGGTACCGACGTCCTGATCTGGCCGTCGGCCTCGGGCGCGGCGCCGGCCGGGATCGAGGCCACCGGCTCGCCAAACCAGACGCGCCTGTGGACGCTGCTCGGGCTCCCCACCGTGAACGTCCCGGGCCTTGCGGACGCGTCCGGCATGCCGCTCGGCATCCAGATCGTCGGACGCCTTGGCCGCGACCGCGACGTGCTCAGGGCCGCCGCATGGCTGGAGGACGCTCTCCGCGAAGAGGCCCGCTAGCCGAGGAATAGGAACTACCCCCGCCGGAACGGCGGAAGGAGAGCACCATGGCACGCTTCAAAAGGCTCGCTGCGAAATACCTCCTTCCGTCCCTGGCCTTCGCGGCCGCGACCGCTACGCAGGCGGCTGATCCCGGCCTTACGGATACGACCGTCCGGATCGGACAATTCGGCGCCCTCACGGGACCGGGCTATTTCACGGGCAAGCTCGTCATCGACGGGGCCGACATCGTCTACAAGGAGGTCAACAAGGCCGGTGGCATCAACGGGCGCAAGATTGAGACCGTCCGAGAGGACGATCGCTGCGACCCGGCCACCGCGATTGGGGCGGCCAAGAAGCTCATCTTCGACCACAAGGTCTTCGTCATCCATGGCGGCGGCTGCTCGAACGCCAGCATCGGCGCCTATCCCGAGATCAAGGACTCGAAGGCCCCCTGGGTGATCTTCGCCTCCGTGGCCGACAGCCTGACGCTTCCCACGGTGCCGACGATCTACACGACCGCGCTGACTGCCGCGATCGAGAGCGCTTCGCAGGTCGCCTTCGCGGCCGAGAAGGGCGCGAAGCGGATCGCCGTCATTTCGACACGCGACGCTTGGGGGCGTGGCCGCTACGACGCCGTGATGGCGGAGCTGAAGCGGAAGGGCATTAAGCCCGTCGCCGACGAGGAGATCATCGCCGAAGCGAACGACGCGACGCCCCAGGCGCTGCGCCTGCAGCAGGCGAATGCGGACGCGGTGATCATGCTGGTCTTCCCGAAGGCCGCCGCCGCGTTTCTTCGCGATGCGGACAAGATCGGCTTCGCGCCCTTGGCGATCGGCCAGACGGCGCTCGGCGACCTGCCGGTCCTCGCCAAGCAGGTCGGCTCCGCCGCGGCGCTGCAGAAGATGTTCGCCATCAGCCACGTCCGGCACATGCCGGACGACAAGGAAATGGCCGATTGGCGCAAGCTCTTCGAGACGTATTACCCGGGCGAGACTATGTCGATCTATCACCTGCTCGGGATCGGCAGCGCGCAGGTAGTCGTCGAGGCCCTGAAGCGGGCTGGGCGCGATCTGACCCGCGACCGCTTCGTCCAGGAGATGGACAAGCTGACGGATTTCGACACCCCGGTCTATCCGGGGCCGATCACCTGCACGGCCGCCGACCACCAGTGCCACAAGCACGCTGCCTGGGTTCAGCTGGTGAACGGGCGGGTGGCCACCGTCGCCACCACCACCCTGTCGAAGTGAGCCGATGTTCGGCTACCTGCTCGCATCGGGGCTGACCCTCGGGGCGCTCTATGCGCTGGTGGCGGTCGGCCTCGTGATCGTGGTCAAGTCGACGAGCGTCGTGAACCTAGCGCAGGGCGAGATGTTCATGGTCGGAGGCTTCTTCGGCTTCCTGTTCCATGTGCAGCTGGGTCTTCCCTATCTCGCCGCCTTGGGCCTGGCCGTGGTCGCCGCCTTCCTGCTCGGCGGCTTGGTGTACCAGGCGGCCTTCCGGCCGCTGATGAAGGCCGGGCTGGTTCCGGTCCTTCTCGCCTGCATCGCAGTCTCGTTCATCCTTAAGGGGACCGCGCGCGCCATCTGGGGCGGGGTTGGCGACTACATCCCGTTCCCGCCGATGATCGCGGGCGCGCCGATCCGGTTCGCCGGCGTGATCGTGCTGCCGCAGCAGGTCGTTGTGCTCGGCTTCAGCATCGCGCTCCTGGTCGCGGTCGCGGCCTTCTTCCGCTTCACCGCGGTCGGCAATTGGATGCAGGCCATGGCCGACAACGTGAAGGCGGCCACCCTCGTTGGCATCCCAATCGACCGGCTGCAGCAGCTCGCCTTCGCGCTGAGCGCCGCGGCGGCCGGCGCCGCGGCCGTGCTAATGGCGCCGCTAACGCAGCTCTATCCGGATATCGGCTTCGGGCTGTTCATCAAGGCCTTCGCCGGCGCCGTGCTCGGCGGCCTGACCAGCCTGCCGGGAGCGGTGCTGGGCGGCTTTCTGGTCGGGCTGATCGAGGCTTTCGTGGCCGGCTACGTCGGCAGCAAGTACCAGGACGTGGCGCCCTTCGTCGTCATCATGTTCGCGCTGCTCTTCATGCCGCGCGGCATCCTTGGCGGCGCCGCCATGCGCAAGATCTGACGGGGAAGGGCGGCCATGGCGTCCCTTCTCTCCGCCCGCGGTTTTCTGGTGCTGGTCTTTGGCCTCTTAGCCGTCGTGCCGTTCGTGGCGAACCCGTACATGCTCTACGTGACGAACGTCGCTCTCATCTACATCATCCTGGCGATCGGGCTGAACATCCTGATCGGCTATGCGGGCCAGATCGCCTTCGCGAACGCCGCCATGTTCGGGATCGGCGCATACGCGGCCGGGCTCCTCCAGGTCAGGCTAGGCCTGCCCTACTGGCTGGCACTTCCCTCGGCGGGCCTCGTCGCGATGCTGATCGGCACCGTCATCAGCTGGCCGGCGCTCCGCCTGAGCGGCATTCACCTCGCCCTCGCGACGCTCGCCTTCGCGCAGTTCACGCAGTGGGTCTTCCTCAACGCGGAGTGGCTGACCTTCGGGGCGACGGGCTTCACCGTCCCGCGCCTGAACTTCGCGCCCCTCCCGGTCACCGCCCCGCAGGGCATCTACGGCCTCAGCTGGGTCGTGGCGCTGGCCCTGACGCTGGTCGCCTGGAACGTCGTCCATTCCCGGATCGGGCGGGCGCTCGTCTCCATGCGGGATAACGAGGTCGCGGCAGCCGCGCTTGGCGTCGACCTCTTCCGCTACAAGGTGATCGCCTTCGCAATAAGCGGCTTCTACGCCGGCATCGCGGGAGGGCTGTTCTGCGGCCTCCTCAACTACGTGGCGCCCGAGAGTTACGACCTGTTCCAGATGGTCATCCAGAAGGCGATGGTCGTCGTCGGTGGCGTCGGGTCCATCGCCGGCTCGGTGATCGGCGCCCTTCTGCTCGTCGCCATGCTGGAAGGGCTGCGCGAGTTCAAGTCGCTGCAGGAGATCGCCTTCGGCGTCGTGCTCCTCGGCTTCGTCCTCTTCATGCCGCTCGGGGTGGTGTCGCTCGCGCGGCGGTATTGGCCGGGCTGGCGGGAGGACCTGCACAGGCGCGACGCGCCGGAGGAGGCCAGCGCGGCTCCCGCGATCGCCCCGGCGCAACTCGGCGTCGCACAGGAGCGCCCGTGAGCCCGCTCCTGTCCGTCTCCGGCCTGTCCGTCGCTATCGGCGGGCTCCACATCCTGAAGGATGTGGACCTCGAGGTTGGGTCGGGCGAGATCCTCGGCGTGATTGGCCCGAACGGGGCCGGCAAGACGACCCTGCTTAATTCCATCTCGGGCATGGTCAGGCCCAACGCGGGCCGCATTGTGCTGAACGGGGTGTCCATCGGCGGGCAGAAGCCGAGCCGGATCGCAGCGCTGGGGCTTCGCCGCACGTTCCAGTCGTCGCAGCTCTTCGCCGGCATGACCGTGCTTGAGAACATGATGGCCGGCTTCCACCTCGGCGGCCGGGCCGGAATCGTGTCGGCGGCCGTCGCTTCTCCTTCGATGCGGCGGGAGGAGGCCGACATCCTCGGCCGGGCTCGGCAGGCTCTCGAGTATGTCGGGATGCAGCGCTTCGCGGACCGCCAGGGGAACCAGCTCTCCTTCGGCCAGCAGCGGATCGTCGAGATCGCGCGCGCCCTCGCCAATGACCCGAAGGTGATCTTGCTCGACGAGCCGGCGGTCGGCCTCAGCGTGCCCCGGGTAGACGAGCTGATCGTTCTGCTCAGGCGCATCCGCGACGAGCGCGGCGTCGCGCTGATCATGATCGAGCACGTGATCCGGGCCGTAATGGGCGTGTCGGAGCGCGTGGTGGTGATGAGCTCGGGCGCGAAGATCGCCGACGGCCCGCCCGACGCCGTGCGGCGTGACCCGCAGGTGATCGACGCCTATCTCGGGCATGCCGGCCGTGCTTGAGGTCCGCAACCTCAACGTCTGGTACGGGCGCACCGAGATCCTGCGCGACGTGACCTTCAGCGTGCCGGAAGGCGAGGTCGTGGCCCTCCTCGGCGGCAACGGGTCCGGCAAGACCACGATCCTCAACACTCTGAGCGGCCTGCTCCGCCCGCGTGCCGGCTCCGTCATGCTCGGCGCGGCGGAGCTCGGCGGGTCGGCGCCGGCCGCAATCGTGCGGGCCGGCATGGTCCAGGTGCCGCAGGGCCGCGAGGTGTTCGCCAGCATGAGCGTGCTGGAGAACCTGCGGATGGGCGCGGCGACCCGGACCGACAAGGCCGAGGTCCGCCGCGATCTCGGCGAGGTGTTCTCGCTCTTCCCGCGTCTGCACGAGTACCGTTCCCGCCATGCCGGCTTCCTAAGCGGCGGCGAGCAGCAGCAGGTGGCGATCGCCCGCTCGCTGATGGCCCGGCCGAAGCTCCTCCTGATGGACGAGCCCTCGGCCGGCCTCGCGCCCAAGATCGTGGACGGCATGATCGAGACGATCAGGCTCCTAAACGGCCGCGGGCTGACCATCCTCCTGGTCGAGCAGAACGTGGGGGTCGCGGCCGCGACGGCCGGGAGCGCGCATATCCTTCAGAACGGCTCCATCGTCTTCACGGGCCCGGCGCCCGAACTCATCGGCAACGAGCAGGTGCTCGCGTCGTATCTCGGAAGTTGAACAGGGGAGACACAGACATGACCGTGCCGGCCGCCGACGACTACGTTGCGATCCTCAACCTCTATGCGACCTACAACCTGTGCAGCGACGAGGGCGACGCGGAAGGCTACGCCTCCTGCTTCGCTTCAAAGGGCGTCCTCGAGCTCGTCACGGCCGGGCTCACGCTGTCCGGCCACGATCGGTTCGTCGAGTTCAAGCAAAAGGACAAGGCGGGTCGCCCCCACATCTATCGCCGCCACTGGAACGGCAGCATCGAGCTGACCCAGCAGCCCGACGGCACCGTCAAGGGCCGCTGCTACCTGCTCGCCTTCAATGGAACGCCGACGCAGATCCCGGCCATCGCCGATTGCGGCGTGTACGAGGACACGCTCGTAAAGGAGAACGGCGCCTGGAAGTTCCTGCGCCGCCACCTCGTCATGGACGCGACCACGTTCAAGGCGCCGGTGAAATCCTCCGAGGCTGCCTGACATGGCGGCCGAGCTTCACGAGATGAGCGCGGCCGAGATCGTGCGGCTGGTCGCGCGTCGCGAGGTCAGCGCCACCGAGGTCGTCGCCTCCTCGCTCGCCCGGATCGACGTGGTCGACGGCGACGTGAACGCGATCTGCACCCGTAACCCGGCGGCCCTGGCGCAGGCGGAGGCGATCGACCGCCGCCTGCGCGACGGGCGGCTGCCGAGGCCGCTCGAGGGCGTGCCTTTCGTGGTCAAGGACAACCTGGTCACGAAGGGTATCCGGACGACGTTCGGTTCGGAGATCTACCGCGACCACATCGCGGAGGAGGATGCGGTCGCGGTCGAGCGCATCGTCGCGGCCGGCGGGATCATGATCGGAAAGACGAACCTGCCCGAATTCGCCCACGACGTGAACAGCAACAACACCATCTTCGGTCTGACCCGAAATCCCTTGAACCTGAACGTGACCGCCGGGGGCTCGAGCGGCGGAACGGGAGCGGCGATTGCGGCCGGCATGGCGCCGATCGGGCTTGGGACCGATCTCGGCGGCTCCATCCGGATCCCGTCGGCATTCTGCGGCCTGTCCGGCATTCGGCCATCGCCCGGCCGGATCCCCGTCTACCCGACGGAATATGCCTGGGACACGCTGGTGGAGCACGTTCACGGGCCGATGGCCCGGACCGTCGAGGATACGGGCCTCTTGCTCTCCGTCCTCTCCGGCCCGGACGACCGCGACCCGACCTCCCTCCCGGACCAGGGATATGACTACGCGGCCGCGTCCCGACACGACGGCGGGCTGGCCGGCCGACGGGCCGCGTACACGGCGGATCTCGGCGGCCTGTTTCCCGTCGACGACGAGGTCCGTGAGCTGACGGAAGCCGCGGCGCGCGACTTCGCGTCCCTCGGCTGCGCGGTGGACGAGGCGACCTTCGACGCGTCCGGGCTCAAGGAGATCATCGCCGGCACGCGCGGCTTCGGCATGGTTGCGCGTTACGCCGACCGGCTGGAGGTCCACCGCGCCAGCATGTCGTCGCAGCTGATCGGGCAGGTCTCGGACGCCCTTCAGCTCGACCTGCGCACCGTCACGCGGGCCGAGCGCCTGCGGACGGAATACTACCACCGGGTCCGGCGCTTCCTGGCCGATTACGACTACATCCTCCTGCCGACGGTCGGCGCGCCGGCCTTCCGGCTGGACCGCCCCTTGCCGACGGAGGTCGGCGGCAAGGCCGTCGACCGCTTCTATGACGTCTTCTTCGCCTGCTACGCCTTCAGTATCGTTGGGCTGCCTGCGATGTCGGTGCCGTGCGGCCTGACCCGCGAGGGCCTGCCGGTCGGGCTGCAGATCGTCGGCCGGCGGCTGCGCGAGGACCGCGTGCTCGAGGCCGCCGCCAGCTACGCGGGGCTCCGCCAAGAGCATTTCGTCCCGCGTCCGCTCGGGACCGAGCCAATTACGGCGCGCGAGATGAAGGTCGTGACGCCCGGGATGCGCATGTCATGACCCGCATCGTCGAGGTTTCGGTCGGGGTCCTGGCCTACGAGCCGGCGATCCAGTGGCCGGGCGCATCCGGCCCGCAGAGCGCGACGATCATGCGCATCCGGACCGCCGGCGGCGTCGAGGGCGTGAGCGTCACTTGGAACGATTCGCCTTCGCCCGACGCCATGGCGCTGACTATTGCGGCCTGGTTCCGGGAGGCGCTGATCGGGATCGACGTGGCCAGCCATCCGGCGTCCACCGAAGCCCTGCTCAAGCGGGCCGCCTGGAACGGGACCTCCTGCGTGGCCGTCGCGGCGGTCGACAACGCGCTCTGGGACGCAAGGGGCAAGGCCGCCGGACTGCCGGTCCACGCCCTCCTCGGGACCCGCCACCAGTCCCTGCCCGTCTACGCCGCCTCGCGCGCGGAGCTCGGGATGACTGAATTCGAGGCCGTGGCAGACCACGTCGGCGAAGCGCGGGAGGCAGGCTATCGCGCTTACAAGCTTCACCTCTGGGGAGGAGCGGAGCGCGATATCGCCGGCTGCGAATTCGTCCGCAAACGTGTCGGGAATAACTACACGCTCATGTTCGACCCTCTCGAGCGTTATTCGCTAATCGAGGCCGTCGCCGTTGGCCGCGCCCTGGAGCGACTGGAATACGCCTGGTTCGAAGATCCGATCCCGGCCGACCAGCGAGCCGCCTATGCATGGCTTGCCGAGCGTCTCACGATCCCGCTCGTCGCTGCCGACGCCCTGCAATGGAGCTGGAACGACTACGCGCAAGCGGCCGCGAGCCGCTGCCCAATCATGTTCCGAATCGACGCCGGGCGGCAGGGCATCACCTTCGCGAGCCGGATCGTGTCCCAGGCGAGCGTGCACGGCGTCCGATGCGAGATCCACGCCTTCGGCCCGGAGGCGAACTCGGTCGCGGGCCTTCATGTCGGCCTCGCGCAGCCCCTCGAGTCCCATTACGAGGCATGCTTCCCGAGAGCGGATTTCGAGATCCCCGGGATTAAGGTGCCGACGGCGCTGGGCGCCGACGGCCGGATCGCCTGTCCACGTGAAGCTGGGCTTGGGAATCAGATTGACTGGTCCACTTTGAAGCCCCTGCTACGGTGGATATAGATCGCGAAATGCTTTGAGAGCACGCTCAGCGCTCGCTGCTAAGCGACGCTGAGGATCGCCCGGCGTGCAAGCTCCTCCGATGCGTCCACGATGTACGCCGAGTAGTGCTTTTCGATCATCTGAATGCTTGTATCGTGGAGCGCGGCGACGAGCCGGACCGGGAGGTTCGCCTTAAGCCCTCGCACGATGGAGGAATGCCGAAACGCCGTCATCATCGTGTCGGCCGGTAACTCCGCTTTCGCCCGCGCTTTGTCCCACAGCCGCAGCGCCTCGGATGCCTGCTTCCACGGCTTCCGCTCAACGCGCTCCCACTCGACGGGACCGATCTGCCGGCTCACCCAGTGGAGCAGGAGCGGATCTTCTGCGCCGCGGTCGAAAGCGGGCCGGAGATGCTCGATCACGTCCGGGCCGACCGGGATGGCGAGTTTCGGCACAGCCTTGCCGGCGCGGCCCTTCCTCGAGACCGGAACCGTGATGCGGGATCGAGCGATCTGAACGTCTCCGACCGTGAGTCGAGCCACCTGAGAGAACCGCGCACCGGTTGCGGCTAAGAGCAGAATGAGGCGTCCGAAATCTCCGGTGTCGTCGACCGCAGCTGCGGCGGAGAGCGCGGCCTTGATCTGCGTATCGGAAAGAACCTGTTTGCGAGCGTTGTCGCCGACGGACAGGGCCTTCGTTCCAGCCTTGATCTCGCCGGGCAGACTGGCCGGCAGCTCGCGCCTATGGAGTTCGGCCGCTCCGTTCAGAGCGGCCCGGACATCGTTCAGGAGGCGGTTGACGGTGCTTGGCGCCAGCTTCTCCGGAAGACGGCCTCGCCATGAGAGCACGTCCCGTGCGGTCAGCTTGGCGAGCGGCAGATCAGCGAACTTGGCATCTGCGAGGACGTGCTTCTTGAGGCGGCTCTCTGCGTCACGTGCAGCCGTCTCATGACGCTCCTTTCGCGCCTTCACGTACGCTTCAACTACGCCTCGGACGGTAGGGCTGGCGCCTCGGTCCGAATTCTCGGCCTCGATCTTGGCAAACTGCTTCTTGGCCCAGGCGAGCGTCTCAGACACCGCGGCCGGGTAGGGGAGGGCGCCAGCGACGGCCCCGGCGTCGTCCGCCGGCGCGAGACGTTCCTCGGCTCGCTGCTTGTCGATGACGAGCTTTGCTACCCAAGTTCCAGGTCCGCGGGCCGCTTTCCGATAGCCGAGGGAGACGCCCCCGCGACCACCCGAGATGCCTTGCCAGTACGGATTGCGACGCGGCTCCAGCCGAGCACGCTTCGCGGCTGTGTCGATTGCGGAACTAGCTCGTTTTCCCACGTACCACACTCGATCCCACACAGAGGGGAGTGCGAAGTATGATGCTAGTGAGACCTGAAATCTAGTTCTAAGAGGAACTTGCCGCCCTCAGGATCATCACAGACATGGCAGCTTCGCCCTTTCACGGCGAAAACACGGGTTCGAGTCCCGTTGGGCGCGCCAGCGATTTCGATAGCTTAGCCGGTCCACATCTGCAAAAGTCGACCGAGCGTCATACCGTGCTGACCTGTCGGCGCCGGCGTGTTGACCCTCGCAACGGCAGGAGGCGGTTCAGGCTCGGCGGTGGGCAGCTGCGCTCACTCTGAGCTGCCGAAGCACCATACCGGACCTCCGCGTAGCAGCGCCCATTCGAAACAGCCCTGAGCGAGTACCAGGATCGCTTCCGGCGTACAGACGAGGGCAAGCCAGCGACCGCAGCGGCCTTCGTGCGGCGGCATACGGGTAACCGAAGTGAGGGTTTGACCCCCCGCCAATTGCCGACCGATCGCGAAGCACAAAGTACCCGCGGTGAGTCGGAAGCCCGCCCGGGCCCGGACCTCATCGATCGCAACTGCACCGCCGAGGCTGCGAGCGAGCGAGCTAACGCTCGACGGCATCGAGAACTAACGCTCGACGGCATCGAGAGCGCGCTCTGCCAGCGTCGGCTGGCGGCCTCGCCCAGCACTTCGACCAAGGCAGTCAGTACCCCTCGGTCGCCTTCAGAGGACGCTGTCGGGAGGTCGGCGTTCCGGCCTCGATGGCATCGGCCGGCGACGCTCACAACAACGCGATGTGCGACAGCTTCTTTGCCATTTCCGAGCGCGCGCACCTCGCACGCCGCCACTTTGCCTCGCAGGCAGAAACCCGGATGGAGGTCTCCAAGTCCCTTGAGGGCAGCGAAATGGAAGTGACGTCCGAGTGCCTGCGCCCAAGCCCGGCTCTCTCCACGGAATCGCGGCGACTCCAGACATCAATGCGCGGTCCGCATCCTCGCCTGACGCGGCAGTTGAGCACGATGGCGAAGCCGCGCTGCAAGTGCTTGCTGCGACCGGGCGGTCACGCCTGCCCGTGCATCAGCGAGAACCCAGCGATCCATTCTGGTACGGCTCGGTAGTAGTCGAGCTCGGCATTGTACGGCGCATATGCCGCGAGGCAGGCGAGCGCTGCAATCCAGGTGCGAACCTCGTGTCCTCCGCGTCCGCCCTTGGCGGTGATCCACTCGTCCTCGAAGCTGTCCACCTGGGACAGCCTGCCTGATGAGAAGATGTCGATGAGCATGTGATCCCATTCGGGATCCAGCGGGTGGAGGGCGCCGCCGCCCGTCGGGCTCCCGTCCGCAAAATCACGGGCCGCCTGCACGGTTCGGTCCTCACGGAGCTTCCTCACCTCGGGCGGCGGATTGCGGCCGTTGATGAGCCGCTCGGCGATCTCCGGCGGGGCGGTCACGATGGATGGCACGGGCGGGTCATGCGATAGCCCGCCGGAGGCGATAGCCAGGACGCGGCGCTCCGGCATGCGCTCACGCAGGATGTGGCCGATGGCTTCCCCGAACAGCCGCGTGCGCCGGCTCGTCGGGCGCGGCACGCCCACTGCGTTGATGAAGATCGGCACGACCGGGTACCGGGTGAGTGAGCCAGTCAGCATGTCGAGCGGCTGCGAGAAGCCGTGGTCGACCTGCATCCGATAGGAGACGGACACGTCCACGTCGCGTTTCAGAAGTTCACCGGAGATCGCCAGAGCGGCGTCCTTGTCCACGGCGAGCGGGCCGGCCGCCGTCCCGTAATCGCCGATCGCCTCCGCTGCGGCCCCGATGCAGAAGGGCGGCATGATGTCGTGGAAGAAACCGTTGAAGTGATCCGGCGCGAAGAGCAGCACGAGGTCCGGATCGTAGCTCTCGACCCTCGCGCGAGCGGCCGCGACCGCCGCACGGGCCTCCGCATCGACCTCAGGCCGGGGCGGGTTGAGGTCCATCAGCGGCGTATGCGACATGCATTGAACCAGGAGCGTCATCGGCCTCCTCCTTCTATTCGATCTTCGCGGCGAGCCGCGCCGCGAGGGCTTGCGTGACCACGTCCGCGCTTTGCGGGTCGCTCACGGCCGCCACGAAGCGGTCGGGGCGGAGAAACACGACGGAACGGCCCGCATCGCCGAACCAGTCCTTGAGTCGTCCGGTCGGATCGCCGACGATCTCCGTTCCAGGCAGCCGCTCGCGGGCCGCGTCGACCTGGGTGGCCGGCACGGCACAAAGAAGGCGCGCGCCAATCCGTCTCCAGAAGGCCCGGTTGGATGCATCCATGTAGCGGGCAGGATCATCGCCCCAGGCCAGGAGCGCGAAGCCCGTCCCGAGCGCCTCGTCCAGCTTCGCGGTACCGCGCCCGGCGATGGTGACGGCGGGCTGCGGGAAGAGGCGGCCGACGACCTTCCCGCGTTCTTTCCGCCCGGCGGCCTCCGTCTCCGGCAACACGATCCCGGCGGTGTAGCGCGGCATCGGCTTGAAGCGCATCTCCATGATGTAGCGCTTGGCGGGCGGCACGAAGTTGAGCCCAAGGGTTATGACGTCCCGCAGGGCGGCGAGGATCGGGTTCACGGGCGAGAAGATGCGACCTGCCGTGACAGAGATCGCGATCATGGCCGCCGCATGCGCGCGCCGTTCGGCTTCGTAGGTGTCCAGGAGGGCGTCGCCGGCCCAGCCCCGTAGCACCGCAGCCAGCTTCCAGCCGAGATTGGTCGCGTCCCGGATGCCGCTGTTGTAGCCCTGGCCCTGCCAGACGGGCATGAGGTGGGCGGCATCGCCCGCCAGGAGCACGCGACCGGCCCGGAAGCTCGCCGCGAGGCGGGCATGGTGCATGTAGACGCGCGCCCTGATCACGTCGACGCGCTCCGGCCGTGCCGTCATGCCCGCAAGCAGGCGGCGGATCGCCTCCGGACGGGTCATTTCTTCCTCGGATTCACCGTCGAAGACCATGAACTCGAAGCGCCTGACCCCATGCGGCAGTGCGATCGACACCGTCGGCCGCTTTGGGTCGCAGATCAGGACGGCGTTGGGCGTGCCGACCGGGTCGTTGGCGACGTCCACGACGAGCCACCGCGTCGATTCCGTCTTGCCCTCGAAGTCGATCCCGGCAGCCTTGCGGACCGAACTCCGGCCCCCGTCGCAGCCCACAAGGAACCGCGCTGCGATCTGGCGCTCGCTCGTGCCCTCGCGGACCGCAACCTTGATGCCGTCCCCGTCCTCACGGTAGCCGAGGAACGCCGCTCCGAACCGAACCTGCACCGAAGGACAGCGCTCCAGGCCCTCCAAGAGGACCTTGTCGACGAGAGGCTGGATGAACGCGTTCCTGCGGGGCCAGCCGAAGACGTCCGTCCGGGGCTCGACCGAGGCGAAGACCCGCCCGCGGGCGGTCAAGAAGCGGAGCCACTGATTGGGCGTGGTGTGCGGCAGGACCTTGTCGATCAAGCCAAGGCCCTGGAAGGATCGCAGGCACTCGTCGTCCATCCCGACGCCGCGCGGGTAATCGATGATCCCCTCGCGCTCCTCCAACAGCAGCACGGAGATCCCGGCGAGCCCGAGCGCGTTGGCCAGCGTGAGCCCGACCGGCCCGGCGCCGACGATGATGATCTCCGTCTCGCTGGGTAGGGGAGGGCACGCGCTCACGAGCGCCCGCGCAGAAAGTCGAGATGGAGGCGGTTGAACGTCTCTGCGTCCTCGTATTGTGGCCAGTGCCCGCAACGGTCCATCACATGGAACCGCGCGCCCGGGATCATCTCGGCGATCTTCCGCCCCTCCGAGACGTCGGCAGTCGGATCGTGCGAGGTCCAGAGCACCAAGGTTGGCGCCCGGATGGCTCCCCATTCGCTGGGGGACAGCATGTTGCGGCGGCGGATCTCCATCTCCTGCAGAACGAGCGTGCGCCGCATGGCTTCGACCATGCCGGGGGCGGCGTAGATGGCCTGCCGCGTCGCCACGAGGTCGTCGGATACGTGGGAGGGATCCGCCATCAGGAATTCGAGCCGCTTCCTGATCCGGTCCCAGCTTGGGTCCTCGACGGAGGCCATGGAGAGCGTCTTGATCCGCTCCATCACGTCGGGAAAGGCCGTGTTGCCGCCCGTGGTGTTCAGGACGAGGCGCTCGACCCTCCCCTTTTCGGCCAAAGCGAAGCGTGCCGCGACCCACCCGCCGAGCGACTCGCCCGAGAGAGAGGCCTTTTCGATGCCGAACGCATCGAGGACGGCTCGGAGGTGGTCGACATAGACCGGGATCTCCAGCGGCACGTCGGGCTTGTCGCTGAGCCCGTTCCCGACCATGTCGATCGCGATCGTGTTGAAATGCTCCCCATGGGCGCGGAGGTTGCGGACATACGCTTCCGCATGACCTCCCGTCCCGTGCAGCAGGATCAGCGCCGGGAGGTGCGGTTCGCCGCTCTGGAGGAACCTGGTGCGGACGCCGCCGGCGTCGATCCAGCCCTGCCGAAACGGGACGCCCATGAGCTCGGCCCAGATCGAGCTGTATCCGCCTCCCTGCCCAGCGTCTCCCAACACCCTTCCTCCGTCGTCTTTCCTTGAGCCTGGGCCTGCGCTCCCGCTCGGACAAGATCGTCGAGGCGTCCCGTGCGCGTGGTGCACAGCCTTGCCGATCCCGCTAAGAAGCGGGCCGGGAGGAGCATGGGATGGGGAGTTACAGGCATGTCCGGGCGATCGAGCGCGGGCTCGAGGTGCTGGCAGAGCTGAACCGCCACAACGGCGCGACTGCGGCGCAGATCAGCGCCCGGACGGGCATCCACCGGACTACGGTCTACCGTATGCTCGAGACTCTCGAAGAGCTGGGCTATGTGCGCCGCAGTCCATCGGACCAAACCCATCGCCTGACCCTGAAGGTGCGCTCCCTTTCGGACGGGTTCGACGATGATGCGTGGGTCACGGGGCTGGCAGCGCCGATCCTGGGCGCGCTCCTTCGCGAGGTGATGTGGCCGTCCGACCTCTCAACCTTCGAGGAGAATGCGATGGTCATCCGGGAGACCACCCACCGCTTCAGCCGCTTCTCCATCCACCATGCGATGGTCGGGCGGCGTTTGCCCGTCCTCACCTCGGCGGCCGGTCGGGCCTATCTCGGCGCCTGCAACGAACGCCAGGTCGAGCTCGTCGTAGACGCGCTCGCCACTTCGGGGGGCGCCGATCAGGAATTGGCCCGCGACGAGCGGTATGTCGAGCGGGTTCTGCTGGAAACGCGCCGGCGCGGTTACGGGATCAGCAGCGGAGAGGTGGAGAGCAAGATCGGCAGCTTCGCGCTGCCGGTTCGTCAGGGAGAGAGGGTCCTGGCGGCCGTGAATGTCATCTTCTTCCTCTCTGCGCTCTCCGTGGAGCGTGCGGCGGAGCTCTACCTGCCTGCTTTGCGCCAGGCCGTGAGCGCGATCGAGGCGGGCCTGCAGGAATTGCCCGCCTCGAGGGAGGATCAGGCCGCGGCAGCCTCCGCGGCATGCGTCGCGGCCACGTAGCCGAAGGTCAGGTTTGGGCCGAGCGTGATGCCTGGGCCCGGGTACTCTCCACCCATCACCGAGTTCATGTCGTTACCGCAGGCATATAGCCCCGGAATAGGTTGGCCGCTTTCGTCCAGAACCCTGGCATTCGCGTCGGTTGCCAAACCGGTTGCGGTGCCAATATCGCCGGGAACGACCTCGATCGCGTAGAACGGACCGGTCTCGATGGGCGCCACGCAGGGATTGGGATGGTGGCCCGCATCCCCGAGATAGCGGTGGTAGGCCGTTTTCCCCCGTCCGAACTCGGGATCCTCCCCGCTCCGGGCGCCGTCGTTGTAGCGGGCGACTGTCTCCGACAGGATTTCGGGGTCGAGGCCGATACTCTCCGCGAGCTGCTCGATCGTGTCACCCCGCCGAAGATAGCCCGACCGGAGCGCAGCTCGGCGCGAGCCCGCAGTCGGCCGGACCAGCCCAAACGTGTAAGTCGTCACGAAGCGGTGGTCGCAGATCAGGTAAGCCGGCGAGCATTGGACGCCCCCACGCGCGTCGAGCATTGCCTTGACGAATTCGTGGTAGGATTCCGCCTCGTTCGCGAAGCGTACGCCGGCCCGATTCACCGCGATGAGGCCCGGCTTCTGGCGGTCGAACATGAGATGCGGGAATTTCGCGACGGAGCCGTCGCTGCGCCGGCCGAGCGAGACCGGCGACCAGAATGCCGGGTTGGAATTGGTGTCCTGCACCTTTGCTCCGACGCTTCGGGCAAGGCGGATACCATCCCCTGTGCCGGTCTCCGCGGCGGCCGAGTGAGGCTCGGGCGCCATAGGGATTAGCTCGCGTCTCAGCTCTGGGCTGTTTGGAAAGCCGCCGGTCGCGAGCACGACGCCGCGCCGGGCGCGGGTGGCCACGCGCTGCCCTGCCGCCTCGAATTCCACCCCCACGACCCGGCCGCCTTCATGCAGGAGGCCGCGGACCGGGCTGTTCCGGAGTACGGGGATCCCTTTCTCCAGAACTGACTTGTACAGGGCCGCAATCAATGCGTTGCCGAGGAGCAACCGCGTCCCGCGCGGATAGCGCAGCCTGTCGCTCGCGTAGCGGATCAGAAGGCGCGCCGCATGGATGGCGCTCCGGGGCGAAGAGCGGGCGTTCAAGAGGTGTTCGATATCCGCGCGGTTGACCATCATCTTGCCGAACAGGCCGAATTCCGGCCGTGGCGAGCGAAGGTCCCGGAAGCGCTCGCCGAGTTCGCGCCCGTCGAACTCGGGCGGGTCCATGATGCGGCCGCCGAGGCTCGCGCCCTCCCGGTCCGACAGGTAGTCCGGGCAATCTCGCCGGGCGGAAAGGCGGAGGCGGGAATTTGCCTCGACAAACCGAACGGCCTCGGGCCCGCGCGTCAGGAACGCTGTCTTCAGCTCCCGGCTAACTAGATTCCCGACCGTTCGGTCGAGATAGGTCATGGCGTGCTCGAAGCTGTCCTGGCGCCCAACCTCCGGCATGTGGTGGTTGTTCGGAACCCACACCGCCCCGCCCGATAGGGCGCTCGTTCCACCGATCTGTTCGCTCTTCTCGAGCACCAGGACCGACAATCCGCGGGCGGCACCCGTGACGGCAGCGGTCAGTCCGGCGATGCCGGTTCCGACGACGACGAGGTCGGCCTCGCGAGGCGTGGGTGCGTTCACGATGATCCTGCCCGGCTCACTTCTTGACGAGCGGGCATTCCGTCCGCTCCGGCATGAACACGTCGGCCGAGGGGAGCTTCGCCTTGACGACGAAATAATCCCAAGGCTCCTTTACGTCTTTCGCGGGCTTCGCCTCGAGGAGCAGGAGGTCCTGCACCATTCGCCCGTCTGACCTGATCCTGCCGTCCGTGGCGAAGATGTCGTTGACCGGCATCTCGCGCATCTTCGCAGCCACCGCCAGGGTATCCGTCGTGCCAGCCGCTTCGATCGCCTTGAGGTAGTGCCGGACCGATGAATAGACGCCGGCCTGGATGTCGGTCGGCATAGCGCCGACCCGCTGGAAGAAGCGCTTCGACCACTCACGGGATTCCGGCGACTTGCCCCAGTAGAACGCCGTGACGCTGAACGACCCGGCCGTGATCTCGGGACCGAGCGCATGGGCCTGGGTGATCAGGAAGTTCATGGGCACGATGCGGACGCCGGAGGCCGGGAGGCCGAACTCGGCGCCCTGCCGCATGGCCGTGATGGTCCCGCTGGAGGTCGCGAGCGCGAGCACGTTGGCCCCCGATGCCTGTGCCTTGAGGATGAAGCTGCCGTAATCGGTCGCGTCCAAGGGGACGCGCACGGAGCCGACTACCTCACCGCCCAGCCGCGTGAGCTCCTCCGTCGCCATGCGCTCCTGATCATGGCCGAAGATGTAGTCCGCCGTGATGAAGAACCACTTCTTGAGGCCCTGCTTCACGACGGCCGACACCGCACCATGGGCCTGCGAATAGGTGTCGAAGGTCCATTGGAAGCTGGATGCGAGGCAGCTCTTGCCGGTCAGCTCCGAACTCGCCGAGCCGGAAATCAGGACCATCTTGTTCTGCGCGCGAGCGAGGTTCAGCGCCGCGAGCGCGGTGGCGGTGCCCGGCAGGTCGGCGACGGCGTCCACCTTGTCGAGGTCGAACCATTGCCGCGTAATAGTGGAGGCGATGTCCGGCTTGTTCTGATGGTCGGCGAAGAGGATCTCGATCTTCCGGCCGGCGACCACGCCATTGAACTCCTCGGCCGCCATCTTGGCCGCTTCGACCGATCCACGCCCGCCGAAGGTCGAGAAGAAGCCTGACATGTCGGTCAGGACGCCGATCTTGACCGTCTTGTCCTGAGCGGCAGCCATGGCAACCGGCCCCAAGGCGAAGGCGCTCGCCATCAACGCGCGCCCGAGCACCTTCCGCAGCATGGCTTCCCTCCCAAAGCGCCGGGCTGTTCTAGCCTCGGTTCATTGGCTGGAGGCTGTCATCCGTAGCTGGCACGCAGCAACAAGGAACGACGGGTCCGTGCACTTGGTGCACATTCAACTTGCCTAGTTGGCGAGGGACCGAGGAGATGAGTTTTGGCCCCGTGTCGTCTCCCAAGCAGGCGGATACCCACGATGGACGGTCAGCTTGGGCGCAAACCGGCTCGTGACGAGGGCTGGCCGCGGCCTAGCCGCCGGTGGCGAAGCGGGACATCGGTCTGCCCGAGGAGTTCACCGAGCCAAGACCTAAGTCGCCTTGTGCTCCTCGCGGCAAGACGGGAGGTAGCCAGAGTATCCCGAAACGCGGATCGTCATTCTGCTTATCCGCGTCCGGTCGGGCCGTGTCTGAAAGGCTTATCATCCCGGGCTGAACCCCTTCACGAAAACAGGGCCACCGCCTTTCCGGCGAGTGAGTGGGAGAGCGGAACGGCACCCGGATCCAGGTTCTGTGACGGTTTGCAGCGGACAGACCAATATCGAAGCTTGATCGAATTTCGAAAATTTCCGATAAGCTGGGTCACAAGGTGCCTGGAGGGATTTATGAACCGTCGAGCGGTCATTGCATCGGGAGTCGCGGCGGCCGCCGTCGTGGCTGGACCGGCGTCGGCGCAGAATCCCACCTCCCCGGCCGCAAATCCCGCGGCGACTGGACCCTCGCCCTTCGCGGACACGATGGCGGAGATGACGTGGCAGGAGGCGGATGCGGCCGCGAAGTCGGGCGCCTCCGTGCTCTGGGCCTTCGGCGTCATTGAACAGCACGGCCCCCATCTGCCGCTCGGGACAGACGTGTACATTCCCTCCGCCGTCCTGAGGCGCACGCGCGCCATCCTGGCGGAACGGGGGCATCAGGCCGTGATCCTCCCGGCCTTCTACTGGGGCATCAACCAGGTCTCCGGAGCCTTCCCGGGTTCGGTCGAGGTGCAGCCGGCGACGATGATCGCGTTGATGACGGACGTGCTCTCCAGCCTGAAGAAGCAGGGCTTCGCACGCGTCTTCTGCACGTCTGGACACGGCGACGCGCTGCATAACAAGACGATCTTCGATGGCGTGATGGCGGCCCGGCAGGCATCCGGCGTCGATGCCGCGATCCTGTTCAACACGCCGCTCGTGAAGCGGCTCGGGCTCGATACGAGCAACCCCGCCGTCCTCGGCTTCGAGGTCCCGGCGAGCCCGGCGAAGTTCATCGACGTCCATGCCGGCGATCCGGAGACGTCGTCCATGCTCCATGCGCATCCGGAACTGGTGCGCAAGGACCTGCTGCCGACGCTCCGCTCCACCGATTACGGCCCTGCCGACCTCGCCGAATGGCGCAAGGGGCAGGAGGCTGCGCGCGCCAAGACGCCGCTGGGCTATTTTGGCGATCCTGCCTCGGCAGAGGCATCGCGGGGGGCGGCGCGCCTCGAAGAGCAGGCCAGGTCCATGGCCGAGGTCATTCTCGCCCGCGTGGGCGGGAAGTAGGCGCCCGCGCTGCAGCCGTTTCTCACCACGGGAGAGAGCTCCATGTCCGACGCCAACCCGAAGCCGCTTCCGTCCGCGAACGACTTCGATCCCGACCTGCCGTCGAACCGCATGGTCTTCGACGTGCGGCGCGACAACTCCGTCTGGCCTCATTTCAGGAAGCGGCTTGAGGAGCTGATGAGCCAGTATGGCCTGAGCGAGCCCGAGAAGGAGGCTTTTCGGGCGATCGACGTGCGCCGGCTCGCGGAACTGGGGGTGCACCCGTACTTCCTCCCGCAGATCACGCGCCTCTTCCACGGCTCGGCCGGCAACACGACCAAGAGCGCAGCCGCGGAGGCCTACCGCAAGTCGTGGGGCGACAAGATCGTCGAGCACCGTCCCGAGGCGAACTGAGAAGGATCGACGTCATGGGTGAGTTCGTCGCCATCATGGGCATGGCCCATGCCCCGGGCGTCACGGGCTGGATCGATGCCTGCCCGGTCGAGGACCAGAAGGCGATCCAGGCCGGCTACGAGGAACTCGGCCGGATCATGCGGGAGGCGAGGCCCGACATCATCATCGGGGTCGGCAACGACCATCTGCTGAACCTGCCGCTGAAGAATCCGCCGAACTGGCGCGTCGACTGCTCGCGCGAGTGGAACGGGCCGGCCGAGTTCTTCAAGGCGTGGCTGAAGCAGCCGGGCTACCACGTGAAGGGCCGCCCGGACGTCTCCGAGGTGGTCGCACGCGAGGCGATGTCCTCGGGCTTCAAGGTCGACCGCGGCGAGAACCTGCTGTTCGACGACAACTGGTCGGTGCCGCTCTGGTATCTGGGCTACGACGTCCCGATCCTGCCGATCCACATGAATTGCATCAATCCGCCGGTGCCGGAGCCCGCGGAGTGCATCCGGTTCGGCCGCGAGCTGCGCCGGATCGTGCGGGAGGTGCTGCCGCCGGGGCTCCGCGTGGGCCTGATGGGCACGGGCGGGCTCTCGCACGAGCCCGGCGGCCCGCGGTACTTCACCATGGATTCCAAGTTCGACCGTTGGTTCCTCGAGCTGATGGAGGAGAGCGATGCGGATCGGGTGGTCCGGGAGGCGACGGTCGAGCGCATGAACGATGCCGGCGGGGGCGGCACGACCGAGCTCCTCGCCTGGATGGTCGCCATGGCGGCCGCCGGCGGCACGCCCGCCCGCACCGTGTTCTATGTCGCGAGCCAGGAGATGCGCTGCGGCATCGGCGGCTCCGTCTGGACGACCTTCGCGTGAGCATCCTGTCCCGCTATGCCAGCCGCTCGGTCCTGCCTGGACCGGCGGAGCGGCTTGCGCCCGGGCGGACTGCGCTCGTGGTCGTCGACATGCAGAACGATTTCTGCGCGCCCGGCGGCTACATCGCCGAAGCCCTCGGCAAGGACGTCTCGGGGCTCGCCGCGATCGTGGCGCCGCTTCAGGCCTTGCTGGATTCGGCCCGGGCCGCGGGCGTGCCCGTCGTCTGGCTGGCGGCCTCCTACGAGGAGGAATCGCTGCCGCCTTCCATGATCGCGCAGAGGCGGCGCCTCGGCGTCGAGGCCGTGTGCTGCCGCAAGGGAAGCTGGGGCGCAGACTTTTTCGGCGTGGGCCCCGCCGAGAACGAGCCCGTCTTCGTCAAGCACACCTATTCGGGCTTCTCGAACCCGAAGCTCGAACTCCACTTCGCCGGTCGGGGCATCGAGGCGCTCGCCTTTTGCGGCGTGCAGACCAACGTCTGCGTGGAGTCGACACTTCGCGACGCTCATGCCCGCGGCTTCGATATCGCCATCGTGTCCGATGCGGTCGCCTCGCATGCCCCGCAGCTGCACGAGGCGACCCTCGCCAATGTGCGCTTCCTCTTCGGCGACGTGCCCACGTCGACCGATCTTATCGCCCTCTGGGCGGCAGCCCGGGACGCCGCCGCGGCCTGACGGCTCGGCCTCCCGCACCAAGAACACAAGGGAGCTCCTCTCATGAGCAGCGCTATCTCGCCTGTGGCGGCCGACCGGCCAGTCCATCTGAAGCATTTCATCGACGGCAAGTTCGTCTCCGCCAACGGCCGCTCCTTCGAGAACCGCAACCCGGCAACCGGGCAGGTGATCGGGACGGTGGACGAGGCGGATGCCGCCACGGTCGATGCGGCCGTCCAGGCGGCGCGCCGGGCCATGAAGGGGCCCTGGGGCAAGACGACGGAGCAGGAGCGCGCCGCGATCCTGCGGAAGGTCGCGGACGGCATCATGCGCCGGTTCGACGACTTCCTGCAGGCCGAGGTGCTCGACACGGGCAAGCCCGTGAGCCTGGCCTCGCATATCGACATCCCGCGCGGTGCCGCGAACTTCAACATCTTCGCGGACCAGGTCCTGACGCTCTCGACGGAGACCTTCCGGATGGCGACGCCGGACGGACGCGGCGCACTGAACTACGCGATCCGGGTGCCGCGCGGCGTCATCGGGGTGGTCTGCCCCTGGAACCTGCCGCTGCTGCTGATGACCTGGAAAGTCGCGCCGGCGCTCGCCTGCGGCAACGCCGTGGTCGTGAAGCCCTCCGAGGAGACGCCGACCACCGCGACCCTGCTGGGCGAGGTGATGAACGAGGCGGGGGTGCCGCCCGGCGTCTACAACGTCGTCCACGGCTTCGGGCCGGACAGCGCGGGCGAGTTCCTGACGCGCCACCCTGGCGTGAACGGCATTACCTTCACGGGCGAGACCCGCACGGGCGAGGCCATCATGAAGGCCGCGGCCGAGGGCGTCCGGCCGGTTTCCTTCGAGCTCGGCGGCAAGAACGCGGCCGTCGTCTTCGCCGATTGCGACCTCGATGCCGCGATCGAGGGCACGATGCGGTCGGTCTTCGCCAATTGCGGCCAGGTCTGCCTCGGGACCGAGCGCATCTATGTCGAGCGGCCGGTCTTCGACGCGTTCGTGTCCCGCCTGAAGGCGGCGGCCGAGAAGCTCCAGATCCGCGATCCGTTCGACAAGGCCGGGACGCTCGGGCCGCTGATCTCGGAGGAGCATCGCCGCAAGGTGCTGTCCTACTACGAGCGGGCGAGGGAAGAGGGCGCCACGATCGTGACCGGCGGCGGCGTGCCGGACCTCCCGGCGCCTCTCTCGGGCGGTGCCTATGTCCAGCCGACGATCTGGACCGGGCTTCCCGAGGATTCAGCGGTGGTGCGGGAGGAGATCTTCGGCCCGTGCTGCCACATCGCGCCCTTCGACGACGAGGATGCCGTGATCGAGCGGGTGAACGACAGCCCCTACGGGCTCGCGACCGCGATCTGGACGCAGAACCTCGCCCGCGCCCACCGGGTCGCGGCCGGGATCGAGGTCGGCATCTGCTGGGTCAATTCCTGGTTCCTGCGCGACCTGCGGACGCCGTTCGGCGGCTCCAAGCAATCCGGCATCGGCCGCGAGGGCGGCGTCCATTCGATGGAATTCTACACCGAGCTGCGCAACGTCTGCGTGAAGCTCTGAGGCGCTCGAACCTCCGCTCGCCCCGGCGAAAGCCGGGGTCCTAAAAAGGTCGGGACCGGATCCCGGCTTTCGCCCGGACAAGCGGAAACCTGCCCCGCTTCTCGGGCCAACCCAATCAAGTCACCTGAGGAAAGCCCATGTTGACCGAAGCCGAGCGCCTCCAGGCCGTCGAGCAGCTTCTCGAGGCGGAGCGCACCCGCACGCCCGTCCTGCAGCTGTCCAAGACGTTCCCGCATATCGAGATCGAGGATTCGTACTGGATCCAAAGCGAGGTTACGCGGCGCAAGATCGAGGGCGGGCGCAAGCTCATCGGGCACAAGATCGGCCTCACGTCCAAAGCGATGCAGGCGTCTTCGCAGATCGACGAGCCGGATTATGGGCATCTCCTCGACGACATGATGATCGCCGACGGCGCCAAGGTGCGTCATGCCGATTACTGCGTTCCCCGCGTCGAGCCCGAACTCGCCTTCGTGCTCGGCAAGCCGCTGAAAGGGCCGAATGTAGGCCTGCTCGATGTCCTGCGGGCGACGGAATACGTCGTGCCGGCGATCGAGATCATCGATGCGCGCGTGCAGAATCCGCGGAAGATCTACGACACGGTGGCCGACAACGGCGCTGCGGCCGGCATCATCCTGGGCGGCCGGCCCGTGAAGCCGATGGACATCGACCTGCGCTGGGTGGGCGCGATCTTCTACCGGAACTCGGAGATCGAGGAGACGGGGCTTGCGGCTGGCGTGCTCGGCAACCCGGCGCTCGGGATCGCCTGGCTCGCCAACAAGGTCGCGCCGTTCGGCACCGTGCTCGAGCCCGGGCACATCATGCTGTCCGGCTCCTTCACGCGGCCGGTCTGGGCGGATAAGGGCGATACGCTGCACGCCGATTTCGGGCCGCTGGGCGGCGTTGCCGTGCAGTTCGTCTGACGGGAGGGAACTGGGTGGACCTCAAGCCGAACCGCTTCAAGGCGGCGCTCGCACGCGGCGAGCTTCAGATCGGGCTCTGGAGCAGCCTGTGCAGCAACATCGTGGCCGAGATCATCGGCGATTCAGGCTTCGACTGGATCCTGCTCGATACGGAGCATTCGCCGAACGAGCTGCCGGGCCTGATCTCGCAGATGCAGGCGCTCGCGACCGGGACGGCGACACCCATCGTGCGCCCGGCCTGGAACGACGCGGTGCTGATCAAGCGCCACCTCGACGCGGGCGCGCAGGCGCTGCTCATCCCCTTCGTGCAGAACGCGGAGGAGGCGAGGGCGGCGGTCGCGGCAACGCGCTATCCTCCCGAGGGCATCCGCGGGATCACGGCGAGCGGGCGGGCGGCGAAGTTCGGCCGCGTCACGGGCTATCTGAAGAACGCCGCGCAGGAGATCTGCCTTCTCGTCCAGGTGGAGACCGGGGAGGCGCTCGCCCGGATCGAGGAAATCGCCTCCGTTCCCGGCATCGACGGCGTGTTCATCGGGCCTGCCGACCTTTCCGCCTCGCTCGGCCATATCGGTAATCCGGGGCATCCGGAGGTGCAGGACGCGATCAAGAGCGCGGTCGACCGGCTCGCGAGGCTCGGCAAGCCCGCCGGCATCCTCACGCCGAACGAGGCGGAAGCGCGCCGCTACATCGAGTGGGGTTACAAGTTCGTGGCGGTCGGCTCCGACCTCGGTATCATGGCGAAGGGTGCCGACGCGCTCGCGCGAGCCTTCAAGAATTGAGGACAGGGGCGGTCGTCGCGACCGCCCCGCAGGGCTTCAGTCGAACATCGCGACGCAGTCGATCTCGACATTCACACCCGTACGATGCGGCGTGCCGCCGACGCAGGTGCGGGTGACCTTCTCGCCGTCGAGGATCTCGCGGAATACCTCGTTGAACTTCGGGAAGTCGGAGGTGTCGCGCAGGATGACGCGCATATTGACGACGTTTGCGAAGGTCGCGCCTGCAGCCTCCAGGACGCTCTGAAGATTCTGCAGCGTGCGCCGGGTCTGCTCCTCGATCCCACCCTGCACGACCGTCTTCGTCTCCGGGTCGAGCGGCCCCTGGCCCGACACGAACAGCATGTTGCCGAACCGGATCGCTTGCACGATCGGCGGCGGCTTGGAGGCCTCCGTAAAGCCGGTGGTCGGTGCGGATTTCGAAGTGATGATCTGTTTGGGCACGGTTCCGCTCTGCCTTGCTGAAGCGCCTACCATGCGCGAAAAATTTCGGATTTCCAGAACTTTCTCGAAATCGTAAGAAGCCAGAGCATTCACCGGGAGGCGATCGTGCCAGGTCCGCACCGCATCGACACGCAGCATCACATCCTGCCGCCGCGCTACGTCGCGGAGGTCGGGGCGGAGGCCATCGGCCGGACGCTCGTCTCGGGCCAGAGCCCGGACTGGACCCCGGAGCACTCGCTGGCCGCCATGGATCGGCACGGGATCGAGACCGCTGTCGTCTCGATATCGGCGCCCGGCTTTCCGGTGGCCGATCCGGTCGGCCTCTGCCGCCACTGCAACGACTATGCCGCCGAGATGATCGCCCGCCATGCGGGGCGTTTCGGCAGCTTCGCCAGCCTGCCGCTACCGGACGTGGATGCGAGCCTTGCCGAGATTGGCCGCGCGCTGGACGAATTGAAGGCCGACGGCATCTGCCTCCTGTCCAGCTATGACGGTCGCTATCTCGGGGACCCGCGCTTCGCGCCTGTGATGGACGAACTCGAGCGACGCGGCGCCGTCGTCTACGTGCACCCGAACGAGCCGCCCGGCGCTTTCCTCGGCGGCCTGCCGCCGGCCTCGCTCGAATTCCCGTTCGACACGACGCGGGCCATTGCGCACCTCCTTTTCACGGGCACGCTGCTGCGCACCCGGAGCGTGAAGTACATCTTCTCTCATGCGGGTGGCGCGATCCCCTTCCTGGCGGAGCGCCTCGCGCGGCTCGAGCGCCGGCCCGACCTGAAGCAGCACGCGCCGGACGGCGTCATGGCGGAACTGCGCCGCCTCCATTTCGATGTCGCGCTCTCGGCCGGGCCGCTGACGCTCGGGGCGCTCCTGCGTTTCACCACGCCCGACAACGTCCTCTTCGCCAGCGACTTCCCGCATGCGCCGGAACCCGCAATGGCCGGTTCCGTCGAGGGGCTCGCCAGGGCCGGGCTCTCCCCGGCCGATCTCGCGCTCATCGAGCGCGAAAACGCGCTCCGGCTCATGCCGCGGCTGCGCTGATCCGCTTCAGACGCGAGGGGCACCATGAAATCGGACACTCAGGTCGCCATCATCGGAGCCGGGCCCGCCGGCTTGCTCCTGGGCCGGCTTCTGCGGCTTTCCGGGATCGACAACGTCATCCTGGAGGCGCGTGACAGGCACTATGTCGAGAACCGCCTGCGGGCGGGTCTCCTCGAACAGCCGACCGTCGATCTCCTCGACGCCGCGGGTACCGGCGAGCGGCTGCATCGCGAGGGCAAATTCCACGAAGGGTTCGAGCTTCGCTTCGGCGGCCGCAGCACGCGCATCGACATGCGGGAACTGACGGGCCGGGCGATCACCATCCTCTATCCGCAGACGGAGGTCGTGAAGGACCTCCTGGCGGCGCGGGACAAGACGGGCGATCCGATCGCGTTCGAGGTGTCAGACGTGACGCCGGAAGACATCGAAGGCGACCGGCCGACCGTGCGCTACCGCGATGCGGCTGGCGTCGCGCATGAGATCCGGGCGGACTTCATCGCCGGCTGCGACGGCTTCCATGGCGTCTGCCGGCCAGCGATCCCGGCCAGCCTTACGAAGACGTTCCTGCGCGACTATCCGTTCGCATGGTTCGGCATCCTGGCCGATGCGCCGCCGATTTCGGACGAGCTGATCTACGCTCACCACATCCGCGGCTTCTCCATGCACAGCATGCGCAGCGACAAGGTCAGCCGCCTCTACCTGCAGGTCGCCCCGGACGACACGATCGAGAACTGGAACGACGAGCGGATCTGGACGGAACTGCAGCTCCGCATGGGGAGCGAAGGCAGCCCGCGGCTGAACGAGGGACCCATCCTCCACAAGAGCATCACGCCGATGCGCTCCTTCGTGACGGAGCCGCTCCAGCACGGCAGGCTGTTCCTGGCGGGCGACGCCGCCCATATCGTGCCGCCGACGGCGGCGAAGGGCCTCAACCTCGCGGTGGCGGATGTCAGCGTGCTCTCCGACGGCCTGATCACGTTCTACAAGCATGGCGACCGCTCCGTCCTGGACGGCTATTCGCACCTCGCGCTGCAGCGGATCTGGCGGGCGCAGGAATTCTCCCGCGCCATGACGGAACTGCTTCACCACGTTCCCGGGCAGGAATTTGACGAGCGCCTTCAGCGCGCTCGCCTGGAGGGCCTCGTCGCCTCCCGGGCTGCCATGACGACGTTCTGCGAGAACTATACGGGCCTGCCCTTCGCCGGCCGCATCCACCATTGAGGGCAATCCGGTCTCGCGGGATGGGCTCGGCTGGTCCGACGGCGGGGCTCCGTCCTGCACCACCCCGCCCGGTTTGAAGCTGCGCTTCCACTCTGCCCTCCCCACGAGGGGGAGGGCGGACGCCGCGCTCAGAAGCCCTCGGGCTTCGGCATGACGTTGCCGCAGCTCTTGCAGGTACGGTGCGCCTCGCTGCCGAAGAAGTTCTTGTAGGCCTGCGTGACGAAATCCTTCGTGTAGTCGTCGACGACGGCGCTCTCCTCGTGGAGGAGTTCGTCGCATTTCGGGCAATACCACTGGAAGCGGTCGACCTCGCCCTCGCGGCGACCGCGCTCGGTGATGAGCGCGAAGGCATCCGGGGGGAAACGGGGAGAGTGAGGGGTATTGCCCGGCATCCAGTTGGTGGAGCCCTCCGGGATGACGCAAACCTTCTCTTCACCTTCGGGGGTGCGATAGTGCAGGTGCATCGTCCCCTTGATCATGTACGTGAACTCGTCGCTGTCGTTCACGTGGAACTCGCTGCGGTATTCCCGCCCGCGGGCCACGAAGGCGAGCGAGTCGGGCTTCTGCCAGAGAACCCTGACGCGCCGGCCCGACTCGGCCAGCTCGCGCGCCACGCTCTCGAGGTCGACGACGGGAAGCTCTTCCATGGTCTGCTCAGCTCACGATTGATCGCCCGCAAGTTCTGACGCTCCGCCGGGCGGGTGTCAAATTTTCGAAATTCCTAGGATCCTGGACACATCCTTCACAGCCTGCCGCCTCGCTGGCATACAGGAACCAGGCGGAGCGCAGCGGGGCGCAGATGGATGACTTCGAATGGGGGCCGACGCTGCGTGTCGGCCCGGCAAAGACGCACAAGACCCTGACGGAGGAGACCCTGGCGCGCTTGAGGCGAGACATCGTCTCCGGCGCCTTCGAGGCTGGCCAGAAGGTGAAGTCCGAGGACCTGAAGAAGCGGTACCAGGTAGGGACGAGCCCGATCCGCGAGGCGCTGTTCCAGCTCGTCAGCGAAGGCCTGGTGCGGTCGGACGGGCAGCGCGGCTTCCGGGTCGCCGAGCTGCGGCAGGAAGAACTGCTCGACATCACCGATTGGCGGGCGCGGCTCGAATGCGAGGCCCTGCGGCGGGCGATCGCGACCGGGGACATGGAATGGGAGGCGCGTGCGGTGGCGGCGTTCCACCGGCTGAAGCGGGTAGAGGGGCAGAGCGGTCTCGATCCGACGGAGGCGGCGGACCTCTGGGAGGACCATCACCGCGCCTTTCACTTCGCGCTCTACAGCGCCTGCGGCTCGCCCTGGCTGCTCCGGTTCTGCGAGCTCCTGATCCAGCACGGCGAGCGCTATCGGCGCGCCTACATCGCCTACCCGCGCATCTCCTCCTCGATCACGGCCGAGCACCAGGCCATCATGGATGCCGCTATGGCGCGGGACGCCGAGAAAGCGGCGGCGCTGCTCGAGAAGCATATTCGGCACGCCGCGGATCTGGCGCTCGCCCATGCGACCGGACGCTCCGCGCTTGGCACGCCGCTCGCAAAGAGGCGAGGGGCGTCCAGCGCGAAAACTGAGCGGGAGCCCAAAGAAAAGGCGCCCCGGAAGCCAAAGGCGAGCCAGCGGACCGCTTGACGAAGATATTTCGAAATTTCTAGTCTGCGACGGGCGAGCAGGAAATTTCGGCATCGCCGGCGTGAGGGGAACAACGATGGCGATGAAGCTGCGTAACGTCTTGATGGCTGGGGTCCTGCTCGCCGCGACCGGCGGCAGCGCCCTCGCCGAGATCCCGAACAAGCGCCTCAAGATCGGCGTGCTGACCGACATGTCGGGCCCCTTCGCGAGTCAGGCTGGTCAGGGCTCGCACATCGCCGCCCAGATGGCGGCCGAGGATTTCGCGAAGGAAGCGGGTGACCTCAAGGTGGAGATCGTCGCCGCCGATCACCAGAACAAGCCGGATATCGGCTCCGCCATCGTGCGCCGCTGGATCGACCAGGAGAACGTCAACACTGTTGTCGACCTGCCGAATTCCGGCGTCGCGCTCGCGATCTCGTCTCTCCTCGACGAGCGCAACCTGCCGACGATGGCCTCGGGCTCGGCCACCTCGGACATGACCGGGAAGTTCTGCAAGAAGACGACGGTGCAGTGGGCGCACGACACCTGGGCGCTCGGCAACGGCATGGGGAAGGCCGTCACCAAGGCAGGCGGCAAGAAGTGGTTCTTCATCGCGTACGACTACGCGCTCGGCCAGGCGCTGGAGCGCGACACCGCAGAAGCCGTGAAGAAGGCAGGCGGCACCGTCGTCGGCAGCGTCAAGCATCCGCTCGGAACGACCGACTTCTCGTCCTACATCCTGCAGGCTCAGGCGTCCGGGGCGGATGTCGTCGCGCTCGGCGACACGGGCGTCGACGCCATCAACGCCATCAAGCAGATGGGCGAGTTCGGCGTCATCCAGAAGGGCATGCAACTCGCGGCCCTGTTCATCCAGATCTCGGACGTGCAGGCGGTCGGGCTCGATCAGGCCAAGGGCATGATCGTGACCGAGTCCTTCTACTGGAACCTGAACGACCGCACGCGGGAATGGTCCAAGCGCTTCGCCGCGCGGATGAACGGCCAGATGCCGACCGTGAACCACGCCTCCACCTACTCGGCGACGCTTGCCTATCTGCGCGCCGCGAAGGCCGCGGACTCGGTGCAGGGCGACAAGGTCGTCGCGCAAATGCAGAAGATGACGTTCGACGATCCGACCTACGGCAAGGTCACCGTGCGTCCCGACGGGCGCGCCGTGCACGAGATGTTCGTGTTCAAGGTGAAGGATCCGGCCCAGTCGAAGTCGAAGGACGACGTCTACGATCTGCTCGAGACGATCTCGGCCGAGGAAGCCTTCCGACCGATGAAAGATGGCGGCTGCCCGCTGATCAAGTAGGGTAGGGCGCCAGCCGCACTCCCGCCGCCGGCCTGCGCCGGCGGCTTTCCATTTTAGGCGGCCGCGGCCGCCGGCAACGAGCAAGGGCGCGATGCTCTGGTCATCCCTGAAAGCTTCCGAACTTACGGCGCTGGCCGCCCAGGACGCGATCGTCGTCGTTCCGCTCGCTTCGGTCGAGAACCACGGCCCCCATCTGGCGACGGGCGTCGATACCATCCTGGTCTCCGAGATCGCGGCTCGCGCGGCGAAACGCGCCTCCGACCACCGGCCGGTCGTCGTGGCGCCTACCGTGTGGTGCGGCCTCGCCGAGATGCATATGAGCCTCGGCGGCACAATCTCGCTGGACGTCGAGACCTACTACGCGCTGCTCCGCTGCATCATCCGCTCGATCGTCCGCCAGAACTTCACCCGCGTCCTCCTGGTGAACGGTCATGGCGGCAACACCCATGTGCTGAACGGTTTCGTCAACGATCTGGGCGCCGAGCTGAATGCGGCATTGGCGGTCGTCACCTACTGGCACCTCTCGGCCGAGGCGAACGCCGCGATCTTGGAAGATCAGAAGAACGTCGAGCATGCCTGCGAGGCCGAGACCTCGATGATGCTCGCGCTCGCGCCGGATCTCTGTGATCCGTCCGAGTTCATGAACGCGATCGGCCCGACCAATCCTTCGCACACGGAGGTTGCGGGCAGCCTCGCCGTCCATCGCTGGCGGTCCTTCGAGGCGCGGACCAGCCACGGCGCCCTCGGAAATCCGACGCGGGCGAGCGCCGACAAAGGCGAGCGCCTGATCGAGGCGGCCGCCGACGCGATCGCGAAGCTGCTCCGGAACGATGCGTTCTGGGCGATGACCTATTGAGGATGCCAGCAATGTTTGCCGCCGCGCCGGTTCCGGGATTTTCGGTTTGAACCACGCTCTCGGCGAGGTCCTCGGCTATCCGGACCTCATTCTCCATGGCGGCCGCATCGTCACGGCCGACGCCGCCTTCACGATCGCGGAAGCCGTCGCGATCCGGGATGGGCGGTTTCTCGCCGTCGGGCGCTCGGACGAGATCCGCCGGCTCGCTGGCCCAGACACCGAGACCGTCGACCTTGCCGGAAAGACGGTGCTGCCCGGCCTCATCGACACGCATGCGCATGTCGAACGGGCCGGGCTTCTGAGTTGCACCGTCGGGTTCGAGGGCGTCTCGAGCATCGACGAGGCGCTTGCGCGCGTCAGGGCGGGCGCGGACCGGACCGCCAGCGGTGAGTGGATCCGGGGACGAGTCTGGCACCCCTTCGCCCAGTTGCGCGAGAAGCGCTTCATCACCCGTTGGGAGCTGGATACGGCTGCGCCGGATCATCCGGTCTTCCTTCCGGTGAGCCATTTCTCCCTCGTGAACAGCCGGGCGCTCGCCCTCGCCGGCATCACGCGGGACACGCCGGATCCGGACGGCGGCAAGATCCATCGGAATGCGGACGGCGAGCCGACGGGCATCCTGGAGGAGGCCGCCGAGGAACTCGTCGAGCGTCTGCTCCCGCCCTGGACCTTCGGCGAGCAGGTCGCGCAGATGAGGGACGCCATGGCGTACTTCAACGGGTTCGGCCTCACGAGCGCGATCAGCGCAGCGGTGTCGCCGGGCGACCTGCGCGTCCACCAGGCGCTGCGCGATGCCGGCCAGGCGACGCTGCGGATCAGCGCGATGTTCGCCCCGACGGGCGGACTCAACCCGACGCTCTCGCTCCAAGAGTTGGAGCTCTTCTTTTCCCGGATGGGCGTTGCGTCCGATTTCGGCGACGAGTGGCTGAGCCTCTCGGGCGTCAAGCTGCAGGTGGATGGCGGCATGACGCTGCGCACCGCCGCGATGCGGTCGGGCTACCCGGAGGATCCGGACTACCGCGGGACAGTCGTCATACCTCAGGAGCGGCTCAACGGCTTCGTTTCGATCGCGAACCGCTACGGTTGGCGCGTCGGCATCCACGCGGTCGGGGACGCTGCCGTCGACGCCGTGCTCGACGCCTACGAGGCTGCGGACCGGGAGCGATCCATCAGGGACCGCCGCTTCGTTGTGATCCACGGCAGCCTTATGCAGCCCGACCAGATGCTCCGCGCCCGCGAACTCGGGGTCCGGGTCGATGCGCAGAGCGCGTTCCTATGGGACAAGGCGGCGGCAATCGCCCGGCACATGGGAAAGGAGACGGCCGACCGCGCCATCCCGATGCGGTCGCTCATTGACAGCATGGGGCTCGACCTTCTCGGACAAGGCACGGACTATCCGATCAATCCGCTCAGCCCCTTCTGGAACATCTACGTGATGACGACGCGTTGCGACGCGACCGGAACGCTCTACGGGCCAGCCGAAGCTATCACGCGCGAGGAGGCGATCCGGCTCTACACGAGCGCCGCTGCGCGGTACTCGTTCAGCGAGCGACGGACCGGATCGATCGAGCCCGGCAAGCTCGCCGACCTCGTCGTCATCTCGGCCGATATCCTGTCCGTTCCGGACGATGCGTTGAAGGACATCCACGCGCTCCGGACGATCGTCGGCGGCCGCACGGTATTCGAGGCAGCATGAGCGCGATCAGGTCGGCTGGCGAGGGGGGCTTCGCATGAGCGCACGTCTTCGCCTCACGGACGTGCGGAAGGTCTATGGCGAGGGCGCGGACGCGTATCTCGCCTTCGACTCCATATCGCTCGACATCGCACCCTCGGAGTTCCTGGCGATCGTCGGCCCGTCCGGTTGCGGGAAGTCGACGCTCCTGCGCATCGCGGCGGGCCTTGCGCCGGCAACGGCTGGCGGCGTCGAGCTCGACGGGCGCGCCGTGACGGGGCCGCCTCCGGGCGTCATCTACCTGTTCCAGCAATATGCGAAGTCGCTGTTTCCGTGGCGGACGGTCATCGACAACGTCATGTTCCCGCTCGAGGCCGCGCCGCGGTCGGAGCGTGGCCGGCTGAAGGAGCGGTGCTCGGAGTACCTGAAGCAGGTCGGCCTCGCCGGCTTCGAGAGCAAGTATCCCTGGCAGCTGTCCGGCGGCATGCAGCAGCGCGTCGCGATCGCGCGCGCGCTCGCGGCCGAGCCGCGCGTGCTGCTCCTGGACGAGCCGTTCAGCGCGGTGGACGCACTCACCCGGATGGAGCTCCAGTCGCTCGTCCTCGACCTGTGGCGACAGAACGGCTTCACGGCGGTCCTGGTCACGCATGACGTCGAGGAGGCGGTGTTCCTGGCCGATCGGGTCGCGGTCCTGAGCCACCGTCCGACCACCCTATCGGAGGTGATCGAGGTCGGGCTTCCTCGTCCGCGCGATCACATCACCACCCGGGAGGACGAACGCTTCCTCGCCCTGCGTCACCATCTCATGGAGGCGCTCCTCGGGCGCCTGGCCCCGGCGCACGCATGATGCGCGAGCGGCTTCTCCCGCGACTTCTCGGGCTGCTCGGGATCGCGGCCGTGCTCGGCGCCTGGGAGCTGGCAGGCCGGATGGGGTCCCTGAACCCTGTCCTCATGCCGCGCCCGTCGCTCGTTGCGCAGACGCTCTGGCAGATCCTGGCCAGCGGCGAGTTCCTCGGCCCGCTCGGGCATACGCTCCTGCTCTTCGCCGTCGGCTACGGCCTCGCCTGCCTGATCGGCATCACGCTTGGCCTGCTGATGGGCGCCAGCCCGGCCATCTACGGGCTGCTCGAGCCCCTGGTGGAATTGATCCGTCCGTTGCCCAAATCGGCCCTCGTGCCGGCGCTGTTCCTGTTCCTCGGCATCGGCTCGACCACGATGGTGACCGTCGTCGTGCTGGCCGCGATCTTTCCGGTGCTCATCAATACGCTGCAGGGCGTGCGGGGGATCGATCCGGTGCTGCTCGACACGGCCCGAACCTTCCAGTGCTCGCGGCTGCGAACGCTCCTCAGCGTGGTGCTGCCTGCCGCGATGCCGATGATCCTGGCGGGAATGCGGGTGGGGCTGGGGCTCGGCCTGGTCCTCGTGATCCTGGCCGAGATGCTCGCGGGCGAGAGCGGGCTCGGTTACCTGATCCTCGACCTGCAGCGCTCGTTCCAGATCCGCGAGATGTATGCCTGGATCGCGATCCTCGCGGCTGTCGGAGGCTCGCTCGCCCTCCTCTTCGACTGGACGGACAAGCGCCTGGTGCCCTGGCGCGGGCGGGCCTGAGGCGACGTGAGAAGGATCTCGACGATGCTCAACCGACGCAGCCTGCTCCTGACGGGCGCCGCCCTCGCAGCCGCCGGGTCCGCCCGCGCGGCCGAGCTCGAGCGCGTGCGCGTCAGCATCATCCCGATCAACGACGTCACGCCGCTCTTCGTGGCGATCAAGCAGGGTTTCTTCGAGGCGGAGGGCCTACTGGTCGACACCTCGCCCTCCTCCGGCGGGGCAACCGGCATCCCCGGGCTCGTGGCCGGCAGCTACGACATCGCCTATGGCAACGTGGTCTCGACGCTCCTGGCCGCCCAGAGCGGCATCCCGCTCCGCGTGGTCGCGGCCGGGACCAAGATCACCGAGGCGAAGAACGACTTCTCTGCCATCGTGGCGCGGCGGGAGAGCGGCATCCGGTCGGGCAAGGACCTGGAGGGCAAGGTCGTCGCCGTCAACACGCGCAACAACGTCATCTGGCTCTATGCCCGCGCCTGGATCAAGGCGACGGGTGGCAACCCGGACCGCGTCACCTACAAGGAAGTGCCGCATCCGCAGATGGAGGACGCGATCCGCCAGAAGCAGGTCGACGCCGGCTACATGGTCGTGCCCTTCGTGACACTCGCGACGGCGAAGCCGGACATGGAGGCGATCGCCCACCCGTACAGCTCGGTGCAGCTGGGCGTCGATGTCGGCCAGTACCTCGCGACGGCGGCCTATCTGCAATCGAAACCCGAGACGGTCGCGAAATTCACCCGGGCGCTCCGGCGCGGCGTCGAGTGGTACAACGCGAACCTCACCAATCCCGAGCTGCTGCCCGTGATCGCCGGCTTCACCAAGCTGGATGTCGGGCTGCTCAAGAGCCTGACGCTGCCGCCCTATCCGGTCGCCGTGGATCCACCGCAGATCGAGAGGACGATGCAGCTCATGATCGAGCATAGGCTCCTGCGCGGACCGGTGGACGTGCAGCCGCTGATTGCGCCGACGGCCATCTGATGCCGGCGCTCGCAGCCACGACCTTGGGAACGACCGCGCCGGGGCGGCCTGAGGCCGCCTCTGCCGGATACCGGCTCTCCCGGCGATGGCTGCATACGCGGGCGAGCGGCTTCGTGCTGATCCTCGTCCTGCTCGCTCTGTGGGAGGCCTCCGCGCGTCTTGGCTGGGTGCAGAGCCAGAGCTGGCCGCCTTTCTCGGCCGTTCTCGCCGCGACATGGCGGGGACTTGCAGAGGGCGAACTCGGGCTGCCGCTCCTTTCGACGATCGGGCGAATGCTTGCGGGCTATGCGATCGGATGTGGGCTCGGCGTAGCCCTCGGGCTCCTGCTCGGCGCAAACCGCTGGATCCGATATGTCGTGCTGCCGGTCGTCGAGGTGATCCGGCCGATCCCGATCCCGGCGATCGTGCCGCCGCTGATCCTGTTCCTCGGCATCGACGACGCGCTCAAGATCTTCGTGGTGGCGCTCGCGAGCTTCTTCCCTGCGCTCATCAACACGATGGCAGGTGTGCTCGGAGTGGACGACGTCCTGCTCCAGACGGCTCGGACGTTCCGGATCGGCTGGACGCGTACGATGCTGCGGGTCGTGCTGCCGGCGACGCTCCCGGCGATCTCGTCCGGCCTGCGCGTCGCCATCGGCCTGGCCCTCGTCGTCACGGTGGTCGCCGAGATGATCGCGGGCTCGGCCGGGATCGGCTACTACATCGTCCAGATGCAATACGCGCTGCGGCCGGACGCGATGTATGCGGCCGTGCTCTGCCTCGCGCTCACCGGCTACCTGCTGAACCGGCTCTTCCTCGCCGGAGAAGCCCGCCTGATCCCGTGGATGGGCCGCGCCTGAGACGCGACCCAAAGCTGGGTCGACCGTCCGGTTAGCGCGCTGCAGCGAGGGCCGGGTGGATGAGCTTGGTGGCGTCGACGTCGTTCTTCAGGATGCCATGCCGCTTCATGAGCGAGGCGACGAACCCGACGCTCGCCGGGTCCACGGTCTTCACGAAGACGGGCATCGTCGCGTCCTTGATCCGCTCGGCCGGCGCCTTGGTGTAGGCCGACAGGAGCTTCAGGAACTCCTCGCTCCGGATGTTGGCGTTGGTCCAGTCCGTGGCCTTGGCCATGCCGCGCCTGAATTTCTCCAGGATCTCCGGGTTGGCCTCCGCATAGGCGCGGGTCGTGGCAAACTGCGAGACGGGGAGCCGCTTCTGGACGGTGCTGTAGGGCCAGCCGATGCTCTCGAGCTGCCCGCTCTTCAGCCCGCCCGACAGGAACGGCTCGACCAGCATGGCGGCATCGACGCGGCCCTGCTGCACGGCGTCCGTCATTTGCGGGAACGGCACCTCGATATAATTGACCTTGGCCGGATCGCCGCCGGTCTTGGCGATCCACTCGCGGGTGTAGAGCCAGATGATGTTGTTGCGCGAGTTGACCGCGACCCTCTTGCCTTCGAGCGCCTTGCCGTCCTTGAAGCCCGCCCCCGGCTTGGAGACGAGGCCGGCGAGATCCGGCGGGGCGTCTCCCGTCTCGTCGGCGGCCGCAATGATCACGAGGTCCAGGCCCTGCGAGGCTGCAAGGACGATGGAGACGACGTTGCTGTAGGCGATCTGCAACTGGCCCGACATCAGGGCCGGGATGCCGACCGCACCGCCCTGCGTCGGGGTGGTGTCGATCTCGAGGCCCTCGGCGGCGAAGAAGCCCTTCTCGCGCGCGACCTCGAAGGACGCCGTGTCGGCGATCGGGATCGTGCTGACGCGCAGCTTCACGAGATCGGCTGCCCGCGAGGGGCCGCCCAGCATTCCCAACCCTGCGAGCGAGGCCGCTCCGGCGGTGAAAGCCCGTCTCGATACGCTCAACGCGGACATTCGCCTCGCTCCGTTCCATGTGGCCGACGGGAATGCGCGGCCGTCCGACACAGAGGATAGAAAATTCGAAATTTATCCGCAATGCCGATGAACTGCCGCGCCGGTCTCAGTGCCTCCGGGGGGGCAGGCCGGATTGTGCTTCGCTCAGCCTTCGGCCACCCGCTCGAGCAGGTCGATCGTCCGGGCTCGGACCTCGGCAGCGTCGGCGGGGCTGAACATCGGCCGGTACGGATTGCAGAAGGAGTGCCCTGCGCCCTCGTATTCCAGGATCTCGATATTGGCGTTCCCGGCGGCATGGGCCTTGACGGCCTCGATCTCGGCGACGGGCACGTAAGGATCGGCGAGGCCGTAATGGAGCTGCACCGGGCCTCGCATCGTGGCAAGCTCGGCGCCCTGGCTCGAGATCCCGAGCCCATAGTAGCTCACCGCGCCGGCAAGATCGGTCCGCGGCATCGCGAGGGCGGCAAGGCGCCCGCCGACACAATGCCCGACTGCGACGACTTTGCCCGGGACTCCATCAATGGCCCGGAAGGCAGCGAGCGAGGCGCCGATATCCCGCACGGCGAGGTCGCGGTCCATCGCGTCGAGCCGCTTGTGCGCGATGTCACGCTCCGGGCCCTCGTAGGCGAGCGTTCCGGGCATCGGATCACGCCAGAACAGGTTCGGCACCAGCGTCGTGAAGCCATCCTGCGCGAAACCGTCTGCGGCCTCCTTCATCGCAGGCGTGAGGCCGAACATCTCCGGCAGCAGGAGGATCGCCGTACGCCGCGGCGCGGCAGCCGTCGCGAGATACGCGTCGAACACACCGCCATCTCCCGACGCGACCTGGATGTTTCTCCCCAAGGACACCTCTCCTCTTAACGAATCGAGCCACGACGAGGCCCCGGCTCACACCACCGGTGATGTCTGGCCGACCATCGGCAGGACATACCGGATATCGATCCGACGCTTTGCTGTCTCCTGGGGCAGGGCCGACATCCCGACGGGCTCGGTAACGGCATCGATCCGCGGCGGAAACCAACGCATACTACCGCGACCCTTCGACGAAGCGCGCTTCTTCAATCCGGGTAGCCTTGACGAGGAGCGCGCACCGGCTGGCCCGTTCCCATTGGGGTGGTCCGGTTTGAACGTTAGTGCATCGTGGGCGTGGTCTTGCCCCCGTTTGCGGTCCAGGGCCTATGCAAGTCGTCGGGCTTCATCAGCTTGGTTGGCGAAGGCGCTCGGGGTCAAGCCGCCGAGCGCCGTGTGAGGTCGGTCTTGGTTGTAGTCGGTCCTTCATTCCTCGATCCGGCCGCGAGCATCGGCCATTGACAGGAACCATGACACGTTGAGGCATTCCTCCCGGAGGCGGCCGTTCTCGGCCTGTGAGGTGGCTGGATCTACCCAAAACCCTCGAGGACGATCTTGCCGATCGTGCTGCCGCTCTCGATGAGCGCGTGCACGTTCTTGAGGGTGGCGGCGTTGATCGGCGTATGCAGCTCGGTCATCGTCGTGCGCAGCGTGCCGGCATCGACGAGACGTGAAACCTCGTTGAGCAATGCGCCCTGTTCCGCCACGTCTGCGGTGTCGAACATGGTGCGGGTGAACATGAGCTCGTAGTGGATCGAGACCGCCTTCGGCTTGAACAGTTCGATGTCGATGGTGGGATCGTCGGTAAACCCGAACCTGCCTTGCGGCGCGATCAGTTCGGCGATCTGCCCGAGGTGGCGGTCCGTATGGGTGGTCGAGAATACGAAGGACGGGGCGCCCAGGCCGAGCGCGGCGACCTGCTCGGCGAGTGGCCTCCTGTGGTCGATGACGTGGTCGGCGCCGAGGCTGCGGACCCAGTCCATCGTCTCGGGCCGCGACGAGGTTGCGATCACGGTCAGATCGGTGAGCGCCTTCGCGATCTGGATTGCGATCGAACTCACGCCGCCGCCGCCTCCGATGATGAGGATGGCCGGCGCCGCTCCCGCTACCGGCCGCCGCACGTCGAGGCGATCGAACAGCGCCTCCCAAGCCGTGATGGCCGTCAACGGCAGTGCGGCGGCGGCGGCCCAATCGAGGGTCCTCGGCTTGGCCCCCACGATCCTCTCGTCGACCAGGTGAAACTCGGCGTTCGTGCCGGGCCGCAGGATCGAGCCGGCGTAGAATACCTCGTCCCCCGGCCGGAACAGGGTGACCTCGCGCCCGACCGCGCTCACCACGCCCGCGGCGTCCCAGCCCAGCACCTTCAAACCCTCGCCGCTGGGTCCGAACTCACCCTTGCGGACCTGATAATCGACCGGATTCACCGAAACCGCCCTGACCGCGACCAGGAGATCCCGGTCGCCGGGCACCGGCGTCGGCAGTTCGATGTCGATCAGCGCGTCCTCCCGGTCGATGCTTCCCGGAGTGTGAAAACCGACGGCTCGCATGGCGCACATCCTTGGTTGAGTGGAACAGAAACAAGCAACGTTCGAAGGGCCGACGGAGCCGTCTGGAACGCCGGGTGAACCGGGCAGAGGTCCGCCTGCCTACTTCGCGGCCCCGATTCCGATCAGCGGCTCGGGGACAGGCTGCAGGTGGAAGCGGTCGCGCCCCGACATGTCGTTCCCGTGGACCTGCTCGGAAAGCCGCTCCGTATCGCGCCGGCGGATGTCCGCGGCGGCTTCCTCGACATCGACCTCGGCAAAGCCCAACGCACGAAGGCCTTCCGCTCCCATCAGATAGGCGGATTCGACCGTTTCACGGATTTGATGGTCGACGCCGGCGCGGATCAGCTCGACGGCGTGTCCGCGATCGTAGCTTCGCACGAGGAGCTTGGCCTGAGGAAATTCGTGCTGCGCCAGTTCCACGATCTGAAGCGCGGCCTTCGGGTCGTCGATGCAGACCATGATCGCATCTGCTTCCCTAGCACCGGAGTGGTGCAACACGTCCAGACGGACACCGTCGCCGAAAAAGACCTTGAACCCATATCGGGCTGCGTCACGGATCTGGTCGGGGTCCCGGTCGATGACGGCAAGGCCGACGCCCCGCGACAACAGAAGCTGCGATGCGATCTGGCCGAAGCGGCCGAAGCCGATGACCAGTACACGCCCGTTCAGATCGCGGGCGGCATCTACGCCGTCCATCGAGGTCGCGTTGCGCAGGAGCCTGTCGGCCGCAATCATGAATAGCGGCGTCATTGCCATCGACAGGATCACGACGGTGACGAACAGCGCATTGTCCCGGGCACCGATCACGCCGCCGGACATCGCGGCGGCGTAGAGCACGAACGCAAACTCTCCGCCCTGCAGGAACATGGACGTCCGGTGCACGGCTTGATGGTTGGAGCCGCCGAACAGGCGCGCGACCGCGTAGACCACCACGCCCTTTGCGACCGTGAACGCAACGAGCATTGCGAGCAGAAGCCGCCATTCGGCCGCGACGACGGAGAGGTCGAGCGACATGCCTACCGCCAGGAAGAACAGCCCCATGAGCAGGCCACGAAACGGCTCGATGTCGCCCTCGATCTGGTGGCGGTAACTCGAACTCGAGAGCATCACGCCGGCCAGGAACGCGCCCATGGCCATCGACAGGCCAGCGGCGTCCATCAGGAGGGCCGCGCCGAGGACCACCAGCAATGCGCCAGCCGTCAGCACCTCTCGAGTTCGGGCACGGGCCAGCAGGGCGAAGAACGGGTTGAGTCCCCAGCGCGCCACCCCCAGCAGCATCAACAGGGCGGCCACAGCTACGGCCATGTCGGTCCAACCGGATTGCCCGGGCGACAGCGGTGACATCAAGGCGACGACCGCCAGCAGCGGCACGATCATCAAGTCCTCGAACAGTAGGATCGCGACCGACTTCTGGCCTTCCCCGCTCGAAAGCTCGCCCCGATCCTGCAGCACCGACATGATCACGGCGGTCGAGGACAGAACGAATCCTGCCCCGGCGACGAAGGCGACCGGACCGGAAAGGTCGAAGATCACCGCACCCGCCACCGCCAGGGCGGCTGTCGCGGCAGCCACCTGTGCGCAGCCCAGCCCGAAGATCTGGCTACGCATCGCCCATAGCTTCTGAGGGCGGAGTTCCAATCCGATGACGAACAGGAACATCACCACCCCGAGTTCGGAGAAATGAAGAATGGATCTGGGATCGCTGATGAGGCCCAGCACCGATGGTCCGACCAGAAGCCCAGCCGCGAAGTAGCCCAGGACCGATCCGAGCCCGAGCCGTCGGAACAACGGCACCGCGACGACGGCCGTCCCCATCAGGACGACCGCAGGTCCGATCATTTCCCCGAGGTTCGCTTCAGCCATCAACTCGCCTTTCCAGTGTCTTGCCCCTAGGCACGCAGGAAATCTCGCAGCTCTACACTGCCGTCAGGGCGGACCAGATCATCATCGCGCCAAAGGCCACGAAGATGATGCCGGTCAGCGTCCGCCCGCGTCTCGCATGCTCGGGCTCCCGGAGCAGTCGCCCGACGTGGCGGGCACCGAGCGCATAGCCGCCGAGAACAACCAGCTTCACGAGCACGAAGGTTACGACCAGAAGAGCCAGGACCGCCGGTCCACTGTCAGCCGGAAGAAACTGAGGGAACAAGGCGGCGAAGAACAGGACGGCCTTGGGATTGCTGACGCCTACTCCGAACGATTGCAGCCAAAGCGCGAACATACTCCCACGGCTACCCGTCTGAACGGTTGGCCCGTCCATTCCGACCGGAGCAGGCCGAAGATTGCTCCAGCCGAGCCAGACGACGTAGGACGCGCCCAATAGACGCAAGAGGAGGAAGGCCGCGGGATAGGTCTCCAGCAATGCGCCCAATCCCAGGACCGAGAGCGTCGCCAGAAGCGCGATCGCGACGAGATCGCCACTCAACGCACCGACTGCGCGGCGCCACCCGAAGGCAAGTGAATTGTTCACGAGGAACAAAGTGGATGGGCCGGGCGTCGCACTCTGGGCGGCGGATACCAGGGCGAACGCAAAATATGCGGAGACTTCCATCACGCGCCTGACTTGCTATTTTCATTGAGGATGGCCCGAAGCCGGTCCACGCCTCGTGCCGAGGCACCTCGAGGCGTCCGAGCCTTCGAGAACGGATAGATCAGGGATCCCGACGCCCTCTCCTGCGGTGCCACGACGACCTGGCGCCACGGAAGAAGGACGAGGGGGTTCGACGGCCAGCTCCCAGCTGGCCGTCGTCCCGTCATCCCAGGGCGGGAGCTCAGCCCTCCCGCGGAACCGGCGTGTTGAGCAGTTGCTGCTCCCAGAGGAACGCGATGCCGCTGCCGGCGGCATGCTGGACGAGCAAATCCGCAACCGCCCCGGCAGACTCCGTGCGGGCCCAGTCGCGCTGCCATTCGGCGGCCACTGCGACCCACGTCATCATGTTCGCGCCGGCCTCGATCATACGCTGGATCGCGACCTCGTGGGCCTCGACACTCGTCCCGCCCGAAGCATCGGTGACCACCGTCACATCCCAGCCTTCGCCGAGAGCCTGGATGGCCGGCATCGCGACGCAGATTTCAGTCCACAGGCCCGCGATGATGAGCTGCTTGCGGCCGGTCGCCTTCACGACGTCGACGACCTTCCGGTCCTCCCAGGTGTTGATGAAAGTCCGGTCGATGACGTCCTGACCCGGGAATACATCCGTGATCTGCGGGAATATCACTCCGCCCCGCGCAGCGATCACGCTCGTGAGGATCGTCGGCACGCCGAATATCTTTGCGGCCTTTGCCAGACCGGTCGCATTATTGACCACCATGTGCGGCTCGTGACTGTTCAAGTTCGCAAGCTGGAAGGGCTGATGGTCGATCAGCACGAGAACCGAATCCTCGGGGCGAAGTAGAGAAGCAAGTCCATTGCGGCGGGTCATCGAGATATCCTTTCCCCGGCCGGCTTGGACGGCAACGGGTTCATGAGCAGGCGACGTTGCCTGGACGCGATTTGTCGCTCGTCCGGGAGATGCGGTAGTCCGACGTGGAGAAAACTGTGTCGCAAGAAGAGGAACGCCGGATTGGACATCGAAGACCTGCGGACGTTCGTGGTCGTCGCCGATGCGGGAGGCGTGACAGCCGCTGCCCGGCGGCTCGGCGTCTCCAAGTCGATCGTCAGCCGGCGGCTCGCGCGGCTGGAGGCGGATCTCGGCGTCCAACTGCTATCGCGGACCACCCGGGGAGCCGCGCTCACGGAAGCGGGGGCGACCTTCCGAGATCATGCGGCAAAGGCTTCCGCGGAGATGGACCTTGCCAAGGAGGCGATTCTGCCCTCCGGCGACCTACGCGGGCTGCTGCGAGTTGCGGCGCCGCTGACCTTCGGCCCTACGTACTTCGCTCCGGTGCTCGCGAGCCTGGCCCAGCGGTACCCGGAGTTGCATGTCCATGCGTGCTACACGGACCGGTTCGTCGATCTGATTGCGGAAGGGTTCGACTGCGCGATCCGGTGCGGCCGCTTACCGGACTCGAATTTGCGCGCAAGGCGCGTTGGGCCGATGTGCGCCATGTACGTCGCCAGTCCGGCCTACATCGAAAAGCATGGGTCGCCTGAGACGCCTGAGGAAATGCTGACCCATGAGGCTCTCATGCAGGGCACCGAGGCCTGGCCGGCGATGGACGGCAACAAGGTCATCGAGATGAGGCCGACCGGGAGGTTCAAGGGCGACAATGCTGTCGCACTCGTCTACGCGGCCCTGGCCGGACTCGGTATCGCCGGGCTTCCTGTTCCCACGATCGAGGAGCATCTCGCTTCCGGGGCGCTCGTCCCCGTCATGACGCGCTACCCGGTTCCGGAACTCGGCATCTATGTAATCCGCCCGCCGGGCGCGCATTCTCCGCGCAAGGTACGGGTGCTGACCGAGATGTTGATCGAGCGGTTCGGATCAACCAAATCTCCCCACGAACTTCGGCATAGAGCGAACAATCCGCAAGTTCACGTGACTTGAACGGCGCAAGGCAGGCGAAGTGGCCTACATCAACCGTTGGCAGCTCATGCGGCGCGACTGAGGTGCCCGTCCCGCCTCTGCGCGCGACATCTGAAACCCGCCTATCCCTCGTTGTCGACTGACTGCCCCGGAACGGCAGCCGCCGGGGCGTTCCACTTGCTGCGACACAGCTCGGTGCATCGCGGGGCTAGTCGTAGAGACGCTCGCTCGCGAGATGCAGTCGCGGTCCGGCTCAAAGCGCTCACCTGCTCGCACGATCCGGATCACCAGAATCGGGCATTCCCCTCCGCCTCGGCGGGGCAGCCCGCAGGCCTATGCGAGGATGACGGGCATGAGCTGGAACCCAGCAATCGAACCGGGGTGCCCCGATGAAGTCGGCGTCGATGCCATCGAAACGCTGATCGTTCCACGCGCCCGGGACCTCGGCGGCTTCGAGGTCCGGCGCGCACTGCCGGCGCCGGCCCGGCAGATGGTCGGTCCCTTCATCTTCTTCGACCAGGCGGGGCCGGCCGAGCTGTTGACGGGACGGGGCATCGACGTTCGGCCACACCCGCATATCGGTCTGGGCACCGTCACCTATCTGTTTCGGGGCGACTTCCATCACCGCGACAGCACCGGTGCCGACCAGATCATCCGTCCGGGAGCGCTGAACTGGATGGTCGCCGGGCGCGGCGTGTCCCACTCGGAGCGCACCTCCGCGGCGGCCCGGACGGGGCCGAATAGCCTTTTCGGAATCCAGACATGGCTGGCGCTGCCCGACAGCCATGAGGACATGACTCCGATGTTCGAGCACCACCCGACAGAGGCGCTGCCGATGATCCAGGATACCGGCGTCTCGGTCCGGCTCATCCTCGGGCACGCCTACGGCGAGACTGCACCCGCGACGATGTTCTCCGACACGTTCTACGCGGACGTGACGCTCGAACCCGGTTCCCGGCTGCCGATGCCGGACGATCACGAGGACAGGGGCATCTACATCGTCGAAGGCTCGATCTCGGTTGCCGGCCGGGAATTCGAGGCCGCTCAGATGATGGTCTTCAGGCCCGGCGACCGGATCACGGTCGCGGCAGGCGAGCAGGGTGCCCGGCTGATGATCCTTGGCGGCGCAACGCTCAGCGGACCGCGCTACATCTGGTGGAACTTCGTCGCCTCATCGCGGGACCGCATCGAGGAGGCGAAAGCCGAATGGCGTGCGCAGAACTGGGGGAAAGGACGCTTCGATCTCCCGATGAATGACCGAGACGAGCACATCCCGCTGCCGGACTGATAGCGTCGGGCGGGCAGGTTCTGAATGGAGGATGCAGGATGAGCAGCGAATGGCCCCGACTGGATTATCTAGGCTGGCGGGAAACGTGTTCGGCCCTGCATCTCTACCTGCAGATCGCCGGGAAATACCGCCTAGCTCACACGCCGTGGCTCAACCATTCCTGGAACGCGACCCACTATGTCACGCCGCTCGGCCTGACCACCTCGCCGATCCCCGATCGGCCGGGCGTCGAGATCGTCTTCGACCTCAAGGAGCACATGGTTGTCGGCACCGCCGGCAACGGTCGCAGGGCATCCTTTGGGCTCGGGCCATCCACCGTCGCGGGATTTCACGCCAATTTCGTGCGGCTGATTTCCGAACTCGGAGGCACGCCGACCTTCTCCGGCATTCCGAACGAGGTGCCGAACCCCGTACCCTTCGCGGAAGATGATCGCGACCGGCCCTACGACCGGGAGGCCGTCCAACGCTTCCACCAGGCATTGGTGGCGGCCGACAGGGTCTTCAATCGATTCCGAACCTCGTTTCTAGGGAAGTCTAGTCCCGTCCACCTGTTCTGGGGCAGCTTCGACTTGGCCGTCACCCGCTTCTCGGGGCGGCGGGCGCCTCTCCATCCCGGCGGCGTTCCCTCGCTGCCTGATGATGTGGCGCAGGAAGCCTATGACCGCGAACTCTCCTCGGCCGGCTTCTGGCCGGGCGGCGGCGGCCTCGATTACGCTGCCTTCTACGCCTACGCCTATCCGGCGCCGAGCGGCTTCCGGGCCGCGTCGGTCCGGCCCGACACGGCCTTCTGGCATGAGGGGCTGTCGGAATTCATTCTGCCTTACGATGCCGTTCAGTCTGCGGTGGATCCCGACGAGGCGCTGATGGCGTTTCTCGTATCGACCTACGAGGCCGCGGCCGATCTGGGCCGCTGGGACCGCGACCTGCTCGAATGTGTGCAAGGGCAGCCGAGCCGGGTGCGACCGCCGGACCCGGCGACGCAGAGGAATGCCGAGACCTTCACAGATGGAACGGTCAAGCGGGAGGATGGCCCCTCCAAGGGTCGCTACCGGCTCGTCATCGAGGGCGTCGAGGCGGAGATGGCCTATACGCGAGCCGGCGAGGGATTGGTCATCATCGACCATACCGATGTCCCCGCAGCCCTGCGCGGGCGCAAGGTCGGTGAGCGGATGGTGCGCCAGGCGGTGGAGGACGCTCGTCGAGATGGGGTCACCCTCATTCCCTTGTGTCCGTTCGCCAAGGCGCAGATCGACCGCCATCCGGAATGGCAGGACGTGCTTCGCAGGCCGTAAACACCGGCACTTAAGTGATCTGCATGATCGAGCCCTCGGCTCGCGTTCCTAGTTGGACGAAGCCGTTGAATGTCGGTGTACACTTGATGGTCTGCCCCGGGGCCGAGCATGCGCGCCCCCCTGAGAGCCCGCGGCGGACCTCTCCCGTCATGCCTACTCTGCCCGCGTCGCCAGCTCTTACGTGATCATCAGCCCACGCTCCCGGGGCCGGCCTCCCTTGTGCGTTAGAATAATACGCCGTAGTATGTGCGTATGAGCGATGGTAAAGAGTCGGTTGCGAGCGAGGCTCTGGGTGGGGCAGATATCGTGCCCCTTGCGATGTCGCTCGTCCAGATGACTGGCAAAGTCGGCTGGCTAGATCGCCTCGCGCCTCACGTCCGCGGGCCTTGGGACTATTCGCAGAGCGTCCCCGACGATCTCGCTAGCGAGATACGGACAGGCGCGGCGACGGAGTTGGCGCGCTTGGCCGCCGGCGGGCGGCCGGCGATGCCGAATCCGAGCGCCGGTGTCATGCGTCGCATGATGTCGGTAGCTGTTGGTCAGGAGGTGGCAGACGAGTACGTGCCGATGCTGCTGCAGCAGATGGCGTTCGAGCCGGCGCCCAAGCCCGAGTTGGTACCGCCCGAGGCGGCGGCCGGCTTTCGCGTCCTCATCATCGGGGCGGGCATGTCCGGCATCGCGGCGGCGATCAAGCTCGGCGAGGCGGGAATCCCGTACTCCATCCTCGAGAAGAACGACGACGTCGGCGGGACCTGGTACGAGAACCGCTATCCGGGCTGCGCGGTCGACACGCCGAACCACTTCTACCAGTTCTCGTTCGAGCCGAACAATCGCTGGCCGCGCTACTACTCGCGCCGGGAGAGCATCCACGCATATCTCCGGAGCTGCGCCGACAAGTACGGGGTGCGGAAGCACATCCGCTTCGGTGAGGAGGTCGTGTCGGCGGTCTTCGACGAAGACGCGCATGTCTGGCGGGTAACGAGCCGCAAGGCGGATGGGCAGGAGCGCGTGGAGGTTGCGAACGCGCTCATCTGTGCGGTCGGCCAGCTCAACCGCCCGGCGATCCCGGCCATTCCGGGTCTCGACACCTTCGTCGGCGAGGTCGTCCACACGGCCCGTTGGACGGAGGATACGGCCATCGCCGGAAAGCGGGTCGCGCTGATCGGCACGGGCGCCAGCGCCGTGCAGGTCGGGCCGGCCATCGCCGCTGAGGTCCGCTCGCTGCACGTGCTGCAGCGCTCCGGAGCCTGGATCGTGCGGAGCCCGAACCTCCATCGCGCAGTTCCGGGCGCGAAGGTCTGGGCGCTCGACAACGTGCCGTTCTACGCGCCCTGGTATCGCTTCCAGCTGTTCTGGGGATTTGGCGACGGGCTGTTCCAGGCACTGCGGATCGATCCCAAATGGCTGGGCCCGCCCGGCACGATCTCCGCGCTGAACGAGGACCTGCGCGAGCGCATGCTGCGCCACATCCGGCGCGAGCTCGAGGGCCGCGAGGATCTGCTCGAGAAGGTGGTCCCCGACTATCCACCCTTCGGCAAGCGTGTGTTGGCGGATGCCGGCTGGTTCGCGATGCTACGGCGGGACAACGTCTCCCTCGATACCACGGGCATCGCAAAGGTCGAGCCGAAGGGCATCCGGCTCGATGACGACCGCTTGATCGAGCTCGATACGATCGTGCTGGCGACCGGCTTCCAGGCCGGCCGCATGCTCTGGCCCATGGATATCCGGGGCCGTGGCGGCCGGAGCATTCGCGAGGCTTGGGGCGAGGACGACCCGCGCGCCTATCTCGGGATCACGGTTCCCGACTTCCCGAACCTTTTCGTGATGTACGGCCCAAACACCAACCTCGGGCATGGGGGCAGCGCGATGTTCCTGGCCGAGTGCCAGATCCGCTACATCCTGTCCTCGCTGCGCACGATGCTCGATGACGGCATCGCGGAGATAGAGTGCCGGCGGGACATCCACGACGCGTATAACCGCCGCATCGATGCGGAGTTCGAGACGCTGGTCTGGACGCATCCGAGCGTGAAGAGCTGGTACAAGAACGCTCAGGGTCGCATCACCACGAACCAGCCTTGGCGTCTCATCGATTACTGGCGCCTGACGCAGAGTTTCGACCCGGCCGAGTACAACAAGATCCCGGCCTGAGCTGATGAGAGGGAGGATGGATGTGACGGACCGGGCGCTTTTCGGCGCCGGCGCGGCCCTCGTTATCGGGGGCAGCGGCGGAGTAGGGCAGGCGATCGCCGCGGGGTTCGCGGAGGCGGGCAGCGACGTGGCGCTGACCTATCGCAGCAACGAGGCGAAGGCGCAGGAGGTGGTCGGCGGGATCGAGCAGGCCCGCCGGAAGGCGGCCGCCATCCGGCTCGACCTGACCGACCGCGAGGGTGCTCGGGCCGCCGTCGACGGTGCGGCAGAGCGGTTTGGCGGCCTGCATACGCTGGTGCTCGCGACCGGCGCCGACATCAGCATGTCCTACGCGGCGGACATCGACCCCGACGAATGGGACCGCACGATCGCGGGCGATCTCACAGGTTCGTACAACGTCCTGCGCGCCGCGATCCCGCATCTCAGGGCGACTCGCGGCTCCATAGTGGCGATCACGTCCGCGGGCCTGATCCGACATCCTCCCAAGGACATCCTGTCCGTCGTCCCGAAAGCCGGCGTCGAGGCCCTCATGCGCGGCCTTGCCCGGGAGGAGGGCCGGAGCGGCATCAGGGCGAACTCGATCGCGCTCGGCGTGATTGATGCTGGATTATTCCACCGGCTCGAGCAGCGCCTGACGCCTGCCTTCGTGGAGGCGATGAAACGCAACACCGCGCTTCGCCGCTTCGGCACGGCCGAGGAGGTCGCGGATCTCGCCGTATTCCTTGCCTCCTCGCGAGCAAGCTTCATCACTGGCCAGAGCATCGCGCTCGATGGCGGCTACTCCATCTAGCGAGCGAAGCATGGCGGAGCAGCGCCCCACAATCGGCTCCCTCCTGCGCGACGCTGCGCGGGAGCATGGCCTAACCCCGTTCATCAAGGACGAGGACGGCACGATCACCTTCGCTGAGTTCGACCGGGAGGTCGATCACTTCGCGGCAGGCCTCCTCCGGCTCGGCATCGGCCGTGGCGACCACGTGGCGATCTGGCTGCCGAACGGTCGCACATGGATCCGCGCCTTCTGCGCTGCGGCCCGGATCGGCGCCGTCATCGTGCCCGTGAACACTCGCTACAAGCTCGACGAAGCGCGCTACGTGATCGAGCAATCCGACGCGAAGGCGCTCGTGATGATGCCGGGCATGTGGCGCTCGGACTTCCATGCCATGCTCAAGAGCATGGCACCCGGGATCACGGAGGGTACGCCGGGCCGGATCGCCGTGCCGGAGCTACCGGCGCTGCGCACCGTCGTGCTGGAGGCCGAGAAGGCGCTGCCGGGCACGATCACGGCGGCCGACCTCATGGCTGGAGGCACGGGAGGCGTCGCTGAAGCTGAGGCGGCCGTGAAGTCCCCCGACATGCTCCTCATCTGCTACACGTCGGGCACGACGGGTAAGCCCAAGGGCGTGATGCACAGCCATCACGTCATTCGCCAGGCGACGCGCGTCGGCACCGCGATGGGCGTCGAGCCGGGCGACCGCGTGATGGCGCACATGCCGTTCTACCATTCGGCCGGGCTCTTCATGGCCCTCATCCCGGCGCTCGCGCTCGGGGCGACGCTCATTCCCATGGTTCAGTGGGACACGAAGGAGGCGCTCCGCCTCATCGCGGGCGAGCGCGTGACGATGTTCGGTGGCATCCCGACCCACTTCTACGACATGGTCGGCGAGTTGCTTGAGAGGCCGACCGACACCTCGTCGCTCAAGGCGGCCTGGATCGGTGGCTCGGCCGTGATGCAGGAGACATTCGAGAGCATCAAGCGGACGCTCGGCCTCGATCGGCTGCTGTCGACCTACGGCATGACGGAGAACACGATTTCCACCTCGTTCAATGCCTGGGACGATCCGGTTGAGGTCTGCTGCCGCAACAAGGCGCCCTTGCTGTCGGATTGCGAGGTGAAGATCGTCAATCCCGAGACCCTGGCCGAGATGCCCGCCGGACAGGACGGTGAGGTCTGGTGCCGGGGCGATACGGTCATGATCGGCTACTACAAGGACCCGGATGCGACCCGCGCGACGGTGACGGCGGACGGGTGGCTGCGGACCGGCGACATCGGCAACCTGGACGAGCGCCGGTACCTGACGATCACGAGCCGGCTGAAGGAGATGCTGAAGATCGGCGGCACCAATGCGTCGCCGATCGAGATCGAGCAGCATCTCGCGGCGCATCCGGCCATCCGGTCCTCGGTGGTCGTGGGAGCGCCTGACGACCGCCTCGGCCAGGTTGCCTACGCGTTTGTCGAGCTCAATCCCGGCGCTGCGGTCACGGGCGAGGAGGTCGTCCGCTTCTGCAAGGACCGCATGGCGGATTATAAGGTGCCGCGGCACGTCTCCTTCGTGACTGAGTTTCCGCGCACCGCAACCGGCAAGATCCAGCGCTCGGTGCTGGCGAAGGAGGCCGAGGAGCGGCTGGCCGGATGACGCTGCCGCGGCGGGTTGGCCAGTCGGGCGCGCGATGATAGCGCGGTCGGGCGGCGTGCCCTCCCGGCCGCGAGCGCGCTGACGGTCGGATGATCTAAGATGGCTTCGGAGACAAGGACCAGGGCCCGCTCCAGGGCAGCCGGACGGGCAGGGCCCGACGACGCTGCCGGGAACGGGGCCGACGAAAGCCGCGCCGAGATCCTGCGCGCGGCCGCTACTGCGTTCATGGCGCATGGCTACGCGGCGACGTCGATCGACACGGTCGCGGATGTTCTCGGCGCCACGAAGGGTCGGGTTTACTACTACTATCGCAGCAAGACCGATCTCTTCTTCGACATCCATCGGCAGGCGATGGCCATGAACCTTGCGGTCATGCGGCCGCTTGCCATGGCGGCACACCCTGCCGCTGTGCGGCTGTTTAATATGGCGCGCGCCCACGCCATGCTGGTGATGGAGCACCTGCCGACACAGCGCGTCCTCAACCAGGGCGTCGAGCTGCATCTCACGGGGCGAACCACGCCGTCTCAGCGCGATGTCCTGACCGAGCTGATGGCAATGCGGACGCAGTTCCAGGACCTCTACGTCACGGTTCTCAGGGACGGCATCGAATCCGCTGAGTTCCGTGAAAGTGAGCCGCGCCTCCTGGTGAAGCCGGTGCTCGGTGCGCTCAACTGGATGACGGTGTGGTATCATCCGCGCCCCGACGAAACTCGCAAGTCACGCGATCGGATCGCGGACGAGATGGCGACCTTCGTGCTTCACGCTGTTCGGGCCGGGCCGTGAGCGCGGGATCATCCCTCTTCTTCGAGGATGTCGTCGTCGGCAGCGTTTTCCTGAGCGGCGAGCGGATCGTAACGGAGGAGGACCTCCGCGTCTTCACAGAGGTGTCCGGCGACCGCCATCCGATCCACGTGGATCCGGATTTCGCGGCAGCATCGCCGTTCGGTCAGCGGATCCTGCAGGGGCCGTTCGGAATAGCCGTCGTGCTCGGTCTCTTCGGCCAGTTCGAAGCTCTTTCGGAGGGCTCCATCGCACTGACCGACATCCAGGACTGGCGCTTTCGTGCGCCGATCTTTGTCGGCGACCGGCTCACGTTGCGCATGCGCATCGCCGGCAAGACGCCCTCGCGGTCGGGCACTCGCGGCATCGTGGACCGCGAGATGACGCTGGTGAAGGGCGACGGCAGCGTCGCCCAGGAAGGCCGGATGGGGCTGCTGATGGCTTGCCGGCCAGCAACCCCGACCCGGCCTTGATGCGCTCCGCTACTTCGCCGCGGTGACGAGCGGGCAATTTCCTTCCGCGAGCGGGCGGTAGGCCTCGGCAACCGGAACAGTCCTGATCGGCTGGTACAGGTCGAACTTCTTCTCAGGCGTCGGATCCTTGACGCTCCAGACATAGACCGGCGACGTGCGCCGGCCATCGGCCCGGATGGTCGATTCACCGAAGATCGGGTCCAGGTTCGGCCGCGCCTTCATCTTCGCAACGACCGCGCGCCCGTCCGAGGACGTCTTGGCCTCGTCGGCAGCCGCGAGGAAGTTGTACACGGCCGCGTAGGCTCCCGCCTGGAGGCTGGTCGGCACCTTGCCGTTGAACCGCTTCGAGAACCGCGCCGTGAACTCGCGCGTCTCGTCGTTCAGGTCCCAGTACCAGTTGTTGGTCACGACGGCGCCCTTCGCCACCTTCGAGGTGAGAGACACGATGTCGGAGATGTAGACGGCGAGGCCGACGACCTTCTGCTCGCCGCCCGTTAGGTTGAATTCGACCGCTTGTTTCATCGCGTTGACGAAGTCGCCGTTGGCGGCTGCAAGCGCGATCACGTCGGCCCTGGACGCCTGGGCCTGAAGGAGGAAGGACGAGTAATCCATCGTGTTCAGCGGGTAGTTGACGCTGCCGACCACCTTTCCGCCGGCGGATTCGAGAGCACGAGTCGACTGGCGCTGCATGTCATGGCCGAAGGCGTAATCGGCGGAGACGTAGAACCAGGTCTTTCCGCCCTGCTGCACGAGCGCCTGGGTCGGGACGTTCGCCATCGTCCAGGTGTCGATCGAGTAATGCACCGTGTTGGGCGAGCATTGCGCGCCGGTCAGCGCGCTCGACACGCCGCCCGTCACCAGGAAGGTGCGGTTCGCATTCTTGACGATCTCGCTCACCGCGAGCGCGACGGCCGAGTTCGGCACGTCGATGATGAGGTCGACGCCTTCCGTGTCGACCCAGCGGCGGGCAATGGTCGAGCCGACATCGGCCTTGTTCTGGTGATCGCCCGAGATCACCTCGACGGCCCGGCCGGGATGCTTGGCCCGGTAGTCCTCCGCCGCCATCTTCGCAGCCAGGACGGAGCCCGGGCCGCTCACGTCGGCGAAGCCCCCGCCGAGATCCGAGAGGACGCCGATGCGGATGGGCGGCCCCGACTGCGCCGCGGCGGCGGTCGCGACCGCCAACCCCAGCGTGAACGCTGCAAGGCCGGACCATCTCATAACGTTTCTCCCTCTCGCGAAGCCCGTTGTGGGTCTCAAAAACATGATACTCGTTAGTATGTACGCGGACAAGCGAAAGCCGCGCTTGTGGCCGCGCCTCAGGCGTTCATCTCGCTACCGCCGTTCACGGACAGGCTCTGGCCGGTGATGAAGGATGCACCGTTCGACAGGAGGAAGCAGACGGGAGGCGCAACCTCATCAGGTGTGCTCCAGCGGCCAAGCGGAATCTTGGCAAGGTAGGTGTCGCGGAACTTCTCGCCCCGGATCACTTCCGTCATCGGCGTCTCGACCATGCCGAACGAGACCGTGTTCGCCCGGATGTTGTAGCGGGCCCATTCGCGCGCGGCGCTCATCGTAGCGCCGAGTATTCCGGCCTTAGCGGCGCTGTAGTTGATCTGGCCGATCGTTCCCTGCCGGCCGGCATCCGACGAGATGTTGACGATCGCCGCTGCGACCGGCTGGCCCGCCTTGTGCCGCGCGATCAACCGGCGGCCGACCGCCTGCATGCACAGGAACGCTCCTGTGAGGTGGACGCGGAGAACCTGCTCCCACTGCGCGACCGTCATCTTTTCGATCATGGCCGGACGGGTGATGCCGGCCGTGTTGACCAGTCCGTCCACCACCCCGAACGTCTGCGTGGCGCGCTCGACGAGCCCCTCCACGAAGTCCGGATCGGCTACATCACCCGCACCGGTGAGCACGCGGCCATCCGGGAACGAGGCCGCTGCGGACTTGAGCGCGTCTGGGTTCATGTCCGCCAGGACCACATTCGCTCCCAGATCGGAGGCGAGCTTCGCCACGCCGAAGCCGATGCCCTGGCCTGCTCCGGTGACCAGCACCGTCCGGTCGGCAAGGGACATAGGGTTCAGTTTGTTCATCCTCGAAACCTTCCTGCTTACGACTCTGCGGTCGGGCTCTGCCCGGCTCAGTTCTCGATCTTGACGCCAGCCTCGCGGATCACTCCGCCCCAGAGGGTGCTTTCCTTGGCGATGAAGTCCTTCAACTCGGCCGGGCTCATCGGCACGGCGACGTTGCCGATCTCCTCCATGCGCTTCGCGAAGTCGGGCGAGCGGACGACCTTGTCGATCTCTGCGCTCAGGCGGGCGGTCACCTCGGCCGGCGTTCCGGCCGGCGCCAGCACGGCGAACCAGGATTCGGCCTGGACCTTCGGGTAGCCCAGCTCGGCGAAGGTCGGCACGTCCGGCATTTGCGGCAGGCGCTGGGGGCTGAGAACGGCGAGCGCCCGGTAGGCGCCGGCCTGCACGTTCGGGACCGCGTTGGTGAGAGCCTCGACGTTGCTGTCGACAATGCCGGCCATCATGTCCTGCGTGGCGGGCGCCGCGCCGCGGTAATGGACGTGCGTAACCTTGACGCCGAGTTCCCTGGCGGCGACCTCGCCAGCGAGGTGGACGAGGCTTCCCGGCCCGTTGGTGGCGTTGTTGACGGCGGTCGGCCGCGCCAGCGCATGGGCGCGGAACTCGGCCAGCGTCTTGGCCGGAAAATCCTTCTTCACGACGAAGGCGAACGGGACCTTCACGACCATAGAGATCGGCTCGAAGTCGGCCAGGGTGTAGCGCACCTTCATGACATGCGGGATCGTCGTGAAGGTGCTCGCGCTCGCCAGGAGCAGCGTGTAGCCGTCCTTCTGGGCATTGGCCACGACCGTCGCCCCGATGGTGGTCGAGGCGCCGCCGCGGTTCTCGATCACGATCTGCTGGCCGAGGCCCGGCGTAAGCCGCTCCGCCAATAGTCGCGCCACGACATCCGTCGTCCCGCCCGCCGGGAACGGCACGACCAGCGTTACCGGCCGCACCGGGTAGTCGGAGGCCCGGGCGGGCGGCCCAGCGAACACCGCCGCCGCAGCCAGCGCACCCAGGACGCGCCATGCCATCCAGCCTGCCATCGATCGTTCTCCCTTGATCATGTTGTCGCTCGCAATCGGCTGAACTTAGCGCTTCGGCCGCGGTGCCAGTGCCTTGGCGAGCGCCTCGCGATGCTCGGCCGTCGTGTGCGCGATGGCCTGCGCGGATGCTGAGAGTTGCAGCAGCGTGTCGAGCCGCGCGAAGCGGCCCTCGCGCAGCAGGCGCTTCGTGGCCCGCACCGCGAGCGGCGGGTTCACCGCGATGCGTCCCGCAAGCTTGCGGGCCGCGTCCATCAGCTCGGGCCCCGGCACGACCTTGGACACGAGCCCGCAGGCGAGCGCCTCCTCGGCCGAGAGGATGTCGCCCGTGAACGCCATCTCGCAGGCCTTCGACCACCCGACGATGCGCGGCAGGAGCCAGGCGCCGCCGTCGCCGGGGATGATGCCGATCTTGACGAAGCTTTCGGCGAACCGCGCCTCCTCGGCGGCAATGCGCAGGTCGCACATGCAGGCGAGGTCGGTCCCCGCGCCGATCGCCGGGCCGTTCACGGCCGCAATCACGGGCACGTCGAGCGCCTCGAAGGCGAGCGGGATGCGCTGGATGCCGTCCGTGTAATAGGCGATCGTGCTGGTGGGGTTGCGGGTGCGCTCGTCGAGCGCCGCCTCCATGGCCCGCAGGTCACCACCGGACGAAAACGCGCTGCCGGCACCGGTGAGGATCACGGCCCGGACGCTCTCGTCGGCCTGCACGCGGCCGAGCGCCGCGACGAGGCCTTCGACCACGTCTCGTTCGGAGATCGGGTTCCGCTTCTCCGGCCGGTTGAGGGTGAGCGTGACGATGCCGCCATCGGTCTCGTAGAGCACTGCGTCGTTCATAGATTTTGTCTCCGGAGGGGGCGTCTCAGCGCAGCCCGAGGCCGCGGGCGATGATGCCGCGCAGGATTTCGCGCGTGCCCCCGCGCAGCGAGAAGGAGGGGGCGTGCATGGTCGTGTAGGCGAGCACGCGCTCGAACTGCCGCGCAGCCGGGCTATCCGTGCCATCGGCGACGAGGTCGCGCGCGATCTCGGGGATCTCCTGTTCGAGCAGCGCGCCGAGGTCCTTCACCATGGCGGCCTCGAGCGCCGGGTCGGCGCCGGCCTGGAGCATGCCAGCGACGGAGCGCGACATGCGCCGAAGCGTGACGAGTTGCGCGCCGAGCCGGCCCAGTGCGATCTCCGCTCGCGCGTCACCGGGCGCTTCCGACATCACGCGCACGAGCTCCACCAGGAGCTGGAACGAGGACAGGAAGCGCTCCGGCCCGCTCCGCTCGTAGGCGAGCTCGCCCGTGACTTGCGCCCAGCCTTCGCCCTCGCGGCCGAGGATCGAATCCTCGGGCAGGAGCGCGTCGTCGAACACGACCTCGTTGAAGTGGTGCTCGCCCGTGAGGTTGCGGACCGGCCGGATCGTGATGCCGGGGAGGGTCAGATCGACGAGGAACTGGCTCGTTCCCGCGTGCCGCCGCTCAGGGACGACGGGCCCAGTGCGGCAGAACAGGATCATGTAGTGGCAATGGTGGGCGTTCGTGGTCCAGAGCTTGGTGCCGTTGACGCGCCAGCCGCCCGGCTCGCGCACGGCACGGGTCCGCACGGAGGCGAGATCCGAGCCGGTATCCGGCTCGCTCATGCCGATACAGAAGAAGCACTCTCCGGCCGCGATACGAGGCAGGATGGAGAGTTTTTGCTCCTCCGTGCCGAAGCGAAGGATGCTCGGGCCGCTCTGCCGCTCGGCGATCCAGTGCAGGCCGACCGGCGCACCCGCGGCGAGCAATTCCTCGAGGAGGACGTAGCGTTCCAACGCGGAGCGCTCGTGGCCCCCGTAGCGTTTCGGCCAGGTGAGACCAAGCCAGCCCCGCTCGCCGAGTTTGCGAGAGAAGGCCGGATCATTGCCGTTCCAGCTCTGGGCGCGATCGATGGGCGGCCTGTCCGCAAGCTCCTGCTGGAGGAAAGTGCGGACCTCGGCTCGGAAGGCTTCGCCTCCGGGGGAGGGCGGGGGAGGCGGAAAAGTGAATCTGGACATTTTCGATCCGTCAGACGGTCGTCAGCGCAGGCCAGAGCCCGTCGGGGCCGGCGGCGGCGAGATGGCGGCCGAGTTCGCGTGCCCATTCGGCCTCGCGCCCGAACTCGTCGCGCCATCCCCATAGCCGACGGGTGAACTCGTGCAGGCGGTGCTCCTGCGTGAAGCCGATCGCGCCATGGACCTGGTGCGCGATGGCGGCTCCGGCGCCGGCTGCCTCGCCGGTTCGGACCTTGGCGGCCGCGACTGCCGGCAGGAGGCTGTCGTCCCAGGCGGCGATCGCCTCGGCCGCGATCCCGGCGGCCGCTACTGCAGAAGCAGTCTGGCCGGCGAGCACCGCAAGGCTCTGCTGGATGGCCTGGAATTTTCCGAGCGCCCGCCCGAACTGCTTGCGCTCCTGCGCGTACTGCGCCGTCATCGCGGTGACGCTGCGCAGTGCTCCTGCCATGAGCAGCGCTCGGGTCGCAGCACCGGCTGCCCGCCACTCTCGCGCCCCGAAGGCGACCTTCGCGGTCGCGGCCGCGGCACCTTCGAAGCGCAGATCGTCGCGCGGCTCTCCCGCGATACCGGTATTCGGCTCGACGCTGAGTGCCGACTGCGGCAGGCAGATCACGGCCGTTCCGGATGCGGAACCCGCGAGCGCAACAACGGCGCGGGCATGACGGCCCCACGGCACGTTGCGGGCCTGCCCGGATGCACGGCCTGACGCGTCAAGGGTGATGTCCGCGGCCGGCGCGACGGCAAACGGCCCGGCCGGGATCTCGAGCCCGGCCTTCGACAGCAGGAGGCCCGCCAGCATTGTGTCGGCGAGCGGCAGCGGGAGCGCGTGCTCCCCGGCAACCATCAGGAGTGGCAGCGCCTCGTCGATGGGGACGCCGAATCCTCCGGCTTCTTCCGGCAGGAGCGCCGAGGGCAGCCCGAGTTCCTCGACGGCCGACCACAGGTCCTGCGGGAACTCGCCCGCCGCGACCTGGGCGCGTGCCGCAGACGTGACGACGTCGGCGAGCAGGCGCTCGGTCGACTCGCGGAGCATGTCGCCCGCGGTTTCATCGGATCGGTCAGTGTTCAAGGTCAGCGTCCCTGGAAGATGGGCGGTCGCTTATCGAGGAAGGCCGCCTTGCCCTCAGCGTGGTCGGAGGTCTGGAAGAGCGCGGCCTGGGCGCTTCTCTCCCAATCGAGCACCTCGTCGAGCCTGCCGGCGAGCGCCTCCTTGGCGACTGCTGTCGAGAGAGGTGCGAGCGCCTCGAAGGCGCGGGCGCGGGCCACGGCTCGCTCAAGAGCGGCCCCGTCGGGCACGACCTCGTCAACGAGGCCGATGCGCTCGGCCGCCTCCGCCGAGATGGGCTCCGCGTAGAGCAGGATCTGGCGGGCGCGGCCGATTCCGACCCGGGCCGGCAGCGTCAGGAGGAGCCCGGCATCCGCGACGAGGCCGACCTTCGGAAAGGACGCGATGAAGCGGGCGCCTGCGCCCGCGACGATCGTGTCGCAGCAGAGGGCCAGGCTGAATCCCGCTCCGGCCGCCGGCCCTTCGACCGCCGCGACGTACGGCTTGCTCGACTTCACGATCGAGCGGACGATCCCGTGCAGGAGGCGGAACCGCTCGCGCCCGGCCGCCAACCCGTCGTTCCGCATTGCCGTGAGGTCGCCCCCCGCGCTGAAGACCATGGGGCCGCCCGTCAGCACGACGGCGCGGATCTCGGGATCGCGCTCTATCCGGTCGATCGCCTCCGCGAGCGCAACGCGGAGCGCAGGCGAGAGCGCGTTCCGCTTTGTCGGCTCGTTGAGGGTCAGGATGGCAACGGATGCGTTTCGGCTCTCGAGGAGAACGGGCTCTACGCCCGGATTGGGGGTTGTCGTGTCGCCCACGTGATCACCCTGCGCTCGACGCGAAGACCGCGAGGCCGTTGTTCACGGCCACGACCCCACGCTCCGGAACCGACGCCCGGAACGAGCCGTCGCGCCAGATCTCGACCCGGATCGTCTCGCCGGGGAAGACGGGCGCGGAGAACCGCATGGCAAGGCTGCGGAAGCGGGCCGCGTCGTAGTCGCCGAGGATACGCAGCAGGGCATGCCCGACCACACCCAGCGTGCAGAGCCCATGCAGGATCGGTCGGGGGAACCCGGCTTTCTCAGCGATGGAAGGATTGGCGTGGAGCGGGTTGTCGTCCCCGTTCAGCCGGTAATAGAGCGCCTGCTCCGGCCGGGTCGCCACGTCCACAGTTTCGTCCGGGGACGTGTCGGGCAGTGCATGCGGGGCCTCGACCGGCCCCTCCGGCCCGCCGAACCCACCATCGCCGCGCAGGAAGGTCGTGCTCCGCGTCGTCGCGAGGAGGTCGCCGGTGCCTGCGTCGCGGACCTCCTTCTCGGAATACATCAGGGCGCCTCGTCCCGGCCCCTTGTCGACGAGCCCGACGATACGCGTCTTGCCGACGACCTCGCCTGAGACGGGGAGGGGACGATGCATGGCTATGCGCTGCTCGCCATGGACCACGCGGACGGCGTCGATCCCGGTTTTCGGATCGGCCATCCAGAAGCCCGGATGCGCGAGCACCACCGACTGCGTCGGGACGGCCTTCAGGCTGCGGTGCGCATCGACGAAGTCGAGCTGCCGCGTGTCCATCGGATCCTGACCGAACCCGACCGAGAGGGCGTAGAAGACGGTGTCCCGCTCGGTGAGGCGCTGCCTCACCTCGGGGATCTCGTACGCCATGAGGGATTCGTAGGTGAACGCCATGGCTCAGAGGGTCGCTGCTGTGCCGAGGATGGCTGTCGCCTGGGAGGCGAGCGTGCCGCCGTTGCCGTGGCAGAGCGCGATCTCCGCCTCGACCTGTCGTTCACCGGCTTGGCCCCGGAGCTGAGTCACCGCCTCGACGATCAGGAAGAGGCCGTACATGCCCGGATGGATGCAGGAGAGCCCGCCGCCATTGGTGTTGACGTTGAGGGCGCCGCCCGGGTCGATCGCGCCGCTTGCGACGAAGCGGCCGCCTTCGCCCTTGGGGCAGTAGCCGAGATCCTCGAGGAAGAGGATCGTATTGATGGTGAAGGCGTCGTACAGCATCAGCAGGTCGACATCCTTCGGGCTCACGCCCGCCATCGCGAAGGCGCGAGGGCCGCTTTCCGAGGCTGCCGTGACCGTCAGGTCGGGCATCTGCACCACCGAGCGGTGCCAGGCCGCGACACCCGCGCCCAGCATGTAGACGGGCTTCTGCTTCAGATCGCGCGCGCGGTCGGCGCGCACCATCACGCAGGCGGCGGCACCGTCGGTCACGAGGCAGCAATCGAGCACGCTCAGCGGGTCGCTGACCATCCGGCTCTTCAGCACGTCCTCAATCGTCAGAGGTCCGCGCGCGAAGGCGGCAGGATTGCGGTTCGCCCATTTGCGGGCTGCAACCGCGACGGCTGCCATCTCCTCGCGCGTCGTGCCGTATTGGTGCATGTGCCGGGCGGCCGCCATGGCGTAGCCGGTGATCGGATGACGCGGCCGGTAGGGCACCTCGTGCCATTGCGACTCACTCATCGAGACGAGCTTGCCGCCCGCCGTGCGCTGGTTCGACCCGTAGGCGATCAACGCCACGTCGCAGAGGCCGGCATCGAGCGCCGCCGCAGCCGTCAGGAGGTAGTTCTCGAACGAGGAGCCCCCGATATTCGTGCCTTCGATGAAGCGGGGCTTGATGCCGAGATACTCGGCGACCGAGAGTGCCGGCAGGCCGTGCACGCCGGTCGCCGCGAAGACTCCGTCTACGTCGCCGAGCGATAGCCCGGCATCGGCCAACGCTCCGATTGCGGCCTCGCCCAGGATCTCGATGGAGGTGCGGCCCGGGGCTTCCCCGGTGCCGGCCGTGGCGATGCCCGCGATGGCGGCGCGACCGCGCAATGCTCCCGTCATGATGTCAGCCCTGGTTCGCGACGTCGAAGACGATTGCCGGTTCGCCGTCGATGGGCGTAATGCGGGCCTTCACCCGTGTCCCGATCGCGACCGTGTCGACGCCCTCGATACGCGTCATCAGGCGGGGGCCTTCCTCGAGGTCGACGAGCGCGATGTTGTAGCCGCCCTCCCGCGTACGGTTGATCGTGATCGCGTAAACCGTCCCGTCACCGGACGCCGGCACCCATTCGAGATCCGTCTCGCCGCTGCCTGGCACGGCCACGCGAGGGTAGAAGACGTGGCGGCCGGTCGAGCGGCTCCGCTGGATCATGAACTGGCCTTGCGCGAGATAAGCCTTGAACTGCGCCTCCGGACCGAGAGGGGCGCCTTGTGGGTCAGCCATGCTGGCTCCTTGCTGCGGGTGACGTGTAGGCCGCGCCGTCGTCCTCGGGCGCGGGGGCGGGCCGCCGGCGGAAGCGGAGGGCTGCGAGCCCGCGCGGGTTGAGGCAGAGAACCGTGACGAGCACGATGCCGAGGACGAGCTTGTCCCCATAGGCGCCGAGGGACGCGAAGCTCTTCTGCGACAGGAGGAGAGCCGTGCCGAGAAGTGGCCCAAGGAGGATCCGTCGGCCTGCAATGATGACGCCGGTCAGCATCAGGACGAGGAAGTAGGTCTCGAATAGGTCCGTTCCGACATAGGAGCGCTGGAAGGCGTAGAGCCAGCCGGCGAGCGCGCTGATCGGCGCTGAGACGATGAAGACTTTCAGGCGCACGCGGTTCGGGTCGAGGCCGCACATGGCCGCGAGCCGGGGGTTCATGTGCACCATCAGGGCGGCCTGGCCGAGGCTCGAACGACGGAAGCGATGGACGAAGTACAGGGTCAGGAGGAGGAGGGCGTAGGCGTAGGGCCAGAACTCGGCATTCTGGGCAGCGGTCAGCGTGAGCGGGCCGATCGAGAGGTCGAGCGGCGGTACGCCGACGATGCCGTCGGATCCCCCCAGGAAGTCCCAGTTCGCCGCGATGCTCATCAGCACCACCGACGCCGCATAGGTCACGAGCGAGAAGGCGAATTCACGCGTGCGAAGCGTGATGATTCCGAGGACCACCGCCAGCGCGAGCGAGACGCCGATAGCTCCGACCAACCCGACCCAGGCGCTCTGGCCGAAGGTCACGGTCAGGATCGCAGCCGCGTAGGCGCCCGAGGCGAAGAACGCCGTATGGACGAGGCTGATCTCGCCGAGATCCGATAGGATGATGTCGAGCCCGTAGGACATCGCCCCGAAGATCGCGATGACGACCAGCGTGTCGTAGACGAGGTTCGAGCCTCCCAGCAGCCGCGGCAGAAGGAAGCCTATGATGGCGAGTGCCAGGATGGCGGGAAGGCGCGCGGCAGGCGGAAGCGCGGTCATCGGGCGAAGCTCGCGGAGGCGGCGAGTTGGCCAGGCCGCAGCACCATGACGGCGATCAGGACCGCGAAGACGGCGGCTGTCGTGTAGGCCGGCGAGACAAGCGCGCCGAAGAGGGCGGTGAACAACCCGATGGCGATGCCCGCGACGTAGCTGCCCGCAACGCTGCCGATGCCGCCGAGGACCACGACCACGAAGGTCATGATGACCTGCTCGAACCCCATGGAGGTGAGGATCGGCGTGCGGGGCGCGACGAGGGTCGCCGCGAAAGCGACTGCCGCGCCCTCGAAGGCAAAGATGCCCATGTAGACCTTCGAGATCTCGATCCCGCCGAGGCGCGTCAGCGCCGGATCCTCGGCGACCATCCGGACGGCCGTCCCGAAGCGGGTGCGGTTGAGGACGTATTGCAGGGCGAGGAACACCGCGATGGCGGCGACGACGAGCATCGCGTCCTGAACGGTGAACCAGACCGGGCCGATGTGGAGCGACATCTGCTGGAAGGGGCTCACGAGCGCCTGCGGCTTCGGCCCGAACGCGAGGCCGGCACCGCCCTCGAGGATCTGCCCGAAGCCGAGCGTCACGATCATCAGGCTGACGAGGTCCTGAGACAGTGTAAGCCCGAGAAGCAGGCGCTGCATGACCGCGCCGATCAGCGCCCCCACCGCGACCGAAGCCACGATGGCCAGGAGATAGGGCATGCCGGTGGCCGACATGAACCACCAGGCCACGAAGGCCCCGACCATGTACATCTGGCCGTGGCCGAAATTCACCAGACGGGCGGCGCCGAGCAGCATCGTCCAGCCGACCGCGACAAGCGCGTAGGCGTGCCCGATGATGAGCCCGTTTACGATCTGCTGCCACACGTTCATCCGTGGCTGCCTCCGAGATAGGCCTCGACGATGCGCGGATCGTCGCGCATCGAATCCGCCGTGCCGCTTGCGATGACGCGGCCACGTTCGAGAAGGTGGACGAAGTCCGTAACCTCCATGGCGGCGCGGACATTCTGCTCGACGAGCAGTACCGTGAGGCCGCCGTCGACCAGCGTGCGGATCGTCTTCAGCAGGACCGAGACGAGGCGCGGCGCAAGCCCGATGGAGGGTTCGTCGAGCAGGAGGATCTTCGGTGCCATCCGAAGCGCGCGGCCCACCGCCAGCATCTGGCGTTCGCCGCCGCTCAAGGAGCCGCCAAGGTTGGCCCGACGCTCGCCGAGACGCGGAAACAATGCGAAGACGTCCTCGACGGAATAGGCCCGCCGGCCGGCTTCCGAGACCGGCGAGGCGCCGGCCCGGAGATTCTCCTCGACCGTCAGACCCATGAACACGCCCCGGCCTTCGGGGACGAGTTGGAGACCGCGCCGGACATGCTCGTGCGCCGGCAACTTGGCGACGTTCTCTCCGTCGACCAGGACCTCGCCTGCGATACGCGGCTCTGCGCGGGACCAGTTCGCGATCGCGTTGATCAGCGTGGACTTGCCGGCGCCATTCGCGCCGATCACCGCCGCAAGCGTCCCGGGCTCGACCACCAGCCGGTCGACCGCGACCGCGCCGCTCGCGCCGTAACTGACGCGCAGGTCACGGACCTCGAGCCGGGCGCTCATGCGGCCTTCCCGAGGTAGGCTTCGAGTACGCGCGGATCCGCCTGGATCGCGGCAGGCCTCCCATGAGCGATGGTCTCGCCGAGCTCGATGACGAGCACCTCGTCGGCCAGCTCCATCACGAGATCCATGTGATGCTCGATGAGAACGATCGCGAGGCCGCCGGCTCGCATCCGGATGAGCAGATCGCGCAGCGCGAGCATGTCGCGTCCGCCGAGCCCTGCCGCAGGCTCATCGAGGAGCACAACCCTGGCCCCCGGTGCGGCCGCGAGCGCGATCGAGAGCATGCGCTGAGTGCCATAGGACAACTCACCCGGCAGCCTGTCGTGCAATTCCTCGGCGATATTGAAACGCAGGAGATGCGCCCGTGCCTCGGCCTCGATTTCGCGCCGCCGCGTCGCCTCCGCCCATGGCAGGAAAACCGACTCTGCGAGCGAACTCGGCGGCTTGTCGAGCAATGCGCCGGCCATGTTCTGGAGCACGCTCATCCCGCCGAAGAAGGCGTTCTGCTGGAATGTGCGCCGGAGGCCGAGCCGGGGCAGGGCGTCGGGACGCAGATGGGTCACATCCTGCCCGTCCAGCGTGAGCGTCCCGTCATGCGACACCATGTTGGTGGCGGCCATGAAGCAGGTGCTCTTGCCGGCGCCGTTCGGCCCGATGATCCCGAGGATCCGGCCAGGCGCGACCGACCACGACACGTCCTTCAGGGCCTGAAAGCCGCCGAAGCGGACAGACAGGCCCTCCACGGACAGGATCGGGCCCGGCATGTCAGCTCGGGAGGACGACAATTTTCCCGTCCTTGACGGTGAACACTTCGTAGGTCTGGCTCATCTGGCCGCGCTCGTCGAAGCGGACGTCGCCGAAGATCGTGCCCTTGATCTCCTGACCGCGGATCGCACCGGCGACGGCCTTGCGCTCGAAGGTCTTCACCTGCTCGACGGCCTTGGCCCAGACCTGAAGGGACGCCGCGCCGAGCGCTCCAAACTTGTCGGGGTCGGTCTTGAACTGCTTCTGCATCTGCGCGACGAAGCGCTTGTTTTCCGGGTTGCTGGCGAAAGGCTCGGCATCCGGGAAGTAGACATCGGCGCTGATGAGCCCGTTCGCCGAGGGGCCGGCCGTCTCGATCACGCTGGGACTCACGGTGCCGACGGAGCAGATCACCTGCGCGCCGACATTGGCCTGCGCATATTGCTGCAGGAATGCCGGCAGGCCCGCGCCCTCGTTCGCATTGATGCTGACGACCACGTCCGGCTTCGCGTCCCGAATGCTCGTGACCTCGACGCGGAAGTCGGTCTGCGGAAACGGGAACTTCAGTGTCTGGGCGACCGTCAGGCCGACGCCTTGCTTTTTCATTTCGGCCTCGATGCCCTGCTGGGCGCCGTTACCGTAGGCGTCGTTCTCGGTGACGAAGACGAGGCGGCCCGTCTTCCACTTGCTTCCGAGATACTTCGCGATCACCGCCGCGTCCTGCGCGTTGGCGCTGTTCAGCCGGATGGCGAGAGGATTCGCGGCGCTGGTCAGGATGCCGTCGGCCTTCGAGATCATCGTGATGTCGAGGACGTTGGCGCGCGCCAGCACCGACTGCATCGCCAGCGTCACGGGGCTGTTCCAGCCCTCGATCACGACCGCAACGCCTGCTGAGGCAAGCTCGTTTGCCTTGGCGACGCCGATCGCCGGCGTGCTCTCGTCGTCGCGGACGACAAGCTCGACCGGCCTTCCCATCACACCACCCTCGGCGTTGATGAGCGCCGCCATGCTGGTGATGGCGTTGGTGACGTCCTGGCCCTGGCGCCCGGCTCCGCCGCTGAGCGGGATGATGACACCGACCTTGACTGGCTCGGCCGCAAAACCCGCGCGGGAGAGCATCGGTGCGGCCACCAAACCGGCAAGAGCGCCTCGTCTCGAAATCATGTTTCCCTCCCAGAGTAATTGGTTGTTTTGTCTATAAGTTACTTCGTTGTTGCCTTTGATGAGATTGCAGTTTGCTTTCGATTTGGCTAATCAATCCAAGACTACTTGTCAAACGGAGATGAGCATGGCCGACAGGGGAACAGTGATCGTGGCCGGTGCCGGAGGCCTGGTCGGCCGCGCGGTGATCGACCGATACCTGTCGGAAGGGGGATGGAACGTCGTAGCGCTGTCCCGGCGCCCGCCCGACCCGGCGACAGGCGCCGGGCATCTGGCGGTGGACCTGACCGACGCGCAATCGTGCCGTGATCGCCTCGCCGCGCTGACGGGCGTGACTCACATCGTCTACGCGGCTCTGTTCGAGAAGCCCGACCTGACGGAGGGCTGGCTTGAGGACGATCAGATCGCCGTCAATCTCGCGATGCTGACGAACCTTCTGGATTCCGTCGAGCCGGGTAACCCGGGGCTGCACCACGTCACGCTGCTCCAGGGCGCCAAGGCCTACGGGGTCCATCTCGGCCAGATTCCGGTTCCGGCCCGCGAGGACTCCCCGCGCCACATCCACCCGAACTTCTACTGGGCGCAGGAGGACTTCCTGACCGCGCGGCAGGCCGGGAAGGCCTGGAGCTGGACGGTGTTCCGGCCGCAGGTGGTCCTCGGCTTCGGATACCCGAGCATGATGAACATGGTCGCGGCCGTCGGCGCCTACGCGGCGATCAGCCGGGAGCTCGGGCTGCCGCTCGTCTACCCGGGGACGGGCACCCGCGTGACGGAGGCGACGGATGCGCGGCTCCTCGCCAGCGCCATCGCGTGGGCAGGTCGCACGCCCGCGGCGCAGAACCAGATCTTCAACGTGGCGAACGGGGACGTCTTTACCTGGGAGAACGTCTGGCCGGTGATTGCGCGCGCCTTCTCCATGCCGGTCGGCCTGCCGCATCCGATGCCGCTCGCCCGCATCATGCCGGGCCGAGCCGCGACGTGGCAGGCGATCGTAGAGCGCTACGGCCTTGAGCCCGTGCCGCTCGATCGGCTGGTCAGCGGATCCTGGCAGTTCGCCGACTTCGCCTTCTCCCGCACCCACTCGACCTCGTCGCTGCTCTCGACGATCAAGATTCGCCAGGCGGGCTTCGGCGAGTGCATCGATACGGAGAAATCGCTCGCCGAATGGCTCGCCCATTGGCAGGAACGCCGCCTGCTGCCGCCGGCAACCGTCTGACGGTACGCGGGCGTGGTCGTCAGCGACCGGCCGCATGGATCACGCCCTCGCGCCGAAGCCGCTCGCCGGTCGCCTCGTCGATGCCGAACTCGGCGAGCACGGCGTCCGTATCCTCCCCATGCGTTTGGGGCGCGATCCGGTAGGTCGCGGGCGTCCGCGACAGCTGCCCCGGAAATCCGATCACCGTGACCGGAGTGCCGTCGCTGCGCTCCATCTTCTTCAGCAGGCCGCGCGCCGCGATCTGCGGGTCGGCGAGGATCTGATCGACGCGGTTGATCGGACCACCCGGCACCCCGGCTTTTTCCATGCCGGCGAAGAACTCGGCGGACGTCCAGCCGCGGATGGCGGCGGCGAGCTTCTCCTCGAGCTCCCCCCTGTCCTTCAGTCGTCCGACATTGTTGCGGAAGCGCGGATCGGCCGCGAGTTCGGTCAGGCCCAGGAGCTTGCACAGGCTCTGGAACTGCCCGTCGTTTCCGCAGGCTACGAGGACATGACCGTCCGACGTCTCGAAATCCCGGTAGGGCACCACGTTGGGGTGCGAGTTCCCGAGGCGGCGCGGCGTCAGACCGCCGACGATGTGATTCATGCCCTGGTTCACGAGCACCGCGACCTGGCTGTCCAGGAGCGCGCAGTCGATGTGCTGGCCCTCTCCGGTCGCATCGCGATGTCGCAGGGCGGCAAGGATGGAAGTCGCCGCGTAAAGGCCCGTGAACAAGTCGCTCACCGGCAGGCCGACCTTCATCGGGCCAGCCCCAGGCTCGCCGTCCGGCCGCCCGGTCACGCTCATGAGGCCGCTCATCCCCTGGATGAGGAAGTCGTAACCGCCACGTGACGCGTAGGGCCCCGTGTGACCGAAGCCGGTCACCGAGCAGTAGACCAGGCGCGGGTTGATTGCCGAAAGCGACTTGTAATCGAGGCCGTAGCGGGCGAGCGCGCCCGTTTTGAAGTTCTCGACGACGATATCGGCGGCGGCTGCCATGCGCCGGACGATCTCCGCGCCTTCCGGCCGGCCGAAATCGATGGCGACGCTTCGCTTGTTGCGGTTGGCGCAGAGGAAATAGGCGGCGTCAGACTGCCCCTCGGCGCCCTTCAGGAAGGGAGGGCCCCAGGTGCGGGTGTCGTCGCCTTGGCCGGGCCGCTCGATCTTCCAGACCTCCGCGCCGAGATCGCCGAGGATCTGCGACGCCCAGGGGCCGGCCAGGACTCGCGACAGGTCCAGGACCTTCAGCCCGTCGAGCGGACCGGCGGAAGCAGGCGCCATGGTCGGCGTCTCCAGTTCCGCTTCGGTCGTCGCATCCGCCAAATCGAACCTCCCGAGCAATTCTTCTTGTGTTTCATTCTATGAAACGGCTATTCATTATAGGCATCAAGCGTTGGACATTGCAATCGCCGGACGGGACGACGGCTGGTGGTCGACGACGCAACGGAGAAGGTTCAATGCCCTCGTTCCAGCCTGTCACGGCCGTGCTGCGCGCCCTTGACGTCCTGCTCGCCGTCAACCGCCTCAAGCAGGCGAGCGTGGGCGACATCTTCCGGGAAACGGGCCTCAACCGCCCGACGATCGTCAGGATGCTCGAGACGCTGATCCACGCTGGCTTCGTCAGCCGGCTCCCCGGCCAGCCGATCTATCTCCCGACCGGCCGCACGCTGGACCTCAGCAGCGGCTACCAGAAGCACGAGGAGATGGCGCTCGTGGCCGCGCCAGTGCTCGCGCGCCTGCACCGGCAGCTCCAGTGGCCCTCGGACGTCGCCGTGTTCGACCGCGACGCCATGGTGGTGGCGCGCACCAGTCGCGGCGAGGGCTTCGTGCATTTCAACCGGCGCCCCGGCTACCGCGCGCCCCTCCTCGGAACCTCGCTGGGAATGGCGTTCCTCGCCTTCTGCGACGAGGCCACGCGCGCTTCGGCGCTCGACGCGCTCAGCACCTCGGATGATCCGTGGAACGCCGTCATCCGCCAGCCTGAAAAGCTGAAGCGGCTCCTGGCGACCGTGCGGCGCAACGGCTACGCCACGATGAACCCCGACTATGCGAACAGCTCGTACAACGGCACGGCGTCCGCGATCGGGCTGCCGATCCTTCTTGACGGAGCGGCGGTCGGCAGCGTGAACCTCATGTATCTGCGCAACTCGATCGACGAAGCGGGCGTCGTATCCCGCTTCCTCGAGCCGCTGCAGGAGGGCGCAACCGCGATCGCCGACGCGCTCGCCGGATTGCGGGCGGGCGGATCGTGACCGTCAGCCGAAGTTGAGCTTCAGCCCGGCCTCCGGCCACGGCATCGAAACGAGTTGGCCGATGCCGGAGAGCGTGATGTAGGCCGTCCGCATGTCGGGGCCGCCGAAGCAGATGTTGGTCGTATAGACGTCGGGCATCTTCACGCTCCGGACCAGCTTCCCCGACGGCGACACCACCGTGATGGCTCCCTTCATCAGCGTCGCGATGCAGATGTTGCCCTCGGCATCGACCGCCAGGCTGTCGTAGCGCTGGTAACCCGCCTCATTGAACAGGAAGCGGCCGCCGTTCGGTGACGGGAAGGGCTGGCGCTTGATCACGCCGGGCTCCGCGAGGTCGAAGGCCCATAGCCGGCCGCCCTCCGTTTCCGCGACGTAGAGCGTCGTCTCGTCCGGGGAGAGGCCGATCCCGTTCGGCGTGAGGATCGGATGGGCGACCTCGACGATGAAGGAGCCATCCGCCTTGGCGTAGTAGACGCTGCCCTGGTCGCGGTCGCGGTGGCGCGTCTTGCCGAGATCGGTGAAATAGAACCCGCCGTTCCGGTCGAACACGATGTCGTTCGGCCCTTTGAGCTTCTGCTCCCCGCAGCGATCGTAGAGGACGCGGAACTCGCCCGTCTTCGGGTCCACTCGTTCGATCCGTCCGCCCGCGTAGCTCGCCGGCGTGCCGATCGGCCGGATCATGCCGGGCTCCTCGTGCCACTCGAACCCGCCGTTGTTGCAGACGTAGAGAGCGCCGTCCGGCCCGGTCGCGAGCCCGTTCGGGCCGCCGCCCAGATCGGCGATGACGGAGACCGTGCCGTCCGCCGCGACCCGAGTGACCGTGCCGCGCGCGATCTCGACCAGCGCGATCGATCCGTCCGGCATGACGACGGGCCCTTCCGGAAAGCGCAGCCCGGTTGCCAGAACTTTCAGGTCACTCATTCTCGTTTCCTTCCCGTCACGTGTTTTCGTCGTGCCTGGCTTAGCGGAACCCTGGCTCCTTCCACCAGGGATAGCTCGGCGGCATGTCGGCGGAGACGCGCCCCGGGAAGTCCGGTGCGCGCTTCTCCAGGAAGGACGTCACGCCCTCCTTGAGGTCGGGGCTGCCGCTCAGGTCGAAGAGCAGCCTGCTCTCGACGCGGTGAGCCTCCATGGGGTGGGCGGCGCCCATCATCCGCCACATCATCTGGCGGGCGAGCGCGACCGAGACAGGCGCCGATCCCTGCACGATCGTGGCGGCGAGGGCGCGCGCTGCGGGAAGCAGGTCGTCCGGCGCATGGACGCTGCGGACGAGACCCGCCTCCAGCGCCTCCTCGGCCGGGAACACCCGCCCGCTCGCCACCCATTCCATGGCCCGCTGCATCCCGACGGCCCGGGGCAGGAACCAGCTCGAGCAGGCCTCCGGGACGATGCCCCGGCGCACGAAGGGAAAGCCGAACTTCGCCGTGGTCGACGCGAGCCGGATGTCCATCGGGAGGAGCATGGTCGCGCCGACGCCGACCGCCGCGCCGTTCACGGCCCCGATGACCGGCTTCAGGCTGGCGAAGATGCGGAGCGCGAGGCGCCCGCCCGAGTCGCGAATCTCCTCGCGCCCGTAATCAACCTCGCCGGCGGCATCCGCGCCGAGCCGGCTCTTTACGTCGAAGCGGCCCGCACCGGCGGAGATGTCCGCTCCCGCGCAGAAGCCCCGGCCGGCGCCCGTGACGATCACGACGTGGACAGCGTCGTCGGCATCGGCGCGGTCGAACGCGGCGATCATCCCGTCCCGCATGGTGGGCGTGAAGGCGTTCAGCTTGTCCGGACGGTTCAGCGTGATGGTGAGCACGCCGTCCTCGACCGCGGTCAGAACCTCGTCAGAGACCATCGGCAATCTCCCAGGCGCCTCGCGCAAGGCGACGGAACTTGTCGCCGGCGACGGCGACCGCGTTCGCGTCCGACGCGTTGCCGTCGAGGGCGCGGCGGTAGACGCCGGCGACAATGGCGGCCCAGCGGAAAAGCGAGAACACGACGAACACGTCGAGGTCGGCCGGCACGGGCCGGCCTGCCGCCTCGCTGTACCAGGCCACGACCTCCCCCTCGCTCGGCATCCCGGGCACGTCGAGGCCGACGATCCCCTGCAGCTCCGGCGAGGTCCGCCAGGGCAGGAGGCAATAGGCGAGGTCGGCCAGCGGATGGCCGAGCGTCGCGAGCTCCCAGTCGAGCACCGCGACGACGCGCGGCTCGGTCGGATTGAGGATGAGGTTGCCGAGCCGGAAATCGCCGTGGGCGATGGTGGTCTCGTCGGCGATCCCGGGCACACGCGCTGCCAGCCACGGGATCAGCCGTTCCATGGCGGGTTCCGGGTCGAGGTTCGCGCCGCGGTACTGCTTGGTCCAGCGGTCGATCTGGCGGCCGACATAGTTGCCGGGCTTGCCGAAATCGCCGAGACCGACCTCGTCCGGCTGCACGCGGTGGAGCCGCCCGAGCACGCGCGCCATGTCCTCGATGGCAGCGCGGCGATGCGCGGGATCGACGCCCGGCATCGACCGGTCGGCGTAGATGCGGCCCGGGCAGTGATCCATCACGTAGAAGATCGTGCCGATGATCTCCGGCTCCTCGCAGAGAAGCCGCACGCGGGGCACGGGCACGCCCGTCGCCGCGAGCGCCTTCATGATGCGGTATTCCCGGTCGACTGCATGCGCCGATGGAAGCAGCTTGCCGCCCGGCTTCTTGCGCAGGACGTAGTTCCCGGCGGGCGTCGCGAGGTGGAAAGTCGGGTTTGACTGCCCGCCCTGGAACTGCCGCACCGTGCAACCCTCGGAGAAGCCCGGCAGCTTGCCGGCGAGGTAGCGGACGAGCGCCTCCTCGTCGAAGCGGTGGTTCGGCAGCACCGGGACCAGGGCCGGGCCATCTTCCTGCATCGCAGCCGCGTCAGCCATGGGCCGCCGCCGGGGCATATTTGCCGAGCTCGAGGCGCCCGATCTGGTGCCGATGCACCTCGTCGGGGCCGTCGACGATGCGGAGCGTGCGGGCGTATTTGTACATGTAGCCTAGGCCGTAATCGGTCGTGACGCCGGCGCCGCCGAAGGCCTGGATCGCCCGGTCGACCACCTGGCAGGCCATGTTGGCGGCGGCGACCTTTATGGCCGCGATCTCGGCACGGGCGGCCTTGTTGCCGACCTCGTCCATCTTCCAGGCCGCGTGGAGCACGAGGAGCCGCACCTGGTCGATCTCGATACGGCTTTGCGCAACGCGCTCGATCATCACGCCCTGCTGTGCGAGCGGCTTGCGGAAGGCGGTGCGCTCGTTCAGGCGCCGGCACATCATCTCGAGCGCCCGTTCGGCGAGGCCGACCGCCCGCATGCAGTGGTGGATGCGGCCCGGGCCGAGCCGGCCCTGCGCGATCTCGAAGCCGCGGCCCTCGCCCAGGAGGATGTTTTCCGCCGGAACGCGCACGTTGTCGAACACGATCTCGCCATGCCCGTGTGGCGCGTCGTCGAAGCCGAAGACGGGCAGCATGCGCGTGATCGTGACGCCCTTCGTATCCGTCGGGACCAGGATCATCGACTGCTGGCGGTACTTGTCCTCGCCATCCGGGTTCGTCTTCCCCATCACGATCAGGAGCTTGCACCGCGGGTCGCCCGATCCCGATGACCACCACTTGCGGCCGTTGATGACGTATTCGTCGCCGTCACGCATGATCGTGCAGGCGATGTTCGTCGCGTCGGACGAGGCGACGTCGGGCTCGGTCATGGCGAAGCAGGATCGGATCTCGCCGTCGAGCAGCGGCCGCAGCCATTGCTGTTTCTGCGCCTCCGTCCCGTAGCGCTCGAGCGTCTCCATGTTGCCGGTGTCCGGCGCAGAGCAGTTGAACACCTCCGACGACCATTGGACGCGGCCCATCATCTCGGCCAGCGGGGCGTATTCAAGGTTCGTCAGTCCGGCACCCGACGAACTCGCCGGGAGGAACAGGTTCCAGAGGCCGGCCCTCTTCGCCAGCGGCTTCAGGCGCTCGACGACTGGGACGGGCTGCCAGCGATCCGTCAGCGCCGCCTGCTCCGCCTTGTAGGTCTTCTCGTTCGGGTAGATGTGCTCGTCCATGAAGGCCTGCAGGCGCTCCTGCAGGGCTGTTACCTTCGGGGAAGGGCGGAAATCCATCGCGTGTCCTTGAGGTTCAATGCCCGACGGGGTCGGGCGTGAGCAGTATCTTTCCGACCGTCCGGCGAGCCGCGAGCTCGGCCACGGCCGTTCGTGCCTCCGAAAGGGGGAAGCGGCCGCCGATCAGCGGGTCGAGACGCCCGGCGCGGTAGCGGTCGAGGAGCGCGTCGCGCACCTCGGTGGCGAGGGCCGGATTCCGCTTCTTCGCCTCGCCCCAGAACACGCCGAGCGCCGCGCCTTCCTTCAGAAGGAGCCGGTTCGACGGGAGTTCGGGGATCGGGCCGGCCGCGAAGCCGATCACGAGGAGGCGGCCCTGCCATGCGAGGCAGCGCAGGCTGTCGATGCCGATCCGGCCGCCGACAGGGTCGTAGATGACGTCGGCGCCGGCGCCATCCGTGGCGGCCCGAACCGCATCGACCCAGCCCTCGTCCGCGTAGCTGATCGCCGTCTCCGCCCCGAGCTCCCGGCAGATCCGGAGCTTGTCCTCGGAGCCCGCCGTCGCGATCACGCGGCAGCCTTCGGCAACCGCAATCTGCACCGCAGCGCTGCCGACGCCGCCCGCTCCCGCATGAACAAGCACGGTCTCGCCGGCGCGGATCTGCGCCCGGTTGTGCAACGCGTACCACGATGTCGGGTAGTTCACGCCGAGGAGAACGAGCGCGACGTCGGCCGGCACATCGTCCGGAATCGGGATCGCGGCCGCGCCGGCCACGGCCGCGAGCTCTGCGAAACCGCCCGTCGGGACGCTGGCGCAGATCCGGGTTCCGGTCGGCAGGGTAGCGCCGCTGCCCGCCGCGACGACCGTCCCCGCGACCTCTATCCCGGGCACGAACGGCAGGTCGGGCTTCCGCTGGTAGCGGCCCCGCATCATCAGGGTGTCGGCGAAGTTGACGCCGGCCGCTTCCACCCGGACCACATAGCCGTCGGCGTCCGGCACGGGATCCGGCAGCTCGGCCCAAGCCATGTGGCCGGCCTCTGTAAGTTCCTCGACGACCCACGAGCGCATCAGCGCGCCTCGCCCTGCACGATCAGCGCATCCGCCGCGATGATCCTATCGCCGGCACAGATGAGCGGGTTGATCTCCATTTCGGCAATGGCGTGGCCCGCATCCGCTGCGAGTTCGGAGAAGCGGCACACGATCTCGGCCAGACGCGGAATGTCGACCGCCGGGGCGCCCCGGAAGCCATCGAGCAGCGCCGCGCCCTTGAGGCTCCGCAGCATCGCCTCCGCCTCGGATGGCCCCACGGGTGCGAGCGACAGCGCCGTGTCGCGCAGCACTTCGACCAGCACGCCTCCGAGGCCGACCAGGACGAGCGGGCCGAACTGCGGATCGTGCCGGGCCCCGACCATCACTTCGACGCCCTTTGGGATCATCGGCTGCACGACCACGCCACGGAAATCCGGGCTCGGCGCGATGCGGTCGACGGCGGCCATGATCTCGCCGAACGCTTTCCCGACCTCGTCGGCGCTGCGCAGGTTCAGCTTCACGAGCCCCGCTTCGGTCTTGTGCAGGATGTCCGGGCTTTCCCCCTTCAGCACGACCGGGAATCCGACGGCCTCCGCGGCCGCGCGCGCCTCGGCGGCATTCTGAACCAGCCGGTCCTCGACAACCGGGATGCCGTAGAGCGCCATCACGGCTTTCGCCTCGCGCTCTGTCAGTGCCGCGGCCGGAGCGGAGGCGAGCAGGCTCCGCATGGCGGTGCCTGCGCTCGCGTCGGCGAAGCGATGCTCGCCACTGGAGTCGGCGCGCCGGAGCGCGTCGCGCCGGTGCCAGGCCGCGATGGTCGCGAAGCAGCGGTCCATCGAGTGGAAGAGCGCAAGATGCGGATCGCTCTCAGTCTCTACCGAGCCCGGCCCGCCGAGCCATTCCGGCGCCCAGACATTGCACACGATCTTGCCGGTTTCGGCCGCAGCCCGGCTGAAGACCGGGAGCCTGCTGGTGGCCGATTCATAGGCATAGGCGTGGGAGGTCACCATCACGCCATAGGCCGGGTCCGAAAGGAGTGCGCCGGCGCAGGCAGCGAGGGTGTCGGCGGAGGAGATGACCTGGGCGGTGACATCGCAGGGGTTCCGCGTCGAGCCGTATTCAGGCACCTCGCGGGCCAGCACGGCCGCCGCTTCGGGCCCGGGCTGCGGCAGCGCGACGCCGTGCAACTCCGCCTTGTCGGCCGCGATGATGGTGGCTCCGCCGGAGGTCGCGATGACGACGGCGCCGGTCGCCTTAGGCCGGCCGGCCTTGGCCAGGAAGCTCGCCGTCTCGACCAGAGCCTCCAGCTTGTCGACCTGCACCACGCCGGCCCGCGCGAAGCCGGCCGCGTAGGCCTGCTCGGAGCCTGCGAGCGAGCCGGTATGGGACATCGCGGCCCGCGCGCCCTCCTGCCCGGTCGCGATCTTGTACATCACGAGCGGCTTGTCAGCCTCCCAGCAGAGGGCGGCGGCCTGCAGCATCCGGTTCGGATCGGCCATTCCCTCGAACAGGCAGGCGATCGCGTGGCAATCCGGATCCCGCGCGAGATAGGCGACGTGGTCCGCGACATCGACGTCGCAGGAATTGCCGGCGGTCAGGACGTGGCTGACCGAAACTCCGCGTTCGACCGCCTGGGACAGCGAGAAGCCGAGCGAGCCAGACTGGGTGACGATCCCGATCGCGTGCGTCCTGAGCGGGCGCCGGTCGGGCATCGCGGAGAATGTCAGGCCGGCGCCGATCGCATAATTGACGAGGCCGATCGTGTTCGGCCCGACCAAGCGCATGTTCGCTCCCCGCGATATCGCGACCAGACGCTCCTGAAGCGCCACATGCTCCGGCTTGCCGGTTTCGGCGAAGCCGGCGGCAAGAACCAGGATCGCCCCGACTCCTGCGGCGGCGCAGTCGCGCGCGATGGGCTCAACCACCTCGCGCGGGGTCGCGATCACCACGCAGTCCGGCACCTCGGGAAGGGCGGCGATGCTTGGATAGCAGGGCTGCCCGCCGAGTTCCGTATACTTCCCGTTGACCTGGTAGAGGCGCCCCTCAAAGGCCTTCATGTTTGCGACGGTGCGGCTGCCGAACCCGTTTGACCGCTCGGACACGCCCACGACGGCTACGCTCTCCGGAGCGATGAGCCGCCTCATCTCCTCGGGCTCGTAGGGAGCGCGGCGTACCTCGAACCCGGCTGGCAGCAGTCCCTGAGGAGGCAGAGATATCGTCACGTTCTATTTCATCTGATGAAATTAGTGTTCATAATGATTATCAAAGGGAGCCCACTTGTAAAGGCAGCTGGAATTGGGCCACGCTCAAAGAGCGGGGCAACCCACCCAACAGCCGTGGTACGGGATCAGCGCGCTGCCTAGGAAACCGATGGCGTCTGGGAGCGGCTGGCGCCAGCCTCAGTCCAGCTGTCGGAAGTGGCGGAACATTCGGTCCGAATCCGCTCGGCGACCCGTGAACAAGCTGAACGCCTCGGCCGCCTGGAATACCGCCATGCCGGCACCGGACATCGTGCGGCAGCCGCGCTGGCGCGCCTCGCGCAGGAACTCGGTCTCGAGCGGGAGATAGACGATATCTGCGACCCAGCGCTGCGGCAGGAGCAGCGCGGGCGGGACTGCCATGCCCGGGTAGGCCGTCATGCCGAGCGGCGTGGCGTTGACGATTCCGTCGATCGGTGGAACCTCGGAGGTGTTCGTCAGACCTCTTGCCCGGCCCTTGCCGAAGCGGCGGCAGAGTGAGGCGGCGAGCGAACTGGCGCGACCCTCGCCGGGATCGACCACGACGAGTTCGGCCGTGCCGAGCGTCAGCAGAGCATGCGCCACCGCAGCGCCGGCTCCCCCAGCCCCGAACAGCGCCACGCGCTTACGACGCGCATCGCCGAGTTCGCGCCTGAAGCTTTCCGCAAAGCCCCACCAATCGGTGTTGTGCCCGATGCGCCTGCCGTTCCGGAACACGACGGTGTTCACGGCATCGAGCGCGCTCGCGTCCGGCGAGAGTTCGTCGAGGTGCGGGATGACGGCCTGCTTGTAGGGGTGGGTGATGTTCAGACCGGCGAAGCCGAGCCGCTCGGTCCAGCCGAGCAGGTCTGGCAGCGCGCCGGCATCGAGGCCGAGCACGTCGAGGTCGATGAGTCTGTAGATGCAGCGCAGGCGCTGTTCGGCACCCTCGCGCTCGTGCATCGGCGGCGTGCGCGAGCCCTGGATGCCCGAACCGATCAGACCGACGAGGATTGCGGGCCAGTCCGAGGGCAGGGCGCCCTCGAGCGCGGCCGCCTCAGGCACGGGCAGCCTCGGCTGCGAGGTCGCGCATCGCCCTTATCGCGAAAGCGTAGCCACGTGCGCCCAGGCCGGCGATCACGGCCGTGACCACGGGAGACATGTAGGAGCGATGATAGATCGGCTCGCGCTTGTGGATGTTGCTGATGTGCAGCTCGATGATCGGCCCCGGGAACATCTTGAGCGCGTCCATGATGGCCATGGACGTGAACGTGAAGGCGGCGGGGTTGATGACGATCCCGGCGGCCTCCGTCTCGATCGCCTCGTGAACCCAGTCGATGATCTCGTATTCCCGGTTCGACTGCCGGAATTCGACCGGCGTGCCTTCGGCCGCCTCGCGGCACATCGCCTCCACTTCGGCTAGCGTTGTCGCGCCGTAGATCTGTGGCTCGCGCTTGCCGAGGCGGTTCAGGTTCGGGCCGTTCAGGACCCAGATCGGGCGTGTCATGCGAGGAACTCCGGACGACCGCTCCGTCAGCCCTTGTAGCCGAAGAGGCGGGGCAGCCAGAGCACGGTTTCGGGCACGAAGGTGATGATCGCGAGCGCGACCAGCATGGCGGCCAGGAACGGCATGCAGTCGCGCACGATGTCGCGCAGGGGCTCGCCCGAGATGCTGGCCATGATGAAGAGCAGCAGGCCGTAGGGCGGCGTGATCAGGCCGATCATGATGTTGACAACGACCACGACCCCAAAATGGACGAGGTCGATACCGAGCGCCTGTGCCGTGGGGATGAAGACCGGCACGATGATCAGGAGGATCGCCGTTCCCTCCAGGACGCAGCCGAGGAGAAGAAGGACGAGGTTCACCAGGATCAGGAAGGCGAAGGGCGTCAGCTGCCATCCTGCCAGGAGGCCTTTAACCGTCTCCGGGATGTTCTCGACCGTAACCACGTAGTTGAACACGAGTGCCCCGGCGATCAGCATGCCGATCGAGGCCGTCGTGCGCGCGCTCACCGCGAGGGAGCGGTAGAAGTCGGCCCAGGATACGCTGCGGTAGAGGCCGGCCGAGATCAGCAATGCGTAGGCGGCCGCGACCGCGGCGGCCTCGGTCGGCGTCATCACGCCGCCATAGATGCCGCCGAGCAGCACGACCGGCATCATCAGCGAGGGGAGCGCGTCCCAAGTGATGCGGGGCAGCTTGCGGATTGGGACCGGCGCCTCGACCGGGAAGTTCTTCCGGCGGGCCGTGATCGCCACGATAATCATCTGGCTGAGGGCCATCAGGAGGCCCGGCACCACCCCGCCCAGAAACAGGAAGCCTATCGAGGCATCCGAGACCAGCGCGTAAAGGACCATCGGAATGGAGGGCGGAATGATCGGCCCGATGACGGAGGACACGGCCGTCACGGCCGCCGCATAGCTTGGCGTATAGCGGCCGCCCCGGGTCATCATGGCCTGCATCATGCGGCCGGTGCCGGCGGCGTCGGCGATGGCCGAGCCCGACATGCCGGCGAAGATGATGCTCTGCAGGATGTTCACATGCGCCAGGCCACCCCGGAAGCGGCCGACCAGCGCGTTGCAGAACGTCATCAGCCTGTCGGTCATGCTGCCGATGTTCATGAACTCGGCGGCCAGGATGAACAGCGGCACCGATAGGATGACGTAGTTCGTGTACATGCCGTTGAGCAGCTGCTCGGCGGCCGTGCCCATGTCCTGGCCTGCGAGGAACAGGTACAGGATCGACCCCGCGATCATCGCGTGGCCAATCGGCAGGCCTAGGAAGGCCAGGGCCGTGATCGCCACGATCGCCAGCGAGAAGGGGCTGGCGAGGTTCATACGCCGGAGCTCGCCTTGGTCGGATCGAAGGCTTCGGGCGCCTCGCCCCGCAGGGCTCGCCAGCCGAGCCAGAGGTACCGGACGATCGCCGCGACCGCGAAGACGACATAGATCAAGAAGAGCCAGTCGAACGGGATCTTCAGGTAGGCCGTGCGCTCGACCCGCATGAACCGGACGTAGTCCACCACGGCCGGGAGCGAGATCGTGTACAGCGTCACGAGCGCGACCGCCGTGATGAGGCACATGATCCGGCGCGGTCCGGGGCCGACGGCGCCGTAGATGATGTCGAACCGGATCTCCTCGCGCTCGCTCACGACGAAGGCGGCGCCGAACAGCACCATCCACAGCCAGAGCGCGACGCTGATCTCGTGCGTCCAGCCGATCGGCAGGTTGGCGACATAGCGGAAGACGATCTGCAGGATGAAGACGGCGAACATCGCCGCGAGCATCGCCGCAAGCACGTTCTCGGCGCGCCGGGCCAGCCAGGGCCCAAGCCGTCTTGCCGTCGTCAGCATGGGGGAGACCTCTGGCTGTCCGCGAAACCGCAAGGGGCGGGTCGTCCGGCGCCGTCCTCACATGCCGTTGATCTTGTCGAGCATGCCGGCCGGCCAGTTCTTGGCGAGGTCGGAGGCCAGGTACTTCTTCTGCGCGAAGTCCCGGAAGGCGTTCAGGTCAGGCGTGTAGACCTCAAGGCCCTGCTTCTTGAAGAACTCGGCGAGCTCGCCCTCCTTCTTGAGGTGCTCGGCCGTGCTCCACGCGATGGCTTTGTCGGCCGCCGCCTGGAAGGCCGCCTTCTTGTCGGCCGGCATCGCGTTCCAGACCTTGTTGGATACCGCGAGCAGGTCGAAGCCGACGAGGTGCGAGGTGAGGACAATCTGCGAGCTGACCTCGTAGAACTTCATGTTCTGGACGTTCGGCAACGGGTTGTCCTGGCCGTCGATCGCCCCGCTCTGCAGGCCCGTATAGACCTCCGGGTAGGCCATCGGGGTAGGGTTGGCGCCGAGCGACTGGCCGAGGAACTGCCAGGCGTCGCCGCCGGGCATGCGCAGCTTGATGCCGGCGAGGTCGGCCGGGGTGCTGATCTTCTTCTTCGGCTTCAGGCCGACATGGCGCGCGCCGAAATAGGTTGGCCCGAGGACGTGGATCCCGAGCTGGTCCGACGCCATCTTCTTGAGCTGCGCGCCGACATCGCTCGCCATCACCTTCTTCAGGTGGTCGGCGTCGCGGAACAGGTAGGCCGAGGTCACGATCGACCATGCCGGGATCTGGTTCGAGATGTCCTGGGGCGCGATGTTGCCCATGTCGAGGTTGCCACGCTGCATCGCGACGAGCTCGGTGCCCTGCTTGAAGAGCGTGCCGCCGTAATAGGGCTGCAGGTTGAAGCCGATCGCCTTCGCATCCTCGCCGAAGCGCTTCATCATCTCGGCGCGGATGTCCTGCTCCGAGAAGACGGCCGAGAAGCGGAGGTTTGTCGGGGCCTGTGCGAGGGCCGGCCCGGCCCCCAGCCAGCCGAAAGCGGCGAGTCCCGCCACCATCGCGGCGCGGCGATTGAACCTGACCGGCATTCCTTCCTCCCGTCCCTGCTGCGCCATTTGCGGCGTCTGCTGCCCGGCATCATTCCGTCTGGCGCACGGGAGATCAATGGGTAAATCGGCTTTCGTATGAGATTTCGCGTTTCCTCCGATGGCAACGCGTGAGATGCTGAGGCATGTCGTCGTCTCACAACGCGAGATCCCGGTGAGCATCGAGCTTGTGGCGAACTCGATCGCCGACCAGGCCTATGACCGGATCCGCTCCGACATCGTGCTGGCGCGCCTGAAGCCGGGCTCGAAGTTGCGCCTAGAACGGTTGGCCGAGCTCTATGGCGCGAGCGTCAGCACGCTGCGCGAGATTCTGAACCGGCTTTCGTCGGAAGGCCTCGTCCTCGCGGAGGAGCAGCGCGGCTTCCAGGTGATGCCCATCTCGGCGGCAGGGTTCGAGGACGTTGCCGCGATGCGGCTCCTCCTGGAGACGCACGCGATCCCGCTGTCGTTCTCGGCCGGCGACCTCGAATGGGAGGGCCGCGTCGTGGCGGCCCACCACAAGCTGGCGGCGCTCGAGCGGCGCGTCGCAGCTGGCGACCAGGACGGCACCGACCTGTTGAAGCGCTACGACCGCGAGTTCCACCACGCGTTGATCGAGGCCTCCGGGTCGCAAACGCTCCTCGATCTCTATGCGGGCGTGTTCGACCAGTACCTGCGCTACCAGATGGCCGCGGTCGTGTTCCGCGGCGAGATCGCGGCGCGCGAGCATGGCGAGCTGCTGCGCTGCGCGCTTACGCGCGACGCGGACACCGCCTGCGAGATCCTGCGCGCCCATGTGGATGGCTGCGTCGCCCACACGCTCGCCTCGGGAGCGCTCGCATGAGCGAGGTTCTCGACCGCCCGCCGCCCGCCACGGTCGGCGAGGGCGCGTACCGGCGCGTGCGGGCCGACATCATCTTCGGCCGGCTTGCGCCGGGCCAGCGCCTCCGCCTGGAGCGGCTGAAGGAGGATTACGGGGTCGGCGTCAGCACGCTGCGCGAGATCCTGAACCGGCTGCAATCCGAACGCCTCGTCCTGGCGGAAGGCCAGAAGGGCTTTGCGGTCGCGCCGGTCTCGGCCGTCAACCTGAAGGAGATCGCGGCGCTTCGGCAGCTCCTCGAGTGCCGGGCGCTGGAGCAGTCGTTCAGGGCAGGGGACGTCGAATGGGAGGGCGAAGTCGTTGCGGCCCACCACCGTCTCGCCCGGATGGAGCAGCGCATGGCGGAGGGAGACCGCTCCGAGACCGAGCTCTGGAAGCAGTACGATTGGCAGTTCCACCAGGCGCTGATCTCGGCCTGCGGCTCCCGCATGCTGATCGCGAACCACGCCGCAGTCTTCGACAAATACCTGCGCTACCAGATGATCGCGCTGAGTTATCGCGGCGGCATCGCTTCGGGCGAGCACTCCGAGCTCCTGGACTGCGCGCTTCGGCGGGATGCGGCACGCGCCTGCGAGGTCCTGACCCGCCACGTGGCGGGCGGCCTCGAGCACGCGCTGGCCACCGGAACGATCAGCTGACCTGACGTCGGATCAGGGAGCCGGAAACGGGAGGAACGGCATGAGGACCGCGATCGCGACGGTGTGCCTGAGCGGAACGCTCAGGGAGAAGCTGGAAGCCATCGCGGCGGCCGGCTTCCCGGCCGTCGAGATCTTCGAGAACGATCTGCTCTACTTCAACGGAGCGCCGGCAGACGTGCGGCGCCTGGCGGAGGATCTCGGCCTCGAGATCGCCGTCTACCAGCCCTTTCGCGACTTCGAGGGAATGCCGGAGCCGCAGCGGGCCAAGGTCTTCGCGCGGGCCGAACGGAAGTTCGACACCATGGCGGAGCTCGGCTGCGACTTCCTGATGGTGTGCTCGAACGTCTCGCCCTACAGCCTCCGCGGGATCGACCGGGCCGCCGCGGACTTTCACGAGCTCGGAGAGCGTGCGGCGGGTCGGGGCATGCGGGTCGCCTACGAGGCGCTTGCCTGGGGCCGGCACGTCAGCGACTACCGCGACGCCTGGGAGATCGTCCGCCGGGCCGACCATCCGGCCGTCGGCTTCGTCTTGGACAGTTTCCACGTCCTCGTGCGCGGGACCGATCTGCGCCCCATCAGGGCGATCTCGAAAGACAAGATCTTCCTGGTCCAGATGGCGGACGCCCCGAAGCTGGAGATGGACTACCTGTCCTGGAGCCGGCACTACCGCTCCTTTCCGGGCCAGGGCGACCTGCCGATCGAGCCGTTCATGGATGCGCTCGCGGCGACCGGCTTCGACGGCCTGCTCTCGCTCGAGATCTTCAGCGACCGCTTCCGCGCTGGTTCGGCCCGCGGCGTGGCCGTCGATGGCCGTCGCTCGCTCCTGTTCATGCTGGACGAACTCGGTCGCCGGCTCGGTTCTCTGGTGCCCGGTGTCGCCCCCCTCCCGGAGCGCGCGATCTGTGAGGGCGTCGAGTTCGTAGAGTTCGCGGTCGACGAGGTCGGGGGTGCGAAGCTTGAGTCGCTGCTTCGGGGACTCGGCTTCACCCGCGCCGCGAAGCACCGCTCCAAGGCGGTCGAACGCTGGAGCCAGGGCGGAATCAACCTTGTCCTGAACAGGGAGAAGGAGGGCTTCGCGCACTCGTTCCTGGTGACGCATGGGCCGTCGGTCTGCGCGATCGCCCTCAAGGTTGAGGACGCCGCGGCCTGCGCGGATCGCGCGACTGCGCTCCTCGACCAGCCCTTCCGTCAGCCGGTCGGGCCCGGCGAACTCGACATCCCGGCGGTGCGCGGCGTCGCCGGAAGCCTGCTCTACTTCGTGGACCAGAAGAGCGGGCTCGATCGGCTGTGGGATGTCGATTTCGAGCCCACGCAGGATGCGGATCCTCCCGCAGCGGCGGGGCTCGTCGCCGTGGATCACCTCTCCCAGGCGATGCTCTACGAGGAGATGCTGAGCTGGCTCCTGTTCTACAGCTCGCTCTTTCAGGCGGCGAAGAGCCCCGTCCAGGACGTGGTCGATCCGGGAGGCATCGTCCAGAGCCAGGTTGTGGAAACGGAAGACGGCTCGCTCCGGATCGTGCTCAATGCCTCGCAGAGCCACCAGACACTGGCCTCACGCTTCGTCTCGGACGGGTTCGGCGGCGGCGTGCAGCACGTCGCCTTCGGCAGCGCCGACATCTTCGGCACCGTCGAGCAGCTTCGGCAAAACGGCGTCGCGTTGCTGCCCATCCCGGAGAACTACTACGACGATCTCGAAGTCAGGGCCGATCTCCCGGCCGAGACCATCGACAGAATGCGGGCGGGCAACATCCTCTACGATCGCGAGGGCACAGCCGAGTTCTTTCACGCCTACACGCAGCCGGTTCTCGATGGCGGCTTCTTCTTCGAGATCGTCGAGCGGCGGGGCGGGTACCGAGGGTTCGGCGCCGTCAACGCACCCGTCCGCCTCGCCGCGCAGTCGAGGCTTCTCCCGCCCGGGATGCCGAGAGTGGGATGAGATCCGAGCAGGGGGAGCGTTCGGCGCGGCTGGTGCACTTCGCTCCGCGCTGTCGGGTGCGCCCGGCGGCTCACGGCGGCAGCGGGTTCTTGTAAATCCCGCCGTCCTTCATGATGACGAGAAAGTTCCTGTCCGGATCCGCAACGAGAAGAAGGTTTTCGAGAGGATTGCCGTCGACCAGCAGCAGGTCGGCGAGGGCTCCCGCCTCGATGACGCCGAGCTTGCCGGGATAGGGATTGCGCGGCCCCGACAGGTTCAGGAGCTCTGCATTCGTCGACGTCGCCATGATCAGCGCTTCTGCGGGCGTGTACCAGTTGGCCAGCGCTGCAAGCATCGAGCCCTGCCGTTGCGCCAGCTCCTTCGAGAACAGGACGTCGGTGCCGAACGCCGTCTTGATCCGGTGCTTCCTTGCCAGGGCATAGACGTTGTGCGTGCCTTCGACGACCTGCCGGAGCTTGGCCTGCTCGGCCGGCCCGAGGCCCTGGGCGGGGCTCATGTCGAGGAACGGCTGCGTGCTCAGCCAGATACCTCTCTCCGCCATCAGACGTGCGGTCGGTTCGTCCATCAGGTGGCCGTGCTCGATGCATCTCACCCCGGCCGCGATAGAGCGTTGGATCGCGGCCGGCGTATAGGCGTGAGTGCAGACATAGGTTGCCCAGTTCTCGGCGGCCTCCACAGCGGCGCGAAGCTCCTCGGCCGTGAAGGTGGAGACGTCGAGCGGACTGAACGGGGAAGCGACGCCGCCACCTGCCGTGAGCTTGATCTGCGAGGCACCCTGCATGAGTTGCTCCCGCACCCGCATGCGCACCTCATCCGGGCTGTCGGCGATCATGCTTCCGCCGAGCTGTTCGACGCGGGCAAGCATCCCCCCGATTGTTCGCGGTAAGTCCGAGAGCTGGCGAAAGTCGCCATGCCCACTGGTGATCGTGATCACGGCCCCGGACGGGTAGATGCGGGGTCCGGGCAGCAGACCCTGGTCGATGGCCCGCTTCAGGCTGAATGAGGGCCCGCCCAGGTCACGCACAGTGGTGAAGCCTCGCATCAGCGTGGCCGTCGCCTCCACCCCGGCGAGGAGGGTTGAGTAGCCGATGTCGCTGGACAGGAGCATCGCGGGTGTCGGCCGCACCATCATGGCGTGCCAATGCGCGTCGATGAGGCCGGGCATCAGCACCCGTCCTGCTCCTGGAAGCACGACGACATCTGTTTCTGCCGCGCGCTCAATCGGAGTCGTGGAGATGCGCTCGATAACATTCCCCTTCACCAGGACGTGAGAAGGGGTCGACAGCGTCGGATTCCGTCCGTCGAAGATCCGGACATTCTCGAAAAGGATTGCGGGCCTTTCGGACGGGGAAGGCGGCCCGGGCTGCGCCACAGCTGCCGCGGAATGCCCGATCCAGAGGGCAACTCCCAGCACGAGGCAGCCCGATATCGCGTGCCTCGCGGCTTCGGCCGTTGATCGTGCGGACATGGCGCGTGCCCCAAGAACTTGCATCGTCCGGCCACGCCCCTGCAGGTCGGGCTCGATCCTGTCGCGGGCCGTCCCGAAGGTTCGCTTCACCCCCTAGGTCTCGCCATCGGGGGAAACCCCGAGAGGAAGCCGGAAGAGTATCGAGAGAGGCACTCTCCTCTGGCGCGCCCATGGGCAAAGGTGATGGTCAGCCCGGCAGGCCAGGCTCTCGCCCCGCACCGAGTTTCACCGCATCCTCCGCTTCGTCGGGTGGCCCAAGCAGCATGGCGAGCCAGCGGGTCTTCGGGTGCTGTGCGCAGAACGCAAGCACGGCCACCGTGATCGGCACCCCTATGAAGGTTCCCGGGAGGCCCCACAGGAACGTCCAAAGGAAGATCGAGAACAGGACCAGGAAGGGGGACATCGCGAGCGCGGTGCCTGACACGCGCGGCTCGACATAGCTCCCAACGACCGCCTGGATCAGGTTCAGGCTTGCGAAAACGACGAAGACTGCCTGCCACTCCTCGAATTCCAACACGGCAAGGCAGGTCGGAAACAGCGTCGCGACAAGCGGACCGATGAACGGGATGTAGTTGAGCGTGAAGGCGATGACGCCCCACTCACGGGCGAGCGGCAATCCAAAGAGGGACGTCAGAGCCCAGAAGAGCAGGCCGGTCAGCAGGCTCATGAGCGTCCTGACTCCCATGTATCGTCTGATCTTGGCTGCCGTACGAGCGCACCCCTCGCTGAGGAACCTGACGGTGGCTTCGTCCGGCAGCTTCTTGATCTTCCGCGCGGTGCCTTCGATCTCGAGCAGCCCGAGGCTCACGTAGACGAGCACGACGACCCAGAAGCTGAGGGTCGTGTTCACGTGCGCACCGAACTTCTGCACCACCCCCAGCACCCATCCGACGTTGAAGTGGTCAGCCCAGAGGCTCGCGATGGGAATTCCGTGCCCCTCGAGCCAGGCGGTGCCCCTGTCGTACAGGGACTGGAAGCGTCCCATGTTGGCGAGCCCCCAGCGCCCGACCCGGCCGAAGCCCCAGGCGATCAGGGAGGCGAAAGCGGCGAACGTGACGACCAGAACGGAGATGGTGATCGCGAGGGCGAGGAGGCGCGGCATCAGCGCCTCCAACCGGCGCTGCAGCGGCCAAAGGAGAGCGATCAGGAACAAGGCGAACGCGACTGGCGCAACCACGGCGTCCGCAGCCTTCAAGGCTGCGAGGACGATGACGGCGCCGATCAATCCGGTCCAGCCGCTCGAGGCGAGCTGCCTGCTCATGTTCCCTCGGGCACGACGGCTGAGCTCGTTCTCGTGTCGCGGACCAACGGATCCTCTGGCCGGCGTGGCCTGTGACCTCCCCCGGCGGCGAGCGCCAGCGTCAGGAACGGGCTCGCGATGTTGAACACGCAGAAGGGCAGATACAGAAGGGTCGGCACCCCCAGGACAGCCGACATGTAGGCGCCGCACGAATTCCAGGGCACGAGCGGGGACGTGACCGTTCCGGCATCGGCTACGGCACGCGACAGCGTCGTGGTCGCGATGGCCCGCTTCTCGAACTCGTTCTGGAACAGCCGGACGGGCAGCACCAGCGCGATGTACTGGTCGCCTGCCACGACGTTCAGGCCGAAGGCTGTTCCCACGACCGCGCCGACGAGCTGGCCGGTGGTGCGCACGCGGCGGATCACTGGCGTCACCAGCTTGGCAAGCATGCCGAACTCCGCAAGGACGCTGCCGAGCGCGATCGCGGCGAGGATCAGCCACACGGTCTTGAGCATGCTGGCCATGCCGCCGCGAGACAGAAGGTCGTCGACCACGGGGATGCCGGACTTGGCCTGAAACCCGTTTGCCGTCGCCTGCCAGACGGCTTTGATGGAGGCCGTTGCCGTGCCGAGCTCGGGTGCGTTGACGAAGCGGAGGACAGCCTCGGGCTGGAGGATCGGCGCGATCGCGCCGGCGAACAGAGCGGCTGCCATGATGGCCAGCGACGACGGGACCCTCAGGACCGATAAGGCCACGAGCAGGACCAGCGGCAGGAGGTTTAGCGGCGTGATGCGGAACAGCGTGTCCAGGGCCGTCAGCTCGGACGCGACCGCGGCTTCGCCGGCCCCGCTGCTACCATCGGCCCAGCCCAGGATCGTCATGGCCAAGGCGGCGAGCGCGAAGGCTGGAACGGAGGTCCAGAGCTGCGCCCGCAGGTGGGTGCGGATGTCGTTCCCGGTAAGCTGGGCGGCGAGAACCGTGGTCTCGGAGAGCGGCGAGAGCTTGTCGCCCAGATAGGCTCCGGAGATCACGGCTCCCGCCGTGATCGCGGGCGAGACCCCGGCGAGCGCCGCCAGGCCGACGAGCCCGACACCGACCGTGCCCGCGGTCGTCCAGGAACTGCCTATCCCGAGGGAGATGCCGCCGCAGATCGCCAGCGAGGCCAGGTAGAACCAGTCCGGGCTGATGAGCTGGATGCCGTATAACACGAGCGTCGGGATCGTCCCCGCCATGTTCCAGGTGCCGATCAGGGCACCCACCGCGAGCAGGATGAAGATCGCGCTCACGACTGACGAAATGCCCCTCCGGCCCGCATCGGCGATCGCCTCCCAGGCATGCCCGTTCTTCAGGGCGACCAGGGCCGCCGTTTCGGCCGCGAGGAGCAGGGCCACCTGGACAGGGCCATCCGTCGCGTCGAGGCCGAACAGCAGGATTGCGCCGCCGATCAGGGCGACAAGCACGACCAGCGGCGTGAGGGCGTCGAGGTAGGAGGGGTCGCGTATGGGGCGCGGCCTCGGTGCGTCCCCCATGTTCCCCGCCCCGAGCCTGGTGGCTCCTAGAAGTCCACCGGGTCGCGGATGATGGGGCAGGTCATGCAATGCCCCCCGCCGCGCCCGCGGCCGAGCTCGGCGCCCGAGATGGTGATGACCTCGATGCCCGCCTTCCGAAGCAGGGTGTTCGCGTAGGCGTTGCGGTCATAGGCGAAGACAACTCCGGGCGAGGCGCAGACGAGGTTCGCCCCGCTGTCCCATTGCGTCCGCTCGCGCATGTAGGCGGTGCCGCCCGTCTCGATGACGCGCATTTGCCTGATGCCGAGGGCGGCCGCCACGACCTCGACGAACGAGCCTTCGTCCCTGTGCAGCTCGACCCCGCTCGCGTTGTCTGCGGGCCGGTACGAGTAGGCGTGGATCGTGTCGACAATGTCGGGATAGATCAGCACGCAGTCGCGGTCGGCGAAGGTGAAGACCGTGTCGAGATGCATTGCGGCCCGCAGCTTCGGCATGGCGGCCACGATCACGCGTTCCGCCGCGCCCTTCGCGAACAGGGCGGCGGCGAGCTGGCTGATCGCCTGTCGGGACGTGCGCTCGCTCATGCCGATCAGCACGTTACCCTTGCCGATCGGCATCACGTCTCCGCCCTCGAGGGTCGCCAGCCCGTGGTCGCGCAGAGGATCGCCCCACCAGACGTTGACCTTGCCGGCGAAGTCCGGGTGGAAGCGGTAGATCGCGGTCGTGAGGATGGTCTCTTCGTGGCGCGCCGGCCAGAAGAGCGGGTTCAGCGTGCATCCCCCGTAGATCCAGCAGGTGGTGTCACGCGTGTAGAGCGTGTTCGGGAGCGGCGGGAGAAGATACTCGGTGACTCCGGCTGCATCCCTGATCAGGGCGAGCTGTTCGCCGCCGACATCCTCGGGGAACTCCTCAGTCGACAATCCGCCGATCAGTGTCTCGGCCAGTTCGCGGTCCGGCAGGTCGTCCAGGTAGCTCCGGATCTCGTCGACGAGCCCGAGCCCGACCTGGTCCGGCACGACTTGGTTGTCGAGGATCCACGCCCGCGCCTCCGGGATGGCGACAGTCTGGGTGAGGAGGTTGTGCATCTCCACGACATCGATGCCGCGGTCCCGCATCTTCTGGACGAAGTCGAAGTGGTCGCGCTTGGCCACGTCTACCCATAGGACGTCGTCGAACAGCAGCGCGTCGCAGTTCGATGGCGTCAGGCGCTGGTGCGCACGCCCCGGGGCGCAAACCATCACCTTGCGAAGAGTGCCGACCTCGGAGTGGACGCCGAAAGCAGATAGCGACCTCGCCGGAGCTTCCGATGTGGTCATTGTGGCGCTCATGATCGTGCTCCCGGTCGTGTGAAGCTCCGTCAACACGGTGCTGGAGGCGGCCCCGTCGGTGGATGCCGAGATCCGGGCGATGGCGGCGACGGAGAAGGTCGCTCATCCGTCGAGCCCGTCCCTGCTCACCGCCGCCGGTGCCGCCGTATCAAGAGGCTAGGCCTGAGCCATCGTCATTCGTACTGGCATGTCGATCCGCTTGGCGCCTGGCCGGGTGAACGCACGAAGAACCCCGCGGCAATATTTGGCGGCGTCCCGGTCCCGAGCTCAGGAAGTCAGACATCAATAGCTGTTGCAGAACGTACCGGCCTCCGGCTGGCGGGCAATCAGGCATAACCCCGAGTTCCGGCGGAGAATGCCCTGGGCTGGATAGAGCTCCACGGCTGAGGGCGGGAACGTCGGTCCGGGCTCGGCGACTGGCGCGGACCCACCATGTTGGCAACGCGATCGCCAGGAGGAGGGGATCGCGACCAAGGCGAGGCGAGGCGCCTGTCTTGAATTGAGAGATCCTCCGAAGACGGCCTGCCGTCGGGTAGCCCTCCGCAGAGTTTCCTCCCGCGCTCGGGGTTTGACCTGATGGTCACATGGCCGGGCCGGGTTACGCTCCCCGTTGCGACGATCCACGATCGTCGCTGCTGGAGGAGGGCGTCGCATGGCTGAACTGGTGATCGTTGGGTTTGACAACCCGACCGATGCCGACCGTGTTCTGACGGAGCTGTCGCGCCTGCAGAAAGAATATCTGATCGATCTCGAGGATGCCGTCGTCGCCATCCGCAGCTCGGACGGATCCGTTCGGATCAAACAGAGCGTGAACCTGGTGAGTCTCGGCGCGACCACGGGCGGCCTGCGTGGAGCCTTGTGGGGCAGCCTCATCGGCCTGCTTTTCCTGAACCCGCTCGCCGGCCTCGCGATCGGCGGCGCCGTTGGGGCGGGCTCGGGGGCCCTGTCCGGGAACATGATCGACTATGGGATCAACGACGACCTCATCAAGTCGATCGGGCAGACGCTCAAGCCCGACACCTCTGCGCTGTTCCTGCTGATCCGGAAGTCCCAACCCGAGAAGGTCCTCGCTGAGCTGTCCGAGTACAAGGGGCACGTGATCCGCTCCTCGCTGTCACCGGAGCAGGAAGCGAAGCTGCAGGCCGCGCTCTCGCGAGCCCACCCACCCAGCCCGAGCGACGGGATGGAGGCCGCCGCCGAGATGGCGGCGCAGCGCGCCTGACGTCTGGCTCGAACACCGGGAGGCCAAAGTGCTGTCGCGCCGTTTCCTTCTTTCTGCGCTCCTCGGCGCGCCGCTGGTGCTACCGCTCGTCCTGACTGTGTCGACGGAGGCCGAGGCGCAACGAGAGCGACCGAACCGGCCGGACCGGCCCAGCCGCCCGAGGCGGCGCCGGCCTCCTGCACCGCGGCCCCGGACGGAGCGTCGCCCGCCGCCTCGCCGGAACTTTGTCTGGATACCTGGTCGCTGGGTCTGGTCCGATCGGCGCTGGCGTTGGGTTTGGGTTCCTGGCCGGTGGGTGAGCCGCCGCGGTCGTTGGTAGGAGGACGGTCCCCGAGGCCAGGAAGGCGTCGCCGGATCGGCTCGGACGCAAATGTCGCGCGATCGGGAGCCTTTCTGTCATCAACCCGATCGTCCCGAGGTGCAGCTTCCTTAGCTTCGCCCTCCAGGTCGAGATCGACCGCTGCCCCTCGTGGCCGCGCCACACTGTCGAGGGCGCGTCGGGCAGGTCGCCCGCTCAATCCGGAGCGGCCCTGACGGCGAGGGAGAGGCTCATGAGAAGCGGCAATAGTGCCTATCCGAGCGGGGCAGAGATGCCGGAAAGGGCTCTCGGTCGAACTCGGCTCCTGTTGGGGTCTGTGATGGTTCTCGCGGGCGCGCTCGTTCTCGGAGACCTGGCGCTCGCCTCGTTCGTCAGCCCGACCTTCATCGGCGCGATCGCGATCCTCGTCGGGGCCAGCGAGATCATCCACGCGGTCTGGAGCCGGCGACTGGGCGGCATGCGGTGGCAGATGCTGCTCGGATTGCTGTACGTCCTCGTCGGTCTCCTGCTGGTGGGCACTGGCGGCTCGAGCGCGATAGACCTCACGCAGTTCCTCGTGCGCTCGGCGCGACAGGGTGAACTCCTCCTTGCCTACGCTCTCGGGCTATCGCTCGTGCTTTCCGGCGCCGTCAGGATCCTCTTTGCGCTGAGGCATCGGCTGCAAGGCGGCTGGGGGATGCTAGGCGCAGGCACGTTCGGAGTTGCGGCAGGCGTCATCGTCTTGGCGGAGTTCCCGAAGACCGGCCTTTGGATCTTCGGGCTGCTGCTCGGGATCGATCTCATCGTCCACGGTGCGGCATGGCTCGGCTACGCGAAGGCCCCAGCAGCCACGCCGACTTAAGGCGCGCCCGCTCTGAGGAGGGTTCTTCCTGTACAGTTCGGAAGCTGTCGGGTGTTGAGGGAGCGGGGCGAGCCTTCAGGAGGGCCTCCCGAGACCCGCTCGGGTGACGTCACCGCCCGAAGCGAACGCGTATCGGCAAACGCGTGAAACTGGCTGCTCTCATTATCTCCAATCAGACCTGGCGCACGCGTACAGCTTCTGGCGGGGCGTCGAGCGCGTAGAGGATGCCGCGAAGTTCCGCGAGCCCTTTCAGCCGGCCGATGGCGGCGTAGCCTGGGTTCACGGTCTTGCGGAGGTCGTCCATCATCCGGTGGCCGTGGTCGGGTCGGAAGATCAGCTTCTGCCCCGGGCCGCGCTTCCTGTCCTCTGCCACGAGTTCGCGGAGCACGGCGACCATGTCGACATCGCCTTCGAGATGCGCGGCCTCGTGGAAGGAGCGCGGATCGTCGGCATCGCGCTTCGTTGCGCGCAGGTGCGCGAAGTGGATGCGGTCGCCGAACCGGCGAACGATTGCCGGCAGATCGTTGTCCGCGCGCACCCCGAGCGAGCCCGTGCAGAAGCACATGCCGTTCGCCGGGGAGGGGACGGCTTCGAAGAGGGCCGCGTAGTCCTCCTCGGTCGAGGCGACGCGAGGCAGGCCGAATAACGGGCGCGGCGGGTCGTCGGGATGGAGTGTCAGCCGAATCCCGAACGCCTCGGCAGCGGGCGTGACCGCCTGGAGGAACTCGATCAGGTGCTGCCGGAGCCGCGTCGCACCGATGCCCGCATAGCTCCTGAGCCGCTCGCGGAAGGCCGGGATCGACAGCGGGTCCGTGGTAGAGCCGGGGAGGGCGCTCGCGATCGTGACGACGAGGCCGTCACGGTCCTCCTGGCTCATCGCGTCGTAGATCCCGTGTGCCCGCTCACGTTCCTCCGGCGCGTAATCCGCCTCGGCGCCGTCGCGCGCGAGGATGTGCAGGTCGAAGGCAGCGAAGCGATCCTGCTCGAAGCGGAGCGCCGTCGCGCCCGTCGGCAGCACCCAGTCGAGATCGGTGCGGGTCCAATCGACCACGGGCATGAAATTGTAGCAGACGACCTTGACGTCGTTGGCAGCGAGCGCCTCGAGGCTCGCGATCCAGGCCTCGATCTCGGTTTTCGCCCGCTGGCCGAGACGCTTGACGGAATCGGGCACCGGGATCGACTCGACGACCGTCCAGGCAAGTTCGGAACGGCCGTCCGGGGCGTCCTCGATCAGGCGCTTGCGGGCGGCTACTTCGGATGCCGTCCACGCTTGGCCGATCGGGATGTCGTGCAGGGAGGTCACGACGTCCGTCGCGCCCGCTTGGCGGATGTCGTCGAGCGAGACGGCATCGCGTCCCGGCCCGTACCAGCGCCAGCCCTGCCGCATGTTTCCCTCTCCCCGGTTGTGGTGGAGCTCAGGTGAAGTAGGCCGGATGGAGCCTTGCGAGGATCCGAGCATCCGGGAGGACGGCCTGAAGGTGGGCCTGCATCGCACTCCGGGCGGCGGGAGCGTTCCCGTCGCGGACGGCGTCGGCGATGACCCGGTGCTCGCCGATGACCTGACCCATTCGGCCGAGCGCCGGGAGAGTCAGCCTTCGGCATCGGTCGATCTGCAGCTTGGCCTGACGGACGGTCTTCCAGATCCCCGCATGGCCGGAAAGGGCTGCGATCGCCTCGTGGAATCCCTCATCCGCCTCGTGGAACGCCGCCTGATCGCCCAGCCTGGCAAAGGCCTCCTGCCGCTCGATGATCTTGCTCAGCGCATCTGCGCCGGCCGGACCGGCTCGCATGGCCGCCATCTCGACGAGCGCGCCCTCGAGAGCCTGCCGGACCACGACCGCCTCGGGAATCCCGGAAAGGGGGATGCGGGCAACGAAGGTCCCGGCCTGCGGGCGGATGTCGACGAGGCCCTCCTCCGAGAGGCGGATGAGCGCCTCCCGGACAGGTGTGCGGCTGACGCCGAAACGCTCGGTGAGGTCCTTCTCGCATAATGCCGCGCCCGGCTCGAGCCCGAGCGAGACGATCTCGTCCCTGAGCTCGGCACAGATGGCCGATGCCGCCGTCAAAGGACGCCGCTGCATCCTTCGGGGCTCGGTCTCGGTCGGGGGAAGCGTCGGGTGCGGATCCATGTCTTCTGGCGCTTGTCTTTCGACCGATTGACCGGATTGATATATTAGTATTGATTGCGCGACAATGAGCAGCCGCATCTTGCGGAAGGGGGAGGCGTCCAGCGTGGCGTTGCATCCGGACAGGCTGTTGCCGGTTGAGGCGGGCGCGTGCGGCTCCGCCCGGCATCTCGGTGCCGAGGTCGCCGCTCTGCCGATCATCTCCCCACACGGCCACGCGGATCGGCGCCGGTTCGCGAAGCGGACCTACCGGCCATGACAGCGTCGGGAGGCGAGATGCGCGAATTTGCGGGGCGCGTCGCATTCGTGACGGGCGGCGCCTCCGGCATCGGGCGCGCGGCGACGCTCGCTTTCGCCCGGGAAGGCGCCGCCGTAGCCTTCACGTACATCACGAGCGAAGTCGAGGCGCGGGAGCTCGAAAGCCGCATCTCGGCGGCCGGGGGGCGAGCGCTCGCGCTGCGGGCGGACATGACGAAGTGGGAGGAGGTCGAGGAGGCCTTCGCCAGAGCCGAGGAAGCGCTCGGACCCGTCGAGATCCTGTTCGCGAATGCGGGCGGACTGCTGAAGCGGGAGCGCTGCGTCGATACGAGCCCGGACTTCTGGGACGAGGTCTTCGCCGTCAACGTGAAGAGTACGTTCCTCGCCTGCAAGGCGGCACTCTCCCGGATGGAGCCGAGGCGACGCGGCGTGATCGTCACCATGAGCTCGCTCGCGGCATTCGATGGCGGTGGTCCGGGAGCGACGCACTACGCTGCCTCCAAGGGCGCGATCACGACCTATACGCGCGGGCTCGCCAAGGAGGTTGGGCCGCTCGGCATCCGGGTGAACGGGGTCGCGCCGGGGCTGATCGGGACGCGCTTTCACGACCGTTTCAACACGCCTGAGGGCCGTAAGGCCACGGCAGAACGCACTCCGCTTCGCCGGGAGGGGACGCCAGAGGACGTCGCGGAGGCGGTCGTCTACCTCGCGTCCGAGAGATCGGGCTTCCTCGCTGGCGAGGTCATCCAGATCAATGGCGGGCTCGGGATGTTCTGAGCCGGCTGCGGCGGACCAGCGTAGAACGACAACGGGAGCAGGCGCATGATGAAGAGCCCGACGATCTCCGCTCCGTCACGCCGCAGGGTGGTCGGCGGCCTCACGACGCTCGCAGCGATGGGCCTGAGCGGGGCGAGAGCGCAGGGCGAGAGACCCACCCTGCCGAAGTCGCCGGTTGCGCTCAACATCATCGATGTCGGCGGCGCGCTCGCCCTCGTGCAGAAGCCCATCGAGAGCTTCCGCAAGGCGCGACCCGAACTGGTCTCGCGCATCACCTTCACCAAGGCGCCCGCGCCCGAACTGCCTGCCAAGCTGAAGGCCCAGCAGGATGCCGGCCGGGTGGACATCGACCTTATGCTCGGCGGACTAGACGCGGTGTCCGGCGGCATCGACCAGAACCTGTGGCAGCCGCTGTTCCCCCGCTTCGCCGGAACCCTGCCGAACCCGGACGAAATCCTGCAGAAGGCGGCGCTCGACATGCACAATCTGGCCAAAGGACAGGCCATGTGCATGGTCTACTACCCGTCGGGCCCGCTTCTCGAATACATGCCGGCCAAGGTGAAGACGGCGCCCGCGACAGCGCAGGAATTGCTGGACTGGACCAGGCAGAACCCGAACCGCTTCATCTATGCGAGGCCTGCGAATTCCGGCCCGGGCCGCACTTGGCTGATGGGCCTGCCCTACCTCCTCGGTGACGCCGACCCGAAGGATCCGATGAAGGGTTGGGATAAGACCTGGGGCTACCTGAAGGCGCTCGGCGAGAACATCGAATATTATCCGACCGGCACCGGGGTCACCATGAAGGAACTCGGCGAGGGTACGCGCGACATGATCGTGTCGACGACCGGCTGGGACATCAATCCGCGCGCCCTCGGCATTGTGCCGAAGGAGGCCGAAGTAGCCACCCTGAAGGGTTTTCACTGGGTTTCGGACGCCCAATACATGGCGATCCCGAAAGGTGTCGCAGAGGGGAAGATTGCAGTCCTGCTCGAACTCATCAGCTTCGTCATGAAGCCGGAGCAGCAGGCCTATACCTACGACGAGGGCTACTTCTACCCCGGTCCTGCCGCGAAGAACGTGACACTCGACATGGCTCCGCCTGAGAGCCAGGCCGCCATCAAGGAATTCGGCCGCCCGCAATATGAGCGCTGGATTGCCGACAATCCGATCGAGACGCCGCTCGAGCCCGAGAAGATGGTCTCCGCCTTCAAGCGATGGGACCAGGAGATCGGTTCGGGCGGCAAGCGGAGGGGCTAATGGCTGGCCGTGCCAAAGCGGGCTCGACCATCCTGCCCCTCTCTGGACCTTCCTGCTCGGGTCTGAGGCCGGGGATCGGGTCAAGCTGTCCGTCAGAAGGAGTGTCCAGTCGCCCCTCTCTCCCCCGGCAATACCCATGACCCTTTACGCACCAGCAGTCCCGGGCGGGGTCGCTCTCGAACTGCGCAAGGTCAGGCGAACCTTCGGCAGCCATGCCGCGCTCGCCGGGATCGACCTATCGATCAAGGCCGGCGAGTTCATTGCGCTTCTGGGCCCTTCGGGCTGCGGCAAGTCGACGGCGCTGAACTGCATCGCGGGCCTGCTGCCGCTGTCCGGCGGCTCCATCCATCTCGGTGACCGCCGGATTGACCAGCTGAAACCCGAGCAGCGCGGCTTCGGTATGGTGTTCCAGAGCTACGCGCTCTTTCCGCATCTGACGGTCCGGAAGAATGTCGGGTTTGGCCTGGCCATGCGGGGCGTGAAGCGGAGCGAGATCAACAGGCGCGTCGACGAGGCGCTCGGCCTCGTGCGGCTCCGCGAGCAGGCGGACAAGCTTCCCGGCCAGATGTCGGGTGGACAGCAGCAACGCGTCGCCATCGCCCGCGCCATCGTCATCGAGCCGGCGGTCGTGCTCATGGATGAGCCGCTCTCGAACCTGGACGCGAAGCTGCGCCTCGAGATGCGGGCTGAGATCCGGCGGATTCACGAGATGATCGGCTCCACCACGGTTTACGTCACCCACGACCAGGACGAGGCGCTCTCGATGGCAGACCGCGTCGTCGTCATGCGGGACGGCGTGATCCGCCAGGTCGGCACGCCGGAGGAGCTATACGAGAAGCCCGCGCACCAGGACGTTGCGGACTTCATGGGCTTCCGCAACCGTCTGACGGGCAAGGTGGTGGGCATCGCGAATGGCCGCGCCGAGGTCGAGGTGGCGGGCGCCCGCCTGTCCGGGATCGTCCGGGAGGACGTCAGGGCGGGAAGCGGTGCTCTCGTCTCGATCAGGCCGGAAGACCTGGTGCCGGGTGGCACGGAACGGGGCCTCCCGGCACGCGTGGTGGCGATCGAGTATCGCGGCCGCGCCTTCTTCGGAAATGCAGTCGCCGCTGACGGGACCCCGCTGTTCTTTCGAACCGACCGAGCGCTCGACAAGGGCGCCGAGATCCAGCTTCGGGCGGAGCCATCGCGAACGCTGGTCTTTGCGGAGGCCGTAGCGTGAGTTCGGTCCCGCTGGATCAGATCGTGACAGCGGCTGGGATCGAGGAAGAAGCAAGCCTTCAGACGCGGCTTGCCGTGCGGGGGCTCGATGGCACCACTCTTCTCGTTCTACCCGCGATGATCGCGATCCTGGCGCTGTTCGTCTATCCCTTCCTGTATGGGCTCGCTCTCTCGTTCCGGCCGAAACAGGGCGGGTTCCTTGGCAACTACACCCACTTCTTCTCCGATCCGTTCCTCTACGACACGATCTGGACTACGCTTCGGATCGCGCTTCCTGTAACCATCCTGAACCTCGCGCTGGCCGTTCCGATCGCCATGCGGGTCCGCCTGATGCGGCGCCAGCGGCTTCTGACGACCATACTCGTGCTGCCGGTCACGCTTGGAACCGTGCTCGTCGCCGAAGGCCTCCTGAACTATCTGGGCCCGCAAGGCTGGTTCAACCGCGCGCTCATCTGGGCAGGTGTCCTGTCCGGCCCCGTGAAGCTCACGAACAACTACTGGGGCGTCTTCGCATCGCTCCTCATCACGGGCTTTCCCTTCACGTTCCTGCTGACCCTCTCCTACGTCACCGGAATTGATCCGGCGCTGGAGCAGGCGGGCGCCGTTCACGGAGCGAGCGCGCGCCAGCGCTTCACCAAGATCATCATGCCGCTCATCCTGCCTGGCCTCGCGATCACCTTCTGCCTGTCCTTCGTACAGGCCTTCGCGGTGTTTCCCTCGGCGGTGCTCCTCGGCGCCCCTGCCGGCGCGACACGCGTGATCTCGATCGCCGCGTACCAGGCCGCCTTCGAGGAATACGACTACTCGTTGGCCTCGGCGATCGCGATGATCATGGGCGCGGTCCAGCTTGCTCTCGTGGCGGCGGTGCTCGGCGCGCGGGGCCTGCTCTATCGCGGGCCCGTGGGCGGCACGAAGGGCTGAGGCGATGATCCGCGATACAGGACTCAGCTCTCGCATCTGGCGCATCGCCGTGTGGGCGGTGACCATCCTGTTCGTCCTGAACCTCCTGGCGATGATCGCGTCGGTTCTGGTGAATTCCTTCGCGACGCGGTGGCTCGGGACTTGGCTGCCGGTCGCCTACACGACTCGCTGGTACTTCTCGGCCTGGGAGGAGTTCCAGCTCCACGACGTGTTGATCGTGACCTTCCAGGTCGTCTTCGCGGTCGTGATCGTGTCGGGGCTGCTCGGCGTGCTGGCAGCCTATGCCATGGCGCGACGCGACTTCCCGGGGAAGCGGCTGGCCATGCTGATCTTCCTTCTGCCGCTCCTCGTCCCGCCGATCACCTACGGCATCCCGCTCGCGACGGTGCTCTACCAGCTGAACCTCGCCGGCACGTTCTGGGGCGTGGTGCTCGCGAACCTCGTTCCCACGATCCCCTTCGTCGTGCTCGTCATGATACCCTTCATCGAGCAGATCGATCCGCGGATCGAGGCGGCGGCGCGTGTCTTCGGGGCATCCACCTTGCAACTCTTCGTCCGCATCCTTCTGCCGCTGCTGCTGCCGGGGATGCTCGCCGCGATGCTGCTGGTGCTCGTGCGTACGATAGCAATGTTCGAGCTGACGTTCCTGACGGCGGGCCCGACCAGCCAGACGCTCGTGGTCGCGCTCTACTACGCCGTCTTCGCCGCCGGCGTACGGGCTGGGCAGTCGATCGATGCCATGGCGGTCGTCTACATGGTCGTCACGCTCATCTGGCTGGTAATAGCGTTGCGCTTTGTGAACCCGACCCAGATCGTCGCGCGCGCAAAGCAGCAGCAGGCGCAACCATGACCAGGCTCTCGGACCGTACTCTCCCTTCTCTCGCCTCCTCTGTCCGGAGGCCCGCCTATGACCGTGCGCAACTGAAAACGGGCATTGTCCATCTCGGGATCGGAGCGTTTCATCGGGCGCACCTGGCTGTCTACACCGACGACGTGCTAGCCAGCGGCGACCTAGGCTGGGGTATTCTCGGCGCATCGCTACGCTCGCCCGACACGCGGGACGCCTTGCTCCCTCAGAACGGCCTGTATGCCGTGAACGTCCGCGCCGGCGACCACGACGAGGTGCGGGTGATCGGCGCGCTGACGGGTGTGGTCGTCGTTCCGGAAAACCCCGCTGCGCTCCTTGAGAGGATGACCGATCCCGATGTGCGGATCGTGTCGCTGACGGTCACGGAGAAGGGTTACTGCCATAATCCTGCGACTGGCGAACTCGACCCGAACAACCCTGACGTCCGCCACGACCTCGAGCATCCGGCCGCTCCGCGCTCCGCGCCGGGATTGATCGTCGAGGCACTAGGGCGGCGGCGGGCGGCCGGGATTGCGCCGTTCACTGTGCTCTCCTGCGATAACCTCCCGTCGAACGGCGTCGTGACCAAACGCGTGCTGGCGGGGCTAGCGAGTCTGCGCGACGCCGACCTCGGCCACTACGTGGAGGGCGAGGTCGCCTGCCCGTCCACGATGGTCGACCGCATCGTGCCGGCAACGACGGACGGGGACCGCGACCGGGTCGCGGCCCTGCTGGGCCTCGAGGACAGCTGGCCCGTGATGGCAGAGCCCTTCTCGCAATGGGTGATCGAGGACCACTTTCCCGCCGGGCGACCGGACTGGCCGGGCGCGACCTTCGTGGCGGATGTCGAGCCGTTCGAATTCATGAAGCTGCGGCTCCTGAACGGAAGCCACTCGACCATGGCTTATCTCGGCTATCTGTCCGGGAGCGAGACCATCGCCGACGCGGTGCGGCAGGAGGGAATGGAACGCCTTGTCCGCCGGCTGATGGACGACGAGGTCACGCCGACGCTGCCGCGCCTGCCAGGCTTCGATCTTGCTGCCTACAAGGACCAGCTCTTCCAGCGCTTCCGCAACCCCGCCTTGAAGCATCGGACGTGGCAGGTCGCCATGGACGGCTCGCAGAAGCTTCCGAACCGTCTGTTGGGGCCAGCTCGCGAGCGCATCACGCAGGGGCTGCCGATCGAGCGCATCGCCCTCTGTCTCGCGGCCTGGATGCGCTACGTGGCCGGGACCGACGAGAGGGGCGCCCCAATCGATGTGCGCGACCCGCTCGCGACCGATCTCCGCGCCCGTGCCGATGCGGCCGGCCATGACCCGGACCGTATCGTCGACGCGCTGCTTGGCATGAGGCAGATGTTCGGCACGGACCTTCCCGCCGAGCCCCGCTTCCGAGAGCCGGTCCGGAACTGGCTCGCTACGCTGTTCGAGAGAGGTGCGGCCGAAACCGTCAGGATGGCAGCAGCCATGTAGCACCGGGTGAGATCGGCCTCGCTCGAAGCAAGTCCCGACAGAGGACAAGGCCTGGAGGAAACGATGGGACGAGACCAAGTCACGCGCCGCGCCGTGGTCGGCGGCTTATCCGGGCTCGCGGCGGCGGGGGCGAGCGGAGCCTTTGCCCAGGCGCTCCCGGCGCCGAGCCAGCCGGTGACGCTCAACATCATCGACGTTGCGGGTCAGCTGCAACTGACCCAGGCAGGTATCGACCGCTTTCGGGCGCAGAACCCGAAGCTCGTCTCGCGCATCAACTTCCAGCGCGCTCCCTCGCCGGAACTGCCGGGCAAGCTGAAGGCGCAGCAGGATGCCGGGCGTGTGGACATCGACCTCGTCCTGACCGGACCGGGCGCCATGTCGGACGGCGTCCAGCAGGGTCTGTGGATCGAGGTGTGGTCCAAGTATCCGGATGGACTGCCCAAGGCGGCGGACACCTACCATGAGCAGGCGCTGATGATGCAGCGCAATTTCGGCCGCGACCAGGGCGTTGCGGTCGTGTACTCCCCTTCGGGACCGGTGTTCGAGTACCACGCCAACAAGGTGAAGACCGTGCCGAAGACGGCGGCCGATCTTCTGGCCTGGGTGAAGCAGAATCCCAACCGCTTCACCTATGCGCGGCCGGTGAATTCAGGGCCGGGTTGGACCTTCCTCATGGCGATGCCCTACATCCTGGGCGATCGCGACCCCAAGGACCCGATGAAGGGGTGGGACAAGACCTGGTCCTGGCTGAAGGAGCTCGACGACGGGATCGACTACTACCCGGCCGGGACGGCGGTCACGATGAAGGAACTGGGGGAGGGCACGCGCGACATCATCGTCTCGACTTGCGGCTGGGACATCAATCCGCGAGCGCTCGGGATCGTCCCGAAGGAGGTCGAAGTCTTCGCGCTCGAGGGCACGCGCTGGGTGCCGGACACCCAGTTCATGTGCATTCCGAAGGGCGTGCCGAACGACAAGGTCGCGGTCCTGCTGCAGCTCATGTCCTTCATGCTGAAGCCGGAGCAGCAGGCGCTCACCTACGACAAGGGCTACTTCTATCCCGGCCCGGCCGTGAAGGGCGTGACTCTGGCGATGGCGCCTCAGGAGAGCCAGGACGTCATCAGGGAATACGGGCGGCCGATCTACGACAAGCTTATCGCCGAGCTACCTGTCGAGGTGCCGCTCGCGCCTGACCGGCTCGTCGCGGCCTTCAGGCGCTGGGACCAGGAGGTCGGCGCCAGGAAGTCGAAGCAATGATGCGCTTCGCGGCCATCGGCCTCGACCACCGGCACATCTACCACATGGTGGGCGAGCTTCTGGCCGCCGGCGCGACCTGCGCCGGCTATTGCCCGGCCACCTCGGACCCGCGGGTCCTCGCGGGCTTCCAGGAGCGCTTCCCGGATCTGCGGGCGGTCGACCGCGATCGCCTGCTCGACGACTCGAGTGTGGACGCCGTTCTTTGCGCCGCAATCCCGAGAGACCGGGCCCCGATCGCGATCGAGGCCATGCGAAGGGGCAAGGACGTGATGGTCGACAAGCCCGGCGTCACGAGCTTCGAGGCTCTGGCGCTCGTCGAGGGCGCGGTTTTCGAAACCCGGCGGATCTTCTCGATCTGCTTCTCCGAACGCTTCGTTGCGCCATCGACGATCGTCGCTGCGCGGCTCATCGCGGAGGGCGCGATCGGGCGCGTCGTGCAAACGGTCGGGCTCGGGCCGCATCGGCTGAACCGTGCGATCCGTCCGGCCTGGTTCTTCGACACGAGCACCTATGGCGGTATCCTGACCGACATCGCTTCGCACCAGATCGAGCAGTTCCTCTTCTTCACTGGGTCGCAGCATGCTCGGATCGTGACGAGCGCCGTCGGCAATGTCGGCCATCCGGAACTGCCGGCCTTCGAGGATTTCGGCGACCTCATCATCGAGAGCGAGCGCGCGACGGGTTATGTCCGCGTCGATTGGTTCACGCCGGATGGTCTGCCGACCTGGGGCGACGGACGCCTCACGATCCTCGGGACTGAAGGCACGATCGAACTGCGCAAATACGTCGACATCGCCGGCCGCCCTGGAACGGACCACGTCTTCATCACGGACGGGAAGGGTGTCCGCCATATCGAGGCCAGCGGCGAGCCGCTGACCTATTTCGGTGCCTTCAAGGCGGATGTGGAGAACCGGACCGAGACTGCCGCCTCGCAGCAGCACATGTTCACTGTGACGCGGCTTGCGCTCGAGGCTCAGGCGAGGGCCCGGCGCGTCCCTGCAACGGGCGTCGGCGGAATAGGGCAGGCATGAAGCTCGGGATTGCCATCATCGGGCTCGGGCCCGCCTCGCAGCCGCACGCGCGCAGCCTGCTCGAACTGGCCGACCAGGCGGAGGTGCGCTGGGCGGCGAGCCGCAGTCCCAAGCGCACGGCGACGTTTGCGAAAAGCTTCCCGTTCCCGGTTACGAACGACCTGGACGCCGCGATCGCCGATCCGGCTGTGCAGGCCGTGATCGTCCTGACGCCTCCGGCGGCGCACCTCGATGTGGCGGAGCGGTGCTTCGCGGCCGGCAAGCACGTCCTGGTCGAGAAGCCCCTGGAGCTCACGGTGGAGCGCGGCGAGCGGCTCGTCGCGGCTGGGCGCCGCGCAGGCCGGCACCTGGGCGTCGTGCTGCAGCACCGGTTCCGGCCGGGGAGCCTGCGCCTCCGCGCTCTTCTCCGCTCCGGCAGCCTCGGCGGGATCGAGGCGGCGTGGATGAACGTACCGTGGTGGCGGCCGCAGAGCTATTACGACGAGCCCGGGCGCGGCACGATGGCCCGAGACGGCGGCGGCGTCCTGCTGACGCAAGCGATCCACACACTCGATCTCTTCCGATCACTTGTCGGAGTGTCGAAGGTCGTGGCCGCCGAGGCGCGCACGACCGGCCTGCATCGTATGGAGACGGAGGACTACGTTTCGGCCCTGGTTCATCTCGGGAACGGAGCGCCGGGGACAATCACGGCGACCACCGCCTTCATGGCGGGCCAGCCCGAGCGGATCGAGATCATCGGCCGGAGGGGTTCGGCGTCGCTCGTCGGGGGCAACCTCCGGGTGGACTATCCGGATGGCACCGAGGAAACGGTGCAGGCCGAGGGCTCGACGGGTAGCGGGGCGAACATCATGGATTTCCCGATCGACGCGCACCGAGCGCTGATCGGCGAGTTTCTCAGCGCCTGCCGCGAGAACCGTGATCCAGCGGTCACGGGCGAAGATGCTCTGGCCACCCAGCAGCTCGTCGATGAGGTGCTGCGCGTCTCCGGGTTTCGAGCCGGCTGATGTCGGCCTTGGCTTGGTCCAGGCCTCGTTCTGCGCCGCGCAGCAGCGCGGGTCCGTGAGGGTCGGGATCTATCGCTGGTCCCGGACCAGCAGCGGATCCACCGAGATGCTGCTCTTCAGCGCCCTGAGCGCGAAGGTCGATCGCGAATGGCGGATGCCGGCGATGCGGTAGAGGCTCTCGCGCAGGAAGCGCTCATAGTGCTCAGTTCCGGCGACCGCGACCTTCACGAGGTAGTCGTAGTCGCCGGTGACGAGATGCGCCTCGACCACCTCGGGGATCCTGGCGAGGGCTGCGCCGAATTCCTCGAGCGCGCGCTCGTCGTGCCGGTCGAGCGTCACCTCCACGAAGACGGTGTTCGGCAGCCCGACGGCGCGGTGGTCGAGGATCGCTACATACCGCTCGATCGCGCCGCTCGCCTCCAGCCGCTTTACGCGTGTCCAGCAGGGCGATTGCGACAGCCCGACCTCCTGCGCGAGCTCCGCCATCGTGAGCCGGCCATTGTTGCGGAGCGCGGACAGAATCTTGCGATCCGTCTGGTCGAGCGGGAGGTCGGTCGCCTTGCCGGCCGATGCAGATTGGCTGTTTCGTGGTTTTCGCAAGATCCGGGATCCTGTTCTAAGGTTCCGCCATATTGCCCTATGAACGGGAAGAAATCACCGCCGCGCACCGATAAGATAACGCTCGCCAGAAGACGGGGAGGAGCCGATGTCGGACCAGAGGCTGCGGGAGGTCGTGATCGAGGCGGATCTCAACGAGGGCTACGACGGTCTCGTGCGCCTGCTCGGGGATTCGGAGCGCTCGGGCTACGAACTTCGGGCCGTCGCGATGACGACGCGGCCGGACCAGACGAAGCTCGCGCGGATCACCCTCGGCATCCCGGAATCGGCCGACACCCAGCTCATCGCGGCGCGCAGCTCCCGGCATCCGGCGGTGCGGCGCGCCATAGCCTGGGAAGCCTTGGGCCAGACCCCGCGGGTTTCGGCGGCTTGACGCCGGCGCGGATCCAGCCTCGCTTTCAGGTATTGACCCTGTCCCCGAGGCGGCCCGGAGGCCACAGATGAGGGCGAGTGACCGGCTGTCCCTGTTCGTTCCGGAGCCCGCCGTGCGGCCCGGCGGCACGCCGGACTTCTCCGATCTCCAGATCCCCAGGGCCGGGGAGGTGCGCCGGCCCGCAATCGACGCCCCCGCGGAGGAGATCCGCGACCTCGCCTACACGCTGATCCGGGTTCTCGACGAGGACGGGCAGGCCGTCGGCCCCTGGGCCGGGTCGCTGACAGACGAGGAGCTTCTGTCGGGGCTGCGCGACATGATGCGGCTTCGCACCTTCGATGCCCGCATGCTGCTCGCCCAGCGCCAGGGCAAGACCTCGTTCTACATGCAGCATCTCGGCGAGGAGGCCGTCTCCACCGCCTTCCGCAAGGCGCTGCAGCCCGGGGACATGAACTTCCCCACCTACCGCCAGGCCGGCCTCCTCATCGCGGGCGGCTATCCGATGGCGAAGATGATGAACCAGATCTTCTCCAACGCGGAGGATCCGGTGCATGGCCGGCAGCTCCCGGTCTTTTACTCGTCCCGGGAGGACGGCTTCTTCTCGATCTCCGGCAACCTCGCGACGCAGTACATCCAGGCCGTCGGCTGGGCGATGGCCTCCGCCATCAAGAACGACACGAAGATCGCTGCCGGCTGGATCGGCGACGGCTCGACCGCGGAATCCGATTTCCACGCGGCGCTCGTCTTCGCCTCCACCTACAGGCCGCCGGTGATCCTCAACATCGTCAACAACCAGTGGGCGATCTCCACCTTCCAGGGCATCGCGCGCGGCGGCTCGTCCACCTTCGCGGCGCGCGGCCACGGCTTCGGGATCCCGGCCCTGCGCGTGGACGGAAACGACTACCTGGCGGTCCATGCCGTCGCGAAATGGGCGGCCGAGCGCGCCCGCAGTAATCTTGGCCCGACGATCATCGAATACGTGACCTACCGGGCCGGCGCGCATTCGACTTCGGACGACCCCGCCGCCTATCGGCCGAAGACCGAGTTCGAGGCATGGCCTCTCGGCGATCCGGTCCTGCGATTGAAGGCGCACCTCATCGCGCGCGGGCTCTGGTCGGAGGAGCGCCACAAGCAGGGGGAGGCCGAGATCCTCGACGAGGTCCTGGCCGCCCAGCGCGAGGCGGAGAGCCACGGCACCCTGCATTCAGGCCCCAAGCCCTCCTCGCGCGACATGTTCGAGGGCGTCTTCGCGGAGATGCCGCCGCATCTGCGCAAGCAGCGGCAGCAGGCGGGGTACTGACGCATGGCCCGCCGCACGATGATCGAAGCCATCCGCGACGCGATGGCGGTCTCGATGGAGCGGGACGACGACGTCGTCGTCTTCGGGGAGGATGTCGGCTATTTCGGCGGCGTCTTCCGCTGCACGCAGGGCCTGCAGCCGCGCTTCGGCAAGCATCGCTGCTTCGATGCGCCGATCAGCGAGCTCGGCATCGTGGGCGCCGCGATCGGCATGGCGGCCTATGGCCTGAAGCCCTGCGTCGAGATCCAGTTCGCCGACTACATGTATCCGGCCTACGACCAGCTCGTCTCGGAGGCGGCGCGCATCCGCTACCGCTCGGCCGGGCAGTTCACGGCGCCGATCGTCGTCCGCATGCCGACCGGCGGCGGCATCTTCGGCGGACAGACGCACAGCCAGAGCCCCGAGGCGCTGTTCACCCATGTCGCGGGCCTGAAGACGGTCGTTCCGTCGAACCCCTACGACGCGAAGGGCCTCCTCATCGCGGCCATCGAGGATCCGGATCCTGTGATCTTCCTGGAGCCGAAACGTCTCTATAACGGGCCTTTCGACGGCCACCACGACCGACCCGTGACGCCCTGGTCGAAGCACGAGCTCGGCGAGGTTCCGGACGGGCACTACACCGTCCCGCTCGGCAAGGCCGTCATCCGCCGCGAGGGCTCGGACGTGACGGTGCTCGCCTACGGCACGATCGTCCATGTGGCCGAGGCCGCTGCCGCCGAGGCCGGCATCGATGCGGAGATCATCGACCTGCGGACGCTCCTGCCCCTGGACATGGAGGCGATCACGGCCTCGGTGCGGAAGACCGGCCGCTGCGTCGTGGCGCACGAGGCGACGCTCACGTCCGGGTTTGGGGCGGAGCTCGCCGCGCTCGTCCAGGAGAACTGCTTTTACCACCTGGAAGCGCCGATCATCCGCGTCGCCGGCTGGGACACGCCTTATCCGCATGCGCAGGAATGGGCCTATTTCCCGGGCCCGGAGCGGGTCGGGCGGGCGCTGCGCCAAGCGATGGAGTCCTAGGCCATGGCCGCACGCAGCGTCCGGCTCCCCGATATCGGCGAGGGCGTCGCCGAGGCCGAGGTCACGGCCTGGCACGTCAAGGTGGGCGATCTCGTCCGCGAGGACCAGCCGTTAGCCGACGTGATGACCGACAAGGCCACCGTCGAAATTCCCTCTCCGGTCACCGGCAAGGTCGTGGCCCTCGGAGCGGAGCCCGGCACGCGGGTCCCGGTCGGGTCGGAGCTCGTGCGGCTCGAAGTGGACGGGGAGGGCGGTTCCGCCGGAATCGAGGTCGCGCCCGAGATAGCGGCCGCGCAGGGCGCGGAAAGCGGCCGTACTCCCGCGGAGCTCCAGCCGGCGGCGGAAGGGCTCGAGCCGCCGCAGCCCGCACCACGGAAAGAGGCGCCGCCGACGAGCCCCACGCCAGCTCCGGCCCGCCCGGCCGCCGCTCCGGTGCGCCCGGCCGTCGCTCCACCCGCCGGTCCGCCGCGCGCGCCCGGCGAGAAGCCGATCGCCTCGCCGGCCGTGCGCCGCCGCGCGCTGGAAGGCGGAATTGATCTGCGCCGCCTGCGCGGAACCGGGCCTGCCGGCCGCATCACGCATGACGACCTCGACGCCTATCTGGCCGCTGGCGAGAGCGAGGCGCTCGGCCAGCCGGCCGGAATGCGGCCCAGGATCGGCGTCGAGGAGGTGAAGGTCGTCGGCCTCCGCCGCCGCATCGCCGAGAACATGGCCGACGCGAAGCGCCGCGTCGCGCATTTCTCCTATGTCGAGGAGGTCGACGTCACGGCGCTCGAGGAACTGCGCGGCGCCTTGAACGCGCGGCACGGCGAGAGCCGCACGCGGCTCACGCTGATTCCGTTTCTGGTGCGCGCCCTCGTGCGCACGCTCCCCGATTTCCCGCAGATGAACGCGCTCTACGACGACGAGGCGAGTATCGTCCTCCGCCACGAAGGCGTGCATGTCGGCATCGCGACGCAGACGCCGAACGGCCTTATGGTGCCGGTGCTCCGGCATGCCGAGGCGCGGGACCTCTGGGACGTTGCGGCCGAGCTGAAGCGGGTCGCCGATGCCGCGCGCTCGGGGGTCGCGGCGCGCGACGAGCTGAGCGGGTCCACCATCAGCATCACGTCGCTCGGGGCCCTCGGCGGCATCGCCACGACGCCGGTCGTGAACCGGCCCGAGGTCGCCATCATCGGCGTGAACAAGCAGGTCATGCGCCCCGTGTGGCGCGACGGGACCTTCGTGCCGCGCCTGATGATGAACCTCTCGTCGTCCTTCGATCACCGCGTCGTCGATGGCTACGACGCGGCCCGCTTCATCCAGGCGATCAAGGCGCTCCTCGAGACGCCGACGCTCCTCTTCATGGACGCCTGAACATGACGGAGATCACGACCAGGCTTCTCGTGCTCGGCGGCGGTCCGGGCGGCTATGTCGCGGCCATCCGCGCCGGGCAACTCGGCATCGACACCGTGCTCGTCGAGGAGCAGAAGCTCGGCGGCACCTGCCTAAATGTCGGGTGCATCCCGTCCAAGGCGCTGATCCATGCGGCGGACGCCTTCCACGCGGCTGTCGGGCAGGCCGGCGGCTCGCCCTTCGGCGTCACCGTCGCCGAGCTGCGGCTCGACTTCGCCCGCACGGTCGCCTGGAAGGACGGGATCGTGGCGCGCCTGAACGCCGGCGTGGCATCGCTCCTGAAGCGCGGACGCGTGAAGATCGTCCGAGGCCGCGGCAGCATGACGGACGGCAAGACCTGCCGCGTCGAGACGGATACCGGCGTGGACACGGTCTCCGCCGAGCACGTCGTCATCGCGACCGGCTCGCTACCGATGGCGCTGCCGAACCTGCCGTTCGGCGGGAACGTGATCTCCTCCACCGAGGCCCTGTCGCTGCCGGCCGTGCCGGGCACGCTGGCCGTCGTGGGCGCCGGCTATATCGGGCTCGAGCTCGGCATCGCCTTCGCAAAGCTCGGCGCCAGGGTCACGGTCGTCGAGATGGCCGACCGTATCCTCCCGCTCTACGACGCGGACCTTACCCGCCCGGTCGCCCGCCGGCTCGCGGGGCTTGGGATCGAGGTCCTGCTCGGGGCGCGGGCGGCCGGCCTCTCGGAGGGCGGCGACGCTCTCCGGGTCGAGAGCGGCGGCGCGGTGCGGGAGATCGCGGCGGAGAAGATCCTGGTCGCGGTGGGCCGCAAGCCGCGCACGGGCGATTTCGGCCTCGACCAGCTCGACCTGGACATGAGCGGGCCCTTCATCCGCATCGACGAGCGTTGCGCGACCTCCATGCGCAACGTCTGGGCGGTCGGGGACGTCACGGGCGAGCCGATGCTTGCGCATCGCGCCATGGCCCAGGGCGCCATGGTCGCGGAGATCGTCGCCGGCCGGAAGCGTCTCTTCCAGAAGGCCGCGATCCCGGCCGTGTGCTTCACGGATCCCGAGATCGTGTCCGTCGGCCTGTCGCCGGAGGAAGCCCGCGCCGCTGGGATCGAGGCGCGCATCGGCCAGTTCCCCTTCGCGGCGAACGGGCGCGCGATGACGCTCGGCTCGGACGAGGGCTTCGCGCGCGTCGTCGCGCGGGCCGACAACCACCTCGTGCTCGGCATCCAGGCGGTGGGGGCCGGCGTCTCGGAGCTTTCAGCCGCCTTCGGACTCGCGCTGGAGATGGGCTCCAGGCTGGAAGACATCGCGGACACGATCCACGCCCATCCGACGCTTGGCGAAGCCTTCCACGAGGCAAGCCTCACCGGGCTGGGGCAGGGCCTGCATATGTGAGCCTTTCCGGTCCCGGATCTTTTTTCGAGAAGGCTCGACGGCCCCGCCACTCCGCTGGAGCACAAGGACCCTGAGCCGTCCGAGGCGCCGGCACGAACCCGGCCTGGGGTGGCCACGTTATCTGCGTCGACGCCAAGGTGCATTTCCCCGGGGTCGGCGTGTTTCGCTCGCGTTGGCGCCGGGGGCGGAGGTGCTGTGACGAGGACCGGAGTTCTTGCCCTCGCCGCATTGCTGTCGCTCAGCCTTGCACAGGGTTGGGCGATCAGCCCGCATGCGCAGGTGCGATCCCGACCCGCGAGCGAGAATCCAGGCGACACTTCCCCGAAGAGCGAATTGAAGACCGCTCCGGCGCGCGAGCCAGAGGAACAGGTTCGGGCGCTACGCCTCGTTTCGACCTTCAAGACAGGCAATCCCGGGGCACACCTTGCGTCTCCGAGGCTCGCTGGAGATCGACTGCTGCTCCTCACCCCTTTCCCGCACAAGCTCCTGACCTTTCGACTGGGATCGGGAGGGTGGCAGCCGGACTGGCACTTCGAGCCCGAAGCCGACCGGATGGCGGAGGGGACCGCGTGTTGTGGGCTCGGCATTCCGGGGCCGGCCCTGTCCGCGGACCGCATTTACCTCAACACCGTCGACGGTCGCACGATCGCGCTAGACGCCGGGACCGGGCACCCCGTCTGGGCCGTCAGGACCGCGGGGGGAGGAAACGGCGAGACGCTCGCTTCGTCTCCGGTCGTGGCCGGCGACAAGATCCTGGTCGGCAATTCGGGCGACGATTACGGCGCCCGCGGTTGGCTCAGAGCGCTGGATGCGTCGACAGGCCGGACGCTCTGGACGCGCTACAGTACCGGGCCGGACGAGGATGTCGGGATCGGGGCCGATTTCGCACCCGCCTACGGGCCGAAGGGGAAGGCCGAGGCGGGGGTCAGGAGTTGGCCACCCGGCGCCTGGGAGCGCGGCGGCGGTAGCGTCTCAGGTCCGATCCTGCATGATCCCGGCCTCGGCCTCATCTTCCACGGCACAGGACGGCCGGCGCCGCTCAACCCGGATCAGCGCCCCGGGGACAACAGGTGGACCTCCGGCCTGTTCGCGCGTGACGATCGGACCGGGGCGGCCCGGTGGTTCTATGGCCTCTCTTCGCACGACCTCCACGGCGTGAGCGGAACCGGACCGCTCTTCATGGCGGATCGCCGCTGGAAGGGGCAGGATCGCAAGCTCCTGATCCATGCCGGCCTGAACGGCTATGTCTACGTGCTCGACCGCCTCACAGGAGAAGTGCTGTCCGCGCAGCCCTTCGTCCCGGTCGATGCGAGCCGCGGCGTCGAGCTCAAGACGGGGACGCTTCTCGCCAACGACGACAAGCGAACGCGGCTCGGGTCCAGGAGCCGGGATGTTTGCCCCTCGCTCACCGGGGCAACCAGTTCAGAGGGCGCGTCGCTATCGAGTGATGGGCAGACGCTGTTCATCGCCTCTTCGCGCCTCTGCATGGATATCGAGATCCGGCCGGCAAACTACGTCGCCGGGACCCCGTATCTGGGTGCCAACATCCGAGTGAAGGGCTCTCGGGAGGGCGGCCGGGGCGCGCTCGTCGCTTGGCGCCTCGACAAGGCCAAGCCCGCCTGGACGGTAGCGGAGCAATGGCCCTTGCTCGGAGCTCCGCTCCCGATCCCGGGAGGGTCGGTTTTGTACGGAACGCTGGACGGCTATCTCAAACTGGTCGACGAGCGCGACGGCTCTCCCTTATGGCAGCAGAAGCTTTCCTCGGGAATAATCAGCGCTCCAGTGCTTCTTCGCGGTCCAGATGGGGGCGATTACGTGGCAGTGGTCGCGGGCCGAGGCGGGTCCGTGGGGCCGAATGCCGGGCTTGAGGTCGACGTTCGGGATGCCACCGCGGGCCGGGGTTTCGGCAACCTGCTGCGCGGCCTGCCTCCGCCGGAGGACGCGAGCGGCGCGCTGTACCTGTTCGCCCTCCCGTGAAACCGGTCGCAGCCGCCTCCGTGGCGGTTTTCTCTCTTTTGTCCGCTTGTCAGCGTGAGGAACGCGAGGTCAGGCTCGACCCTCCGGTTCTCGCCGCGCTCGGTCAGGTGGCCCCCATGGCGAACCGGATCGGGGGGGCGCCGCCGGATGTGCTGTCCGCGCTCGGGGAACCCTACGAGAGCAACGCCTACAATCTTGGCGAGGGAAAGCGTCTCTACGCGTGGTTCAACTGCAAGGGCTGCCATGCCGATGGCGGCGGCGCGTCCGGGCCGGCCTTGATGGATGGGTGGTGGCGCTATGGGGCTGACCCGGTTTCCGTCTTCGTCTCCCTTCGGGACGGGCGTCCGAACGGGATGCCGGCTTTCGGCGACAAGCTCACGACCGAGCAGATGTGGCAGCTGGTCGGGTATGTCCGGTCCATAGGCCGGGCGAGCGCCGTGACCGGAGCGCCGAGCCGGAACGACGAGATGCAGTCTCGCCCGGCCGAGAACCGGGCGCCGGCCGCAGCCGATCTCGGCACTCCCCCCAGCCGATGAGGAAGGCCTGCATCTCTGCCCTGGCTGCCGTGGCGTTCACGGCTGCCAGCTGCGTGGGACCGCAATCGGCGCTCGATCCGCAGGGGCCGAATGCTGCCTCGCTGGCGTGGCTGATCTGGTTCTTCACGGCGATCTGTGGCGCGGTCTGGCTCCTCGTCATGCTGACGCTCGGCGTCGCGCTGTGGCGTCGCCGGGGGCTGGCGTCCCAGCCGGGCGATCCTCCGCTCGCGCCGGAGCCTCGCGCAGAGCGCCGGAAGAAGACGGTCGTGCTCGCGGCTCTCGCGGCCACGATCGTCATCATCACGGTCCTGACGAGCTTGAGCTTCGTGGCGACCCGCTCGCTGAGCGAGGGCAGGGGGGATCCGCTCGTCATTCGCCTGCGGGGATACCAATGGTGGTGGGAGGTGACCTACACGGCTGGCTCGCCGGACCGTTTCATGATCTCCGCCAATGAGATCCGCGTTCCGGTCGGCCGGCCGGTGCGGCTGGAACTGAGCTCGGGCGACGTCATCCACTCCTTCTGGGTTCCGAGCCTCGCCGGAAAGCAGGACCTCATTCCGGGGCGCGAGAACATCCTGACTTTCACGGCCGAGCGACCCGGTTCCTACCGGGCGCAATGTGCCGAGTTCTGCGGGATGCAGCACGCCCGCATGGCGATGGTCGTCGTGGCGCTGCCGCCGGAGGAGTTCGAGAGCTGGCTCGACGGGCAGCTCCGGGAAGCGGCCTCGCCCGCAACCGAGGAGGAGGCCGCCGGCCGCGAAGTCGCCACCTCGAAGGCCTGCGCCGCCTGCCATGCCATCCGCGGCACCCGCGCGAACGGGACGGTCGGGCCTGATCTCACCCACGTCGCGAGCCGGCAGACCATCGCGGCGGGCACGCTTCCGACCACCCGGGGCGCCCTGGCCGCCTGGATCGCCGACCCTCAGACGATCAAGCCGGGGAGCAAGATGCCGATGGTGCCGCTCTCGGCGGACGAACTGCGGGCCGTCTCCGCCTACATGGCCAGTCTGAAATGAGCATCGCCGCGAGCCCCCCGCTCGACACGGATCTGACGCGCGACGCCTTGGACGCGCGCCTCGCCGCGACGTGGCGCACGCGGCCCGGCTTCTGGGGCGCCCTCGCGACCGTCGACCACAAGATCATCGGCCGCCGCTACATTCTCACCGCGTTCGTGTTTCTGCTGCTGGGCGGCGTGCTCGCGCTGCTGATGCGATGGCAGCTCGCCCGGCCCGAAGGGCGGGTGATCGGACCCGACCTCTACAATCAGGTCTTCACGATGCACGGCGCGAACATGATGTTCCTGTTCGCCGTGCCCGTGATGGAGGCCATGGCCGTCTACCTGGTGCCCCTGATGGTCGGCACCCGGAACATCGCCTTTCCGCGCCTCAACGCCTTCTCCTACTGGATCTATCTCTTCGGCGGGATCCTCCTCTGGGTATCCTTCGCGCTGGACATGGGACCGGACATCGGCTGGTTCGGCTATGTCCCGCTGTCGGGCCCGCAATACGCCCCTGGCAAGCGCGCCGACATCTGGGCACAGATGATCACCTTCACGGAGATTGCGGCCCTCGCGGTCGCGGTCGAGATCGTCGTGACCGTGTTCAAACAGCGCGCGCCCGGCATGACGCTCGACCGCATGCCGCTTTTCGTCTGGGCGATGCTGGTCACGTCCTTCCTGGTCATGCTCGCGATGCCGGCCATCATGGTGGGCTCGACCACGCTGATCCTGGACCGGCTCGTCGGGACGCACTTCTACAACCCGGCCGAGGGCGGGGACGTGCTCCTGTGGCAGCACCTGTTCTGGTTCTTCGGCCACCCGGAGGTGTACATCATCTTCCTGCCGGCGACCGGCATGGTCTCCTCCATGCTGCCGGCCTTCGTGCGCCGGCCGGTGTTCGGCTATCTCGGCCTCGTCCTCTCCATGGTGACGATCGGCATCCTGTCCTTTGGGCTCTGGGTGCACCACATGTTCACGACGGGCCTGCCGCGCCTAGGAGAGAGCTTCTTCACGGCGTCGTCGATGGCGATCGCGGTGCCGGCCGGCCTGCAGATCTTCTGCTGGATCGCCACGATCTGGGGCGGCCGGCCGGTCTTCCGGACCCCGTTCCTGTTCATCCTGGCCTTCTTCTTCACCTTCGTGCTCGGCGGCATGACCGGCGTGATGGTGGCCTCGGTGCCGTTCGATACTCAGGTGCACGACACGTATTTCGTGGTCGCGCACTTCCACTACGTCCTGATCGGCGGGGCCGTGTTCCCGCTCCTGGGCGCGATCTACTACTGGTATCCGAAGATCGTTGGTCGGATGATGAGCGAGCGGCTCGGCCGCTGGGTCTTCGGCCTGATCTTCGTCGGGTTCAACCTCGCTTTCTTCCCGATGCATCTGCTCGGGCTGCAGGGCATGCCCCGGCGGGTCTACACGTATCAGACCGACGTCCCCTGGGCCGGGCTGAACCTCTTCGTGAGCCTGAGCTCCATGATGCTCGCGCTCGGCTTTCTCCTGTTCTTCATCGACGCCGTCCGCAGCGCGCGGCGGGGTGCTCCGGCCGGCAACGATCCGTGGGGGGCTCCCAGCCTCGAATGGGCAACGACGTCGCCGCCACCTGCCTACAACTTTGCCCGCATCCCGGTCGTCACCGGGCAGAGCCCCCTGTGGGAGGAGCGCGAGGTCTTCCCGGTTGCAGCAGGCCTGCGCGTCGACCGGCGCGAGCTCGTCATCACGTCGGTCGCAGACGCGGTCCCGGAGGCGCGAGACTCCTCGCCGAGAGACTCGATCTGGCCCTTCTGGGCGGCGCTTGCGACGAGCGTGATGCTGATAGGCTCGATCTTCACGCCTTGGGCCGTCGTCTGGGGTGCGATCCCGGTGGCGATCACCCTGATCGGCTGGTTCTGGCCGAAGGGCACGCCGGAGGACGACGCGTGAACGAGCGCGTCGTGACGGACCTCTCCGGCCTTCCGCTGCACGGGAAGGGGAGCGCGAGCCCCACTTGGTGGGGAACCCTCGTCTTCATGCTGCTGGAAGGGGCAGGCTTCGCTCTGCTGATCGCCGTCTATCTGTACCTCCGGTCGCTCGCGCCGGATTGGCCGTTCGGAGCGCCGCCCCCCGCTGTCGGCCCCGGGATTGTCGTCACACTCCTGCTGCTCGTGAGCGTGGTCCCGAACTATCTCGTCGGCCGCTGGGCGGAGCGCGAGGAGTTGGGAAAGGTCCGGTTCGGCCTGGTGGTCATGTCCGTTCTCGGCATTCTTCCGCTCATCGCGCGGGGGTTCGAGTTCGCCTCCCTCAACATCTCCTGGGACAGCAACGCCTACGGCTCCGTCGTCTGGACGCTCCTGGCCCTCCACACGGTCCATCTTCTCACTGATGTCGCGGACACGCTGGTGCTCGCCGCAATGATGTTCACCAGGCACGGCGCGAACTCCCGCCGGTTCGGGGACGTTCAAGACAACGCCATGTACTGGAACTTCGTCGTTCTCACATGGCTGCCGATCTACGCCTGCCTGTATGCGCCGTCATGGTTGTGAAGTCCGCATCTTCACTCTTGCTCGCAAACGTCCTGCCCTGCGCGGGGCTGCTGGTCGGCCCCTCCGTATGGGCCGCGAATATGCAGCTGTCCCAGGTTCTTCCCTACCTGGACTGCCGCTCCGGGCTGCACACCAGCGCGGCCGCGCCGCTTGCTGGCGTGGCGCTCACGCTGCTCTCGGTCTACCTGTCCTGGCGCAGCACAGGCGCAGCGCCGGACGTTGCGGGCGAGAGTGCGTATCCGGCGACACGCCGGTTCGTGGCGATCCTCGGGTGCCTTACCGGGGCGATCTTCGCCTATGCGCTCCTGCTCCAGGCGCTTTCGGGCATCCTTCTGACGGGCTGCGAGCGGTGAGGCGGCAGTCTCTTGCTACGCTCGCCACGGTGCTGGCGATCGGGGCGCCCGTGGCCGCCGCCGCTCATGGCGGGCCGGTAGACGCCCCGCCTAGCTGGACGTTCGATCCCTTCGTGGTCGTGCCACTGCTGCTGTCCGGCGCCCTGTACCTCCTCGGCACTACGGTCCTGTGGTCCCGCGCCGGTGTCGGCCGTGGGATCCGTCCATGGCAGGTGCTCTCCTACTCTGCGGGATTCCTCGCCCTCGCGGCCGCGCTCACCTCACCGCTTCACTGGCTGGGCGAGCGCCTCTTCACGGCTCACATGATCGAGCATGAGATCGTCATGGCGGTCGCTGCGCCCCTCCTGGCGCTGGCGCGGCCCGTGGGGGCCTTCCTCTGGGCGTTGCCCCCGCGTATCCGGCGCGGCCTCGGAGCTCTCGGCAGGGCCACCCCCGTCAGGAAGCTGTGGGCCTCCCTGAGCCGCCCCGCGGTGGCGACGATCATGCACGGGGCGGCGATTTGGATCTGGCACATCCCTGTCCTGTTCGACGCGACGGTCGTCGACGTGACGTTGCACCGGCTGCAGCATGCGAGCTTCCTCGCGACTGCGCTCCTTTTCTGGTGGGCGCTCATCCGACGCAGCGATCCGGGCGCGGCCTGCGGGCACTTGTTTGTGACCATGATCCACACGGGCGTTCTGGGCGCATTGATCGCGCTTGCGCCCCGGGTCGTCTACGCCGGGCAAACGGCCGGGGCGGCGATCTGCGGGCTGACGCCGCTCGAGGACCAGCAACTCGCGGGGCTCGTGATGTGGGTTCCGGCTGGAACGGTCTACGCCGGCGCGGCGATCACGTTCATCGGACTCTGGATCAGGGGTTCGGGCCAGGCCAGGCTCAAGCGCCATGCCTTCTCCTAGGCTCAAGCTGGCCACGCTGGCCGGCACGCTCCTCGCGGCTCGGCTTGCGGCACGGTTCAGGCCCGCTTCCCCGCCGCCCGAGGAGATAGCCGAGGACGGCCCGCGCGCGCCGCAAAGCGCACTTCCCCACCGCCTCGGGTTGGGGCTCCTGCTCGGCTCGGCCGGAGTGGCGCTGGCCGCCATAGGGTGGCGCACTTGGCAGAGCGAAGCCCAGGCTGTGGAGGTCGCCAAGGCGTTGACCCGCGGCGATCCGAGCCGAGCTCCGGCGCTCATCACCAAATACGGATGCGGCGGCTGCCACACGATCCCAGGCGCGCCCGGAGCAGACGGAAAGGTAGCGGGCCCGCTCGGCGGCATGCGCTCCCGGGTCTACGTCGGTGGCATCGCACGCCACGATGCCGATACGCTGATCCGCTGGATCGTCGCACCGCAATCCATCTCCCCTCGCTCCGCCATGCCCGCGACGGGGATCAACGAAGGGGAAGCGCGGGACGTCGCCGCCTTCCTTTATACGCGATAGATCAGCGCCCTTCGCTGACCCGCGGAAAGCGCTGGTGCTTCGCTTCGTCTGGCGTCGGGAGGGCGGGAAGCGACTTGATGTAGGCGGCCATGGCGGCGCGGTCACTGGCCGGCAGCTCCGCCAGGTTCGTCACCACATCCGCCATCGTCGCACCGACATAGCGCAGGTCGGGTGTGCGGCCGCTCGTCAGCACTTCAGCGATGGCCGCCTCCGACCAGGTTCCGATCCGATCCGGCGTGATGTTCGGCGCACTGCCGGCCTGTTCGGGGTTCAGCCCGCCCGCGAAGCGCTCCCCATCCTTCACGGCATAGGCAAGGTTCCGAGGCGAATGACACTCCGCGCAATGCGCGAGCGCCTCGACCAGGTACCGGCCGCGCTGCCACTCCTCGCTGCGTGCCGGCTCGGCGGGGAGGGGGCTGCGGTCGAAAAAGAGCAGTTTCCACAGCCCGAGGGCACGGCGAATGGTGAAGGGGAACGGCAGGTCGTGTGGGTGCGTGCGGCCTTCTACCGGGGGTAGGGAGCGGAGATAGGCGACGAGGTCCCTGAGATCGCCCGGCTCCATCCTCACGTAGCTCGTGTACGGGAACGCCGGGTAATAGTGCTGGTCGGAGGGCGACACCCCGCTCGAGACCGCGTTGGCCACTTCCACGGCGGTCCAACTGCCGATCCCGTCGATCGGGTGCGGCGAGATGTTGGGCGGGCGGAGCGCTCCCAGAGGCGTCGGGAGCGCCATGCCGCCACCCAGCCGGAGGCGGTCGGGCTGTCCAGGCGAGGAATGGCACGACGCACATTGCGCGGCATCGAAGACGAGCTTGCCTTTGAGGGCATCGCCTCCGCTCAGCCGGACCTCGTCGGCCGCGGAGAAGGCCGGTCGAGGAGCTGACAAGTGCCAAGCGACCAAGCCCGCACCCGCGCCGGCGAGGGCTAAACCGACGAGGATGACCGCGCGCTTCTTCAACTGAACCAGTCTCGCTTTTGGCGTCACCCCGGCCAACTCGCGACCCGCTCCACCGACGAGAGTCCGCCCGGTGCCTCAGGAATACGCCTGAGCGCTAAAGAGAGATCCACACCATCGGCATGGTTCCTCGCCGGGGTAGCGCATCCTCGGCTTGACTCCCTCCGAGAGAGCCCAGGCGCGGAAGCACAGCGCCCGATCGGTGCAGTTAGGTCATGCAGCCTTTGCGTTGGCCCTATCCGGAACGAACGCTTCCGGCGCGGCGCGAGTTTGAGCATTGTTGGGCATCGAGGTCGGCGCCGCGCGCCGGCAGAGTCCTGCAGCAAGATGAACAGAGAGGGCTTCACCAAGCTCGCTTCGCAGTAGAGTGCCCTCAACGGCTTCCACCGTAGGGCCGGCTCGATGAGCCCGATCGGGGGCGGCCGGATTCTGGATCCAGCCACCTGCCCTCCAGTACCCGAGGAATAGAATGAATACGCTGCGCACCGCTAGATATCTCTTCGTTGTCGGCTCTGCTGTCTTGGGCGGCACGAACGCATTTCCGCAGCAGTGCGCGGACGAAGGTGCGCCGGCATTCTGGGGAACACCCAGTGTCGATGGCGGGAAATGCTGCAAGACGCTTGGTGAGGTGCGCGAGAACATCAATCAGATCGACGATCAGATCATCGAGCTTATGGCGAAACGTGGAGCCTATGTTCATGAAGCGGCTCGCTTCAAGCAGAACCCCGCTGCCGTGGAGGACAAGACGCGGGTCGAGGCGATCATCCGGAAGGTGCGGCGCCTCGCGACAGAACGTCAGCTGAACCCCGATGTCGCGGAGGTGACCTATCGCGCAATGATCGAGAGGTTCACGGAGGACGAGCGCCGCGACGCGGCCGAGATGATGCGACACCCAACCCGCTGAGACCCGGGCGCGGGCGCAATCGTGGAACCCCGGAGTTCCCGGGCCGTCCCCGTCCTCGACTCCGTTAGAGTCGCTGCGAATTCGTCCACCTCCTGTCCGTTCGAGGCCTCGACTAACCAGAAGATTTCGCGGCGCTGCTCGGCCGACACGATCATCCGGCGTCTCGAAAGCAATATCGCGCGCACGCATAGACTGGGAAAAGATCCGTTTCAGACGAACTGGAACGTTGGCGTGGTCAGCCGGATTTGTTGAGCGAGGTTTGCTGACCGCGCACGGCATGAATTGTCATGCGGACCTCACGACGCCCGATGAATGCGCAGCGCTCGCGCGCACAAGAGAGGGTCCCATGGCTGAACTCATCGTCATTGGCTTTGATAATCCGAACGAAGCGGATCGGGTGCTCACCGAACTCACACGGATGCAGAAGGAGTATCTGGTCGATCTGGAGGACGCGGTGATCGCGATCCGCGCGCCGGACGGCAAGGTTCGGCTGAAGCAGAGCGTCGATCTGATCGGCACCGGCGCGGCCGGTGGCGGGTTGTGGGGCGCTATGTGGGGCTCGCTCGTCGGGCTGCTGTTCCTGAATCCGCTACTCGGCCTGGTTGCCGGCGGCGCGCTAGGAGCGGGCGCGGGAGCGATATCCGGAAGCCTGAGTGATTACGGGATCGACGACGGCTTCATCCGCAAGCTCGGTGAGACCCTGCAACCGAACACGTCGGCGTTGTTCGTGCTGATCCGCAAGGCGCAGCCGGATAAGGTGCTCCAGGAGATTTCCAATTTCCGCGGCCACGTGATCCGCTCCTCCTTGGCCCCGGAGCAAGAGAAGCGGCTCCAGGCTGCACTCTCCGGCGGTGGCGTCAGCATGCCGGGCAGCTCTGGCTCGTCTAGCTCCTCAGGCTCCTCCGGCGGCGCACAGGCCGGTTCGGCTCCCTCGTCGGCGACCTATTCTGTCTAACCTCTGCTGCTGGGTGTGGCCTCTGCTGGAGATACCTGCTCCAGCAGAGGCCACACGCCCGCTTGTTTATGAGCGGTCTGCTCGGCTGCCCCCCAGGAAACCGCGCAAGTCGCGGCAGCCGCTCTCCGAGCGCCATAGCGGCGTACTCACGGTTCCTGTCAGTGGTCGAGCTCTGATCTCCTTGCATTCCTCGTTGCCAAGACCCTCGCCGGCGAACGGGCGACATCTTCCCGGGCTAAGGTAAGCTCGCATCCGACGCCCGGCCCCGCACCCAGGTACTGGCGGCTGCAGAAGAGGGTGTGCTCGAGGAAACGAAATCGAGGAGGTTCTAGATGAACGACAGCACCTTCACGCGCCGGCATGCGCTCGTGGGCGCCGCGCTCGGCGGGGGAGCGCTTGCGCTAGGCTATCCTGGGGCGGCGCTGGCCAAGGCCCCGCTGGCCGGAACACCCGCCCCATATTTCTACCGCTTCAAGTTCGGCAATGGCGAGGCGACGATCGTGTCGGACGGCACGCTGCCGCTCGGCAATCCGCACACCAACTTCACCGGCCTCTCCCCGCAGGAGATGGACAAGCAACTCACCGACAACTTCCTTCCGACCTCGAACGCGGTCCTCGAGCAGAACGTGCTCATCCTGAACACCGGCGATCGCCTGGTCCTGTTCGACACCGGGATGGGGACGCTGCAGCTCTTCGGGCCGACTACAGGCAAGCTTCTCGCGACGATGAAGCAGGCGGGGATCGACCCCAAGGATATCGACGCCGTGGTGATGAGCCATGCTCATATCGACCATTGCGGCGGCTGCGTGGGCGACGACGGGAAGTCGCACTTCCCGAATGCAAAATTCTACATCAGCGAGGCAGATTTCAATTTCTGGACCGATGAGAACAAGGTCTCGAAGGACTTCAAGGTGTTCCTCGATACCGCGCGGAAGAATCTGCTGCCGATCCGGGACAGGCTCGAATTCATCAAGGACGGCCAGGAATTCCTGCCAGGCATCACGGCGCTTGCGGCCCCGGGGCATACGGTCGGGCACATGATCTTTATGATCACTAACGGCAACAATCAGCTCTGCTATATCGGTGACCTGACACACCACCCGATCTTGCTGATGGAGAAGCCTCGCACGCAGTTCGCGTACGACACAGACCCTGCGCAATCCGCCGAAACACGCGTGAAGATGCTGACCATCCTTTCCGAGAAGCGCGTCCCGATTCTTGCTTATCACTTCGCCTGGCCGGGGATCGGCCACGTCGCGAAGGCAGGCGAAGGCTTCCGCTACTATCCCGAGCCCATGAAAATGGAGATGTGATCGCGAACCCGCCGGGTGCCATCCTCGGCGTGCGCGAGGACGAGGTCGCAGTTTCCGCGACCTCGTCCGGGAAAGCCTTGAGGCTCTTAGGGCTTGCGAAAGAACGTCATGCCTCCGTGATGAAGCTGGTTCTGGTCAACGAACACGCCGTCGGCCGTGAAGCCGGTGTCGTCCCAGTAGAAGATCTCGTTTCCGCGGACCTCGTAGCGGCCGCGATAGGCGCTCTGTCGCGATCCACGCGCCTCGTCGTAGCGGCCATTCGGAAGCAGTTCGTGCCGGATATTTCCGTCGCGGGTCACCCACATGCCGGCATAGGGGTGCCCGGCATCCTGCTGGTCCGTTTGCATGGTCGGTCTCTGGTTGGCCGAAGCGTTTGGCGGTGCCGTGAACGAACGGGTGAACAGCGCGACCGCGACCGCGCTGCTCGCGAGAACCTGCGCTGCCCTCATTGCGCGGGTCCCCGTCTGCGCTCGGCAAAGAGCTCAGATAAAACGCCCGCGGCCTGGATCGCCCGAGGGAAACCGGCATGGACGGTCGTGAGGTAGACGACCTCCTTCAGTTCCTCCTCGGTCACGCCCAAGTTGAGAGCATATCCGGCGTGGACCTTCATGAACGCGCCGTGTCCGAGCGCAGCAAAGGCTGCAACGGTCGCGATCTGGCGCGCCCGCGGTTCGAGTCCCGGACGGGACCACACGTCCCCAAGCGCGTAGGCCTCCGTCGCGTCGGCGAGGAATGGGAACTCCCGCCGCAGGTTCTCGAGGGCCGGCTGCGGCTGGCCGTTGTTCAGCGATCGCACGACCTCTGCACCGCGGCGGCGTCGATCGTCGTCGCTGCCTTGAGCAACGCTTGCCTGCGGAACCGCCAGCAGGGCGGCTGCGGCAAGGATGCCGGTCGGAAGGTGGGCAACTCTCGTCATCTCTCTCTCCCTTTCCCTTGTCGTGGCTGTGAAATTCCCGTGAGTCAGTGCGGGCTGGCGGTCGGCCGAACCAAAATCTCGCTGACGTCCACGTCATCAGGCTGGGCGACCGCGTAAAGGATGCTGGATGCGATCGCGGCTGCGGGAATCTGGACGGCCCGGAAGGCTCGCATCCCCTCGCGTGCAACCTCGTCGGAGATCCTGTCGGCGAGTTCCGAGGTCGTCGTGCCCGGCGAGATCACCGTGACGCGTATCCGATCCGTCTCCTGCCGAAGACCATCCGAGATGGCCCTCACCGCGAACTTCGTCGCGCAATAGACCGCGGCGGTCGGCGAGACAGAGTGCCCCCCGATGGAGGACAGGTTGATGATCTGGCCGGATCCCTGCGTTTCCATGATCGGCAGCGCAGCGGCGATGCCATAGAGAACGCCCTTGATGTTGACGTCGATCATCCGATCCCACTCCTCGACCTTGAGGCTGGCGAGCGGAGAGAGGGGCATCACGCCCGCATTGTTGATCATCACATCGAGGCGGCCGAACTCCTCGGCCGCAAAGCGGGCGAAAGTGGCGACATCGTCGCGGTCGGTGACGTCGAGTGAGCGATGGCGGACCGTACCACCTTCCGCTTCGATCTCGGCCGCTACGCCCTCAAGGCGATCAGCGCGCCGGGCCCCAATCAGGACCTTTGCGCCTGCTGCGGCGAGCGCCCTCGCCGCGGCCTCTCCGATGCCGCTCGATGCACCCGTTATGGCAATGACCTTGCCGCTGATGCCCTGTGCCATTCCACTGATCCTTCTGTCCCGGTTGTGTCGGCTTAAGGAGGAATCTAGCGAGGGACTGGACACGATCGAGCCCCAGATCGGGGACGGGCCGTTCAGCTAGGCTAACCAATGCGGGACGAGATCGAAGCTGTCGCAACCTTCGTGGTCGTCGCAGAGACGTTGAGTTTCCGCCGCGCGGCCGAGCGCCTCGGTGTCACGCGCTCTGCGGTCAGCCAAGCGATCCGGAAGCTGGAGGAGCATCTCGGGATTGCGCTTTTTCACCGAACCACCCGCAGCGTTCACCTCACGGAAGCGGGAATGCAGCTTTTGCAGGTTGCCGGCCCTAGCCTGTCCGATCTGAGGGGCGCCTTGAGGACGGTCGCAGAGGCGGGAGGCCGCCCGGGCGGCCGGCTGCGTCTCGCGGTCTCCTCGATAGCCGAGAGCTTCCTCGACGGAGCCGCGCTCGCCGGCTTCTTGATCACTCATCCCGAGATCCGGCTTGACGTCGTCGTGACCGATGCCGAGTTCGACATCGTGGCCGAGGGCTACGATGCTGGCGTGCGCCTGGGAGAGGTGATCGAGGCCGACATGATCGCCGTTCCAGTATCCGCCGATCAGCGTCAGCTCGCAGTTGCCTCTCCGGACTACATTGCCCGTGCAGGGGCTCCGGCACACCCGCGCGATCTGGTGGACCACCACTGCATCGGTTGGAGACCCAGCCCCGACGTGGCGCCGTATCGGTGGGAATTCACGGTAGACGGCCGTGATGTCTCGGTCGAAGTCGACCCGCACGTAACCACCAACGACATGGCTGTGATGGTGCGGCTCGCCCGTGCCGGGGTGGGGATTACTTGCGGGCTGGAGGAGACGTTTCGCCCCTACCTGATGAGTGGTGCTCTCCTGCCCGTGCTGGAGGAATTCTGCGCTCCTTTTCCCGGCTTCTTTCTGTACTACCCGAGCCGCCGCACTATGGCGGGCGCGCTGAGATCGCTCGTCGATTACCTGAAGCGCAGCCCCCGGCCGCTCCGAAATCGTGACAACTCAGTGTAAGCAGACAATCCGCCGCCGGGCTGCAGCTTCAGTGCGCGGCGGCAGGCGGGCGCCAGCCTCAGTTCTCGACGAGCCCGCCGATCGCACGCTTGTTCAGCACGATACGCCGGGCCCCCGAGAGGGAGAGCGAGCGATCGGTCTGGAGCTGGGACATCGAGCGGGACACCGTCTCGAGCGTCAGGCCCAGGTAGTCGGCAATGTCGCGGCGCGACATCGGCAGTTCGATTGCTCCCGATCCGCCGAGGCGAGCATCCATCTCCAGGATGAAGGCGGCCACGCGTTCCAGCGCCGTGCGGCGGCCTAGAAGGATCATGTGCTCCTCGGCATGCTGAAGGTTCTTCGCCGTCATGGTCCAGAGCTGGCACGCGACCTCGACATTCTGCTTGGCGAGCCGCTCGAGTTGCCGGCGCTTGAACATCAGGACCTTGGTATCTGCGACGGCTTCCGCCGTGAGCCGGTGGGCCGAGCCGGGCTCGAAGCCGAAGAGGTCACCCGGCAGATGGAAGCCATGTATCTGGCGCCGACCGTCGCCAAGGATCTTGCAGGTCCGCACCGCGCCCGAGACGATCTTGTAGACGTATTCGGTATCCTCGCCGTCGCCGTAGATCTCCTCTTCCCGCGCATACGCGAAGGGCGAGCCGATGAGCTCCGGGCAGCCGGCGAATAGCCCGATTTCGACGACGCTCGCGGTCGGCAGGCCGGACGCACCAGTCGGCGCAACGGGGTTCTGAGATGTTACTTGGGGTCTCATCGGCGTCCTCATCTCAAGCCTGATGAGAGAGGTACCGAGCGAGGATCTGGCCCGATATTCGGGGCCACTGCGTAAGGACCGGCCCTTACGTACGATCACGTAGCCGCAGCCTACCGATCCTCATACCCGCAACCGCCCGACCGGCAATTGATCCAGCGCAAGCGGCTCCGTGGTGCGCGGGCAGAGAAGTGCGGACACGTCGAGCCGAGTTCAGGCGGGGACGAGGTTTGTCGCCGCCGACATGCCGCGCACGATCGGGCCCGCGGTCTCGCCAGGCGGCTGCGCTCCGACGCGGGCGGCAACCAGCATGATAACGATGATCCAGAACGCAAGGACGGCGACCCAGGTGCGGCGATCCGGAGGTGTGATCCTCTCCAGATTGCCTTCCTGGAGGGCCGCATCGCCGAAGTGGTCCTGGGCCACATCCCGCAGTGCCTGTTTCATGCTCCATAGTTCTGCCGGCGACGGGTCGATTTCAATAAATTCTTATCGCCTTTTTGGCTCGCCTGGGAGCATTCGCTTCCAAGAATGATCATCGACGTAGCGGCTTGTTCCCTGCCCGACTGCTATATGTCTTGTTCGTAGGACATGCTAAGGCCGCAGCATGGATCGCGACGATCAGGGCGCCGGGCCGGTTCCGCTTTATCACCGCCTCTACCTCGTGCTGCGACAGCAGATCGAGGAGGGGCGTTTCCCGGCGGAGATGCCGCTTCCCGGAGAATTGGAGATCTCCAAGCAGCACGGCGTATCCCGGATCACGGTGCGCCGGACCATGGAGATGCTGACTGCGGATGGCCTCATCGAACGCCGGCGTGGCCGAGGCACCTTCGCCCGCACCGGTGCTCTCGGAACACCGATCACGGGGCAGCTGTCGGGGCTGGCGGACAACCTGTCATCCTATGCGGAATTCACCGCCGTCACTCTGCATTCGTTCGAGTACATCCCGGCCTCCCCGATGGTCGCCGCCACGCTCGAGATCGGGGAGGGCGAGTCCGTCCAGAAGGCCGTCCGGACCCGCAGTCGGGAAGGGGTGCCGGTCTCGCTTCTGACGACACATGTTCCTGCCGGACTGGGGCGCACTTATTCTCGCGACGAACTCGCGTCGGGATCACTTATCCGGCTTCTCGAACGGGGCGGGGCTCGGGTCGATTCGGCCGACAGCACGATCACCGCGAAGTTGGCGGACGCGTTCTCCGCGCCTCTGCTGGGAATTCAGGTCGGCCAGCCGCTGATCGCCTTGACGCGCACCGTTCGCGACGAGCGTCGCCGGCCGATCGAGTATCTCAGCGCGCTGTATCGGCCGGACCAGTATGAGGTACGGCTCTCGATGTCGCGGGACGGGACCGGCAGCCCGAACCTCTGGCGCTACGAGCACAAAGCTCAGGTCTGATCCCGGCCGGCTGCCGCCCCGGCGTTCTCAGGTCGCCGTAGTCGCCTGACAGTGCGGCGAGGTAGCGCGAGAGGCTCTCGCGCGCGACTGCTTTTCCGTTGCGGGCGAGCCCGTCGAAGAACGCGCCTTAGATGCCCTCGAACCGGAGCGGCTGCAGGATGGCCGCTACGAAGCTGTAGCCCGGCCAGTGCCGGACGCAATCATCCGGTCTCAGCGGGCGGTGTAACCGCCGTCGATCAGGAAATCGGAACCGGTGACAAAGGCCGCATCGTCGCTCGCCAGGAACAGCGCCGCCGCGGCGACCTCGTCTGCGGTGCCGATGCGACCGGAAGGATAATCGCCCACGAGTGCCGCCGAGACCTCGTCGGGCGAGCCGATGAGGCGCGTGAGGCGGCTCGTCATGATGGCGCCGGGCGAGAGGCTCACGGCGCGGATGCCGTCGCCCGCATGATCGAGCGCGATGCTCCGCGTCAGGGATAGGAGAGCGGCCTTCGACGCGCTGTAGGCGGCGCGCCCGGGCGTGGTCACGTGGGCGAGTTGTGATGCTACGTTGATGATGACGCCCCGCTGCGCTGCGATCATCGGGCGGAGGCATTCCCGGGCCATGAGGAAGGCGCCGGTGAGGTTCACCTCAATGACCCGCCGCCAGGCAGCAGTCTCGACTTGCGCCGTCGGTGCAAGAGGCGTCAGGGCGGCCGCGTTGTTGACCAGGATGTCTACCCGTCCGAAGCATTGCGAGGTGGCGGCAACCGCCGTCTTGACCTCGTCTTCTGACGAGACATCGCAGCTGAGAAGGAGGAATTCGCTGCTGGTCATCCCCGTCGCCTCGATCCGCTCGGCGAGGGCTGCGGCGTCTAGGTCGAGCAATGCAAGGCGCGCCCCCGCCCTGGCATATCGCAGCGCAATGGCGAGCCCGATGTCGCCCGCGGCGCCGGTGATCACGGCCACCCGGTTCTCCAGCGAGAGAGCTGGCCCTGTTTCAGGCATTCGTTCCAACAGCCTGGTCAGCCGGGTTGCCCGGCCGCCTGGCGGCTTGTCCTCTCATGGGCGGCCCCGCCCTTCATCATCGCGTGGATCAGATCGTCCTTCCGTACTACGGGCGACGGGTAGGCCCGCCGACCTTGCTTCAGGCCGAGAGCCAGGAAGGTCTCGGCGAGCTTGTAGGTCAGCGGACCGGGATTGATCACGGGGACGGGCAGCATCTCGGCTAGGTAGGCCGCAGCCTGGTGCATGGTCGTCGAGCCGAGGCAGATCACCTCGGCGCCGTCCTCCTCAATGCAACGGGTCGCCGCGTCGAGCATGCGCGGGAACACCGCCTCCTCCTTGCCGTCGAGCAAGGCCGCGAAATCCGGTGGCGTGTCGAATGACCGGATGGAGGCGCACTGGTCTTTAAGGCCGTACTCGACCACTGCCTTCTTGTAGCGGACGATCGCCGGCTCCCACTGCGCCAGGATCGAGAACTTCGAGCCGAGCGTGAGCGCATACAGCATGGAAGCGCGGCCGGGCGAGATGACCGGGATCGACAGCACGGAACGCAGCGCCTGCATGCCGCTGTCGCTCATGGTGTCGATGCAGACCGCGTCGAAGCCGTCCTCTTCGGCGCTCATTCCGGCCTCGAAGATGGCCATGTCCATGAGCGTCCAATCGTGCGGGCTCATGAAGGAGGTCGGCCCGCAGGTCACGGGCCGATAAGTCAGCTCGGTGCCGGCATCGAGCTGGACATAGCCGCCCTGGGTCTCGCGCCGCTTCACGCCCTCCGCGTCGAGCGCGAATGGGACGATGACGAGGATGCGTCTGGTCGTCATGGCGTCACCTCGCCTGGGCCGCGGCGACGGCCGCGTCGCCGATCGCCTTGATCATGTCGCGCTTCGGCGCGAGCGGGGTCGGGTAGGTCTTCCGGCTATGCGTCAGCCCCAGCTTCAGGGCGGCATCGGCGAGCCGATAGGTGAGGGGGCCGGGGTTGATCACGGGGACCTGCAGCCGCTCCGCCAGATAGGCATGGGCCTGGTGCATCGTCGTCGAGCCGAGGATGATGGCGTCCGCCCCATCCTCCTCGATGCAGCGCGTGGCGGCAGTTTCGAGCTTCGGGAAGACGTCGTCCTCCTTGCCGGCGAGGAGCGAACGGTTGTTCGGCTCGACCCCGATGGAGCGGATCGAGGCGCACTTCCTTTCGAGGCCGAGCTCACCGAGCGTCTTGGCGTAGAGCGGCTTCCAGCGGTCCCACATGACGACGATCGAGAAGCGCTCGCCGAACATCAGCGCCGTCAGCATGGCGTGACGGCCGGGGCCGATCACGGGAATGTTCAGGACCGAGCGCAGGGCCGACAGGCCGCTGTCGCTCATCGTGTCAATGCAGACGGCGTCATAGCCTTCGCGCTCGGCATCGATCCCGGCCTCCAGGATCGAGAGGTCGGCGAGCGAGAAGTCGTGGTGGCTGGTGTAGTTCGCGGGGGCGAACCGGACCGGACGGTACTCGAAAGTCATCCCGTCCCCGAGCTCGAGCGTGCCGAGCTGCTCGCGGCGGTTGGCGAGATCGGCCTCGTTCATCGGGAACGGAACGATCACCAGGACTCTAGGCATCATTGTTCTCCAATGGACGGCCTGCCGTAACCTGAGGGGCTCGGATCAGGCGCCTCGACCCACCAGCCGCGCCGCCGCAAGGCCGGCGATGCGGCCGAGCACTGTCGCCGAGAGAAGCCCGTTGCCTGACAAATAGCCCCACGATGAGGGGCCGGAGAGGCCGCGCGCAGCGCCGCCTCCGGCAAAAAGGTTGGGCAGCCTCGTTCCGTCGGGCCGCAGCACCTGGGCCTCAGCGTCGATCGCAAGCCCCCCCTGCGTGTGAAAGAGCGCACCGGTGATCTTCGCGGCACGGTAAGGTGGGGAGAGGGGCGGATTGATGGTGAAGTCCCGCCCGAACGGATCCGTGCCTCCCCCGCGCGCGTAGCCCTGGACATCGGCGAGCGTCTTGGCGAGCGCGTCCTCTGGGATGCCAGTGACTGCGGCGAGTTCGGAGATGCTGCCGGCCTCTTTGATCGCCCCGAGCCGCTTGAATTCCTTGTAGTCGTGGAAGGCGAGGGCAGGGGCCTCGCAGCGCGCGTCGTAGATGTCCCAGGCGAAGCGGTCGGGCTGCTTCAGGACCTCCTCCGCGTGCTCGGAATAGCCACGCATCTCGTTGGCGAAGCGCCTGCCATCCCGGTTCACCTGGAAGCCACCGAGCGTGATCACCGCCCAGGTCAGCGGTGCCGAATGCGGCCGCGGCACCGAGCCGTGCCCCTGATATGACGCGAGATCGCCCGTCGCAGCGCCTAGCACTTGACCCCATGCTAGAGCGTCGCCGGTGTTGGAGGTATGGCCGCAATACTCGGCCTCTGCCATCTCGGGGATGTGGCGGCGCACGAGATCCGGATTCCCGCCAAAGCCATTGCAAGCGAGGATCACGGCCTCGCAGCCTACGATCTCCTCCGTACCGTCGGGCCGCTTCGCGGCAACGGCTACGACGCGGCCCGACTCATCCGCGAAGAGATCCTCGACCGAAGCATTCGTCACGATGTCGATCCCGGCACGCTCAGCGGCACCGAGGAGCATCGCCTCGAGATCGGCACCGGTCTGCGACTTCGGACCATGCATCCGCAGCCTGGAATGACCCGGGTAGGTGAAGCCCTCGACGAGGTGGAACTCGAGCCCCTGCGATTCAGCCAGCCAGTCGACCGTCGGGCCGGATGCCTCGGCGATCGCCCGCACGACGCCCGGGTCGTTCTCGCCATGCGCCTTGGCCGCGAGATCGGCCGCGAAAAGCTCCGGGCTGTCCTCGATCCCCTTCTCGCGCTGGAACCGAGTCCCGGCGGCCGGGATGAGACCGGCCGAAAGCGACGTGGAGCCTGAGGGGCGGGAGTCGCGCTCTAGCACAAGAACGCCTGCGCCCTGCTCATGCGCCGAAAGGGCTGCTGTGAGCCCGCAGGCCCCCGCCCCGATCACGACGATCGGGACGCTATACTCGAATGAGGCCTCGGAGGCAGGGCGAATGGCCATTCGGGTCTGCGCTCAGTAATCCGTCCGAGCCTTCTCCGGCACGCCGTAGCGCGCTTCGAGTGCCCGCACCTCCTGCATCCCGACCAGGTCGAAGAACTCCTGGAAGGAAGGCACTTGTGGCGCGAGGCTGGCGATCGTCCCCTCGCGCTTGAGGATCTCCAGCGCGCCGTCGGCGGCCTTGATGGCGGAGAGTAGAAGCCAGTTCGGGAAGAGGATGATCTTGAACCCGAAGGCCTCGATCTCCTCGCGCTTCAGGAATGGCGTCTTCCCGCTCGTGGCCATGTTGTAGAGCGTGGGGTAGTTGAGGCGCTTGTTGATGCCTTCGAGCTGCTCGTAGCTCGGCGCCTCGACGAAGAGCACGTCTGCGCCCGCCTCGCGGTACATCTCGGCGCGCTCGAGCGCGGCCTCGTAGCCATCCACCGCGATCGCATCCGTGCGGGCGATAATGACGAAATCCTGATCGCGGCGGGCATCGGTCGCGGCCTTGATCTTCGCGACCATCTCCTCCGCCGAGACGAGCTGCTTGCCGGCGAGGTGGCCGCAGCGCTTCGGCAGCACCTGGTCCTCCATGTGGATAGCCGCAACGCCGGCGCGTTCGTAATCCTGGATCGCGCGGCGGACGTTGAACGGGCCGCCGAAGCCGTTGTCGGCATCCGCGATCAACGGGATGTCGGACACGGCCGCGATCCGGGCCGCATTATCGACCATCTCGGTCAGGGTCAGGAGCCCGATATCCGGCATGCCGAGCCGCGTCGCCGAGGTGCCGGCCCCGGTCATGTACATGGCATCGAAGCCGTGCTTTGCGACGAGGCGGGCGTAGAGCGGGTCCACAACCCCGGGAGCCATCACGGCGCCGGGACGGGCGAGAAGCTCGCGAAGGCGAGTGGTTGGGCGAGTGGACAAGGGGCGCACCTTTTCTTGGTTCGTTGTGGGTCCGGGTTTCAGAGCCCGAGATATGTCTGGCGCAGCTTCGGGTCGTTCAGGACGTCGGAGGACCTCCCGACGATCGCGAACCGGCCCTGCTCGAGCACGTAGGTTCGCGACGAGATGGCAAGCGACTGAACGACGTTCTGCTCGACCAGCAGCACGGCAAGGCCGTCCTTGTTGATCGTCTGGATGAGCGAGAACATCTCCTCCACGAGGAGCGGCGAAAGCCCGAGGGAGGGTTCGTCGAGGATCACGAGCTTGGGCTCTGACATCAGCCCTCGGCCGATCGCGAGCATCTGCTGCTCGCCGCCGGAGAGCGTGCCGGCGCGTTGGTTCAGGCGTTCCCGCAGGCGCGGGAAGATCGTGCACATCCGCTCGAAGTTGCGGGCGCGGTTTGCGCTAGCCCGGCGGAAGGCGCCGAGCTCCAGGTTCTCTCGTACGGTCAGGTTGGGGAAGATCTTCCGGCCTTCCGGCACCTGGGCGAGGCCCATCGCGACGATGTCTTTCGGACGCTTCCCGGTGATGTCCTGGCCGTCGAACCGAAGGGTGCCGGCGCGCGGCTTCACGATCCCGCTGATGACGTTGTTCAGCGTCGTCTTGCCGACGCCGTTCGAGCCGAGCACCGCGACGATCTCGCCAGCGGCGATCGACATCTCGATATCGTGGAGGATGGTGACCGGCCCATAGCCGGCCTTTAGGCCCGAGATCTCAAGCATGGGCCTGGGCTCCCGCCTGGTTCGCATGGAGGCGTTCGGCCGCGCCATGCCCGAGATATGCCTCGATCACTTGGGGATCGCGGACGAGTTCCTGCGGGGTGCCATGGGCGATCATGCGGCCCTGATTGAGAACGTAGGCCTCTTCGGAGAGGCTCATAACGGCCTGCATGACGTGCTCGATGAGAAGGATCGTCACCCCGGAATCGCGGATCTTGCGGATGGTGGGGATGATCTCGGCCACCTCGCTCGGGATCAGTCCGGCCATCACCTCGTCGAGAAGGAGCAGCTTAGGCTCGGTCGCAAGCGCACGGGCCAGCTCAAGCCGCTTCCGGCCCGCTACGGTAAGGTCCTGCGCCGGCTGGTCGAGCATGCGTTCCATGCCGACCTGGACGGCGATCTCGGCCGCTCGGGCGAGCGCGTCGCTTCTCTTCGGATGATGGAGATGGGCCCCGCAGGCGATGTTCTCCCGGACGGTGAGGCCGGCGAAGGGCTGGACGATCTGGAAGGTGCGGGTCAGGCCGAGCTTGCAGATCTGGTGCGGCGCCATGCCGTCGATCCGCGTTCCCCGGAAGGTCACTGAGCCTGCATCAGGCTTCAGGAAGCCCGCCATGGCTGCGAAGAAGGTAGTCTTCCCGGCGCCGTTCGGGCCGATGAGGGCGACGATCTTGCCCTCCGCGACCTCCAGCGAGGCGTCGCTGATGGCAAGGAGCCCGCCGAAGCGCTTGGTGATGCCACGTGCGGAAAGCATCAGCGAGCCTCCGCGGAGCGCGCAATCGTCGTCTCACGGGCTGGCCAGCGCAAATGGCTGGCGAGCCCCATCAAGCCGTTGGGCAGGAAACGCAGGATGAGCAGGAGAACGATCCCGTAGAAGACGAGATTGAGGCCGGGCGCGCCGCCGACGCCGTTCTTCACGACCTCGCCGACGATGTGGAGGACGATGGTGCCGACGACTGGGCCGAGCAGGGTGCCGGCCCCGCCGATAATCGGTCCGAGGAGCGCCTCGACCGAGATGAGCGAGCCGTAGGCGATGGGGGCGTCGATGAAGAGCTGGATCTGCAAGTAGGCGACGCCGGCCGCACCCGCGATCGCGCCCGAGATGATCATTGCGATCACCTTCACACGGAATGCGTCGATCCCGATTGCGGAAGCGGCTTCTTCGTTCTCGCGGACCGCGATCATGTTCGAGCCGAGGCGTGAGCCCTTGACGGCCGCCGCGAACGCGAGCGCTGCAAGGCAGAGGATGAGCACGAAGACGTAGGCGGCGTACCGGTCGGCGAACTGGAAGTTCGCCAGGCCGGGCTTGAATGGAAGCGTCAGACCGCTGCCGGCGCCCATGAACTCGAACGAACTCGCCAGAATCCGCAACACCTCGGCGAAGGCTAGCGTGACAAGCGCGAAATATGAGCCGCGCAGGCCGTAGCGGAACGCCAGCGTCCCGATCAGGCCGCCCATCGCGGCGCCGGCTGCGATCCCGAACACCCCCGCGAGATACGGGTTCAATCCCAGGCGGAGTTGCAGGAGCGCGGCAGCATAGGCGCCCGTTCCGTAAAGCGCCGCGTGGCCGAACGACATCTGCCCGCAGAAGCCGCCCGTCACGTTCCAGGCGATCGAGAGCACGCTGATCAGGAGGGCATTCACCGCGAACCCGATCCAGGCCTGCGATGGGAGGACGAACGGAGAAATCGCGGCGAGCACCAGCAGGATGCCGACGATACCTTCGCCCGGGCCGAGACGTTTCATCAGGCAGCTCTCGGAGCAAAGAGGCCCGCGGGCCGGAAAAGCAGTGTGAGGATGAAGGCCGCGAAGATCCCGATCTGGCCGAGCGTCTCGCCGAGGAACAGTCCGCAGAGGGCTTCGATCACACCGAGCAGGAGGCCTGCGACAAGCGCACCCCCGAGCGAGCCCATCCCGCCCAGGACGACTGTCGTGAAGGCGACCAGCACGAAGGCGTAGCCAACCTGCGGCGTGACATAGAAGGTCGGGAGCAGCAGGCAAGCTGCAGCGGCAACGCAGGCCGTGCCGATGCCGAAGCACATCGCGTAGGTGTGCTTTACGTCGATGCCCATGAGTTCAGCGCCGCGCTTCTCGATCGCGACGGCTCGGATCGCGGCACCCAGCCGAGTGTGGCGCATCAGGAGCCACAACAAAGCCGCGAAGACGAGCGCGGCCACGAAGGCCACGACCTTCGGAAGCGGGATGAAGGCCGGCCCGATTTCGATCATCTCGAAAGCGTAGGGCACGTCGATCGTGCGCGTGTTCGATGTGAAAAAATACAGCGCGGCGTTGTCGATGATGATCGACAGCGCAAGCGTGGCAAGGAGGATGTTCGCGTCCCGGCCGTGGCTGAATGTGTCGATCACGTAGCGCTGCAGCACATAGCCCACCCCGAAGAACAGGACGACCACGATCGGCAGTGCCACGTAGGGGTCGATGCCCAGCCGCAGGTTCATGAAGAGCGCTGCATAGAGCGCTGCCATGAGCAGGCTTCCGTGCGCGAAATTGATGATGTGAAGAACGCCGTAGATCAGGGTCAGGCCCAGAGCCACGAGCGCGTAGACCGCGCCCGTGGTGAGCCCGCTCAAAATCGCGGGTATGACGAGACCCAGCATCCGCCGGTCATCCTCAGAATTCTAGAGGTTGCTAAGGGCGGGACATCGTCCCGCCCACAAATCAAGAGGTCCGGTCAGGACCGCTCAGGGATTGGGAAGACCGGCGCGATCGTGGCATATTCCTTCGGGAAGATGACCTCGATCTTGTCGCCCCGGACCTGCAGGTTGACGAGATGCGAGCCGGTGTTGTCGCCCCCCACGAACTTGATCGGCCCATACGGCATCACGGTATCCGCGAAGGTCTGGGTCGAGAGGGTCTCGATCAGCTTGGCCCGGTCGGCCGAACCGGCCTTCTCGATGGCATCGATGGCCACCTGCGTCGCGCCGTAGGCGACCATGATGTCGTAGGTCAGGTCGAGCTTCGCGTCCGCGACCTTCTTGGCAAGCGCCTGCGAGGCGGCCTTCCTCGGATCGTACCAGTGGTTGGTATCGATCACGAACTGGGCGGCGTCCTGGTTCTCGCGCACGAACTTGATGTTGGAGGCCCCGCCCCCGAAGATCGAGTAGATGCCCTTCGGCGCGAACCGCTGCTGCCGGGTCGTGCGCGCAAAGAGGATGAACTCGTTGATGTAGTGCGAGGGCATCACGAGGTCGGGCTTCGCGTTCTTCAGGCGGAGCAGGATGTTCGTGAAGTCGCGCTGCGGCGTCGGGTGGCTGATCGTCTCGACGACGTTCATGCCGATGGACGGCAGCTTCTCCTGCAACAGCTTTGCCATGGAGGAGCCGAATGGGCCGTCCTCGTGCACGATGGCGACCGTCTTCACCGGCTTGCCGGCCTGTTCGTTCAGCGTGTTGAGGTTCGCGATGCCCTCAGCCACCGAGCGCGCCGTACCTGGCGAGAAGCGGAAGACGTTCGGCAGGCCGCGCTGCACGATCTGATCGGCCGTGCCGACATCCACGATCTGGGGCAGGTTGAAGCGCGCCGCAGCCTGCGTAGTGGCAAGGCTGATCGCGCTCGACTGGGAGCCGACGAGGACCGAGACACCTGCCTCTGCGAGTTTGTCGACCTGCGCGGCGCCGACATCCGGGCGGGACTCGGCATCGCCGAACAGGAGTTCGAGCTTGGCGCCACCCATGCTCTTGATGCCGCCGGCGGCATTCGCATCGTCGATGGCGAACTGCATTGCGGCCTTCGCCTGATTGCCATTGTAGGCAATCGCGCCGGTCAGCGGGCCGATGCCGCCAATCTTGATAACCGGTGCCTGCGCGCGAAGCACGGCAGGGGCCGCGACCGTGCCCAGCGCCGCAAGCGCCAGGGTCGAGCCGCCCGCCTTCAGAATGTCGCGCCGGCTCCGGCCGGTCGTCGCATCGAACCCGCTCTTCTCGTCTGCCATCTTTTGTTCCCCTGGTGTCAGCGGTTGGAAGCGGCGTTCGGCCGTCTTGGTCTTGGGACTAGTGGGCGGACTGCGGCTGTGCGCCGAGCCAGCTCATGTCGCGCCGGTAATCGCGCTCGAACGCCTCGATCTGGTCGAGATAGCCAAGCGTAAGTTGAATCTCGTCGACGCCCTTCATCAAGCATTCGCGCCAGAACGGATCGAGCGGGAAAGCATGACGCACGCCATCTGGTAGCGTGACTTCGAGTGCCTCGAGATCGACCGTGATCTCAGGATTCGCCTCGCCTTGGAGGCGGTCGAGGAGACCCGTCACGACCGGGCGATCCAGCCGAACCGGCACCACCCCGTTCTTGAGGCAGTTATTGTAGAAGATGTCCCCGAAGGACGGGGCAATCACCGACCGCACGCCGAAATCGTGCAGCGCGTAGACGGCGCCTTCGCGAGAAGAGCCGCAGCCGAAATTGTCATCCGTCACCACGATCGTGGCGCGCCGGAACGGCTCGCGGTTCAGCACGAAGTCCGGCTTCTCGTGGCCTTCGCCGTCGAAGCGAGCATCGTGGAAGAAGTAGCGGCCGTAGCCCTGCGCCCTGTCGGCCTTGAGAAAGCGCGCCGGCAGGATCTGGTCGGTATCGATGTTGCGGCCCTCGATCGGGGCTGCGACGCCAGTCAGGCGGATGAAGGGTTCCATGTCCGCCTCAGTTCCCGACGAGACGGCGCACGTCCGTCAGCTTGCCCGTCACGGCGGCTGCGGCGGCCATTGCGGGGCTCATTAGGTGTGTCCGCGCACCCGGACCTTGGCGCCCGACGAAGTTCCTGTTCGACGTTGAGGCGCAGCGCTCCTGCGGGCCGACCATGTCGCCGTTCATGGCCGAGCACATGGAGCAACCGGCATCGCGCCATTCGAGGCCGGCCTCCTTGAAGATCCTGTCGAGCCCTTCTGCCTCCGCGGCCTCTTTCACCAAGCCCGAACCCGGAACGACGATGCCGGGCACGGCGGACTTCCGACCCTTCAGGATCGCAGCCGCCGCGCGCAGATCCTGGATGCGGCTGTTGGTGCAGGAACCGATGAAGACACGATCAATCGGGATCTCGGTCAGCGGCGTTCCCGGCGTCAGGCCCATATAGGCGAGCGCCCGCTCGGCCGTACCGCGCCTCTGCGCGTCCGGGATATCGGCGGGGTCGGGCACTCGGTCGGAAATCGGCAGCGCGTCTTCCGGGCTCGTGCCCCAGGTCACGGTCGGCGCGATGGCGGCTCCGTCGATCGTGATCTCCCGGTCGAAATGGGCAGCTTCGTCGGAGGGGAGAGTGCGCCAGAACCGGACCGCATCGTCCCAGGCTGCGTCCTTCGGCGCATAGGGCCGGCCCTGCAGGTACGAGAAGGTCGTGTCATCGGGCGCGATCATCCCGGAGCGGGCGCCGGCCTCGATGGACATGTTGCATACGGTGAGCCGCTCCTCGACGGAGAGGGCCTGGATGACGGGCCCGGCATACTCGACGGCGTAGCCGGTCGCGCCTCCCGCCCCGATGGTCCGAATGATCGTTAGGATGACGTCCTTGGCTTCGACACCAGGAGCCCGGCGCCCGGTCACGGTGATACGGAAGGTCTTGGGCTTCGCCTGCCAGATCGTCTGGGTCGCCATCACGTGCGCGCTCTCGGACTGACCGATGCCGAAGGCGATGGTCCCGAGCGCACCCTGTGTGGAGGTATGGCTGTCGCTGCAGGTGATGGTCAGGCCGGGAAGCGTAAGTCCCTGTTCCGGCCCGATGATATGGACGATGCCCTGACGCCGATCGGCGAGGGAGAAATGGGGGATACCGCCCCATTCCATGTTCTCGTCGAAGACCCGGATCATCCTCGCGATCTCTTCCGTCGGCGCGTCCTCCGGCCGCCGGCCATGCGTCGGAACGTAGTGATCCGCTACGCCGAAGATCTGCTCCGGATGACGTGGCCGAATGCCTCGCCGGCGTAGGTCGTTGAAGGCATGGAACGAGCCTTCGTGGATTACGTGCCGGTCGATTGCGAGAAGCGACGGGCCGTCTTCGCGTGCAACGATGACGTGCCGGTCCCAGATCTTGTCGTAAAGGGTGCGCGGCCCGACCCGGTCAGCCATGGCCTGCCTCGGATGCCTCGAAGGCCTTCAGAATTTCGGCGCCGGTAGCTGCCCAGACGCCGTCATGGCCCATCATATAGGACAACGCCTCCCGGACCGCACCGATCCGATAGGGGACGCCGGCAACCCACGCGTGGAGCGGGACCGACACGATGCGGCCGCCATAGGTCTCTGCCTCCCGGTAGAGAACGTCGAAGCGGTCCGTCACCTGCGCCAGCCAGCTGTCCTCGGTGTGCTTGAAGTCGAGCATCACCGTCCGGTCGTCCGTCTCCTGGGCGAAAGGCATCGCCCAGATCGGGCCATTCGGCGTGGCCATCTCGAACGGCATGTCGTCATTCGCCCAATCGCAAGAATAGGCGATGCCATTCTTAGCCAAGAGGCCAAGCGTCGCATGGGATTGGGAACGTCCCGGCGACAGCCAGCCGGTGACCGGCTGGCCGGAGACGGAGCGCAGGATATCGAGGGAGTGCCGGATGAGCGCCGCCTCATCTTCCTCAGGCATGCCGCCGTAATGGAGGTGGTCCATGTCGAGCCCATGCGCGAGGATCTCGTGCCCGCGCCGGGCGACTTCCTCGACCAAGCTCGGATAGCGCTCGGCAACCGCGGCGTTCATTGCCACCGAGCCGGCGATGCCCAGGTCTGACATGACGTCGAGAAGGCGGAAGATGCCCACGCGATTGCCGTAGTCCCGGTTCGTGTAGTGGCGGTAATCCGGGTACGGCATCGTCAGCGCGCCAGGAGCCCGGAACGGCTTGCCGGTGGAATCGATCGGGAACCACTGCGCAAGCGGGGTCGCCCAGAGCGCGACGCGTGCCCCACTCGGCCAGGCGATCCTCGGCCGGTCAAAGAGGTCGGACCACTTATAAAGGTCGTGGTCCATGTGATGCCCGCGGCGCGGGTATTGCAGGTGATCGTCGGGAAGCGGCATCGTCGTCCTCCCGTCAGCGAGCCTGAGCCGCGCCGGCGGCGGCGAAGTCATCGTACGAGTTGGCCAGAAAGTGCTGCGCGATCTCGCGCCCGGTTGCCTTCCAGACGTTATCGTGGCCCGCGATGTAGCGGATCGCCTCGGCGAAGGGCTCGATCCGGTGCGGCTGCCCTACGAGGTAGGGGTGCAGCGGAATGCACATCACCGTGCCCGAGGTCGCGCCTTCCTTGTAGAGCTGGTCGAACTGGCGCTTGATGATCGTCCCGTAATGGCGGGGATCGTAGCTGTTCGTGTTGAAGACGATCGTATCGTTCATCTCGAGCGAGTAGGGCACGCTGACGAAGCGGCCCGACTTCACCTTGATGGGCGTCGGCTGATCATCGTGGAACAGGTCGCAGGTGTAGAGGAGGCCCTCTTCGGCGAGGAGGTCCATCGTCCACGTGTTGTTCGACAATGCCGGGGCGAGCCAGCCGTCGAGCTTCTGGCCGGTCCACTTTCTGATCGTGTCGGCCGAGTCGCGGATGATCTCTCGCTCCTGCTCGGGGCTCATGTCGTAGGCATAGCGGGTGTTGTACACGCCGTGGGAGAAGAACTCCCAGTCTCGGTCTGCGCAGAGCTTGATGATCTCGGGGTGGTGGTCGCAAATCGCGACGTTCAGCGACACCGAGCCGCGGAACCCCGCCTCATCCATCGCGTCCAGCATCCGCCGGAAACCGACGCGATTGCCGTAGTCCCGATGAGAATAGGCGAGAACGTCCGGCAACGGCCGCGCCCAAGGCGTCCGCACCGGGTTCTTCGGCGGCTCGTATTCGTAGAACTCGATGTTCGGCGCGATCCAGACCGCGATCTGGGCGCCGTCCGGCCATGTGATCTTTGGCCGTTCCTTGTAGGGCAGGTAATCGTAAAGACCGGGATCGCCGGCCACGCCGCCACTCACGCGTTCGTCCCCGGATAGGATTTCAGGTACGCGATCACGTCCGCAACGGGGACGACATCCGCATACTTTATCGCCATGTCATAGAGGTTCGCGTAGTGCGGACTCTCATGCTTGTCGGCCACGCATTCCTCAGGGACAGCTACCTTGTAGCCACGCGAAAGCGCCTCCACACAAGTGGCACGAACGCAGCCCGACGTGGAGCCACCCGTCAGGATGACGCTGTCGCACTGATGCCAGACCATTAGGGACGGGATGTTGGTCTCGAAGAAGGCCGAGGCCATGCGCTTGTTGACGACGATGTCGTTGACCTCGTCGATCTTGAGTCGCGGATCGAACTTCGACCGCTCCGATCCGACCTTGATGTTCTGGAGGGAATCTGGGGTGTTCGTCCGGGTCCCCCAAACGCCGCAATCCTCGCCGGACTCCATGTAGGCCACGTAGGTCCAGGCCACCGGCAGGCGTTTCGCGCGGAACAGCTCAGCGAGCTCGTTCACGTAGTCGACCTGCTTCGGGTCGGCCTCGTAGGCGGTCGCGAACTCGCCAACCGACGTGTAGGCCTTCTGCAGGTCGATATTGATGAGCATCGGCTTCTTGCCGAAACCGAAGCGGGGCCTCGTCGGCTTCGCCTTGATCTCCTCGAAGAGTTCACGCGCGGTCTTGCTCGACTGCTCCAAAGCCACACTCCGCCCACAGGCTCGCGCGGCAATCCATACGCCGCGGCGCTAGGCTTATTGGTATGACATTAGGTCAGCCGGTGTAAACACGATTCCGGCGGCAATCTGGGCCGCAGCCTTTGCGTGCGCAGGCGCGCAACGAGGTGCTTCGGCGCAACCAGGTGCATGAGGCGGCGCATCGGTCTCAGCGGTTCGACGTGCTCGATACGGGACCTCGGCGAAATCGCCGCGAGGCCGTTCAGTGTTCGAGCGGGGAGAGGGCCGCTTCGAACTGGGAGCATCTCCAGCCGCCGCAAGTGCGAGGAGACCATTCCATCGGCTCCCCTTCTCCCTCCTGCCAAGCCTCGATCAGCGGGCAACGCGCAGCGCCAATCATGCCGCATTGGTGGCCGCTATCGAAAAGGCACTGGGTGCACAGCGGATGGGGAACCTGAGTCGGGCTGAGTTGAAGATCCATGGCGCGCCCTGGCGAGTGCTCGCACAGCCATAGCGTGCATTTCCTTCGAGAATCCTTCCGCGATCTCCGACAAATCGCGGCAGGCTGAAGATTTCACCTCCGCCGCGGCGCAAGAAACACTTCGTTCAGCCTGGCAGGGTAAATTCGATACGCTGAGCTCGCCCGCAAGGTCGCCACATGCCAATCGCTCCGTCTCACGTGCGAGACACGGAAGAACTTCCGGACGAGATATATATTTCCCTCGTCGAGTCGCTGTTCCGAGATCCAAAGAACCTGATACTCGGGTCGCTTTCAACAATCGGTGCGGCGGTCATTACCGGGATCAAGGCCGGGGATATTCTGTTCTATCTCTGTGCGCTTGCTCTAACTGCTATCGCGGTCGGTCGAGCTCTCGACATGCGCGCCTTCAAGCGACGGGATGAATCGAAGTCGCTCGACCTCGCGGACGCCCGGCGCTGGGAAGTCCGGTATGTCCTAGGCTCGTCCGTTTATGTCTTCGCCATGGGAGTCTGGTGCTTCCTCGCGTTCGCGAGGACGGCCGACCCCATGGTGCAGTTGTTGTGCGTCTCCCTGGTCCTCGTGAACGTGATCGGGGTCATGGGGCGGAATTTCGGGAGCAAGCTGCTGGTGACGGCCCAGCTTCTCTGCTCCGGGTTGCCCCTCCTTGCAGCGCTCCTGTGGACTGGCGACCTGTTCTATCTCCTCGCCGCGGGCGTCCTGACTCCCTTCTTCTTCGCGTTCAGCACCATAGCGGACAGGCTCAGACAGACCCTGATGGGTGCCGTGGTTGCCGAGCGCGACGTGCGGCTATTGGCTAATCGGCTCGATGCGGCGCTCAACAACATGAGCCACGGGCTCTGCATGGTCGACCGGAAGGGAACAATCGCGATCTCGAACAATCGTTTGCCGCATCTGCTCGGAGTCGAGCCGGATGTGTTCCGTCCCGGCCGGCCAGCGATCGAAGCGTTCCTGAGCTGCGTCCGGGCCGGAGTAGTCGCGCCTGCCGACCTCCGTCGCATTCTAGCCGAGATCCGCTCGCGCCTCGGGGAGGGCGCTGCGTCGCTCATCCTGCCCATCAGGGGGCGGCGAACCCTGATGATTACGTCCCGGAGCATGCCCGATGGCAGCTCGGTGATGCTGGCCGAAGACGTGACCGAACAGAAGAAGGCCGAGGCCCAGATCCGGCACCTCGCTCATTATGACTACCTGACCGACTTGCCTAACCGCGTGAAGTTCCGGGAAAGCGTCGGCCGCCTGCTGGAGGAGGTGACACCAGAAAGCGGCTGCGCGGTGCTATTCGTGGATCTGGACGAGTTCAAACAGGTGAACGACACGCTCGGACACCCGGCGGGCGATGTGCTCCTCCAACTCGTGGCCACGCGTTTGCGGACACTTGCCGCGGAGAGCCAGCTCATCGCCCGGCTCGGCGGCGACGAGTTCGTCATCGTCATCGCTCCAACAGCGCGTCCAGAGCAGGCGGGAGCGGTCGCGCAGCGCGTTGTTGATGAGCTTAGCAGACCTTTCTGGGTTGACGGGCACGCCATCATCATCGGGGCGAGCGTCGGGATCGCGATCGCGCCGACAGACGGGACGGACGCGGACACCCTTCTGAAGAACGCCGACATGGCGCTCTACAGAGCAAAGGCCGAGGGCCGCGGCCGTTACCGGTTCTTCGAGCCGGAGATGGATACCCGGATGCGGGAACGCCGCGCGCTCGAGATCGACTTGCGGGAAGCGGTCGCCGGCGCGGCCCTCGAACTGCACTATCAGCCGCTTGTGAACCTGCAGACGGGCAGGATCGCAGCCTGCGAGGCGCTACTCCGTTGGCACCACCCCGAGCGCGGGCTTGTCTCCCCCGGGGAGTTCATTCCTCTTGCCGAAGAGATGGGCCTGATCGTTGAAATCGGTCGCTGGGTTCTGTTCTCTGCCTGCCGCGAGGCCACCCACTGGCCGGCCGACACGCGGGTCTCGGTCAACCTCTCGCCATCCCAGTTCCGGCAGCCCGGCCTCGTAGAGACGGTGGGCGAGGCGCTCGACCGGTCTGGTCTCGATCCTGCGCGCCTCGACCTTGAGATCACCGAATCGACACTGCTGCGCGACACCGACGGCGTCTTGCAGACCCTAGAGCAGATCCGGGCTCTCGGGGTGAGTATCTCGCTCGACGATTTCGGCACCGGCTATTCGAGCCTGAGCTATCTGCGGAAATTCCCGTTGCAGACCGTGAAAATAGATCGCTCCTTCCTCCTCGGGATCGAAGCGAACGACAAGCAGCGGGTCCTTCTTCGAGGCATCGCGAGGCTCTGCGGTGAACTGGGCGTGCGGGTCGTGATCGAAGGCGTCGAGACGAGTGCGCAGCTCGATATCATCTCCGCAAATCCGGAGATCGAGGAGGCTCAAGGCTTCCTCTTTGCCAAGCCTGCCTCCGCGGCCCACACGCGCCGACTGCTTGGGTTCGGCTTCAACTCTGTCACCTCGGCCTCTGCAGCATATGGCCCACCTTGGTCGCGACGCTCGGCGGGTTGACCCCTGCGGGATCCACACGGCTGCACTGCCGGCGGCGCAGGGCTGATGAAGTATCCACATTTAACCAATCTTTAAGGACTTTATTTACACCGGTTAAGAACTAGTTAACGTCCCGACAGATGGGCGAGGAGTGCCAATGTCGGGTGCAGAACAGGCGGCCAGCGGCGGGCTGACTAGCCGTATCGAGAAGCTTTTTCCGCGTCTCAACTACAAGTTGGCGATCACGCCGGAGTACAGGGAGCAGATCTTCCGCCTCCGCCACGATGCTTATGCGAGGGAAGGCGCGATCGACCGCAGGTCGGACGGGATCTTCACCGACGAGGTTGACGAGGCTGATAACACCTACCTCTTCGGGGTTCAGATCGATGGGATCCTGATGAGTTCGATCCGGCTCTCCGTCGGCGGTGTCGACACTTCCGAAATTCCGACCGCCCACGTGTTCCCTGAGATCCTCGGGCCAGCGGCAGCTGCGGGCAAGATCATCGTTGATCCCACGCGGTTCGTGGTAGATCATGCGTGGTCGAGGCGGCACCCTGAACTGCCGTACATCACGCTGCGTCTTGCCTGGATCGCCATGGAACACTTCGAGGCCGACATCTTGCTGGCTGCGGTGCGGCCCGAGCATGCGGCGTTCTATCGACGGTTCTGGTGCACGAGAATCGTGGCGCCCGCGCGCGATTACCCAATGCTGACCAAGCCGATCACGCTGACGATGGCCGATTACGCGGAAGCGCGCGACCAGGTCCACGCACGCTACCCGTTCATGCGATCCGGGGCCGCCGAGCGGGCACGGGTGTTCGGCCAGGCCGATGCCTCGCGCTTCGACGGCCACGTCACTGCCGGTCATCGGCCGGTTCATCGTGGGCCGGTTCACATCAACGCCTAACCGCAGGCAGTCGCGTCCGTATGCGTTCTGAGCGGTGGGTGGTTCTCGCGCTGCTGTTCGCGGCGCGTACGACGATCGCGTACCAGTTTCAGTCCGTCGCAGCGGTCGGGCCGCTCCTCGTCGGAAGTGTCATATCGGACTTCGCCACGCTCGGGGCGTTGATTGGATGCTACATGCTCCCCGGGGTGGCGCTCGCCTTTCCGGGGGGAATGCTGGATCAGCGCTTCGGGGGCAGGAAGATATTGATGTTCGGCCTCTCCCTCATGGCTGCTGGGGGAGGTCTGATGGCGGTCGGCGGGGCCGAGTTCCTGTTCTTCGGCCGCATCCTGAGCGGTAGCGGAGCAGCGATCCTGAACGTGGTCCTGGCGCGGGCGGTCGGAAGCTGGTTCGCGCCTGGCGAGCTTGCCGGTGTCATGGGTGCCTTTGTCGCGAGCTGGCCGCTCGGGGTGGCACTCGCCCTCGTCACGCTTCCGGCGGTGATGGTGAGCTCCGGATGGACCGCCCTCAGTCTGGCGGCACTCGCGCCGACACTGATCTGCCTCGTCCTGCTCGGGCTGTTTTACAAGGACGGGCCGGAGGGAAAGATCGTCTCTTCCATCGACAGACGCCCGCGGCTGTCGCGGCAGGAGTTCCAGCTTGCGACGATCGCCGGCGTGATCTGGGGTCTCTACAACGTCACCTATGTCGTTCTCGTCGCCTCCCTGCCCGAGTTCTTCGCGCAGCGCGGCTATGCGATGGCCCAGGCCGCGGCGATCTCGAGCATTCTCGGCTGGGCTCTTCTCGTCTTTCTCCCGGTCGGGGGCTATGTCGCCCAGCGGATCGGCAGCGCCACGCTGATGTTGAGTGCCTGCTTCCTTCTGATCGCGGCCGGCTCTCTCCTGCTCGCCGTGACGGACTGGACCGTCACCGCGATGAGCATTCTTGTCGTCGCGATCGGGCTTCCGGCGGGGGCCATCATGGCGCTCCCGGCCCAGATCCTGCCGCCGGCGCAGCGACCGGTCGGGATGGGCCTCTATTTCACGATCTTCTACCTCGCCATGGCGGCCCTGCCGGGGGCCGCGGGGGTCGTTCGAGAGGCTGCCGACAAGGTGAATGCGCCGATCCTGTTTGCGGGTGGCACGATCATGCTCGCCTGGGGGGCGGTGCTCATCCTCGACCGGCTTCGCCGGCCCGGCGCAACGATCGCTGCGCCTGCAGCCTAGTTTCGACCCGAGAGCAGCGGGTTCTCGGCTCTCGGAAGGTCGTTGAGGTGGCAGGCGGCGGATTGCCCGCTCTCGAGCGGCCTGAGCGCCGGCTCGTCGGTCCGGCAACGATCGAAGGCGAACGGGCAACGGGTGTGGAAGCGGCAACCCGTGGGCGGGTTGATCGGGCTCGGCACATCCCCGGAGAGCACGACACGGCTGCGCGCCTTCCCCGGCTCGGGCACCGGCACGGCCGAGAGAAGCGCGTAGGTGTAGGGGTGGCGCGGCGCGCCGAAGATCCGTTCGCGCGAGGCGATTTCGACGATCTTGCCGAGGTACATGACCGCGACGCGGTGCGTCATGTGCTCGACGATCGCGAGGTCGTGGCTGATGAAGAGGAGGGCGAGGCCGAGTTCCGCCTGGAGGTCCTGCAGGAGGTTTACGACCTGGGCCTTCACGGACACGTCCAGGGCCGAGACCGCCTCGTCGCAGATGATGATGTCCGGCTCGGCCGCGAGCGCGCGGGCGATGCCGATGCGCTGGCGCTGCCCGCCCGAGAATTCATGCGGGAAGCGGGCGCCCGAATCGCGGGGCAGCCGCACGGTGTCGAGCAGCTTCGCCACGCGCTCCTCGATCTCTCTCGACGAGCGGGCGAGGGCGAAATTGCGGACCGGCTCGGCGAGAATGTCCCGCACGCGCATGCGCGGGTTGAGGCTCGAGAACGGGTCCTGGAAGACGACCTGCATGCGTCGCCGCATCGGCCGGAGCGTGCCGGCCGAGAGCTGGTCGATGCGCTGGCCGTCGAGCACGACCTGCCCGCCGGTCGGCTCGATGAGGCGCAGGATGGCGCGGCCGACGGTGGACTTGCCGCAGCCCGATTCGCCGACGAGCGACAGCGTCTCGCCGCGGCGGACCTCGAAGGAGACGCCGTCGACCGCCCGGACGACGGCCTTCCCCTTCAGCGGAAAGTGCTTCTTGAGGTCGTTGACCTCGAGGAGTGGGGCGGAGGCGCTCATGCGACGACCTCTTCTCCCCGTCCCGGACGGGGAGAAGTCGAGCGACGCGAAGCGTCGACCGGATGAGGGGCAAAGGATGACGAGCCGTCTGCTGTGCGACGCTGCCCCTCACCCGGGCAGCCGCTACCGCGGCTTGCTCGACCTCTCCCCGCAGGCGGGGAGGGGAGACGTGCAACGAGCCTCATGCGGCGACCGCCTCATGGCGCGAGTAATGGCAGGCCGCGATGTGAGCGGGCGCCTTGAGCTCCAGCGCCGGCGCGATCTGGCGGCAGAGGTCGGTCGCGTAAGGGCAGCGGCCCGCGAAGACGCAGCCCTCGATCCGCTGCTTAAGGCTCGGCACGAGGCCGGGTATCTCGGCGAGGCGCGTGCGGGTGCCGGTGAGCGATGAGCCGAGCTTCGGAACGGCCCCGATCAGGCCCTGCGTGTAGGGGTGCTTGGGCGCCCGGAAGAGCTCCGCGACGGGCGCCTCCTCGACCTTCCGGCCCGCATACATGACGATCACCCGGCTCGCGACCTCGGCGACCACGCCGAGATCGTGCGTGATCAGGATGATCGCCGCGCCGACCCGGGTCTTGAGGTCGCGCATGAGGTCGAGGATCTGCGCCTGGATGGTCACGTCGAGGGCGGTCGTCGGCTCGTCGGCGATGAGAAGCTTCGGCGAACAGGCCAGCGCCATCGCGATCATCACCCGCTGGCGCATGCCGCCCGAGAGCTGGTGCGGGTAGTTGCGGATGCGGCGTGCCGGTTCGGGGATGCCGACGAGGCGCAGCATCTCGATACCCCGTGCCTCCGCGGCCTGCCGGTCGAGCCCCTGATGAAGCCGGAGCGTCTCGCCGAGCTGCCGGCCGATCGTGAGCACCGGGTTCAGGCTCGTCATCGGCTCCTGGAAGATCATGGAGATCTCGTTGCCGCGGATCTGGCGCATGGCGCGGTCGGGCAGGGTCAGGAGATCGCGGCCCTCGAAGAGGATGCGCCCGGCGATCTTGCCTGGCGGTTCCGGGATGAGCCGGAGGATCGAGTTCGCCGTGACCGACTTCCCGCAGCCGGACTCGCCCACCACCGCCACCGTCTCGCCGGCCTCGACATGGAACGAGACCCCGTCCACGGCGCGGTTGATCCCGTCCGGCGTGCGGAAGTGGGTCTGGAGGTTCTCGACCTGGAGGAGGGGCATCACAGCCGCTTCGCCATGCGCGGGTCGAGCGCGTCGCGCAGCCCGTCGCCGAGGAGGTTCACGGCGAGCACCGTGATCGACAGGAAGAAGGCCGGGAAGAAGACGATGTAGGGCTTCACCTGCCAGAGCGCCCGGCCGTCGGCCATGATGTTCCCCCAGGAGGGAGTGATCGGCGGCGTGCCGGCGCCGATGAAGGACAGGATCGCCTCCGTGATCATCGCTGAGGCGCAGATGTACGTCGCCTGCACGGTGAGCGGCGCGAGCGTGTTCGGCAGGATGTGGCGCCAGATGATCATGGGCGTCCGGGTGCCCGCCGCGATCGCCCCGTCGACATAGGGCTGCTCGCGGAGCGACAGGACGACCCCGCGCACGAGCCGCGACACCCGCGGGATCTCCGCGATCGTGATCGCCAGGATGACGTTGCCGACGGAGCCGCGGGTGAGCGCCATGAGCGCCACCGCGAGCAGGATGGGCGGAATCGACATCAGCCCGTCCATCACCCGCATGATGATCGTGTCGGTCCAGCGGACGAAGCCGGAAACGAGCCCGATCGCGAGGCCGATCACGGAGGCGAGCGCCGCGACCGAGAAACCCACCACCAGCGACACCCGCGCTCCGTAGAGCACGCGGGAATAGATGTCCCGGCCCAGCATGTCGGTGCCGAACCAGTAGACCGCGGAGGGGTTGCGGGTTCGCCGCGCCGGCGAGAGCGCGGTTGGGTCAACCGTCCCGAGGAAGGGCGCGAAGACCGCGATGAACAGCATGACGAGGAGTAGCCCGCCTCCGATCGCGATCGTCGGATGGCGGAGGGCGAAGCCGAGCAGCCCGCGGCGGCGCCGCACAGGGGGCAGGATCTCGGGCATGGCCGGGGCCGGAACGACGCTCTCCGGCTCGAGCGTGATCTCCCGGTCGGCGAGGAGCGCGCTCAATAGCGGATCCTCGGATCGACGAGCGTGTAGATCAGGTCCACGCCGAGATTGACCAGCACGTAGGTGAAGGAGAACAGGAGCACGATGCCCTGGATGACCGGGTAGTCGCGCCGCAGGATCGCATCGACCGTGAGGCGGCCGAGGCCCGGGATGACGAAGACGCTCTCCGTCACCACGGCGCCGCCGATGAGAAGCGCGATGCCGAGGCCGATCACTGTCACGATCGGCACGGCCGCGTTCTTGAGCGCGTGGACGAAGAGGATCGCCCGCTGCCCCAGCCCCTTGGCCCGGGCGGTCTTGATGTAGTCCTGGCTGAGGACCTCCAGCATCGTGGCACGCGTGATGCGGGCGATCAGCGCGATGTAGATCAGGCCGAGCGAGATCGCGGGCAGGATCAGGTTCTGCAGCCAGGGCCAGAACCCGTTCGCGATCGGCGTGTAGCCCTGGACGGGAAGCCAGTCGAATTCGAGGGCGAAGACATAGGCGAGCACGTAGCCGACGACGAAGACCGGGACCGAGAAGCCGACCACCGCGAGCGCCATCACCAGGCGGTCGATCAGGGAGCCGGCCTTCCAGGCCGCGACGACGCCGAGCGGGACCGCTACGCAGACCGAGAAGATCAGGGTGACGATCATCAGGGACAGCGTCGGCTCGATGCGCTGGGCGATCATCTGGCGGACGGGGAGGGCGGTGAAGATCGAGGTGCCGAGATCGCCGTGCAGGATCTGCCAGACCCACTCGCCGAACCGCACCACGAACGGCCGCTCGAGCCCGAGATTGACGCGGATCTGGGCGATCTGCTCCGGGGTCGCCTGGTCACCCGCGATGATCGAGGCCGGGTCGCCCGGCGCGATATAGAGCAGGCTGAACACGAACAGGGCGACGATCGCCATGACGGGGATGGTGGCCAGGACACGCCGGCCGACATAGGCGAGCATCAGCGGATCCCTCTTCTCCCCGTCTCCGACGGGGAGACGTCGAGTTGCGCGGCAGCGCAACCGGATGAGGGGCGTCCGCGGAGGTAGCCCCTCACCCGGACGGCGCTACGCGCCTGCTCGACCTCTCCCCGTTGCACGGGGAGAGGGGACCCGAGACCCGCCTGGGATCGGTGCATCCCGGCTATGCCGTCTTGCTCACGCCCCAGGCGAAGGGGAGGGGGCCTTTCACCACCCCGGAGACGTTCTTTCGCCAGGCCTGGTAGCTCAGGAAGAAGCCGGTCGGCGCGTAGACCACGAAATCGAGCGCGTCCTTGTTGAGCTTCTTCATCGCCGCCTTCTCCTCGTCGAGGGTCTTGGCGTCGAACCACTCGACGATGTCCTTCTCGACCGCCGGGGAATCCGGCCAGCCGAACCAGGCCTTGTCGCCATTGGCCCGGATGGCCGTGTAGGCAGCCGGATTGATGCAGTCGGCGCCCGCATGCCAGGTGTGGAACATGTTCCAGCCGCCCTGGGAGGGCGGGTTCTTCATGGCGCGACGCTGGCCCGTCGTGCCCCAGTCGGTCGCGACGAAGTCGACGTTGAAGCCGATCTTCTTCAGCAGGTCGGCCGTCACCTCGCCGAACGCCTTGGTGATCGCCTGGTCCTGCGCCACCACGCAGACCACCGGCTCGCCCTTGTAGCCGGACTCGGCCAGCAGCTTCTTGGCGGCCTCCAGGTTCTTCATCTTCAGGACCTCGCCGCCCTCCTCGTTGTAGAGAGGCGTTCCTGGCGTGAAGAAACCGGGCAGCGGCTTCCAGAGGTTCTCGTCGTCGCCGACGAGAGCGCGCATGTAGTCTTCCTGGTCCATGGCCGTCAGCACGGCCCGGCGCGCCTTCACGTTGTCGAAGGGCGGGAACAGCGTGTTCATCCGGAAGGAGCCGATATTCCCGAGGGGATCGGCGATATCGACATTGATGTTGCGGTTCTTCTTGAGCAGCGGGACGAGGTCGGAGATCGGGTTCTCCCACCAATCGACTTCGCCGTTCTGCAGCGCCGCCGCCGCGGTCGCGGGGTCCGGCATGATTACCCACTCGATCCGGTCGACGAGGATCCGCTTGCCGCCGGCGAGCCAGGAGGCGGGTTCCTGGCGCGGAACGTAGTCGTCGAACTTGGCGAAGACCGCGCGGGCGCCGGGCACCCACTCGTCCTTCACGAACCGCATCGGGCCCGACCCGACATATTCGGTGATCTGCTTGAACGGGTCGGTCTGGGCGATCCGCTCCGGCATGACAAAGGAGCAGGGCGCGTTGTTCTTAGCCAGCGCCAGCAGCATCTTCGGATAGGGCTTCTTCAGCACCCATTTCCAGGTGCGGTCGTCCACCGCCGTCAGCTCGTTCTGGATGTCCCGGATCATCAGGCCCATCGGGTCGCGGGCCGACCAGCGCACGAGCGAGGCGACGACGTCCTTCGCCAGGACGGGCGTGCCGTCGTGGAATTTGAGACCGGGACGCAGCTTGAAGGTCCAGGTCAGACCATCGGAGGAGACTTCCTCGCCCTCGACCATCTGGCGCTGCGGCTGAAGCTTGTCGTCGACGCCATACAGCGTGTCCCAGACATAGGCGGCGGCGTTGCGGACGACGTACTGGGTCCCCCAGATCGGGTCGAAATTGGCGAGATTGGCCTGCGGCACGAAGCGCAGCGTGCGGGCGTTTGCGCCCTGGGCAAGAGCAGGGGCGGAAAGACCGCCTGACGTCGCAAGTGCCGATGCACCCGCTATACCCTTCAGCAAAGTCCTACGGGTGGTGATCGACATCAAACGCCCCCTTAAGCAGATCTAGCTTGGAAAGGTTTGCCGCAGGCTCAGCATGCATCGTGCCAAGGGGCGGTCAAGCGCGACCGGCAGCGAACCGAGATCCCAATTGCCGCGACGGCGAGCCAGCAGATCCCTCACCCGGACGGCCGCTGCCGTGGCCCGCCCGGTCCTTGGGCCAAGCCCGAGGGCAGGCTCTCTCTCGCAAGGGGAGGGGCGGGCGCGCATCCGCCCACGCGCCGTCCGTCCCCGGCCCGTGGTCATGTCCGTCGGCGCTGTCAAAGAGCGGGTGGGAAGAAGGACGCCGGGTCCCAGCTTCGATTTTGGAAAGGTATGCCGGAGCCCGGCGTCCTTTCTGGCGGTCTTTTCGGCCCCTGGGCACACGCCCGGTCAGCCGCCCGGGAGCCCGATCACCGGACCGGACCTCGGGACCTGCCGCCCTCTTCCGCCAGTCGGATCCGGTGATCAGACGAGCCTGCCCGTCGGAAGCGGCGATGGGCTTGTGACAGATATAGGAATAAATGTCAAGACTATGGGACTGGCGAAAAGCCGCCGTTCCCACTTCCCACCCTCGTCATCTTGAGGAGGCGCGAGCGCCGTCTCGAAGCACGCGCTTTGGCCGGTGGCTGCTTCGGTCAGGTCTCACCAGCGGCAAGGTTGCTGGGTGCGTGCTTCGAGACGCGCTGCTGCGCAGCGCTCCTCAGCCTGACGACGGCGGGGGATCGTGGCTGGCGGCGAGAGTGGATGGGCGCGTCCGGCCGCTTCCAAACGATTGCGTGAGCGGCGGAACGTGCCGCTTCGGGCTCACGTTGGCGGGCATCGACCGAGGGAGAGCGGCATGGACGACGAGCGGATCTGGGCTTTCGAGGAGAGCCTTTGGACCGGCGATGCCGGCCGGTACCACGAACTGATCGACGACGAGTGCCTGATGGTCGTTCCCGCGCCGCCCTTCGTGCTCAGGGGCCGGGAGGCGGCGGACGCGGTCTCGGATACGCCGCGCTGGTCGTCGGTGAGCTTCTCGGAGAAGCAGGTCTCACGCCCGCAGGAAGGCATCATCGTCATCGCCTACAAGGCAGATGCCCAGAAAGAGGGCGGCGAGGCGTATACGGCCCATTGCACGACGGTGATGCGCCGGCTCGAGCACGAGGTCTGGCGGGTGATCCAGCACCAGCAGACCCCGCCGCTCGTGTCGAAGTAGCGGCCCCTGCCGCTCACACCGGCGAAAGCCGGTGCCCAGGGGCGGGGACGGATTGGATCCCGGCTTCCGCCGGGATGAGCGAGGTGATTGCTACGCTCAGTTCGGATGCCACCAGCGTCCGCCGATGACCACACCCGCGCTGCTCAGGCGCTGCTCGCCCTCGAAATGCTCGCCGATGACGTCGACGTAATCGAACCGGCCTTCCTCCACCCGGAGAAGGGTCGCGTCGCCGATCGAGCCCGGCTTCAGCGTGCCGAGCTCGGGGCGCTTCATGGCCATGGCGGCATTCACCGTCGTCGACGCGATCACGCGGTCGAGCGGCATGCCGAGGCAGAGGAATTTTGAGAGCGTCGTCACCTGATCGAAGGCGGGGCCCTCGATGCAGAGCGTGTGGATGTCGGACGAGATCGTGTCCGGCTCGAAGCCGTTGGCCAGCATGGCCCGCGCCGTCTTGAAGGCGAAGGAGCCCTTGCCGTGGCCGATATCGAACAGCACCCCGCGCCTGCGGGCCGCGAGCACGGCGTCCTTCACGCGGCCCTGCCCGGTGATCGGGGCGTTGGGGAAGGGCCGGAAGGCGTGGGTGAGGACGTCCCCCGGCCGCAGCATGTCCAGCACCTCCTCGTAGGAGGGCGGCGGGTGGTCGATATGCGCCATCACGGGCATGCCGACCTCCTCCGCGACCTGGAGGGCGATGTTGAGCGGCACGGTGCCCGAGGTGCCTGATGCGTGAAGCCCGACGCGCACCTTGATCCCGACGATGAGGTCGCGGTTGGCGTCCGCGACCTCCGCGCAATCGATCGGGTTCATCAGCATCAATTCGCGGCTCTCGCCGACCATCACGCGCTTGTCGAACCCGTAGATGCCGGCATGCGAGACGTGCAGGTAGGCGAGGATGCGCACCTGGCTCGGCTCGATGACGTGCTTGCGGAAGCCCATCCAGTTGCCGGGGCCGGCCGAGCCGGTATCGACGGCTGTCGTCACGCCGCTGCGGCGGCAGAAATCCTCGGCGTCGATGCCGAGCGAGGTGCCGCCCCAATAGACATGGGTGTGGAGGTCGATCAGCCCCGGGGAGACGATCAGGCCGGAGACGTCGCGCACGTCCGGGCAGCCCGCCGTCTCGAGGTTGCTGCCGATGCGGGCGACCTTGCCGTTCGCGAAGGCAATGTCCGTGACGGAATCGATGTTCTGGGACGGGTCGAGCACCCGCCCGTTCCTGAGAATGAGATCGTAGGCCAGCGCGCAGATCCTCCGCGGTCGGGCCTAATGCTGCATGCCCGGCGAGGCGCGTCCAGCCTCGCCGAGGTCGAACAGCCGGGTTGAGGGCCGACTACTTCGCCAGGCCCACCTTCTTCATCACGGTGCCCATGTTCTGGTCGCTCGTCTCCCAGAACTTGCCGAAATCCGGGCCTGCGGCGAAGCGTACGCCGAAGCCGCGGCTGCCCATGAAGTCGTTGTATTCCTTGCTCTTGTAGATCTTGTCGAGCACCGTGATCAGCCGGGTCGTGACCTCCTGCGGCAGCCCTTTCGGGGCGACCATGCCGCGCCAGGCGCCGGTCGCCCAGGTGCTGCCCGTCTCCTCCTTCAGGGTCGGGATGTTGGGGAAGATCGCGTTCTTCCCCTCGTCCATGATCGCAAGGCCGCGCACGCGGTTCGCGTCGATCAGCGAACGCGCCTCCGGGATGGAGCAGGGGACGACCGAGACGCCGCCGGCGACGAGGTCCTGCAGGCCCGGGGCCGCGCCGTTGCTCGGCACCCACGGCACCGAGGCCGGATCGATCGACAGGCTGTCGAGCATGCCCGCGATGGCGAGGTGCCAGATCCCGCCCTGGCCGGTGCCGGAGGCCTTGTGCTTGCCCGGGTTCTTCTTGATGTCGTCGAGGAGCTCCTTGACCGACTTGAAGGGCGAGTCCTGGCGGACATGGACGCCGGCCGGGTCGAGATTCATCAGCGCCAGCGGCGTGAAGTTCTGGTGGGTCAGGTTGGTGAGGCCCTGCCAGTGCAGCATGGCGATCTCGACCGTGGCGAGGCCAATCGTGTAGCCGTCGGGCGCGGCCGTCGCGATCGCCGTATGGCCGACGACGCCGTTGCCGCCCGTCCTGTTCACCACGTTGACGGGCTGGCCGAGTTCCTTCTCCAGGAGCGAGCCGATGATGCGGGCCGTCGCATCCGTCCCGCCGCCTGCCGCCCAGGGCACCACCAGGGTGATCGGCCGCTCCGGCCAGGCGGCCCAGGCCGGGCCTCCACCGATCAGCGGCAGGCCCGCGCCCCCGAGCGCGGCCGCGGACAGCCCCTTCAACACCTGACGGCGCAACATCGACGTTTCTCCCTTGGTCTTTGCCTTAGATTTTGGCCGACCCTTATCAATCCTTGTTCGTTTGTCACCCCCGCCCTTTGGCCAGAAGTAGAAGGCCGGTCGGGCGGCGACAGATGTTGTGATCGTCCGGAACGACAGCTAGCCTTGGCCCCCGCAACAGGACGAAGCGCCAAGACAATGCGCCGCCAGATCCGCGTCAGCTTCCGACAAACCGGTATTCGCCACGCGCGCGGCCTCGGCTGGCGCGCCACTTGCGAAACGGCTGCGGCGCCTGCGGGCGGATACTGGTCCTGACCGCCACACGTATAACGGGAGCTGTCGATGAACGAGCAGGAGCTTCGGGATCTGATCGCCGAGGTGGCGGACGGCAAGCTGTCCCGGCGGAACTTCGTGCGACAGATGGTCGGCCTCGGGCTCACCGCGCCGCTGGCCGGCATGATGCTCGCCCATTCCGGCGTCGCCTACGCGAACGCCACGCTGCCCTACAAGCCGGAGAAGGCCGGCGGCGGCGGCCTGCTCAAGATCCTGCTCTGGCAGGCGCCGACCCTGCTCAATCCGCATTTCGCCAGCGGCACCAAGGACCAGATCGCCTCGCGCATCTTCTTCGAGCCGCTCGCCGGCTGGGACAAGGAGGGCAACCTCATCCCGCAGCTGGCCGCGGAAGTGCCGTCCAAGGCGAATGGCGGCCTCTCGGCGGACGGCAAGGAGGTGACCTGGAAGCTGAAGCGGAACGTGAAGTGGCACGACGGCAAGCCCTTCACGGCCGACGACGTCGTCTTCACGGCCGAATACGCGGCGGACCCGGCAACCGCCGCCTACACGACCGGCGCGTACAGCAACATCAAGGTGGAGAAGATCGACGACCACACGGTCAAGATCACCTTCAAGGAGCCGACGCCGTTCTGGGCCGACGCGTTCGTCGGTGTGACCGGCCAGATCCTGCCCAAGCATCATTTCGGCGAGTACAAGGGGGCGAAGTCGCGCGAGGCGCCGGCGAACCTGAAGCCGGTCGGCACCGGGCCCTACAAGTTCGTGGACTTCAAGCCGGGCGACATCCTGACCGGCGAGCGCAATCCCGACTACCACATCCCGAACCAGCCCTTCTTCGACAGGCTGGAGGTGAAGGGCGGGGGCGACGCCGTCTCGGCGGCCCGCGCCATCCTGCAGACGGGCGAGTTCGACTATGCCTGGAACCTCCAGGTCGAGGACGATGTCCTCAAGCGGATGGAGAGCGGCGGCCGCGGCAGGGTCAGCACCGTGGTCTCGGGCGACATCGAGTTCATCATCCTGAACACCACCGACCCCTGGACCGATGTCGACGGCGAGCGCTCGAGCATCAAGACGAAGCACCCGACGCTGTCGGACCCGAAGGTCCGCGAGGCCATGAACCTCCTGATCGACCGGGACTCGATCCAGAAGTTCATCTACGGGCGCGGCGGCACCGCGACGGCCAGCTTCGTCAACGAACCGAAGCAGTTCAAGTCGCAGAAACTGAAATACGAGTTCAATATCGAGAAGGCCAACAAGATCCTGGACGAGGCCGGCTACAAGCGCGGCTCGGACGGCATCCGCGAGAAGGACGGGAAGAAGCTCAAATACGTCTTCCAGACCTCCATCAACGCCCCGCGCCAGAAGACGCAGGCGATCATCAAGCAGGCCTGCCAGCGGGCGGGTATCGACCTCGAGCTGAAGTCGGTGACCGCGTCGGTGTTCTTCTCGTCCGACGTCGCCAATCCGGACACCTATACGAAGCTTTATTGCGACATGGAGATGTACACGACGACCCAGCCGCAGCCTGATCCGGAGCGGTTCCTCAACCAGTTCGTCTCCTGGGAGATCGCGAACAAGGAGAACAAGTGGCTCGGCCGCAACGTCTCCCGCTACTCTGATCCGGCGGCGGACGAGGCCTACAAGGCCGCCCAGAAGGAGCTCGACCCGGTGAAGCGGGCGGCCCTCCTGATCAAGGTGAACGACATCTTCTGCGAGGCGAACGTGATCCTGCCGCTCCTCTCGCGGACGCGTGTCGCGGCGGGGGCGAACAACCTCATGTTCGACCATTCGGGCTGGGACGTGGACACCTGGAACATCGCCGCCTGGTACCGAACCTGAGCGCGCCGGACCGCGCGGCCGCACGGCCGCGCGGCGCCGAACCTTCCCGTATCTGCGTCCCCGGATAGCGAGAGCCGATGGCAACCTACCTGCTACGCCGGTTCCTGATCGCGATTCCGAGCCTCCTCGGCATCAGCCTGGTGCTGTTCACGGTGCTCGCGCTGGCGCCGGGCGACCCCTTCGAGGAGCTCGCCACCAACCCGAACGTGCCGCCGGAGGTCCGGGCCGCGCTCCGCGCCAAGTTCGGCATCGATGACCCGGTGATGGTGCGCTACCTGCGCTGGCTCACGGCTATGGCGCAGGGCGACTGGGGCTTCTCCTTCGCGAGCCGGATCGACGTCGACACGCTGATCCTGCAGCGGGTGCCCGTGACCCTCTTCGTGATCGGCTCCTCGCAGATCCTGGCGCTCGCGATCGCGCTGCCGATCGGCATCTACGCGGCGATGCGGCCCTATTCGCTCTTCGACCAGATCGCGAACACGCTGGCCTTCGTGGGCTTCTCGCTCCCGACCTTCTTCACCGGCCTCCTCTTCATCCTGCTCTTCTCGATCCACCTCGACTGGCTGCCCTTCGTCTACAGGTCCGACATCTCGGCAGAGGGGTGGCGCTGGTACTGGGAGCATTTCCGGCAGGCCATCATGCCGATCATGGTGCTCGGCTTCTTCCAGGCCGCCTCCTACACGCGCTACGTCCGCTCCTCCGTGCTCGACGTCGCCCGGCTGGATTATGTGACGACCGCCCGTGCGAAGGGGCTCGACGAGACGACGGTCACGGTCCGGCACGTCTCGCGCAACGCGCTCATCCCGGTCGTGACCCTGGTCGCGCTACAGATGCCGGCCGTGTTCGGCGGCGCCATCGTGACGGAGCAGATCTTCCGCGTCCCGGGGATCGGCTCGCTCCTCATCAGCGCGATGCTCGCCAACGACACCCCCGTCGTGATGGCCGTGACCTTCGTGTTCGCCTGCCTCGTCGTCCTGTTCAATCTCATCGCGGACCTCCTGTATGGCTGGCTCGACCCTCGCATCTCGTTCGGGTGAGCCCGCGCGGGCGGCCGCGCCCGCGAGCGCTGCCGAGCCGGCCGTTCCGCCTGGACGCGAGACGTGGCGGCGCTTCCGCCGGCACAAGCTCGCGATGGCGAGTTCCGCCGTCCTCGCCGTGCTGGTTGCGGGCGTGCTGGTCGGCCCGCTGATCTGGCGCGTCCCGATCGACGAGATCGACTTCTCGGCGCGGCTGGCGACGCCCTCGGCCGCGCACCCCTTCGGCACGGACGACCTCGGGCAGGATCTCCTCGCGCGCATGATGTATGGCGGCCGGATCTCGCTGGCGGTCGGCTTCGCCGCCATGGTGGTGGCGACCGTGGTCGGGACGGTGATCGGCGCGGTGGCCGGCATGTCGCGGCGCTATCTCGATCCGATCCTGATGTGGATCACGGACCTGTTCCTGTCCCTGCCGCAGCTGCCGCTGCTGCTCCTCGTCATCTATCTCTTCCGGGACAAGCTGAAGGCGGTCTTCGGGGTCGAGGGCGGCGTCTTCGTCATGATCGTCGTCGTGATCGGGGGCTTGCGCTGGATGCCCGTGGCCCGCCTGGTGCGGGCGCAGTTCCTGTCCCTGCGCGAAAAGGAATTCGTCGAGGCGGTTCGCGCGATGGGGGCCAGCAAGTGGCGCCAGGTGGTCCGCCACATCCTGCCGAACGCGCTCGGGCCGGTGATCGTGGCCGGCACCATCGAGGTCTCGGCGGCGATCATCGCGGAATCGACGCTCTCGTTCCTCGGCCTCGGCTTCCCCCCGGACATCCCGACCTGGGGCCGGCTCCTCTTCGACGCCAAGGACCATCTCGACGTCGCCCCGCACTGGGCGCTGTTCCCGGGAGCGGCGATCTTCCTGACGGTGCTCTCGATCAACTTCATCGGCGACGGGCTGCGCGACGCCCTCGATCCGCGGCGGGTGATCTGATGGGCGGCGAAGCTGGCGAACTCTTCTCCCCGCAGGCGGGGAGAAGTCGAGTCGCGCGGCAGCGCGACCGGATGAGGGGCGGGCCGCGGCGGGAATGCCCCTCACCCGGGCGCCCGCTTGCGCGGGCTGCTCGACCTCTCCCCGCGAGCGGGGAGAGGGGAGCGCGGCCATGACCCCCATCCTCTCCGTCCGGGATCTCACGACGGCCTTCCGCGTCGAGGGGGCGTGGCGCGAGGTCGTCCGCAAGGTCTCCTTCTCTATCGGACCGAAGGAAACGGTCGCGCTCGTGGGCGAGTCCGGTTCGGGCAAGAGCGTCACCGCGCTTTCGCTGATGCGCCTGACGCCCCGGGATGCGAGCCGGATCAGCGGGAGCGTCATGCTCGGCGGCCGCGACCTCCTGAAGCTGCCCGAACGCGAGATGCGCGAGGTGCGCGGCGACGAGATCGCGATGATCTTCCAGGAGCCGATGACGAGCCTGAACCCGGTTCTGACCATCGGCTTCCAGATCGCCGAGGCGCTGATCCTCCATCGTGGGATCTCACGCGCGGAGGCGGAGGCCGAGACGATCCGGCTCCTGGACAAGGTGCGCATTCCGGCCGCGCGCTCCCGCATCCACGAGTACCCGCACCGCTTCTCCGGCGGGATGCGCCAGCGCGTGATGATCGCGATGGCGCTGGCCTGCCGGCCGAAGCTGCTGATCGCCGACGAGCCGACGACAGCGCTGGATGTGACGATCCAGGCGCAGATCCTCGAACTGATCAAGCTGCTGCAGGAAGAGGAGGGCATGTCCGTCCTCTTCATCACGCACGACATGGGCGTCGTGGCGGAGATCGCCGACCGCACGGTCGTCATGTATGGCGGCCAGGCGGTGGAGACCGGGGCGACGGACGACATCTTCAAGCGTCCGCAGCATCCCTATACGCGCGTGCTTCTGTCCGCCGTGCCCCGGCTCGGCTCGATGGCCGCGCATGCCCATCCGCTGCCATTCCCGAAGATCGACAGGGCCACCGGCCTGCCCGAGCCGCAGCCGGAGATTCCGGACACGGTCGCGCGTGCCGAGACGCCGGTGCTACAGGTGAAGGACCTGACCACGCGCTTCGAGATCCGGGGCGGGCTCCTGGGCCGGGCGCGCGGGCGCGTGCATGCGGTGGAGAAGGTGTCCTTCGATCTCCGCCAGGGCGAGACGCTGGCGCTCGTCGGCGAGTCCGGCTGCGGCAAGTCCACGACCGGCCGCTCCGTCATGCGCCTCGTCGAGCCGCTGTCCGGCTCCGTCCTCCTCGACGGCGAGGACATCATGAAGCTCGGCGAGCGCGAGCTACGCGAGCGCCGCAAGCGCATGCAGATGATCTTCCAGGATCCGTTCGCGAGCCTCGATCCCCGGATGACGATCGGCTCGGCGATCGCGGAGCCGCTCCTGATCAATCGCCTCGCCAGCCGATCGGAGGCGCGGGACCGTGCGGCCGATCTCCTGCGCCAGGTCGGCCTGTCGCCCGACATGGCGAGCCGCTTCCCGCACGAATTCTCGGGCGGGCAGCGGCAGCGGATCTGCATCGCGCGTGCGCTGGCCGTCAGGCCGAGCCTGATCGTGGCCGACGAATCCGTTTCCGCGCTCGACGTTTCCGTGAAGGCGCAGGTGGTGAACCTGATGCTGGAGCTTCAGGCGAGCATGAAGCTCGCCTATCTCTTCATCTCCCACGACATGGCCGTCGTCGAGCGGGTGAGCCACCGCGTGGCCGTGATGTATCTCGGCGAGATCGTCGAGATCGGGCCTCGGGCGGAGATCTTCGGGAACCCTCAGCACCCCTACACGAAGCGCCTGATCGACGCGGTGCCGGTTCCGGACCCCGCCCGGCGGCACGAGAAGCATCGCGTGTCGAACGAAGAGCTCAAGAGCCCGATCCGGCCGGTCGACTACGTCCCGCCCGAGCGGCTCTACCGGGAGGTCTCGCCCGGCCACATGGTGCAGGTCTCGGAAGCGCCGCCGAAATCCATGCCGGTTGCCGCCTGATCGAAGGCCGAAGCCTCCGCTCCCATCCGGCGGCCGCCGCTCGCCCATCTGAAATCAACCTGTCATACGGCTGCGGAAGACCTTCGGACGGCAAGTCGGGGCGGCACCCGACGGCCGCGAGGACGTTGGACGGAATGCTCGATCAGAACCACACCCTCGAGGAGCCGGCGACCAGGCGCCTCAAGCTGGATCTCGCCGGCTCGCGAGCGGGCGGGATGTCCGCCATCGAGCTCGGGGATTCCCGCCGGCCCTACGACGTCGTCTTTCTTCACGCGAACGGGTTCAACGCGCTGACCTACCGGAGCATTCTCCTGCCGCTGTCCCGGAGCCTGCGCATCCTGGCCCTCGACCAGCGCGGGCATGGACAGACGACGCTGCCGGCCAACCCCGCGCGGCGCAGGAGCTGGGATGATCTCGCGGGCGATCTCGTCGCCGTCCTCGACCGGCTCGACCAGCCGGTCACGCTGGCCGGCCATTCGATGGGCGGAACGGCCTCGGCCCTCGCGGCGGTACGCCGGCCCCACAAGGTGCGGCGGCTGGTCCTGCTCGACCCCGTGATCATGCCCTGGCCGGTCTCGCTGGCCCTGCGCCTCGGGTTTCCGGCGCGCCGGCTGACGGGATTGCGAAACCTGTCCGAGGGGGCGCTGCGCCGGAAGAGCTCGTTCCAGTCGCGCGAAGCCGCGCTCCTCGCCTATTCCGGCCGGGGCGCCTTCAGGACGTGGAGACCGGAGCAACTGGCCGACTATGTCGCCGGGGCGTTCAGGGACCGGCCGGACGGATCGGTCGAGCTCGCCTGCGCGCCGGCCTGGGAAGCCTCGAACTTCCTCAGCCACGCCCACGACATCTGGGGCGCGCTCAAACGGCTGCGCTGCCCCGTCGCGATCCTTCGCGCCGACAAGGGCAGCACCTGCGCGCTGCGGAAGCCGCTTTCCCCAAGGATGAGCGTGGAAACGCTGCCGGGCACGACGCATTTCCTGCCCATGGAGGAGCCGGAGCGCGTCCGGAGCCTGATTCTCGGTCAGTGAGGGGAGGGCGGCGCCGCTGCCGCTTTCGCCGGCTCCGCGATCAGCGCGTAGGCGCTCGAGACGTGGACGGCAGGCGCCTCGCTCCCTGCCGCCCGGATGAAGACTTCGCCGAACGCCATCGTGCGTCCCAGCCTCAGGATGCGGCCTTCCGCGATCACGTCGGCGCCCGCGATCGGGCGCATGAAGTTGCTGCTCTGGCTGACGGTCGTCATCGGCCGGAATTCCCCGATGGCGCTCGATACGACGAAGACCATCGTCGTGTCTGCGAGGGCCATGAGCGCCTGGCCGCAGACGGTGCCGCCGATGCGGGTCAGCCTCTCGTCGAACGGCATTCGGACGCTGACGCGCCCCGCATCGATCGTTTCGAACGAGAGACGCAGATCGCGAACCCAGGGCGCGATGAGCTCTCCCAAAAGGCGTTCGGCTTCCGACCTGTCGAGGCTCAAGCGTTTTCTCCTGCTGACGTCCCGGATCAAAGCACAGGAAGGTTGCCAGCCATTCACCAGGCCGCGGGGTTCGCCGGGGCGATGACCAGGGTGTCGCCGCAGGGAGGCTCGCGCGTCATCACGGCGCTGGCGACACCCCATACGCGCGGGACGCCGCGCCCCTCCGCCACGACCGGACCTCCGGAATCGCCGACGCATACACGCGATCCGATCGCCCGGGCGATGGTCAGGCCGCTGCGGGTGATCGCAATCGGCTCGAGAAGCGTCGTCCTGAGGATGCCTGCGCCGCGACCGCCCGACAGTCCGGCCCCGGCGAGGCGGAGGCGGCTCGGCACCCGGTCCGGGCGACGCTCCACCATGATCGGCCGGCGCCCGCGGACGGGAGCCTCCAGCCGGAGGATCGCGGTATCGAGCGACAGCTCCGCCAGACTCGCCGCGTATTCTCTGGGAACGTCATCCTCCTGGAGCGCGTAGCGCGCGACCTGGGCCACCCTGACGGGCCGGCCCGTCGGGCGGGAGCCGGAGAAGAACCGAACGGCAGCGGCGAGCGCATTTCCGCGAACGCAATGCGCCGCCGTGAGGACGTATTCGGGCGAGATCAGCACACCGGAGCATCGGTTGAGGCTCACCGATTCTCCGCCTGCGACGACGCTCCCGATGGTCACGGTCGCGGCCGCGAGCGGGTCGTTCGCCCGAGCCAGTCGTCCTCCCTCGATCGCCTGTGCAGGCGCAACCGACAGCAACAACCAGAGGCTCGAAATCCATCCAACATAGCTCTTCAGGCGCTGCATGATCGGCATCTGTCGTTTGTACACATGGCTCCGAAGTTATGACGCCGGCGGGATCGCGCAAGCGCGTGCTTTGCGCGTCCGCGAATTGATCCCGATTCGAAATTCCCTCCCAGTGCGCGCCATCCTATGTTGATTTGCTCCGACTTCTTTCCGATCGATACAGGACCAAAACGCCCCTGCTTACTCATTCGCAAGGATGATCCGTGCTCTTTCGTATATCACGCCTTGACGGAACTACTTTATTCAAGCACATGCGGCCTAATTTTTCACGAGGACGCCATGGCCCAGGAAGAACATAACGCGCAGAGCGAAATCACCGAGCTCACCGTCGGTGTCGTTTCGGCCTTCGTTGCGAACAACGCGGTTGCGATGTCAGACCTGCCGCGGGTGATCGCCTCGGTTCACGAGGCGCTTTCCGCTCTCGGCAAGCCGAAGACAGAAGTCGCGCCGGAGCGCCCCGTCCCGCCCGTGCCGATCAGGAAATCGATCACTCCCGACTACTTGATCAGCCTGGAGGACGGGCGTCAGTACAAGTCGCTGAAACGGCACCTCAGCGGCCGTGGATTGACCCCCGAGCAGTATCGGACGAAGTGGGGCCTGCCGGCCGACTACCCGATGGTCGCGCCGAGCTACGCGCGGCAGCGCTCCGAACTCGCGAAAGCGCTGGGGCTTGGCCGCTCGCGGGCAAAGCCTATCCCGCCGCCGAAGCGCGGGGGACGCCGCCGCGCGGCTTGATTGCGGAGCGGTGCGCCCGGCTGCCGGGCGCATCACTGTCTTCTCTGGTCTTGCGGGAGGTTCGGCGAAGTTGCGCCGGCCTCTTCGGTGCGGGTGCCGGCTGAGCGTACGACCTCACCAGCCGGCGGCTCGGAATTAACGCCGCATTAACCATCGCGGGCGAGCTTACCCAAAGGTTAACGGGGTGACTCGCACGGCATGATTACGGTCTCGGAAGATGAACTGCCGGCTCGCGGGCTCGATCGGGTGATCGGCCTGCGGCAAGTGCTGGCGCGCGCGGGCCGAGACAATTCACGGATGGTGGCCGCCACGATCGGCTGCCACCTGCAGGCGCTCTCCATCGAGCTGCCGAAAAAGCCGGCCCTCGCCGACGCCACGGATGCGGTCCGGGACGCCAGCCTCGGCTTCCTGACCTCCCTGCACGGACGTGGCGACATCGCGACGGCCCGACTGGCCGTGCTCACAAGCGTGGATCACCTCGAGGCGTGCCTCACCGCCTGATCGTCTTGCGATCTACTTTTCACGAAGCGCCGCCAGCAGCACTCACACGGAAAATCGGTAGTTTTCCACAACCCTGCGTTTGACTCGCGATCGACTCGCTTCCTGCGACTCAGTGAAGCTGATCACGCAGCAACAGGGGAAGTACTGCGATGGCAAAGAAACCCGCCGTGGCCGCGAAAGCACCGGCCGCGGCCGCATCGAAAGCTGAAGCAACCAAGAAGGCTGCCCCCGCGAAGAAGGCGGCAGCCGCACCGGCCCCGGCTGCGCCGGCAAAAAAGCCGGCCGCCAAGAAGAAGTAAGTTCAGTTGCTCAGCCCGGGGCTGGTATGCGGCCCGGCCCCGGCGCTTTCCTCAGCGTGCCGCCCCCACGCTCCCTGACGACGACATCAGCAAGGAAGACGTCGCAAGTCTATGCGACGGCCATGGGCGAGCCTGCACGCTCGCCTTGGGGGGATGTGAGGGGATCGAGCGTGATCGAGCCGATCAGCCGATCGTACTCAGCCTCCGGCAGCCCATACGAGCCGCGCGCCGCGGCCTGAAGCTTCGACCTGTCGAGGATCCGGATATTGCCGCGCCGCGCGCGGATCATGTGCTCGCCCTCGAGCACGTGCAGCGACACCGTGATCCCAGGCCGCCTGACCCCGAGCATCAGCGACAGGAATTCGTGCGTGAGCGGAAGGTCGTCTCCGTCTGCGCGATCATGTGCCATCAGCAGCCAGCGCGCGAGCCTCGTCTCGACCGTGTGGCGGGCATTGACGCGGCTGGTCTCGGCCACCTGCGTCATGAAAACCTGGGAATAGAGCAGGACAGCACGGTGCAGCGCCGGACTGGCATGGCAGGCCTGGAGGAAGGCCTCGCCGCTCATGCGGTAGGCTGACCCCGATCGCTGCACGAAGGTCCGAAAGGGCACTTCCGCGCACCCGAGCGCGAGAAAGAGTCCCGACATACCTTCGCGGCCGATCATGGCAACCTCGGCCTGTTCGCGATCACCCGCATTGGCCAGCACGGACAGAAGTCCCGTCTCGACGAAATGCACATGGGTGATCTTACTGAACGGCTCGACCAGAACATCGTCGTGCCGCAAAAAGACATGCTCAAGCAGCGGCTGAAGATACAGCTGATCTCGCGCTGGCAGCGCGGAAAGTAGTTGGTTCCGGATCTGAAATTCAGACATCTCGCCGCCCCGACGATCCCTCTGATCGTACCCTATAGGCGCTTTGTCCTGGCAACCTTCACTTTTGTTAGGCGAAATCGGCCGAGTTACGTTGTCGCGCGGGTATCGCAGGATCGAGAGGTGAAAGCTTGCGGGATGCGGAGCCGCATGTGACACGGCGGCAGGAGACAAGACATGCCGCTGGACACCGCTTCCGGAACATTCGCTATCGCAGCGACCCCTTTCCTGCCCGACGGGTCGGTGGACTTCGCGTCCATCGATCGACTGACCTCTTTCTACGAGGAGGTCGGCTGCACGGGCGTCACCGTGCTGGGCATCATGGGCGAGGCGCCCAAGCTCGACGGGGCCGAGGCACTGGAAGTCGCGACCCGATTCATCCGCGCCTCCGGTTCGATGCAGGTCGTGGTCGGGGTGTCGGCACCCGGCTTCGCCTCGATGCGCGGCCTCGCGCGGAGCGTCATGGATGCGGGAGCGGCGGGCGTGATGATCGCGCCACCCCCTGCGCTGCGGACCGACGACCAGATCGTCACCTATTTCCGTCAGGCCTCCGAGGCCATCGGCTCCGACATCCCCTGGGTGCTGCAGGATTATCCGCTCACGCTGAGCGTGGTCATGACGCCGCAGGTCATACGCCGGATCTTCGTCGAGAACCCCTCCTGCCTGATGCTGAAACACGAGGATTGGCCGGGCCTCGAGAAGATCACCGCGCTCCGCGCCTTCCAGGCCGATGGATCGCTGCGCCCGATCTCGATCCTGACCGGCAACGGCGCCCTGTTCCTCGATTTCGAGATGGAGCGTGGCGCCGACGGCGCGATGACGGGCTACGCCTTCCCTGAACTGTTGGTCGATGTCGTCCGCCTGCAGCAGGAGGGCAGGCGGGACGAAGCACACGATCTCTTCGACGCTCATCTGCCACTCATCAGATACGAGCAGCAGCCGGGCATCGGCTTGGCGGTCCGCAAGTATGTCCTCGCGCGGCGGGGCATCCTGACCTCGGATGCACAGCGCAAGCCAGGTTCGGCCCTGTCGGAGCGGGCAAAGGCCGAAGTCGATTACCTCCTCAGCCGCGTTGCGCGGTTCGACAAGCGGGCGGATCTCTCGGCGCGCGTGTCCTGACGACTTGGAACTGCGCTGCTTCTCCCTGGTTCATCCTCCGTCCGAGACGGAGGGAAAGATGACACGCGCGATCGCGGGGGCTCTGCTCGCCAGCCTGGTGCTGTGCGGTGGTGCCTCGGCCCAGGGAGGCAGCGCATCCTCTGGAACCTCCCGCCAATCGGAAAGCGGGAAGGTGGCGCAGAGCCGCGACCGTTCGATCTTCGTGGCACGGCGCTGCTCGGGCGTCGCATGCCTGCGGAGCGTTCCGTCTCTCGGCGTCGGCTTCTGAGCATCCAGCGTCCCCGCCTTAACGATACCCGTCCTGCAAACCGGCCCTGCATTCCGACCTTGGGAACGCTAACCGCCCCAAGTGTTTGTTCAGGAAAGCTCGTGCCAAGCTTGGCCGCGTCTCAGGCCGGGAGAACATGCAGGCGCAACCCGAAGGCTCTCCGGTACCCAGCCCGATCCTCAGGCCCGGCCGCAACTGCTGGCGGGTGACCGAGGCGGACAGGGCGGCCGTGCTCGTCGATGCTGCGGCCTATTTCGCCCGGCTGGAGGAGGCCCTGTCGCGCGCGGAGCGCTCCGTCATCATCGTCGGGTGGGACTTCGATGGCCGGATCCGCCTCAGGCCCGACAAGGGCGGGGAAGCGCCCGCCCTCGGCGCCTTCCTGCGGCAACTGGTAGAGGCAAGGCCCGAGCTCGAGATCCGGATCCTGGTCTGGAGCATTGCGGTCCTGCACGCGCCGGGATCCCCGGTGGAACTCCTCGTCGGCGCGGAGTGGCAGAAGCATCCGAGGATCAAGATCCGGCTGGATAGGGAGCACCCCGTCTACGCGGCGCATCATCAAAAGATCGTCATTGTCGATGACCGCGTCGCCTTCGTGGGCGGGATGGACCTCACTGTCCGGCGCTGGGACACGCCCGAACACGATCCGCATTCCACGATCCGGCTCGATCCGGAGGGAAAACCCTACGCTCCCGTCCACGACGTCCAGATGGTGGTGGATGGCGAGGCCGCCCGGGCGGTGGCGGAGGTGGCGCGGGCACGGTGGCGCTATGCGGCCGGGGAGGCGCTTCCTCCGCTCGACGTGGAGCACGATCCCTGGCCGGCCACTCTGGCGCCGGACTTCTCGCATTGCTGTGTCGGCATTTCCCGGACGGCGCCTGGCTGGGGCGAGGCTCCCGCCTGGGCCGAGGGCGCGGTCCTCACGGTGGACGTGCTGAAGGCCGCCAGACGCTGCATCTACATCGAGGCACAGTACCTCACCGCCGACTTCCTGGGCGATATCCTGGAGGAGCAGCTTCAGCGCCCGGTCGGGCCGGAACTGGCGGTCGTGCTGACGCGCCAGTCCCACGGCTTGGCCGAGCGGCTGATCATGGGGCATAACCGCGATCACCTCCTTCGCCGGCTGAAGAAGGCGGACAGGTATGATCGCCTGAGGGTCTATTACCCTGTCGTTCCCGACCGGAAGGGCGACGACTGCGAGGTACTGGTGCACGCGAAGGTGGCGATCGTCGACAACGACCTGCTGCGCGTCGGCTCGTCGAACCTCAACAACCGCTCGATTGCGCTCGACACCGAGTGCGACCTCGCGATCGAAGCGCGGACGGATCGCACGCGCGAGAGGATCGCGTTGATCCGCGACACGCTGCTCGGCGAGCATCTGGGCGTCGCCCCCGCCGAGGTGCGGGATGCCGTCCGGCAGGAGGGCTCGCTCGTCCGGGCTATCGACCGGCTGAATACCGGCGCCCGCGGACTGCGTCCCTTCACGATCGACGGACGGAAGGCTCCGGCCCGGCAGGTGCTCGGGACGGCCCTATTCGACCCGAAGCGCCCCTTCCGGCTCATGCGCCCCCTGATGCGCCTCCTTTCGTCCGTTCGGGCGCCGGCGGTTCGGCGCGGCGCCTGAGCGCCGGAAGGCCAGTTCCGCTCCGAGGAAGGTCAGGAGCCCGATTGCGAGCGGCAGGAGGAAATAGATCACCCGGAAGGCGATCAGCGGGCCGATGAGGCTCGCCCCCGGCAGGAGGTACATGACGGCCGTCTCGATGACCCCGAGCCCGCCCGGAACATGCGTGAGCAGCGTCATCACGTTGCCGGTCACGTAGGCCGTGGCGACATCGAGATACCGGGCCTCCGACGCGGCCGAGACAACCGAGGCCAGGCATGCCGCCACGAGGGCGAAGTTGACGGTCCCGACCAGCATCTGCGCTGCGGCGAGCCGGAGCGGCGGCATCTCGATCGTCACGTTCCTGATCCGAAGCGGGCGGCGCAGTCTCGCGGCGAGCACGAGGTAGAGAATCGCGAGCGCCGCGCCAGCGATGCCGATCGCCCGCACGAGTCCCGGCGAGAGGCCCGCGAAGCCCGCCGGCAGGTCCGGCCGCAGCAGCAGCGCGGCGGAGCCGAGAACGAGGAGCCCAAGTCCAACGGTCGCGCCGCAGAAGACGACGAGCTTGCCGACCTCCAGCGCGCTCAGGCCCCAGCGCGAGTAGTACCGGTAGCGGAAGGCTCCGCTGCTCACGCCCGCAAAGCCGATCGAGTGACCGAGCGACAAGCTGACGAAAGAGGCGAGGGCCGTGCGCGGATAGGATAGGGGCTTGCCGACATAGCGAAGGCCCAACCAGTCGAACCCTGTCAGGCAGAGGTAGCTCGCGGCCGCGAAGAGCGCCGCGATCCCCAGATCGCCCCGAGGGATGCTGCCGATGGAGGCGGTTATCTCGTCGAGCGTGTATCGGCTCAGCGCCCGGTGGAGCAGGTAGGCGGCAAGCGCCAAGCCGAGGGCTGCGAGCCCATAGCTCACCCACCGCTTCGAGACGCGTGCGGCGCCTTTGGTTGATCCGGAGGTCAATGGAGGCTGCCCGCGGCGGCGGCTCGGCCGGACGTGACCTGGAACTCGACGAGCAGCGGCAGGTGATCGGAGGCGACCCGGGAGAGCGGCGTCCGGATCGTATCGGCCCGGAGCACGTCGATGCAGCCGTTCACGAAAACATGGTCGAGGCGCAGGAAAGGAAGCCGGCTGGGGAAGGTCGGGCGCGGGCGCCCGGCGGCGAGGGCATGCGCGTCCCGCAGCCGGCGGGCGATCCTGCGATAGGCCCGGGAGGAGGGGACGGCATTCAGGTCCCCGACCACCATGAGGGGGGAGGAGGGCGTCGCGCTGCCGATCCAGTCCGGGCCAAGCAGCGCCTCCACCTGGACCAGACGCTCGTGGCCGCGCAATCCGAGATGCGTGTTCACGATCTCGCAATGGCGGCCGCCGACCTGCGCGGAGATCCAGAGCGCCCCGCGCGGCTCCAGCCGGGCGATCGGCCCCGGCGCCGGAAGCGCATCCGCCTTCACCAGCCGCGAAGGCCGGGTGGTCATCACCGCATCTCCGTACAGCTCGTCGAAAACCCGCAAGGCAGGATGGAAATGGAGTTCCATTCCGAGCGCCTTGGCCACGGCATCCGCCTGGTCGACGCCGCCGGTCCGGGCTCGCCCGACATCGAGTTCCTGGAGGGCCACGATATGGGGATCGCAGGAGGCGATCACCTCGGCGATGCGGGTCGGTTCCACCCGCCCATCCGTGCCGAGGCATCGTCGGACATTGTAGGTCAGAACCCGATACAACCGCCTGCGCTGCTCCTGCCCGGGCCAACATACGTGCCCGCCCAGCCACAACCGGCGCCGGAGCGTGACGTTCCTTTCGGGGCTACTCCGCCCGCCACGTTCGCGACAAGAAACCGAACCATCGTCCAGCCGTTGCCTCGTTGCGGTGATCGACCCGTGGAGGATGAATGGCCTGGCCCTGGATCTCTGCCGAGAAGGCCGCCCGTCTGCGGGAGGAGCGCAAGGCGCGATACATCGAGATCGTCCGCAGCTCCTACGAGCAGTCCCGCAGCTCCCTCGGACCGCAACGCCTGAAGGAGCGCGGATGGGACCCCCATCCGGCCCAGGACCGGCCCCGCCCACGTGCCGACGCGGAGGTGATCGCGGAGGACAGGTGACCGACAGAGAGCTCCGGCTTTGGGCCGAGCGCGTGGTCGAGCTCTATGCCAGCCGGGCAAAGATGACGCTCCTGGAGCAAGGCGAGTTGGAGCGCGAGCTGGCGTCCCGCTTCAAGCAGGCGCTCCTCGCCGGGAAGCCGCTCGGCGACTGGGTCGAGGTCACGAATACCGGCCTGGACGATTGGGAGCGCGCCCACCCGCAGCGCGGCACGCGCGTCGGCGGGTTCTCCGAAGGCGGCCGGCAGGTCTTCGAGCGGCGGCGGCCCTGAGGCCAACGCGGAGCGGGCAGGATATTCCGCGGGTTTGCCGGGGAGGGGACAGGCGCTTAGATAGAGCCGGAGCCGCGAAGGCTCGGACCTGATCTATGGCCGTCGTTCTCGATCTTCTTGCGCGCGATCAACGCCCCCGTCATCCCGAAAAGGCGAAGCGCCCGGACAGCCCGGTCCAGAGGAAACCCGACTGGATTCGCGTGAAGGCGCCGGGCTCGGCCAAGTGGGCCGAGACCAACCGCATCGTGCGCGAGAACAAGCTCGTCACGGTCTGCGAAGAGGCGGGCTGCCCCAATATCGGCGAGTGCTGGGAGAAGAAGCACGCCACCTTCATGATCATGGGCGACACGTGCACGCGGGCCTGCGCCTTCTGCAATGTGCGCACGGGTCTGCCGGAGGCGCTGGATGCCGAGGAGCCGGCAAAGGTCGCGGACGCGGTCGCCAAGCTCGGCTTGAGCCATGTGGTGATCACGTCGGTCGACCGGGACGACCTGCCCGACGGTGGCGCGGCACATTTCGCCGAGGTGATCCGTTGCATCCGGGAGCGCTCGCCCGCGACCACGATCGAGATCCTGACGCCCGACTTCCTGCGCAAGCCGGGGGCGCTGGAGGTCGTGGTCCAGGCGAAGCCCGACGTCTTCAACCACAATCTCGAGACCGTTCCCTCGAAGTACCTCACCGTCCGGCCGGGCGCCCGCTACTTCCACTCCATCCGGCTGCTGCAGCGCGTGAAGGAGCTGGATCCCGACATCTTCACGAAGTCCGGCATCATGGTCGGGCTGGGCGAGGAGCGGAACGAGGTGCTCCAGCTGATGGACGACCTGCGCTCGGCGGAGGTCGATTTCCTGACGATCGGCCAGTACCTGCAGCCTACCCGCAAGCACCATCCGGTGATCCGGTTCGTGCCGCCCGATGAGTTCAAGGCCTTCGAGACGAGCGCCTATTCGAAAGGCTTCCACCTCGTCTCGGCGACCCCGCTGACGCGCTCCTCGCACCATGCCGGCGAGGATTTCCAGCGCCTGCGCGAGGCGCGACGCCGCGCCGCCGCGACGGCCTGACCCGGAACAGGGGCGGACGACGCGGCCCCGTCCTGGACTTCATCGCCCCGCCAGACCAGATATCGGCAATGCCCTCCTTTCGCACGACCCGGCGCGTTCAGCACAAGGCCGAGGAGATGTTCGACCTCGTCGCCGACGTCGAGCGCTATCCGGAATTCCTGCCCCTTTGCACCGGGCTGCGCGTGATCCGGCGTGTGAAGGACGAGCAGGGGCGCGACGTGCTGGTTGCCGAGATGAGCGTCGGCTACCGCTCGATCGCCGAGCGGTTCACGACGAAGGTCGTGCTCGACCGCAAGGCGCACGACATCCACGTCTCCTACATCAACGGGCCGTTCCGGTACCTGGAGAACCACTGGGAGTTCCGCCCGGCCGAGAACGGCGGCTCCGCCGTCAATTTTTCCATCGACTACGAATTCAGGTCGATGGCGCTCGGATTGCTGATGGGCGCGATGTTCGACCGCGCGTTCCGGCGCTTCACGGACGCCTTCGAGACCCGTGCGGCCGACGTATACGGCCGCCCATCCGCGGATCCGGCACAGGGCTGACGCCCGGGATCTAGCCCGCGGCCGCCTCTTCCAGCAGGCGGAGCGCATCGCCGACGGCCGCCGCGCGCACCGCCGCGCGCCCGAGATCGCCGTAGCGGCGCTCCAGATGCCGGACGGTTCCGTCCCGCGTCGCAAGGCCGAAATGCACGAGGCCCACGGGCTTGGTCGCCGTCGCTCCACCGGGCCCGGCGATGCCCGTGATCGAAACCGCGATGTCGACGCCTGAGCGGGCGAGGGCCCCCGCCGCCATCGCGCGGGCGACCTCCTCGCTGACGGCGCCCTTTGCCGAGATCAGGGCGGGATCGACGCCGAGCATCGAGGCCTTGGCCTCGTTCGAGTAGGTCACATAGCCGCATTCCACGACATCGGACGAGCCCGCGATCTCGGTCAGCAGACCGGCCACGAGCCCGCCCGTGCAGGACTCGGCTGTCGCGAGCCGCCAGCCCTTCGACCGGCAGGCCGCGAGCAGCGCTTCCGCCCGCTCGAGCATGGCCGGGGAGGCGTTCACGGCCGCTCCGGCATGCGCACGCTCGCAGCGGCCTGCGCGGCGAGGCCTTCCTCGCGGCCGGTGAAGCCCATTTTCTCCGTCGTCGTCGCCTTGATGGACACGTTCTCGACCGGGATGCCGACGATCGCCGCGATCCGCTCCCGCATGGCGTCGCGATGAGCCCCGATCCGCGGGCGCTCGCAGAGCACCGTCACGTCGAGGTGGTCGATCTTGCCCCCGCGCTCGCGCACTTCCTTGGCGGCGTGCTCGAGGAAGAGGTCGGACGAGGCGCCCTTCCACTGCGGATCGCTCGGCGGAAAATGCGTGCCGATATCGCCGCAGGCGATCGTCCCCAGCAGGGCGTCCGTCAGCGCGTGAAGCACCACGTCCCCATCCGAATGGGCCAGCACGCCCTTGCTGTGCGGGATCTTCAGACCGCCAAGCCAGATATGGTCGCCCTCCGTGAAGGTGTGGACGTCGAACCCGGTACCGACCCGCGTGATCATGTTCTCTCCCCGGCCGGCGAGACGCCGCTCGGCTTCCTCGAAATCGGGCGGATTGGTCAGTTTGACGTTCCCGCCATCCCCATCGAACAGGTGCACGGTCGCACCCGCCCATTCCATCAGCTGGCCATCATCCGTGAAGGCGTCCCGCCCCTCGGCTGAAGCCCGGGCATGCGCCTCCAGGAGGGAGGCCAGGTGGAAGGCCTGGGGCGTCTGCACGCTCCGCAACGGCGTGCGGTCGAGCGTCTCCGCGACCGCGCCGCTCTGCTCGATCCGCTTCACCGTGTCCGTCACGGGCAGCCCGGGCAGCGCAGCTCCGTACCGGCGGCCGGCTTCGATCGCCCGATCGATGAGGCTGGGCTTCACGAAAGGCCGCGCCGCGTCGTGCACGAGGCAGACAGCCTCGCCGGCTCCGGCGAGGCCCGCGACCGCACGATGGACCGAAATCTGGCGCGTCGCGCCGCCATAGACCGGCTCGAGGAGTTTCGTGCGGCTGGAGGAGGCGAGCTCGCGCACCGAGGCGTCGTAAAGCTCCCGGTCGTCCGGATGGATTGCGCAGAGGATCCGGGTCACTCCCGGATGATCGGCGAACGCCTCCAACGTCCGTGCGAGGACGGTCCGGCCCGCCAGCCTGCGGTATTGCTTGGGCAGGCCTTCGCCGGCCCGGCTGCCGCGGCCGGCCGCCACGACAATCGCGATCGTCTCCATTCACCTCGTCCTGAAGCGGGGCGACCTGATAGGCCGTCAGAGCCGCGCTGCAAAGATGACCATTGCGCTGCCCGTCAGATTGGTTATTCGTCAGGCAGCATGCGATCTGAACACTTTTTAGGCAACGGGCCGTCGATCGGCGCTGTTCCGATGTCTGGGCTGGCCGTCCTGGCGCCGATGTCCGGCATCAGCGATGTCGCGTTCAGGCGCATCGCCGCCCGGTTCGGGGCAGGGCTGGTCGTTACCGAGATGGTGGCCGCCAGCGCCTATGTCGCAAAGGCAGACGAAGCCCGGCTGCGGTCCGAGGGCCGGGGCATTCGCCCGCATGTGGTGCAATTGGTTGGGCGAAATCCAGCTTCGATGGGCGAGGCGGCCCGCCTTGCCGAGGCGAGCGGCGCGGACATCGTCGACATCAATTTCGGCTGTCCCGCCAAGAAGGTGACGGGCGGGCTCTGCGGCTCCGCCCTCATGCGTGAGCCCGACCTGGCCCTGCGCATCGTCGAGGCGGTGGTCTCGGCAGTGTCCGTTCCCGTGACGGTGAAGATGCGTCTGGGGTGGGACGACCAGAGCCGCAACGCCGTCGCTCTGGCGGCAAGCGCCGTGGATGCCGGCGCGCGGGGGATCATGGTCCACGGCCGGACCCGGCAGCAATTCTATTCGGGGACGGCGGATTGGGATGCGATCGCCGAGGTCGCGCGGGCGGTCCCGGTGCCGGTGATCGCCAATGGCGACGTGGCCTGCGCGGCGAGCGCTCGCGCCTGCCTCGAACGGTCGGGCGCGGCCGCCGTGATGATCGGGCGCGCGGCGGTCGGGCAGCCCTGGCTGGTCGGGGAGGTCGCAGCCGCGCTCGCCGGACGAACCTATTTCGCACCGACCCTGGCCGAGCGGACGGGCGCGGCCGTGGAGCATTACGAGGCCATGCTCTCCCTCTACGGCGTCGAGATGGGATTGCGGCATGCACGAAAGCATCTGGCGGCCTATTCGGACCGGGCGTCAGAGGCGGGCTACGGACTTTCCGGCGAGGACCGCCGCGTCCTCGTGACCACGACGGATCCGGCTCGTGTCACGGCGCTACTCCGACGCATCTACGAGGCACCCGTGAGGCTGGCGGCATGAGCGCGGTTTCGAGCGAGCTCATCGTCAATGCCCTGCCGCTGCCCCTGCTGACGATCGGCGCCGACGACGAGATCCTCGACGCCAATCATGCGGCCGAGACGTTCTTCGAGCTGTCGATCCGCGTGCTCCGCCGGCAGAAGCTGGAGGACATCGTCCCTTTCGGGTCGCCGATCATCACGCTGATCGAGGAGGTGCGGCGGCGCGATGCGGGCGTCAGCGAGCACCGCGTGGAACTCGCCAATCCGCGGTCCAACGTCGAGCGGACAGTGGACGTCTTCGCAACGCCGCTGGGCGGCGACGGTGCGGTCGTGCTCATGTTCCAGGAGCGCACCATCGCCGACAAGATGGACCGGCAGCTCACGCATCGCGGCGCGGCGCGCTCGCTGACGGCGCTCGGCTCCATGCTCGCGCACGAGATCAAGAACCCGCTCTCCGGCATCCGGGGCGCGGCGCAGCTCCTCGAGCAATCGGTCGACGACAATGACCGCATGCTGACCCGCCTCATCTGCGACGAGGCCGATCGCATCGTGAAGCTCGTCGAGAGGATGGAGCTCTTCGGCGATGAGCGCCCGGTCGAGCGGGGCGCCGTCAACGTGCACGGCGTGCTCGACCACGTCCGGCGGCTCGCCCAGTCGGGCTTCGCGCGCCATATCCGCTTCGTCGAGGCCTACGATCCCTCGCTGCCGCCGGTCCACGGCAACCGCGACCAGCTGGTGCAGGTGATCCTGAACCTCGTGAAGAACGCCGCCGAGGCGATCGGCCTGGATGCGGTGGATGGGGAGATCGTCCTCTCGACGGCATTCCGCGCCGGCGTGAGGCTCCAGGTGCCCGGCGCGCGCGGACGCGTTGCGCTGCCGATCGAAGTCGGGGTGAGCGACAACGGCCCCGGCGTCTCCGCCGACCTGCTCCCGCACCTGTTCGACCCCTTCGTTACGACGAAAGCCCAGGGAAGTGGCCTGGGCCTTGCCTTGGTTGCCAAAATCGTGGGCGCGCATGGCGGTGTCGTCGAGTGCGATCCCGCCCCGCGGCGGACGACCTTCCGGGTCCTCCTGCCCATCTACAGCGCCCGAGACGGGCGCGGCTCATAGGTTGAGGCCGAGAGGATGCCGAGCGGACAGATTTTGTTGGCCGATGACGATTCGGCGATCAGGACGGTTCTCAATCAGGCGCTCTCGCGCGCCGGCTACGACGTCCGGTCGACCGGGCATGCAGCGACCCTTTGGCGCTGGGCGGCACAGGGGGAGGGCGATCTCATCATCACGGACGTGGTGATGCCGGACGAGAACGCGTTCGACCTCCTGCCGCGCATCAAGAAGGTGCGGCCGGAACTGCCGATCATCGTCATGAGCGCCCAGAACACGTTCATGACAGCCATCCGGGCGTCGGAACGCGGAGCCTACGAGTATCTCCCGAAGCCCTTCGACCTGAAGGAGCTCGTGGCCATCGTCGGCCGGGCGCTGTCGCGGCCGCGCAATGCCGGCCAGAACGGCTTCGAGAAGGAGCAGGAGGAGATCCCGCTCGTCGGCCGCTCGCCTGCCATGCAGGAGATCTACCGGGCGCTCGCCCGGCTGATGCCGACGGACCTCACCGTGATGATCTCGGGCGAGTCCGGGACAGGCAAGGAACTCGTCGCCCGCGCCCTGCACGATTACGGCAAGCGCCGCAAAGGGCCGTTCGTCGCCGTCAACATGGCCGCCATTCCGCGCGACCTGATCGAGTCGGAACTCTTCGGGCACGAGAAGGGCGCCTTCACGGGGGCCCTGACGCGCTCGGCGGGCCGCTTCGAGCAGGCGGAAGGGGGCACGCTCTTCCTCGACGAGATCGGCGACATGCCCATGGAGGCGCAGACGAGGCTGCTGCGCGTGCTCCAGCAGGGCGAGTACACGACCGTCGGCGGCCGGGTGCCGATCAAGACGAACGTCCGGATCGTCGCCGCGACGAACAAGGATCTCCGCCAGTCGATCCAGACCGGCCAGTTCCGCGAAGACCTGTTCTTCCGCCTGAACGTCGTGCCCCTGCGCCTGCCGCCCCTGCGGGAGCGGAGCGAGGACATCCCGGACCTCGTCCGGCACTTCATGAACCTGGTCGAGAAGGAAGGTTTGCCGCGGAAGCAGATCGATTCCGACGCGCTCGACCGGATGAAGCGCTACCGCTGGCCCGGGAATATCCGCGAGCTGGAGAACCTGGTCCGGCGCCTCGCGGCTCTCTACCCGCAGGACACGATCACGGGTCCCATTCTGGATGCCGAGCTCGACACGTCGCCGCAGGCCTCATCGAGCGTCGAGGACACGGCCCCGGTGGAGGGCGAGACCCTGTCCATGGCGGTGGAGCGCCACCTCGGCGTCTACTTCAAGAAGTTCCCGAACACCCTGCCGCCTCCCGGCCTCTACCATCGCATCCTGCGGGAGATCGAAGGGCCGCTCATCGGCGCCGCGCTCGCAGCCACGCGCGGGAATCAGATCCGGGCGGCGGAGCTTCTGGGGGTGAACCGGAACACCTTGCGCAAGAAGGTTCGGGACCTCGACCTCCAGGTGATCCGATCATCGCGGTGAGCAGCGCTCCCCGCCGCCTGGACTTCGGAGCGTATCGGCTCTAATCGGCGGCTGTGGCCGTTATGCATCACTTCGCCCCGGCTTCGCGGATCTTCGCTCCGCGGACAGGGATGGCTTGCGGGTTGAACCATGCAGGCAGGTGAGCGGCCGCTAGCCCCGAAACCCGCCCGGCGCGCACGGGGCCCCGGCTGGATCGGGGCCTTCACGGTCGGCGCGGCGCTCTGCTCGGGGCTCGTCACCTTCTTCGTCCTTGCCGGGATGACCCCCATCCTGCCGACGCACGACGTCGTCGTGTGGGTGCTGGCGGGCAATGTCCTCCTGGTTCTTCTCCTGATCGGGATCGTCGCCTGGGAAGGCTGGACGATCGTTCGGGCCCGGCGGGAGGGAGCCGCGGCGGCCGGCCTGCATGTCCGGGTCGTCGCGCTGTTCAGCCTCGTCGCGGCCGCGCCGGCGATCCTGGTGGCCGTGGTGGCGAGCGCCATCCTGGAGCGGGGGCTCGATCCCTGGTTCACGGGCTCGATCAAGGCGCTGATGAGCAACACCGTCGAGATCGCGCAGGCCTATCGCGAGGACCAGTGCCGCACGCTGGCCCGCGAAACGCAGCTCATGGCCGGCGACCTCAACCGTGCGAAGGTGCTCTTCGACGCCGACAGGAAGCTGTTCCGCGATTTCCTTGCGTCGCGCGCGACATATCTCGGCTTCCCGCTCGCAATGATCGTGAAACCTGACGGCGCCATCGTCGAGCGGGTCGATGTCCGACCCATCCCGGGCGTGACGGGTCCCTCACCCGAAGACCTCAAGACGGCGAACGAGAACGAGGCGATCTGTGTCATCCCGCGGGTCGGCAACCTCTTCAGCTCGGTTCTCCGCCTCGCCGCCTATGATGGCGCGGTGCTCTTCGTCACCCGCCCGGTCGATCCTCGGGCGACGGAGTTCCCGCCCGTGGCCGAGGCCGGCGTCGCCTATTACCAGGCGCTCGAGGAGAAGCGGCTCGGCATCCAGGTGGCGTTCGCCTCGATGTTCGGCCTGATCGCGCTGATCGTCCTCCTCTCGGCGGTCTGGTTCGGCCTGAACTTCTCCAACCGCCTCGTTGCGCCGATCCGGCGCCTGATCCACGCGACGGACCAAGTCGCGACCGGGAACTTCTATGTTCAAGTTCCCGTTCGTCGGCAGGAGGGCGACCTCGCCCATCTCGGCGAGACCTTCAACAAGATGACCTCCGAGTTGCGGCGGCAGCACGACGGACTCACGGCGGCGAGCGATCTGATCGACCGCCGTCGGCGCTTCATGGAGGCCGTGCTGTCCGGCGTGTCGGCGGGCGTGATCGGCATCGACTCGCACGGCCTGATCACGATCGTGAATCCACCGGCCGAGTCGCTTCTGGAGGCGAAGCGGCAGGACCTCCTTGGACAGCCGATCGTGTCCGTGCTCCCCGAAATCGCCCAATTGATCGAGGAGGCGAGGCTTGGGCGGCTTCGACTCACTCAGCAGCAGATTCCGATTACGCGCCTCGGGCGGGAACGGACACTGAATATCCGCGTCACCAGTGAGCAGGCCCGAGGGGAGGACAAGGGTTTTATCGTGACGCTGGACGACATCACGGACCTGGTGACCGCGCAGCGGACCTCGGCCTGGGCCGACGTCGCCCGTCGCATCGCGCACGAGATCAAGAACCCGCTTACGCCGATCCAGCTCTCCGCCGAGCGAATTAGACGCAAGTACGGAAAGCTGATCACCACGGACCGCGAGGTATTCGACCAGTGCACGAACACGATCGTCCGGCAGGTGGATGACATCAAGAGAATGGTGGACGAGTTCTCTTCATTCGCGAGAATGCCGAAGCCGGCGATCGTCGAAGAGGATATAGTTGATACGGTTAGGCAGATCGTGTTCATGATGCGAATCGCCAATCCGGATATCAAGATTGTCGACGAGGTGCCGGAGGCTCCAATCCCGGCGAGGTTCGATCGGAGGCTGCTTTCGCAGGCGGTCACCAACATCATCAAGAACGCGACGGAGGCCATCGCGGCCGTGCCGGAGCAGGACAGGGGAGGGGCCGAGATCCGCGTGGCGGTGAAGGCTCAGGGGGGCGAGGTGATCATCGACGTGAGCGACACGGGCAAGGGTTTTCCGGTCGAGGGGCGGCAGCGTCTGCTCGAGCCGTACATGACGACCCGCGAGGGCGGGACCGGCCTCGGCCTCGCGATCGTCGGCAAGATCCTCGAGGACCATGGCGGCCGCATCGAACTCCTGGACAACCCGGCAGGCCGCGGAGGCCTCGTTCGCATGCGCTTCCAGCAGAACAACGCAGAGGCGACGCTCGCCGCTGCCGCTGAACACGTGGTGCCCGCATGAGCACGGACATCCTTGTCGTCGATGACGAAGTCGACATTCGCGAGCTCGTGGCCGGCATCCTGGAGGACGAGGGCCACGGCACCCGCAAGGCAGGCTCCTCGGACGAGGCGCTCGCCGCCATCCAGGCGCGCCGCCCGCATCTCGTCTTCCTGGATATCTGGCTCCAGGGAAGCCGGCTCGACGGGCTGCAGGTCCTGGACCTCATCAAGGCCGAGCACCCGGATCTTCCGATCGTGATGATCTCGGGCCACGGCAACATCGAGACGGCCGTTTCGGCCATCAAGGCCGGCGCCTACGATTTCATCGAGAAGCCGTTCAAGGCGGACCGCCTGGTGCTCGTGGCCGAGAGGGCGCTCGAGGCCTGGCGGCTGAAGCGGGAGGTGAAGGACCTCAAGGCCCGTTCCACCCAGGCGAGCCGCATCGCGGGCCGCTCGGTCGTCATGAACCAGCTTCGGCAGGCGATCGAGAAGGTGGCCCCGACCAATGCCCGCATCCTGATCGCGGGCGCTCCGGGCTCGGGCAAGGAGCTCGTCGCCCGGACGATCCACGCGCAATCGGCCCGCTCGTCGGGTCCGTTCGTGACGCTCAACGCCGCCGCCATCACGCCTGAGAACATGGAAGCCGAGCTGTTCGGCGTGGAGGCCAATGGGGAGCGTGGCCGGCGCACCGGCGCGCTGGAGGAGGCGCATGGCGGCTCGCTCTATCTCGACGAGATCGCGGACCTGCCGAAGGAGGTGCAGGGCCGCATCCTTCGGGTCCTCGTGGAGCAGAACTTCCAGCGTGTCGGGGGCTCGACCCGCGTGCATGTCGATGTCCGGATCATCTCCTCTTCGAGCCGCGACCTGCCGGCGGAGATCGAGCGCGGCGCGTTCCGCGAGGATCTCTTCCATCGTCTCGGGGTCGTGCCGATCCGGGTTCCGGCGCTGTCGGAGCGGCGTGAGGACGTGCCCGAGCTGATCGAGTTCTTCCAGGACCAGATCGCCACCACGACCGGCCTGCCCCGGCGCCGAATCGGCGAGGAGGCGATGGCCGTGCTTCAGTCGCACGACTGGCCCGGCAACGTGCGCCAGCTCCGCAACAACGTCGAACGCCTGATGATTCTGACGGCCGGTGACCCGGACGCGGAGATCACGGCCGAGATGCTCCCGTCGGAGATCGGGACGCTCGTGCCGTCGACGCCGAGCGGGGAGGGGGGCGAGCGCCTGATGAGCCTTCCCCTGAGGGAGGCGCGTGAGATCTTCGAGCGCGAATACCTTGTCGCGCAGATCGCCCGCTTCAGCGGAAACATTTCGCGTACGGCCGAGTTCATCGGAATGGAGCGCTCCGCGCTCCACCGGAAGCTCAAGCTGCTCGGGATTGGCGGATAGCTGGACTGGCGTTGCGCCTGCGAAAAGGCTTGCGCAATGCGGCATCAATCCGTGTAATGAGGAGCCGGTCAGAAGCGCGAGCTTTCAGACCAACGACAAGAGGCAGCCCGGCGTTGGCCGGCCGCGAGGGCTGACACGGGCTCAAACTATGCCGAACGAACGCGGCCAAAATCTGCAGGACACCTTCCTCAATCATGTCCGGAAGAACAAAGTCCCGCTCACGATTTTTCTCGTCAATGGCGTGAAGCTTCAGGGTATCGTGACCTGGTTCGACAGCTTCTGCGTCCTGCTTCGTCGGGATGGGCATTCCCAGCTCGTCTACAAGCACGCCATCTCGACAATCATGCCCGGCCATCCGATCCAGCTCTTCGAGCCGGACGAGATCGACCCCAAGCCGTAAGGACTTAAGTGGCGGAAACGCTCCCCTCGAAAGAAGACCGTCTCAAGCGGGCGGCCCAGCCCGAGCGGGACATTGCGGCCCGCACGCGAACTCTCGTGATCGGGCCGTATCTCGCGCGGGGAGCGGCTCCGGGGAGGGCAGGGGATGCGGACGCGCCCCCTCCGAATCCCCGGCCCGCACAGGCGCGGCTGGACGAGGCCGTCGGGCTCGCGCGGGCGATCGACCTCGACGTGGTCGACCAGTTCTCGCTCGTCGTGTCGTCGCCTCGCCCTTCCACGCTGCTCGGCAAGGGCAAGGTGGAGGAGATCGCGGGGCGGATCGCGGCCGACGACATCAACCTCGTCGTGATGGACGGCGCGCTGACGCCGGTGCAGCAGCGCAACCTGGAGAAGGCTTGGGGCGTCAAGGTCATCGACCGGACCGGCCTGATCCTCGAAATATTTGGTCGCCGTGCGCGGACGCGCGAGGGTGCGCTCCAGGTCGAGCATGCGCATCTCGCCTATCAGAAGAGCCGCCTCGTGCGGTCCTGGACCCACCTCGAACGCCAGCGGGGCGGTTTCGGCTTCCTCGGCGGCCCGGGCGAGACGCAGATCGAGGCGGACCGCCGCATCATCCAGGACAGGATGCGCCGAATCGAGCGCGACCTCGATGCCGTCAAGCAGACGCGCTCGCTCCATCGGGCGAGCCGACGGCGCGTGCCGTACCCGATCGTGGCCCTCGTGGGCTACACGAATGCCGGCAAGTCGACGCTCTTCAATCGGCTCACGACGGCGGAGGTCTTCGCCGAGAACCTGCTCTTCGCGACGCTCGACCCGACCTCCCGTGCGATCAAGCTGCCGCATGGCGAGACGGCGATCCTGTCGGACACGGTGGGCTTCATCTCGGATCTCCCGACGATGCTCGTCGCGGCCTTCCGGGCGACGCTCGAGGATGTGATCGAGGCCGACGTGCTCCTCCATGTGCGCGACATCTCGCATGGGGAGACCGAGGCCGAGGCCGCCGACGTCCAGAACGTCCTGCGCCAGCTCGGGATCAATCCGGACGACCGCGCCCGGGTGATCGAGGTCTGGAACAAGGCCGATCTGCTCTCGGGCCCGGACCGCGAGCGTTTCGCGGCGATCGCGGAGCGCGCGGGTTCCGACACGCGGCCAGCCCTGGTCTCGGCCGTCACGGGGGAGGGACTCGCTGCGCTCCTGGCGGAAATCGAGGGCCGGATCGCCAAGGGACGCCCCAGCTTCCGCATCGCGCTCGAGCCCGCCGACGGCGGCGCCGCGAATTGGCTCCATGAGGAGGCCGAGATCATCGACCGGCATCAGGCGGAGGATGGCCGCACCGAGATGATCGTCAGGATCGCGCCCGAGAAGGAGCCGCGGCTCTGGAAGCGCTTTCCTCAGGCCGAGAAGGTCGGCTGAGGGATCCTGGGCGGCGCGGCTTGATGGACGAGCTGCCGTTCCACGTCGTGACGGGCGGACCGGGCTCCGGCAAGTCGTCTCTCATCAAGGCCTTGCAGGCCGCCGGCTATCCGGTCGCGGAGGAGGCGGGGAGGGCGGTCATCCAGGGGCAGGCCGAGATCGATGGCCCCGCCCTGCCCTGGTCGGATCCTGCGCTCTTCGCCGAGCTCATGCTCGCCCACGACCTGCGCTCCTATCGGGAGGCCGCCCTTTCCGCCTTCCCGACCTTCTTCGATCGCGGCATCCCCGACGTGATCGGATATCTCCGTCTCACCGGACTTCCCGTTCCGACACACATGGAGACGGCAGCGAGGCGCTTCAGGTACGCGGGCCGGGTTTTCGTCGCGCCGCATTGGCCCGAGATCTATCGCCGGGATGCGGAGCGGCGCCAGGATCCGGCGGAGGCCGAGCGGACGTACCGGGCGATGTGCGAGACCTATCCCGACTTCGGCTACGAACTGGTGGAGCTTCCGCGCGCTCCGGTCGAGGCACGGGTCCGGTTCGTTCTCGAAACGATTCAGTCCGGCTGAGGGCCGCCGCCGCGCTCCGCCGCTTTCGCCTCGTCCCAGAGCCGGTCCATCTCCTCCAGTTCCGACTGTTCCGGCGAGCGTCCGACGGCGGCAAGAGCCTGCTCGACAGCCCTGAAGCGGCGCTCGAACTTGCGATTGGCGGCTGCGAGCGCTGCTTCTGGATCCACGTCCAGGTGCCGCGCGAGATTGGCGACGGTGAAGAGAAGATCGCCGACCTCCTCCGCGATCTCCGCCTTGTCTCCCAGGGCTGCAGCCTCACGGACCTCCGCGAGTTCCTCCTCGATCTTGGCGGTCACGCCCTGGATGTCCGGCCACTCGAACCCGACCTTCGCGGCCTTGCGGGTCAGCTTGTCGGCCCGGGTAAGGCTCGGCAACGCGGCCGGCACGCCGTCCAGGATGCTCGCAGGCTTGCTCCCATGGTGAGCGGCGCGTTCGCGCTTCTCGGCCGCCTTGATGTCGTCCCAGAGCCGTTTGACCTCGGCCGGCGCCAGGTCCCGCGCATTGCCGAAGACATGCGGATGGCGCCGGATCAGCTTGGCCGTGATCGCCTCGACGACGCCGCCGAAATCGAAAGCGCCGCGTTCCTCGGCCATCCGGGCGTGGAACACGACCTGAAGCAGCAGGTCGCCGAGCTCGTCCCGGAGATCATCCAGGTCGCCGCGGGCGATGGCGTCCGCGACCTCGTAGGCTTCCTCGAGCGTGTAGGGCGCGATCGTCTCGAAGCTCTGCGCGATGTCCCAGGCGCACCCGGTTCCGGGTGTGCGCAGCGCCGCCATGATGGCGAGCAGCATCGACAGATCCCGCGATGGCACCGGCTCGAACGCGCTGCCATCATCCGAGATCATCGCCGAGACGACAGCCGGCCTGGTGCTCACGAGCGGGCTCCGGAAAGGCTGAACAGGGGCAGGGCGGAGCCCCAGCGGCCATTCGCATAAGATATATTATGGAACCAGAGCGGCTCTCTCCGGCCTGCCAGGGATCCGCGGATCACAGGATGCCAGGATCCGCTGCTCACGGGGTCCATCCGATGCTCATGCCGTCGTAAGCCGGCTCGATCCCCTTGGGCAGTTCGCGGCGCAGCGTCTCGAAGTCGAGATCGGTGTGCATGTTCGTCAGCACGGCGCGACGCGGCCTCACCTCCGCAATGAAGGCCAGCGCCTCCGAGACGGAGAAATGTGTCGGGTGCGGCGTGTAGCGCAGCGCGTCCAGGATCAGCACGTCCAGGTCCTGGAGACGCTCGAGCGATTGGTCCGGGATGCGGCTGACATCCGGCACATAGGCCAGGCTGCCGAACCTGAAGCCCAGCGCAGGCGTCCGGCCGTGCTCCACGACGATCGGCAATGCCTCCACCGCGCCACCGGCTCCATCGATCACGAGCGGCACGTCATGATCGATGCGGTGGTCGTCCAGGATGGGTGGATAGTCGCTTCCGGGAGGCGTCGCGAAACAATAACCGAAGCGCTCCTGCAGGACCCGGCCCGTCGCTTCATCGGAATAGACCGGCATGCGACGGCGCATGTGGATGACCAGCGGCCTGAGGTCATCAATGCCGTGCGTGTGGTCGGCGTGGTCGTGCGTGATCAGCACGGCATCGAGCCAGCGCACATCGGCCGACAGAAGCTGCTCCCGAAGGTCCGGCGAGGTGTCGACCAGGACGCTGGTGCGGCCGTCGGGACCGGTCCGTTCCACGAGGATGGAGCAGCGCCGGCGGCGGTTCTTGGGGTTCCGCGGATCGGCCGCTCCCCAGCCCATGCCCACCCGCGGCACACCGGCTGACGACCCGCAGCCGAGAATCGTCAGCGTGAAGCTCATGCCGCGGATTTCCGATCCGTATCAGTGCCTTGCGCGGCCATGATAAAAAGCCGCTCGAAGTTGGCGGTGGTGATTTGAGCGATCTCCTCGGCGGAAACCCCGATCGTCTCTGCCAGCACCCGGGCCGTGTGCGCCACATAGGCCGGCTCGTTGCGCTTGCCGCGGTGTGGGACGGGCGCGAGGTAGGGCGCGTCCGTCTCCACGAGCAGGCGATCGCGCGGCACGACCTCGCGCGAGATCGACCTGATCTCGTCCGAGTTCTTGAACGTGAGGATGCCGGAGAAGGAGACGTAGAACCCGAGTTCGACCCCGACCTCGGCGAGCCGGCGTCCGGAGGAGAAGCAGTGCAGAATGGCGTCGAAGCGCCCTCGCCCGTGCTCCTCCGTCAGGATCCGGATCATCTCGTCGTCGGCATTGCGGGCATGGATGACGAGCGGCAATCCGCTCTCCCGGGCGGCCGCGATATGGGTGCGGAAGACGCGCTCCTGCACGTCCCGGGGGCTCTTGTCGTAGTGGAAGTCGAGCCCGGCTTCGCCGACGGCGATGCAGCGCGGATGCCGCACGGCCTCGACGATCGTCGAGGCGGCGACGTCCGGCTCCTCGGCGGCGTTATGCGGATGGGTGCCGATCGTGAAGAACACCTCCGGATGCTCTTCGGCGATGCGGCGGTAGACGTCCGCCTTGGCGACCCGGGTCGAGATCGTCACCATGCGGCCGATCCCGGCCGCCTTGGCGCGGGCGATCACGCCCGGCAAATCCTCTGCGAAGTCAGGGAAGTCGAGGTGACAATGCGAGTCGATCAGCAACGTCACGCAGCCTCCGTCGGCTCGACGTAGCGCGGGAAGATCGGTGCCGGGGCGGGCAGCGCCAGTCCCGCCGCGAGCCGGTTCTCAGCCCCGACCTGCGCGAAGGCGCGTGCCTCGCCGGGGACGGCGAGGAGGTCGAGCAGCTTCTCCGCCGCGTCCGGCACGAAAGGCTGGGCCATGATGGCGATCTCCCGCAGGACCTCGGCCGTCACGTACAGAACGGTCGCCATCCGGGCAGGATCCTGCTTTCGCAGGATCCAAGGTTCCTGTGACGCGAAATAGCGGTTCGCCTCGGCCACGACGGCCCAGATCTCCGCCAGGATCGTGTGCAGGGCAACGCCGTCCATGGCCGCCCTCGCCTTCCCGGGCAGCGCGTCCGCGAGCGCGAGCAGCGCCTCGTCGGCCTCCATGAGGCGAGCCGGCTCCGGTACCCGTCCGTCGCAGTTGCGCGCGATCATCGTCAGCGAGCGCTGAGCGAGGTTTCCGAGATCGTTCGCCAGGTCCGCATTGATCCGGTTGACGATCGCGTCATGCGAATAGCTGCCGTCCTGTCCGAACGGGACCTCCCGCAGGAGGAAGTAGCGGAACTGGTCGGCGCCATATTGCGTGGCGAGAGCGAAGGGGTCGACGACGTTGCCGACCGACTTCGACATCTTCTCCCCGCGGTTGAACAGGAAGCCGTGGGCGAAGACGCGCTTCGGCAGCGGCAGCCCGGCCGACATCAGGAAGGCCGGCCAGTACACGGTGTGGAAGCGGACGATGTCCTTTCCGATGACGTGGATGTTGGCGGGCCAATAGCGCCAGCGCGGCGCCTGTTCGTCGGGGAAGCCGGCTGCCGTGAGATAGTTCGTGAGCGCGTCGACCCAGACATACATGACGTGCTTCGGGTTTCCCGGAACCTGCACGCCCCAGTCGAACGTCGTCCGCGAGATTGAAAGGTCCTTCAGGCCCGACCGCACGAAGCTCATCACCTCGTTCCGGCGCTCGCGCGGCGCCACGAAGTTCGGCTCGCTCTCGTAGAGCGCGAGAAGGCGATCCTGGTAGGCGGAAAGGCGGAAGAAGTAGCTCTCCTCCTCGACCCATTCCACGGGCGAGCCGAGCGGCTCGCGGCGGACGCCGTCGTCGCCGACAGTGGTCTCGGTCTCGTCGAAGAACGCCTCCTGCCTGACCGAGTACCAGCCGGCATAGGTGTCGAGATAAATGTCGCCGGCCTCCTCCATCCTCTTCCAGATCGCCTGGCACGCGAGATGGTGCCTCGGCTCGGTGGTGCGGATGAAGTCGTCGTAGGTCACGCCGAGCGCGGCCATCATGTCGCGGAAGCGCTGCGAGTTGCGGTCCGCGAGTGCGAGGGGCGTCAGGCCCTCCGTGGCCGCCGTCTGCTGCATCTTCAGGCCGTGCTCGTCCGTTCCCGTCAGGAAGAAGACGTCCCGTCCCTCCAGCCGCTGGAACCGCGCAATCGCGTCCGAGGCGAGGGCCGTATAGGCGTGGCCGATATGGGGCACGCCGTTCGGATAGAAGATCGGGGTGGTGATATAGAAGGGCTCGCCGGCCATGCCGAACCTTGGAGAGTGATGCGGGCCGGTTCAGGCGGTAGCGCGGACAACCTCCGCCAGATCCCCGAACATCGACACGACGAATGGGCGACGATCGAGGTTGTAGGTTTCCACCGACCTCGCAGCGTCGGCGACCTTCTCACATAGCTCAGCAAGGGGTGCAAGGCGGGCAGGGCCGAGGGAGGTCCCTGCCCTGATGCGCTCGGACGCCCAGAGCTGGACGGCATCGAGCGCCAGCTCGAAATTTCCTTCCGTCCGCCGGTCCGCGAGCTTCTCGGCAAGGCTCAGCACGCGCTGCATCGGCACCTCGGGGAGAAGCTTCAGCAAGGCCGCGAGCTCGTCCAGGATGGCCTGGCGCTTGGGATCGAGCAGCGTGAGCGCCCGTCCGACGGAGCCGTCCGCCTTCTCGGCCGCTCCCCTCACCAGGTCCGAACCGCCCTCCCCGTCCGCCTGCATCTCGGGACTGAGGGAGCGCAGGACGTCCAGGATCTGCGCGCCGGAGAGCGGGTCCAGGTTGAGCTTGCGGCAGCGCGAGCGGATCGTCGGCAGGACGCGCTGGGGTGCGTGGGAGACGATGAGGATGGTCGATCGCGGCGGCGGCTCCTCGATCGTCTTGAGAAGCGCATTCGCCGACTGGACGGTCAGGTCCTCCGCCGAATCGACGATCATCACCCGGTGGCCGCCATTGGCCGCCGTCGTCCCGAAGAACGAGAGCGCGCGCCGCGTGGACTTGACGGGAATCGTCTTCGCCGGCGGACGGTCGACATCGGCGGACGCGGTCTCGAGATCGAGCACGATGAGGTTGCCGTGCGCACCCGCTGCGACCTGCCGGGCCGTCCGACTGGACGGCGCGATGGCGAGCGGCGCGCCCTCCTCCACCTCGTCCGGGCTCGCGAGGAGCCGGCGGGCCACGCGGTAGGCGAGCGTCGCCTTGCCGATCCCCTGCGCCCCTCCGATCAGCCAGGCGTGGTGGAGGCGGCCCGAGCGGATCGCCTCCCCGAAGCTGCGCTCCGCATCGGCATGGCCGACGAGGACTGCGCGCTCGCGCGGATGCGGTATGGCCGAGAGGTCGGGCCCGTCGTCAGCCATTCGCAGGCCTCCCGGCTACCTCCAAGGGCGTCAGCAGCCGGGCCTCGACTTCCGCCCAGATCAGCCGCTCGACGCTGTCGGGCGGCCCGGCTGCATCCACGACGGCGCAGCGCTCCGGCTCCGCCGCCGCGATGGCGAGGAAGGCCTCGCGGACGCGGCTGTGGAACGAAAGTCCCTCCGCCTCGAAACGGTCCCTCTCCTCCCCCGCGAGCTCCCGCCGCTGGCTCGCCCGCGCGAGGCCGAGCTTGGCGGGCACGTCCAGCACGAGGGTGAGATCGGGCGAGGCGCTGCGGACGGCAACCCGCTCGAGCGCCGAGACCAGCACCCGGGGAACCTCGCCGACCTCTCCCTGATACACGCGCGTCGAATCGGCGAAGCGGTCGCAGATGACGAAGGCGCCGTTTTCCAGCGCCGGCGCGATCGTGCGGTCGATGTGGTCGGCCCGTGCGGAGGCGAAGAGAAGCGTTTCCGCGAAGGCGCCATAGGGTTTGACCGCGCCGGACAGCAGCAGGCTCCGGATCGTCTCGGCGCGCTCCGACCCGCCCGGTTCGCGCGTCGTGACCACGCGGATGCCCCGCGCCTCGAGGCGGCGCCTGAGACGCTCGCTCTGCGTCGACTTCCCGGCCCCCTCCCCTCCTTCGAGGGTGATGAACCGGCCGCGACCCGAATGTGATTGCTGCCCCTGCATGGCGCGCGATCCTTAGCCCGGATCTCGGAGCCGTGCAGCCTCCGTGCGTCAGTAGATGCCGGCGTAGATCGGGCGCTGCGGCGGGAGGAGCGGCACGACGGGGAGCGGCGCGGCCTCCTCACGCGGCAGCGCCATGCCGGCAACCTCCCGCAACAAGGCCGGCCGGAGCGGCGGCAGCGGAACGCCGTCCGCCAGGTGCAGAGACGGCGGCTGCGCAGCGACGCGGATCGGCGTCGGCTGCGTGTAGGCCGGCCTCGTCGCAGGCGCCTCTCCGGCATCGTCCATCGCAGCCGCGCGGGCCGCGACCCGCGGCTCGGACGCCTCGGCCACCTCGATCCGGCGCGGTGCGGGCTGTGCCGGCCGCTCGCCGCTCAAGCCGGCATACATCGTCGCCCCGCCGCCCCGGAACGGAGCCGGCGTGCCGTCGAGACGAAGCGTCGCGAGCAGCTTCTCGTCGTCGCTGCCGCGCGTCGAGGCTTTCCCCAGATACTCGACGCGCACGCGGGTCACGCCCTTGCGGCGGAATTCGAGGGCATCCGATACGCGTTCGGAGACGTCGATCACGCGGTCCCGCTCATAGGGTCCGCGGTCGTTCACCCGGACCACCATCGAGCGCTTGTTCACGAGGTTCGTGACGCGGACATAGCTCGGCAGCGGCAGCGTCGGATGCGCGGCTGCGATCGACTGGCGGTCGAAGATCTCGCCATTGGCCGTGAGGCGGCCGTGGAAGGCGGTGCCGTACCAGGAGGCCCAGCCCTCGCGCACATAGCCCTTGCCGCGGTGGGGCACATAGGTGCGGCCGCCGACAACATAGGGCTGGCCGATCATCTCGCGGCCGCCGCCCTTCGGAATCGGCTCGCCTTCCGGGATGACCCTCGGGCTCGGCTTCACGCCATACTTGTTCCCGCCCTTGCGGCTCGCGACCTGCGGGCCCGCGCAATTCGCGACCATCAGGGCGAGGAGCATCACGGCCCCGCCCCTGAGGGCTGCCCGCGATATGCCCGCCCCGCCGCCCGACGGACGCGACTTCGGTTCGGGCACGACTTCTGTCGGACGCGGAAAGATCAACACCGGCTCCCTGGCGATGGAGCAGGATGCTGGGAGCGGCTTAAGGAAAGTTTGACGCGAATTGTAGCGGACTATCGCTGCGCGAAAGCTCAACGCTGTTAGGCGGTTGCGCTTGATCTCTGAACCGAAGGATCAGCTATTGCGACCGCTGCCGGGCAGGGATTCGGCCCAGGGACCCGCGGGCTGGTGCTCGCGGGCCGGCATGAAGACGCGCTCAGCGCGGCTGATTGAGCTGCTTGATCGAGAGCGCCCCACGCTTCTGGAACAGCAGGTCGAGCGCCTCCAGCATGAGCTGGTGGATCTTCGTCCGCTCCGTATAGGCGATGTCGCGCAGCTGATCGTAGACCGGCGGCTCGAGATAGACGGAGAGCTGCTTTGCGCGCTCCTTCAGGGTGCCGCGCGGGTTCGGCTCCTGCGGCTTGGCGGGGGCGAGTTGGATGACCTCCCCGCCCGCTCGGTTCGGGGTTGGCGCCGCGGAGGCGACGATCGACGCGAGACTGAGCTTAGGCGGCTTTGACATAGATGTGCCCCTGCGAACGCTTCTCGATCCAGGTCCACAAGCGGCGGATTTCCGAAGCGGCCTGTCCGGTCGGGTTGTATTCGGTCACGCCCTGCCCCATGCCGAGCGCATCCTGGTGGTCGTTACGCGTCACGATGTTGACGTCCGGAAGAACGCCCAGGACGGCCAGGCCGTCGGCAGCGTCACGCACACGGTAGGAGCGCGGCGGGGTCTGGTTCAGGACGAAGGCGAACTTCTTCTCCAGGCGATAGATCGCCGCGAGGGTCGGCTTGAAGGCGCGCAGGTCCGCCGGGGTGGGGCGGCAGGGAATGACGCAGAGGTCGGCCGCACGGATCGCGGCAAGGCTGCCCGGGGAATCGACGCCCGGCGTGTCGATGAAGACGTAGTCGAAATCCGAATCCCGCAGCCGGTTCATGATGTCGTCGAGCTGAGTCGCATCGATCTGGGCGACCTCGGGCGTGTCGGCCTTCCGGTGCTCCGCCCAGTCCGTGACGGTCGCCTGCCTGTCCATTTCGAGGATGCAGACCGACTGGCCCGCCTCCTGCGCCGCAACCGCCAGGGAGATGCACAGCGTGCTCTTTCCGCTGCCACCTTTCTGCGTCACGAACGTGATCGCCTTCATGGGCGTCCCTTTCCTTGTGGTACAAAAAGCGGACCCGCGCCGAGTCGCGTCGGGCCAGCACCCCCAGATCGAGAATCCTGCGATCCTGTGAACCAAGGATTGGCCTATTCTCTCGGCCATCATGGTTAACGGGCCGTTAAGCTCGAGAGCGTCCCGGGCAATCCGCCCCCGTGTTGGCGGCCGGAACGCGCAGGGCCGCCCGACCGCGGCCGCGTTCGTGCGCGGCCGGCGGCGCGACGACCTTCGCGCGTCTGCCGGAAATTCCGGGAGTGAGCCTCAGCTGCGGAAGGCCAGCGCCATGTACCATTGGTCGAGCAGCCGCCGGACCGGCGACTCGACCACAGCATCCAGCCGGCGGACGCCCTCGAGCACGGCGGCCTGATCCCGCGGATCGCCTTCGAGTTCGAGCGGCGCGAGGTATCGGGAGACGAGGTGCGAGCCCTCTACGCGCTCACTGTAGAAGGGGAGGATGATCGCGCCGGTCGTGAGAGCCAGCCGCACGGCCTTCCCGATATTCCCGTCCGTCCGCAGGGGCCTGCCGAGAGAGGGGCCCCGGACCTGTCCGCCGGCATTCTCGTCCACTGCCACCATGAAGATGCCGCCGGGTTCGCGAAGCTTCGCGAGACCGCGTCGCCAGACAGTCCGGGAATTGACCAGGAGGTCGGCGGGCACCTTGCTTCGGACGCGCTCGGCGATCGCGGCCCTGGCACCGCTGGCGGGCGGAGCGACGATGACCGCCACCCGACCCGGAGCCCGGAAGCCGAGCTGCATCTCGGCGAGTTCCCAGTTTCCCAGATGGGGAAACACGGCGATCACCGGGCGGCCGGAATTCAGGGCAGCATCGAGGTGCTCCTCGCCATCGATCGCCACCCGCCCTGCCCTCAGCATGCGGTGGCTCACGGCGAATTCGGCGAAGGTGCGGCCGACATTCGCCCAGAGCCGGTCGACCCCGGCCTGTGCGTTGCTCGGGGTGATGCTCGCAAAGAGCCTCGTCGCCCGCTCGTGGCTGACAGGGTTCGCCAGCTTGCCGAGCCGCGGCGCCAGCCGGGCACCCAGCCCTGAGCACGCGTCGATCGGCATGCCGCTCATCGCCAGGTGGAGGGACCAGTCTCGGAAGTCGGGCCAGGAGGTATTCACCTTGCGGCCTTAGGCCCGCCCTGGCCGATTCGCACCCGGCAGATGCGCACGCCCCGGCTGCGCGATCGACGCACCCGGCGCACGACAACCCGAACCTCGCCGGACCAGAGCGGCTCGGCCGGTTGACGCGCCTCCGCACGCCGCCATAGACAAAGCTGCCCGTTGAAGAAGGTGGCAAGGCGGTGCCAGGCACCGCGTTCCAGTCTCCCGGAGGATCCGAGTCCCCCGCGAGTTCAGCGGCCTGGAAGGGTGGCCGAGTGGTTTAAGGCAGCGGTCTTGAAAACCGCCGTGGGGGCAACTCCACCGTGGGTTCGAATCCCACCCCTTCCGCCAGCAATCCCTCGGATCGCGCGCCACCGCGAGATCGTCGGTCGGACCTGCTGAGTCGCATCAGACCCGGCGATGGATCGGCCTCGCCAGGTGCAGGTAGGCCGGGTTGAACAGCGCCACCGCCTGAAGCTCTTCCAGGTTGGGGATGGTGAGCGACTTTCCCGTGAGCTCCACGAGGTTCACCTTCCGCAGGTCCCGCAATGTGCGGTTGACGTGGACACTCGACAGGCCCGTGGCGTCACCGAGGTCCGTCTGGGTGACGGGAAATGGGCAGGTCGCGCCCCGCGTCATCCCGACGACGGAGAGGCGTACGAAGATCTCGCAGAAGAGGTGTGCCAACCGCTCGAACGCGACGCGCTGGCCGAGATTGACGATCCATTCCTGCTGGGTCGACGCGTTGGACAGGGTCTCGCACATCAGCGCCCGGGCGACCGACGGGCATGAGGAGATCAGGTCCTCATAGGCACGGGTGGGGATCCTTGCGTATGACACGGCCGTCAGCGCCAGGATCGAATGATCCATGCGAGGCGAAAAGGTGGCGTTGTGGTCGCAGACGTCCCCCGGGAGCATGAATCCCAGGATCTGGCGCCGCCCGTCCACCAGCAGCCTGTAGCGGCAAGCCCAGCCGGACAGGATCATGCGCACGCCCTCCGGCTTCTCGCCCTCGCTGACCACGTCCTCCCGAGGCGCGGCGTGGCGGATGTGGGCTTCCGCAAGGCTGCGGAGCATCTCTCCCTCGGCCTCGGCGATCGGGGAGAGCGCGTTGAGCCGGCGGAGCAGTGCCGCCGCCGAGCCGCCCGGAGCGGCGACCTCGTTCAGAGCGCGGCTTTCCATGACGGCATCACCGTCCGCTCGCTCAGCGGGATCGTGATCGAACAATGCAGCCCGGAGGGCTCGTAGGCCAGCACCGTCTTGGCCTTCAGCTCGAATGCCAGCGTTCGCTCCAGGAGCTCGGTCCCGAAGCCCTGGCGTTGCGGAGGTCCGTCGATCGGGGGGCCGTCCACCTCCTGCCAATCGAAGGCAAGGTTGGCCGCCTCCTCCTGCTCGACCGACCAGCTCACCTCGATCCTGCCGCTCGGGGTCGAGAGCGCGCCATACTTCAGCGCGTTCGTCGCGAGCTCGTGGATCGCCAGCCCCAGCGTCTCCGCGGCTTTCGGCTGCAACCGCACCGCCGGCCCGGAGATGCGAACCTGCTCGGCCTCCTTCGCCCGATAGGCGAGCAACTCGTCGGCGATCATGTAGCCGAGGTCGACACCGGCCTCCGGGTCGCGGGTCACCAGCGCCTGGGTGCGGCCGAAGGCGTTGAGCCTGCCGTCGAGATGCATGGCGAATTCGTCGACGCTCAAGCTGGTGTCGGCCGTCCGGCGGACGATCGAGCGCACCACGCCCAGCGTGTTGCGGACCCGGTGCTGGAGTTCCGCCAGCAGCATCCGCGTGCGCGCCTCCGCGCGCGTCACCGCGGTGACGTCCACGAAGGTGATCACGGCACCCGCGATGTAGTTCTCCACGGAGCGGTAGGGCAGGATGCGGACGATGTAGCGCGTGCCGGAATCCGGGGCGGTCAGCTCACGCTCGACGCTCGCAAGGGTGCGGACCACCCGCCGCACGTCCTCGAACAGATCCTCGATCGGGATCTTCGCCTTGATGTGCGCGATCGGCCGCCCGATGTCGGTCTCGACAAGATGGAAGACCTGCGTCACGGCCGGCGTGAAATTCATCACCTTGAGGTCGTTGTCGAGGAAGATCGTCGCGATCTGGGTCGATTCCAGGAAGTTCTTCAGATCGCTCGTCGCCCGCGTCAGCTCCTGGACGCGGTGGTGCAGCTCGCCATTGACGGTGGTGAGCTCCTCGTTGACCGATTGCAGCTCCTCGCGCGAGGTCTCCAGCTCCTCGTTGGCGGATTGCAGCTCCTCGTTGAGGGACTGGTATTCCTCGTTCGAGGATTTCAGCTCCTCGTTCGTGCTCTCGAGCTCCTCGACCGTCGATTGCAGGCGATCATGCGTTGCCCGGAGCTCCGCCTCGAGCCGCTCGACATGCTCGGAGCGGACGAGCGTCGGGTCGGGTTGCTCGCCCGGCTGTTCCGAACGGACCGGACCGTCCTTGAAGATCACGATCAGGTGGCGGGGCCCGCCCGGTCGCTCCTGCAGCGGCTCGACGGTGATGTCGACGAGCAGGCGATCGCCGTTCTGGCCGATCTGCACCCGGTCGGCATGTGCGGGTTCGTTGTGCTCGACGGCGCGGTTGAGGGCCGCGCGCAGTTCCAGGCGCAGGTCGCGATGGACGAGGTTGAGCAGGTCTAGCGTCGCGACGCCCGCAGAGGGTTCGAGGTAGCGGCCGGTGCGACCGGAGAAGTGCAGGACCTGGAAATGCTCGTCCGTGATCACGTATGCTGGCGCATAGCGTTCCGCTACGCGCTGCGCCCGAGCCCGACATCCGGCGCGCGCATACGCAAGCCCGGCACCTCCGCCATTGCGCGCGGCGCGCTCGTGATCGGGAATTCCGGGGGAACCCGCGCCCCCGATTCCAATCGCTTGAAGATGCGCGCGCGCCGATCGACGGGCGCGAACAGCTTCGGGTGGCGCGTCACGTTCTCCGAATTGCCCAAAAACAGGAACCGGTCCGGCCGCAGCGCAAAGTGGAACAGAGGAATGACCCGGTTCTGCAACTCGGCATTGAGATAGATCAGGAGGTTACGGCAGGAGACGAGGTCGAGGCGCGAGAAGGGCGCGTCCTTCAGCACGTTGTGCTGGGAGAAGATGCACATCTCCCGCAATTCGCGAACGACGCAGTACGTGTCGCCCTCGCGCACGAACCAGCGGGCGAGCCGATCCGGCCGGATATCGGCCTCGATGGTGGATCGGTAGCGCCCGACCCGCGCCGAGGCCAGCGCGCGCCCGTCGAGATCGGTGGCGAAGATCTGCACCTGCGGCGCGGATTCGAGCGTCGCCATGTACTCGCGCAGGAGGATGCCGATCGAGTAGGCCTCCTCGCCGGTGGCGCAGCCGAGCACCCAGACCCTGACCTGCTGGCCGGCATCCTTGCCCTCGAACAGCTTCGGGATGATCTCCGTCTCGAGAACCTCGAACTCGCGCTGGTCGCGGAAGAACTGCGTCACCCCGATCAGGAGGTCGTTGAAAAGCTTTGTGACCTCCTCCTGGTCGGTCCGCAGGAACTCGACGTAATCCGCGACCTCGTTGATCTGCACGACCTGCATCCGGCGCTGGACGCGGCGTAGGAAGGTGTTCTGCTTGTAGCCGTGGAAATCGTTGCCCGTCTTGTTGCGCAGGATCTCGGCGATCCGCGAGAGCGAGCCGGCGGCCGCCGCCAGCGTCGCATCGAAGCCTTGCCGCTCCTCTATCCGCTGCAGATTGCGGACATGGGCCGCCACCTGGGTTCCGATCTCGTCCAGCGGGAGGATGAAGTCGGCTATCGCTATCGGCGAATGGCTTTCGGCGAGGTGCTCGATCCCGCTCGGAGGCGCCTCCGCGATGGCCAGCCCGCCCTGGTCCTTCAGCGCCGCAACGCCCAGGGTTCCATCTCCATTCGTGCCCGCCAGGATGACTCCGATCGCCTTCTGAGCGACCGAGTCGGCGAGGGATACGAAGAAGCTGTCGATCGTGCCTCGCTCGCTGGGCTCCTGCTCCGCAGGCTCGACCCTCAGGATGTCCTCCTGGACGGTCGTGATGGAGTCCGGTGCACAGAGATAGGTCTTGCCGCCTTCGATTCGAGCCCCGTCCGCCGCCTCCTGGATCTCGAGCCCGGGGTGGCGCGCCGCGAGCTCCTCCAGCCAGTTCGAACTGAGGGCCTCGCGCTGGCGGAGCACGATAACGATCGCGAGCGCCGGATCCGGCCGGAGGGTCGAGAGCAGCCGCTCCAGTCTCCGTCCCGAGGCTCCGGACGCGCCGATGCCCATGATGAGCGGACCAGGGGCTGCGCCCGAGGGAGGCGCTGCCTCCGGGGCGGAGGGCTGGTCTGTGTCAGACTTCATGATCTGAACGCTTCAGAACGGTAGAGAACAGGGTTTCACGCGGACCTCGCACGGCGTCTGCCGTCCCTCAAGTGCCGGCCGGGGGAAGACGGCTGAGATAGGCGATCCGGTCCACGATCAGGATGCGATGGCGCTCCCATTCCGTGAGAGCGGTCTCCATGGTGGTGAGAAGCCGCCTCGCCTGCTCTGTGTCGAGGCTGTTCAGCCGTCCAGACAGCACGAGCTCCCGCTGGCGCTCGACCCGGTCCTGACCGGCGGCGATGTCCAGATCGGCACGGACGAGAGCGGCACGCTCCCTTTCGAGCTCCAGGCTCATCCTGCAGCCCTCCAGCCCTCCGGCTCGGCGGTCCTGCCGCTACGGGTCGTCGCCTGGATCGCACGACGGTATATCGAGCGTTTCGAGCACGACCTGCCGGATCGTGTCGGCATATTGCCGGTATTCCTCGGCACGCGCATCATACATTTCGGCAACCGCACGCCGGCCGCTCATGCGTCCATCCTCGGCCATGCGGTTCACGAGCTCGGCGCGCTCCTCGATGATGCGGAGCGCGACGCGCAGCGCCTCGTCGACACGTCCCTCCTGCTCCTTCGCCAGGATGTCGGACGTGAAGGAATGCCCGACCTGGCAGCGAAACCGGAGCGGTTTTGCGCTTTTCATCATCGACAGCACGCCGCCGCAGCTCGGGCATGTCAGCGCGGCGGGCTCGGCGATGGATCGGAGCCGCTCGCTGTCGATGCGATCGCCGGCCGCGATGGCCACCTCCAGGCGCAATTCCGGCGGAATGGGCAGCGGCGAGCCTGCGGGCTCCCGTACGAGGTCGGACAGGACGTCGCCGAGCCGCGTCCCGGGTACGCAGAGGTCGACGGTGGTATCCTCGAGGGCCCGCCGCGGCATCTCGTCCGAAATCGCGTCGCTCGGATCCTGGACGAGAGCGAGGCCGCCGCAGCGCTTGATCGCATTCAGCCCGGCGGCGCCATCGGAAAGAAGCCCGCTCAGGATCACGCCGATGACCCGCGGCCCGTAATACATCGCGGCCGAACGGAAGAGCGGATCGATGGCCGGGCGTGCCAGGTTCTCGCGCGGCCCTCGTCCCAGGGCGATATGTCCGTGATGCACCATCAGGTGATGGTCTGGTCGGGCGAGGTAGACACGGCCGTTCTCGACCTTCATGCCGTTCTCGGCCTCGACGACGGGAAGCGGGCCGGCCGCGCTCGCGACCGTGGACAGGATCCCGATCCCGCGCGCCGGGACGTGCAGGACCACGAACACGGCTGCAGGCAGGTCGCGGGGGAGCCTGCCCAGGATCTGCTTGAGAGGGGCTGTCGCGCCGGCGGAGCCGCCGATCGCTATGATGTCGCGGTTGCTCATGGCCAGGTCCCGGCTACTGATGTCGACAAGCCCGGCAACTCGGCTATGTTCCGAGTAGGCTACTGACGATCGGGATCGAGGAGGGTGATGTCGGAATCGGGTCGTGAGGACGCGCCGGGTCTGTTCGGCCTCCGCATCCTTCTGGTCGAGGACGAATATTTTCTGGCCGACGACATGATGCGCGCGCTCAAGGGCGCCGGGGCCGAAATCGCGGGCCCCGTCGACACGAGGGAGGGTGCCCTCGGCTTCATCGAAGGCGCGTCGCCCCTGGACGGAGCGGTCCTCGACATCAATCTTCACGGCAAGATGAGCTTCGAGGTCGCGTCCGCCTTGCAGGTGAGGTCGGTCCCGTTCGTCTTCACCACCGGTTACGACCAGGCCGCCATCCCGCCCGAATTCGCCCATGTCCCCCGCTGGGAGAAGCCGTTCGATCCAGCGGCGCTCGCGCGGGCCCTGCCCTCGCTTTTCAAGGCCTGATCGTAGTCAGAGCAGGCGGCCAACGTTCCCTCCGATCGGCCTCGGCCCAATCGAAGAGCCTCGATCGCCAGGATCGTATCGCAGTCAGGGGATGAGCCGGTCCGCGCGAAGGCGCGCAAACAGGTCGAAGAAGGCATCATCCGTCGGCTGGTAGGCAGTAAATCCGAGACGCCGGCTTTTCGACATGTCGGTCACGACCTCGATCGGCCGCCCGAGATCGGCATCCGTGTGCCAGGGCGAGGCGAGGCGGTCGAGACGGGGCTCGGCCAAGCCCTCCCGCTCTGCAATGCGCCGCCAGACAGGCGCGTCGTCCGCCATCTGCTGCTCAAGCGGTCGTACGGTGCCGTCGAACGCTGCCGGCTCCAAGCCGAACCAGTCGGCAATGCGGCTCCACATCCAGCTCCAGCGGAAGACGTCGCCATTGACGACGTTGAACGCCTCGTTGGCCGCCGCCGGCGTGGTCGCCGCCCAGAGCAAATGCCGCGCGAGGAGGCGGGCATCGGTCATGTCCGTCAGCCCGTTCCACTGCGCCGCGGACCCGGGGAACGTGAAGGGCCGTCCTGTTTCACGGCAGAGGGTGGCGTAGACGGCGAGCGTGGTGCCCATGTTCATGGCGTTGCCGACCGCCTTGCCGATCACGGTATGCGGGCGATGGACGCTCCAGGTGAAGCCGTCCCGCGCCGCGGCGGCGAAGACCTCGTCCTCCTGCGCGTAGTAGAAATTCTCGACGTCGAGCCTGCCTTGCTCCTCCCTGAACGGCGTCTGCGGAAGCGTGCCCTTCCCATAGCTTTCGAATGGGCCGAGGTAGTGCTTGAGGCCGGTGACCAGGGCGACATGGCGCGGTGATCCTCCTGCACGCAAGGCGTCGAGCAGGTTGCGCACCATCGCCGCGTTGACCCGGATGTTCTCGGCCTCGCTGTCCTGACGCAGCCAAGTCGTGATGAACACCACGTCCGGCTTCACGGCCCCGAGGGCGGAGGCCGTTCCCGCCGGATCCTGGAGATCGGCCGCGACGGGCAGAACGCCTGTCTGCTGGACGGAGCGGCGCGCCAGACCATGCACCGTCCAGCCCTCTTCGACGAGCAAGGCCGCCGTCGCGCTCCCGACGATGCCGCTCGCACCCACCACCAATGCCGTTCCAGCCATCTTCAAGCTCCCCGGCCGAGATCGCCGCGCTAGGAGGCGGCCGTCGCGCCGCCACCCTGGGGGAAGTCGCTTCCGGCGGCGAACGTTCCGTCGAGGCCCGGAGGAGAGCGCTGGCCGTCCCGATCTACTCCGGGTTCCCGCAACGACCGGCGCCCGAGATCCGCGCCGGGCACTCGTGCACACATCATGGGAGCCGGTGAGCGGCGGATGATCAGCGAACGGGCTTCGCCAGGGCTCGCTTGCTGCGATGGAAATTGGGGCGGGCTCCACCGGCCGGATCGCGGCCCAGGATGTAGTCCCGCTGCCATCCCGCGCCCACGGCTTCGGGCTCTCCGGCGGCGACCCGCGCCTGGAACGCCGAGCGACTGCTGCGCCACTCCGCATAAGCCGCCTTCAAGTTCGGATCCTCGTCGAGGCTCGCGATGCGCGGGCGGATCGCGTCGAACGTCTCGTGCGGAACGGGAGAGATGAAGCAGAAGCACTCACCCTTCTCGAACCGCACGGTCCCGGGGCGGGTGAAGCGCCAGTTCATCGTGAAGGTGAAGGGGAGCCAGTCGGTCTCGACCAGACCCTCGAGCGGCGCGATGCCGTCCTTCGGAGTGTTCGGCGGCCCGCGCGCGACCAGGGCCCATCCGGGCGAGGTGCGGAACAGCCAGCCCGGGTGGAAGGTCAGCACGCCGTGGCCGAAGACCGAGGCGACGACCTGCTTGTAGCGGCGGTCCCACCCCTCGAGGAAGGACCAGACGTCGGACACCAGCGGGCCGCCGTTCCACGTGGCCGAGAAGGTGAAGGGAAGCGTGATCTCCCAGCCCGTCGCGTTGGCGATCGCGAGCGGCGTGCAGCGATAGGCGAAGCGCTGATGCGTCGCGTCCATCCACTCGCGCGCCGCCCTGCCCGGAATGATCTCCGGTGCGCCCTCGTATTCCGGATAGCAGAGGAGTTCGGGCGCTTGCGGGATCGTTCCTGTCTCCTCCGGCATGTCGGCTTCACCAGGTCACGCGCAATCCGACTTCGCCCTGGACCGTGTTCTCGTCCCCTCACCCGATTCCGGTCGCGTAGCTGGCCTGGGCGAAGAAGCCGATATTGGCGTTGACCCGGGCGACGACGCCGCCGCCGACCTCGATCGAGGTGCCGCCGAGCTTGGTCGAGATGGGAACCGCCTCGAACCTGATCCTGCTCGTCTCGCTGAAATTGTGCCAGAGATTGGTGAGCAGATACGGCCGCCATTCGATGTTCTCCCAGACGGCGGTACCCTGCATCCGCAGGCCGAGCCGACCTGTCGCGAGACTCGGCGAGCCGAAATCCAGCCGGGAAAACGTATCGCGCGAGGCGTCGTGATCGAGGCTCTGCCAGATGAACTGGCCCTGCGGTTCGATCACGAGGCCGGGCTGGATGACGAGAGGATAGCCGCCCTCGATGGAGGCGGCGAAACCAGAGCCGTCGGCCTTGATCCCGAAGCCGCGTAGCGACGTGGCCGTGCCGGAGAGCCACTGCCCCATCACGAGGGCGTCGAGATACCCTCCGGACGAGTCGACATGCGTCCAGGTCGCACCGACTCCTGTGTTCTCCAGGCTCAGCCGGCCCACCCGGTTGCGCTGGATGGCATCCGCGAAGCCGCGCACGTCGCCGTCGGTCCTGCCATGCGCGACAAAGACGCCGAGGCTGCCGCGGCCGGAGAAGGCCTCGTACGAGAAGAGGTCGAGGCCCGCCTGCAAGCCGAAGATGTTGGCGTCGAGTTCCGGCGCAACCGTCCCGTTCCAGCGACGATCGGTCGATTGCCCGAAGAAGCGCCCCCAGGCGCCGTTGGCGATCCCCGGACCTGCCTGAAGGTACTGGTCGCCGCGGCGCTGGTGGAACGTGCCGATCATCGCCCGCCCGACGATGAATTCCGAACCCAGCATCGCCTTATAGGTCGCGACCTCCGCGCGGTAGAGCGGTGTAGGCTCCGGCGGGGGCGTAGGAGTGGGAGTCGGCGTCGGAGTTGGTGTGGGGGTAGGCGTAGGCGTCGGGGTTGGTGTGGGCGTGGGAGTAGGTGTCGGGGTCGGTGTGGGAGTGGGCGTCGGCGTGGGGGTTGGGGTCGGCGTAGGTGTCGGCGTGGGAGTCGGGGTTGGGGTCGGCGTAGGTGTTGGAGTCGGTGTCGGCGTGGGCTGCGCCGTGTTGCGCAGGTACCAGTTCTCGCCCGTCCCGGAGCTGACGCCGCCCCTGTTGAGGATGTAGTTGTAAGGACCCGCGGCAACCGGTCCGGAGAGCGCGAAGGCGCCGGCCGCCGTCGTCCCGCCATTGGCGGCCTGCACGACGAGGATGCCGTCGGTGACGGTCAGCGCGCCCGGGCCGCCGAGATTGATGATCTGAAGCAAGGTGGAGCCGGTGGCCGTGCCGCCGTTGATCAGGAGGCGGTCGGAAGGCGAGCCGTCGCCGCCCAGAAAGGTGTTGAGCCGCAGGGTGCCTCCCTGCCCGACATATGGCCCCGTGACCGTCAGCACCGTGTTGGCCGGGCCGCCGGTGCTGACCAAACCCGCATTCGTGAGGCCGGGGAGCGTCTGGTCGAAGCCGTTGAGGTCGAGCGTGGCGCCCGATTGCACGATATGCGTGGAGCTGGAGCTGAAGGTATTGGTCGTGAGCGCCTGAAGCGTTCCGGCCGATACGGTCGTCGTGCCCTGGTAGGAATTCGCTCCGGCGAAGCGCAGGGTGCCGGTGCCGAGCTTCGTGAACGCTCCCGGTCCGGTCATTCCCTGGGTCAGGGTCGACGTGAACGCCTGCGTGTCGATCGCACCGCCACCCGTATCGAGGGTGATGGCCCGGGTCGAGGCGAGATCCATGTCTGCGTTCAGCCGCAGGAAGCCGCCGTTGAACGTGAGCGAGCCGGTGGAAGCCCCCAGGGCGGAATCCGCCGCGATGGCGATCCCGCCTTCGAAGATCGTCGTTCCGCCCGAATAGGTGTTGCCGGCGGTCGCCTCCGGGGAGAGCGTCGTGACGCCCGCGCCCGTCTTCTGCACCGCACCCGTCCCGGTGATCTGGCCCACATAGGTGCCGTCGTCAGGCTGCGTGAAGCGCAAGATGCCGTTGTTGGTGACGTTATTGAGATTGGGGGATGATGTCGGCAGACTTTGGGCGCGGGCCTCCAGAGTGCCCGCGGGCTGGACGAGAACGGTCCCCGTGTACCCCGTATTGTTCCCGGTCAGCCCGAGCGTGCCCTGTTCGACGGTCACCGCCGTGAAGCCGATCAGAGTGCCGGTGATGTTCCACTGGCCATCGCCCAGCTTGGTGAGCGTCGTGAAGTTCGTCAGCGCTCCCGGCAGCGTGTCGAAGGAGCCCGCCACTCCGTTCAGTTCCAGGGCATTGATGCCCCCGCCACCGTTGATGTTGCCCGTCACGGTGGAGTTGGGAAAGAACTGGAGGGCGTCGTTCCCCGAGGCGAAGCTGAGATCGCCGATGACGCTCGCGCCCGTCTGATTGATGAAGCGGACGTTCCCGGCTCCCGCTTCCTGGGAACTCGAGCCGATCACGCTTCGGCCCGTATCGACGCCGACCGTGATGGTGCCGTGGTTGTCGATGGTGTTGGTGCCACCCGTGATGTCGTCCTGGAACCAGATGGCGGAGCCGCCGCCATTCACGCTCTGGATCACGCCGTAATTCGTGATCGTGTTGTTGGTGCCGAGCGGGTTTATCGCCTCGGCGCGGGAATCATTGCCAAGTTGGATGACCCGGCCGTTGGCCCAGACATTGATCACATAATTGCTGCTGACCTGAATGGTGTTTTCGCCCGGATCGATGACGCGGGCAGGAACATTGCCGGTTGCTATTCCAAGAGGTGCAGCCGTGTTGGTTGTGTTCCCGACCGTGCCGATATTGATCGTCGACGGTGCGCCATTTCTCAGGATGATGGCCGAATCGCTTCCGCCATTCACGACGGCGTCCGCTGTCCCGGTGGGCGTCACATTGACGTTGACGTTGTCGATGTTTCCCTGGTGCTGGGCGGTGTAGGTGCCGAGCGTGCCGTTGAAGGTCCCGGAGCCACAGTTCACCGTCACTCCAGGCGTCACGGTGACCGGCGAGCACTGGGCCGCCGCTTCCGAGAGAGCGGCAGGAACCAAGGCAGTACTGGCCAGAAGCAATTTCGCCAATCGCATCGTTTCTCTGCGCCCCCGAACTGAATCTTCATTCAGGGGGCATGTAGCCCCAGAACCGTCAACGCGATGCGGGGGGAATGTTGGCGTCTTACAATTCTCAGTTGTGGACGATCATTTGCCCTTTGCGAATTGATCTTGGCATAGTCTATTCCACTACTGATGTATGTGGCCCCCGGTTGGGAAAGTGACGTGTCTGGGTTGCGCGCCCTGACCAGCTGATCGCATCTTCCAGAACGGGTTCGGAGACTGCCTTTTCATGCCGGCGACCGCCGGGCGACCTTGATCGATCACCGGTCGACGTCCAATCAGGGCGCACAATCCAGCCTGAAGTTTTCCAATTTGGGCTCTAATCAGATTACATTGGCAGTCGAAATACGGGATTTAAGCGCATTTTACCCTAAAATAACTTCTGCTTAACGGAATTCGTGCCCTGCGCTCATCGTAGATAGCGAGCGATCGCGCTGAATAATCCCGTCTCGCGCTGAATAGATCTTACTGAGCTGTTCCCGTTTTCCAGATTTTAGCTGTTGCAATGCGGAGACACTGTTCGGAAAGGATGCTGGCGCGAGGTGGTGGCGGCAGCATGGAGGGCATGTCTGCGGCGTGGCAGAGCGAGAGCGGGAACGAGCGGAGCCCTGCCGGCTCCGCAAGCGGCGCGCCTACACCTCCAGCCTGCGCCTCGTTGTCTTAGGTCGCCATCGCCTGCCGCCACCCGGCGGGGCGCCTGCCCCTCGTCACTGCGTCCAACGCCAGCCGAGCATCTCCGGTGGATCGATCCCTTCGGCATAGGCGTAGCGGCGGCACTCGAGCTGGCGATCGCGCAGCGCCTCCCGCGCATGCGAGCCGCGCAGCTTCAGCGCCGGGATGCGGTCGATCGCGTCGATCGCGAGCGTGAAGCGGTCGACCTCGTTCTCGATCGCGAGCTCCATCGGCGTGTTGATGTTGCCCTTTTCCTTGTAGCCGCGGACGTGGAGGTTGCCGTGGTTGGTCCGCCGGTAGGTGAGCCGGTGGATCAGCCACGGATAGGCGTGGAAGTTGAAGATGATCGGCTTGTTCGGCGTGAAGAGCGCGTCGAACTCGCGGTCCGAGAGGCCGTGCGGATGCTCGGTGCTGGGCACCAGCCGGAACAGATCCACGACATTGACGAAGCGGACCTTCAGTTCGGGGAAGTGTTCGCGGAGCAGGGCCGTGGCGGCGAGCGCCTCCATGGTGGCGACATCGCCGCAGCTCGCCATCACGACGTCCGGCTCGCTGTCCTGGTCCGTGCTTGCCCAGTCCCAGATGCCGACGCCCTTCGTGCAGTGCCGGATCGCGCTATCCATGTCGAGATAGGTCAGGTGCGGCTGCTTATCGGCGACGATGACGTTGATGTAGTTGTGGCTGCGCAGGCAGTGATCCCCGACGGAGAGCAGGCAATTGGCGTCCGGCGGGAGGTAGATCCGGGTCACGTGCGGGCTCTTGTTGGCCACCACGTCGAGAAAGCCAGGGTCCTGGTGCGTGAACCCGTTATGGTCCTGCCGCCAGACGGTCGACGTGATCAGGAGATTGAGCGAGGGCACGTCGGCACGCCACGGCAGCTCCCGGCACTTGTCGAGCCACTTCGCGTGCTGGTTGAACATCGAATCGATGACATGGACGAAGGCCTCGTAGGTCGAGAGGAGGCCGTGCCGGCCGGTCAGCACGTAGCCTTCGAGCCAGCCTTCGAGCGTGTGCTCGCTCAGCATCTCCATGACGCGCCCGTCGGGCGCCAGCTCGCCGCCGTCGCTGTCTTCCGGCAGGTACTCGCCGAGCCAGGTCTTCTTGGTCGCCTCGTAGAGCGCCGTGAGGCGGTTGGAGGCGTTCTCGTCGGGGCTGAACACGCGGAAGTCGTTCGGGTTTTCGCGCGCGACGTCGCGGAGCAGCTCGCCGAAGACCTTGGTTGGGCTGACCTCCGCGGCCCCCGGCGCCTTGACGGAAACCGCGTAGTCCCGGAAATCCGGCATCCACAGCGCCCGGCGCACGCCGCCATTCGCATGGGGGTTGGCTCCCATCCGCCGGGTTCCGGCCGGGGCGAGCTCGGCGAGTTCCGGCAGGAGGCGTCCGCCCTCGTCGAAGAGTTCCTCGGCGTGGTAGCTGCGGAGCCATTCCTCGAGCTGCGCCAGGTGCGCCGGGTTCTCGTGCACGCCGGCGAGCGGCACCTGGTGCGAGCGCCATGAGCCTTCGACGGCGTGGCCGTCGACCTCCTTCGGACCCGTCCAGCCTTTCGGGCTGCGGAGGATCACCATCGGCCAGCGGGGACGCTCCACCTCGGCGGGAGATCCGCGCGCCTCCTCCTGGATGCGCCGGATCTCGGATACGCAATGCTCCAGCGTGGCGGAGAGCGCCTGGTGCATGCCGTCGATATCCTCTCCCTCCACGAAACAGGGCTCGTAGCCGTAGCCGCGGAACAGGGCCTCCAGCTCGTCGTGCGAGATGCGGGCGAGGATGGTCGGGTTCGCGATCTTGTAGCCGTTCAGGTGGAGGATCGGCAGAACTGCGCCATCGCGGACCGGATTGAGAAACTTGTTCGAATGCCAGGCGGTGGCAAGCGGGCCCGTCTCGGACTCGCCGTCGCCGACCACCGCAGCCACGATCAGTCCCGGGTTGTCGAAGGCTGCGCCGTAGGCGTGGGAGAGCGAATAGCCGAGCTCCCCGCCCTCGTGGATGGAGCCGGGCGTCTCCGGGGTGCAATGGCTGCCGATGCCGCCCGGAAACGAGAACTGCCGAAACAGCCGCCGCATGCCGACCTCGTCCTGGGTCACGGCGCCGTAGATCTCGGAATAGACGCCCTCCAGGTAGACGTTCGAGATCACGCCGGGCGCGCCGTGTCCGGGCCCGGCCACGTAGAGCACGTCCAGGTCGTATTTCCTGATGAGCCGGTTGAGGTGGACGTAGATGAGGCTCAGCCCTGGGCTCGTGCCCCAATGGCCGAGGAGGCGCCGCTTCACATGCTCGGGCTTCAAGGGCTCGCGGAGGAGCGGGTTGTCCTTAAGGTAGATCATCCCCGCCGCGAGATAGAGCGTCGCGTTCCAGTAGGCCTTGATCTGCTGGAGTTCCCGGCTCTCCAGGGGAGTACCCTCGACGGTGGATCGAACCGGACCGTGGGTGCTGATGGCTAGCGATTCAGCCGTCGCAACGTCCATGTTTTCCTCCCTCGACCGAGTTTTTCACACGCCGTTCCAGAGGCTTGGGGCGTGGATCTCCGCCCACGGCAAATGCTTGCCGAACGATATCGCGCTAAGCTGCGCCGGTTGAGACGTGCCGAGGCTCGTCGCCATGTCCTCCAGGCCGATTGAACGCGGATCGAGCTTCCCGCTGGGCGCGACGATCTCGCCGAGTGGCGTGAACTTCAGCGTCTTCGCCAAGCGCAGCACGTCCGTGCAGTTGCTTCTCTTCGATCGGGCCGACGACGCGAAGCCGTCGAGGGTCATCGACCTCGATCCGACGCGACATCGCACATACCATTACTGGCACGCCTTCGTGCCGGGCCTCCGTGCGGGCCAGCTCTACGGCTACCGCGTCGCGGGTCCCGTCGATCATTCCCAGGGGCTCCGGTTCGACCCGGAGAAGCTGCTTCTTGACCCGTACGGCAGGTGCGTGGCGCGTCCCGCGGGCAGGAGCCGGCGCGCGGCGCAGATCGCGGGCGACAACAATGCCGCGGCGTTCAAGAGCGCCGTCGTCGACACCGACCTGTACGACTGGGAAGGCGACGCCCCGCCCCGCCGGCCATTCGCCCACACGGTCATCTACGAAATGCACCTGCGTGGGTTCACCCGTCATCCAGGATCCGGCGTAGCGGCCGAGAAGCGAGGCACCTTTGCCGGCCTGATCGACAAGATCCCGTACCTTGAGGACCTCGGAGTCACCGCGGTCCAGTTGCTGCCCGTCTTCGCCTTCGACGAGCAGGACGGTCCGGTCGGCCTGGGCAATTACTGGGGCTATCAGCCGATCTCGTTCTTCGCACCGCATCCAGGGTACAGCTCGAGCCCCGATCCGCTCGCGGCGGTCGATGAATTCCGGGACATGGTCAAAGCCCTGCACCGGGCGGGCATCGAGGTGATCCTCGATGTCGTCTACAACCACACGGCAGAGGGGGACGCGGCCGGCCCCACGATCTGCTTCCGCGGCTTCTCGAACGAGACCTACTACATTCTCGGGCACGACAAGTCTCGCTATGCCGACTACAGCGGCTGCGGCAATACTTTGAAGGCCAACGAGCCGGTCGTCCGGCGGCTGATCCTCGACAGCCTACGCTACTGGGTCAGCGAGATGCATGTTGACGGCTTCCGGTTCGATCTCGCGTCGATCCTGTCGCGCGATCAGGACGGCATGCCGATGGCCAATCCCCCCATCCTGTGGGAGATCGAGTCTGACCCCGTGCTGGCCAATGTCAAGTTGATCGCCGAGGCCTGGGACGCGGCGGGCCTCTACCAAGTCGGCAGCTTCGTCGGAGACAGCTGGAAGGAGTTGAACGGGCGCTATCGCGATGACGTGCGCGCTTTCGTGAAGGGCGACAACGGCGTGGTTCGAGCCTTCGCCTATCGCCTGACCGGCAGCCCGGACGTCTACATGCATGACGGCCGCGAGGCCGAGCAGAGCGTGAACTTCGTGACCTCGCATGACGGGTTCACGCTCAACGACCTCGTGTCGTTCAACACCAAGCACAACGAGGCGAATGGCGAGCACAATCGTGATGGCGGGAACGACAATCTGAGCTGGAACTGCGGTGTCGAAGGGCCGACGGACGATCCCGAAATCGAGCAGCTTCGCCAGCGGCAGATCAAGAACTTCCTGACCCTGCTGCTGCTCTCGACCGGAACGCCGATGCTGCTGATGGGCGACGAGGTTCGCCGAAGCCAGGCAGGCAACAACAACGCGTTCTGCCAGGACAACGAGATCTCCTGGTTCGACTGGGCCCTCCTCCGGGAGCACGCGGATATCCACCGTTTCACGAAAGGCCTCGTCGCGGCGAAGATGAACCGCGAACTGCCGATCGAGCGGCTGGCGATGACGCTGGGCGAGTTGCTGCAGCGCCAGCCGTTCCGCTGGCACGGGGTCCACCAGGATGCGCCCGACTGGAGCGACGAATCTCACACGCTCGCGGCCACGGTCGAACTCCTCGGATACCCGGTGACCATGCACATCATGGTCAACGCATTCTGGGAGGGGCTCGCGTTCGACCTTCCCGGGCTCCAGCGGGGCGGCACCTGGCGACGGTTCATCGACACGTCCGTCGCCGCGCCCGGCGACATCTGCAGCCTGGAGGAAGCCCCGACGGTGGAAGGCCCGACCTACCTCGTCCAGCCCCGTTCGGTCGTTCTGGTCGTCGCGCACGTAGGGAAACGGCCCTGATGATCAAGGCGGTTCTGGGCGGCGACGTCCGGATACCCGAATAACTTTCCTCGCCGGCGCCGACCGCCATTGTAGAAAGTCGGTCACGGTCGCCTCGTTGAGCGGATGTATCTCAGTTTCTGCGGGCCACAGCTCTCTCTGTATTCACAATCCATTTTTCCTGTCCTAAGCTGAACGAAGAGGCGCGCGCCTGACCCAGATCCATCCGGACGGATACTTGGAAGGATGGACTACCCCGGAAGCGCCCGGGGGACGGCGCCAGACCCGGCTCGAGCGGCGGGGATCCAGGATGGACGTCTTCGCGATCCGGCATGGCGAAACGGCCTGGAGCCTGAGTGCGCAGCACACCGGCACCACGGACATCCCACTGACCGAAAACGGTCGCCAGCTCGCAACGCGGCTCCGTCCGGTGCTCGCGCGGGAATCCTTCGCGCTCGTCCTCACGAGCCCGCTCGGGCGCGCCCGGGAGACCTGCGAGCTCGCGGGTGTCGGCGCGACCTCCGTGACGGACCCAGACCTGACAGAGTGGAATTACGGCGAGTACGAGGGACTCACCCCGAAGCAGATCCACGACGCTGCTCCCGACTGGCTGATCTTTCGGGATGGCTGTCCCGGTGGCGAGAGCCCGGAGCAGGTCGGGGCACGCGTCGACCGGGTGATCGCCCGTGTGCGCGGCGCTGACGGGAACGTCGCTTTGTTCGCACACGGCCACATCCTGCGCGTGCTCGCGGCGCGTTGGATCGGACTTCCGACGCGCGCGGGCCAGCATTTCCTGCTCGGGACCGGCACGCTCTCTGTGCTGAGCTACTACTACGACATTCCGGCGATAAGGATCTGGAACGGGCCCCTGACCTGAGCCGCAACGAACGCGGTTCGGGTCACGGAAGGCCAAACAACGCGAGGAGGACCGCATGAGCCAGGCGGCAATCATCAGCCCGGCAGCCCCTCACATGTCCCGGCAGGGCCTCCTTGAGCGCTACGGCTGCGGGCCGTTCCACTTCACGGGCGATCGTGACGCCCTCTATGAGCGACACCTGCTCTTCGACAACGTCATCGACGCGCAGAAAGCAGGCCTGCGCGAGAAGTTCGAGGCTGCCGCTCACGCCATCAGGGATGTCCTCTCCCAGCGCTGGGTGCTGACGGGGAGCACCTACGAGAGGCAGAACCCGAAGCGGGCATACTACCTCTCGATGGAGTTCCTCATCGGCCGGTCACTGGCCAACAACATCACGAACCTGCAGCTCGAGCCATTCGTCGCCCGGGCGACCGGGCAGACGAACCTCGACTGGCTCGGCCTCCTCGAGCAGGAGCCGGATGCCGGCCTCGGCAATGGCGGGCTGGGCAGACTGGCCGCCTGTTTCCTGGATTCGATGGCGACGATGCAGCTCCCGGCAATGGGCTACGGCCTTCGCTACGAGTATGGCATGTTCCGTCAATCTATCGAGGATGGGTGGCAGCGCGAGTATCCGGACAACTGGCTTCGGCGCCCCGATCCCTGGGAAGTGGAGCGCCTGGAGGAGGCGGTCGAGGTGAGCCTCGATTCCTCCTTCGAGCTGCAAAACGGCGCCCTGCGCGCGGTGCCCGGCCGGCCATCGAGCATCCTCGGCATCCCCTTCGACAGGCCTGTAGTCGGATATGGCGGGGAGACCATCAACACGCTCCGCCTTTGGGATGCCGCGGCGCAAGACTACTTCCAGCTGGACAACTTCAGCCACGGCGACTTCGTGGGCGCCTTCGCGGCGAGCATCGCGGCCAATACGCCGACCCGCGTCCTCTATCCCGACGACAGTACGCAGCAGGGGCAGGCCCTGCGGTTCCTGCAGGAGTATTTCCTGGTCACCTGCTCTCTGGCCGACCTCATCCGCCGCTTCCGTCGCGGAAATTCGGATTGGTCCCTGCTTCCGGACAAGGTGGCCATCCAGCTCAACGACACGCACCCGTCGCTGGCTGTGCCGGAGCTGATGCGCATCCTCCTCGACGACGCTCGCCTCGGATGGGACGAGGCCTGGGACATCACCAGGCGGACGCTCGCCTACACGAACCACACGCTGCTGCCGGAAGCGCTCGAGAAATGGCCGCTGCGATACCTGGAGCTGGTCCGGCGAAGACATCTCGACATCGTGCTGGAGATCGACCGCCGGCTCGGCGCGGAGGTGCGGGATCGATATCCCGGCGACGAGGAGCGCGTCGGCCGGACGAGCCTTGTCGAGCGCGGCCCGGAGGACCGGGTCCGGATGGCCAACCTCGCCATCGTCGGCAGCCACAGCACCAATGGCGTTGCCGCGATCCACTCCCAGCTGCTGCGCGAGAACACGGTCCGGGACCTCGCCGAGCTGTATCCCGAGCGCTTCAACAACAAGACGAACGGCGTGACGCCGCGCCGATGGTTGCTGCTCGCCAATCCGGAGCTGGCGCAGGTCGTCACGGATGTCATCGGTGACGGCTGGACGACGGAGCTCAGCCAGCTTGCCGGTCTGAGGCGTTTCGCTTCAGATCCCAGCTTCGTCGAGGCGTTCGCGGGGGCCAAGCGGGAGGCGAAGTTGCGGTTTGCCGCGTGGCTGAGCTCGCGCCACGGGCAGGTCGTGGACCCGGACAGCATCTTCGACTGCCAGATCAAGCGCATTCACGAGTACAAGCGCCAGCTGCTGAACGCGCTGCGGATCATCGTGCTCTACGACAGGCTCAGGGCCGATCCCGACCTGGAGATGGCGCCTCGCACCTTCTTCTTCGCCGGCAAGGCGGCGCCGGCCTACGTGTTGGCCAAGCTGATCATCAAGTTCATCAACAACCTCGCCCGGACGATCGACGGGGACCCTGTCGTCCGAGGGCGCCTGAAGGTCGTGTTCCTGCCCGATTACTGCGTCTCGCTTGCCGAGCGCCTCATCCCGGCCGCCGACGTCTCCAACCAGATCTCGACGGCCGGCTACGAGGCGAGCGGCACGAGCAACATGAAGTTCATGATGAACGGCGCGCTGACGCTTGGAACGCGGGACGGCGCCACGATCGAGATGATGGAGGAAGCCGGAGAAGAGAACTTCTTTCTGTTCGGCTTGAACGCCGAGGAGGTCGCCGAGAGCCGAAGCTGGTACAACCCGCGGTGGCACTACGACAACGAGCCGGAAACCAGGGCGGCGCTCGATCTCATAGCCGGCGACTATTTCAGCCGGTACGAGCCGGGCATCTTCGCGCCGCTGCACGAGGCGTTGCTCGAGCATGGCGACCATTATATGCACCTCGCCGACCTGACCTCATACCTGGAGGCGGATGGCAGGCTGTGCCGGCTCTACGCCGACGCGGGCGGCTGGGCTCGCAAGGCGATCCTCAACGTCGCCGGATCCGGGAAGTTCTCGAGCGACCGCACGATCGCGCAATACGCCTCCGAGATCTGGAACGTGAAAGCCTGTCCGGTCATGTAGCCATGATCGGCTCGCCGCCCCATTGCCGAACTCACCGAATGCAGCCGTGGCTGATCGCACCGCGCTCACGCATCCGAGGCCCAAGAGATCGAGCAAAGGACACTGATAAATCCTGGTGAGACCTGTTGATCTGTCTCAAAGCGTTCGCCCGGGGACCTCGTATCCTATTCGCTGCCCTGAGCGTCAGGGCGCGCTACATGGGGAGGTAGGAATGATCCGCCTCAAGGACCCGCAGGAATACGCCGCAACGAACTACATCAACGCCATGCTGGGCGCGCTGTTGATCGCGATGCCATGGCTCGCCGGCTTCGCCGACAACATCGCCGCCCTGACGAGCGTCGTCATCTCGGGCGCAGCCATAGTGACCCTGAGCCTTGGCGCGGCAAAGCATCTCGACGAGTGGGAAGACTGGATCGTCGCCGCCATCGGCATCTGGGCAGCCCTCTCGCCGTGGGCAATGGGCTTCACGGGCCTGTCGGAGACGGCACTCTGGAGCATCGCGAGCCTGGGTATTGCGACCGCTCTCCTGGCGCTGATCGAGATCTGGCGCGCGCACCACGGGGGCGGCGCCGCGCGGGCCTGATCCCCGACCGATCTCCAGCTGATCGCCGCCGCAGGGCGCGCCGTCCCGATCGTGGCCGCGCGCAGAGAGGAGCATGTCATGAACGCCAGGGATGTCATGACCTCGAACGTCGTCACGGTGACGCCCGGCACCACGGTGCGAGAGGCAGCCGCACGGCTCATCGAACATCGCATCAGCGCCGCCCCGGTCGTGAACGAGGCGGGCAAACTGGTGGGGATCGTCAGCGAAGGCGACCTCCTCCACCGCGTGGAGATCGGAACCGAGCGGCGCAGGTCATGGTGGCTGCAGCTTCTCGCGAGCGAACGGCTGCTGGCTGCCGAGTACGTGAAGTCTCATGGATCCAAGGTCGAGGAGGTCATGACGCGGACGGTCGTCACGGCGGATCCCGAGACCCCGCTCCAGGAGGTCGCCATGCTGATGGAGAGGAACGCGATCAAGCGCGTTCCGATCGTCAAGGACGGCAAGCTCCTGGGCATCGTCAGCCGGGCGAACCTCGTCCAGGCCATCGCGACACAAGGGATCGAGCAGGAGAGCGCGCGCTCCGACGAGCTGATCCGCGAGGAGCTGATGAAACACCTCAGTACGCAGCCGTGGGCTCATACCGCGCTCCTGAATGCCACGGTGAGCCGCGGTGTCGTGAGCCTTTGGGGGTTCTGCAGTTCGACGACCGAGCGCGAGGCGGTCCGCGTTGCGGCGGAGCGAATACCCGGCGTGAAGGCCGTCGAGGACCATATCCAGGTCAGCCCGATCGCAGCTGCGACCGCCTAGACCTTCCGCGGAGCGGCCGCTCGGGAGGCGACCCGGGCGGGGTGACAGCGGGCAGAAACAGGCTCACGTTCGAGGGGCGACAGAGACGTGGCCCGTGCCGAGCGCCGCTCGCGCAGATCTGGCGCCGAGCAGCTTCGGGCTCGCCCGCCACAAGGAGGTCGGCGATGATCAAGGACATTCTCGTTCTGCTGGACAATGTCGGCGAGCGCGCCGGACCATATGCACTCGGTCTGGCGCGTGTATTCGACGCCGCGCTCTCCGGCGTATGCGTTGCCCCGGAGCCCTCCGTGCCCGCCCTCCCATACGTCCCGGTCGATCTCGGCGTCTATGCGACTGCCCGCGACGAGGCGATCGAGATGGCCGATGCCGTGAAGCAGCGCTTCGAAGCGGAAGCGAGGCAGGCCAGTCTGACGGTCGAGTGCACGTCGATCGTCGCGGAGCCCGTTCTGGTATCGGAGCAGATCAGGCAGGCTGCGGGCCTGAGCGACCTGTGCGTGATCGAACAATCCGAGCCGGGGCGCGCGAAGCCCGGCGACCTCTATCTCGATGCATTGCTCATTCACTCGGGCCGGCCCACGCTGCTGGTGCCCTACACGCAGGCTGCTCCACCTCGCTTCGCCCACGCCACCGTCGCCTGGGACGGCAGCTCGACCGCCGCTCGCACGCTCGCCGATGCCATCCCGCTCCTTCGCCGTGCGGGTCATGTCGAGGTCGTGAGCGTCGTCCGGGAGGGTGACGAAGAGGACGAGAGCTTCGCGCCGAAGCTCGTGAGGCATCTCGCGCGGCACGGTATCGAGGCGAGCTTTCGGCGCCTCACGACGACGATCCCGATCGCGGAGACGCTGCTGTCCCGGGTCGCGGATTCCAACTCCGACCTTCTCGTCCTAGGGGCTTACGGGCATTCCCGCGTCAGAGAAGCGCTGCTGGGCGGCACGAGCCGCACCATCCTCCAGGCGATGACGCTGCCGGTGCTCATGTCCCATTGAGGTTCCCGAACGATCCTCGAGGCAGATGAGCAGGCAGAGCGCAGCAGAGGCGCAGGAATGCGTCTTTGCCTTCCTGGCGGAGCCGGAAACCTATCCGGGCGCCCCGGCGGTTCGCCGGATCGACACCCATGGGGCCGTTGTCTTCCTCGCCGGCCCGGATGTCTACAAGGTCAAGCGAGCGATCCGCTTCCCCTACATGGACTATTCGACATTGGCGCTGAGGAAGGCGGCCTGCGAAGCGGAGTTCGCCCTCAACCAGCCCAACGCGCCGGAGCTCTACCTCGGCGTCGTCCCGATCACCCGATCCGCGGGGCGCCTGGAGATCGGCGGCGAGGGGGAGCTGGCGGAATGGGCGGTGCACATGCGCCGCTTCGACGAGAGCCGGACGCTCGACTGCATGCCGGCGGGTGCCGCGTTGCCTCCCGAACTCGCGCGTCAGCTCGCGGCAGCGGTTGCTGCGTCGCACGCCCGGGCAGCGCCCTCCCCTCGCGACCGGTGGCTGCCATCCCTGTCGCGCTTCATCGAGGAGGCTCGCGACGCATTGCTGCGGTTTCCGGACCTTTTCCCGGCGGGGGTCGTTGAGGCGCTCCATTCCGGCCAATGCGCGGCCCTCGACCGAGTTCGCGCCCTTCTCGATCTCCGAAGACAGGAAGGCCATGTCCGTCGCATCCACGGCGATCTTCACCTCGGCAACATCGTCCTGATGGAGCGCGGGCCGGTCCTCTTCGATGCCATCGAGTTCGACGAGGACATCGCCACGGGGGACGTCCTCTATGATCTCGCCTTCCTCCTCATGGACCTGTGGGTCCGAGGGGACCGGCGCGGCGCCAACCTCGTCTTCAACCGCTACCTGAACGCGTCGGGGCCTGACGATCAGTTGCCCGGGCTGGCCGCCCTCCCCCTGTTCCTGAGCCTGCGCGCCGCCATCCGCGCCCATGTCACGGCGGCTCGATCGCTCGTCGTCGAAGGCCGCGCCCGCACGGATGTCGGACGCTCGGCCCGCACCTACTTCGATGCGGCGGCAGGTTTCCTGCGCTCGTCTCGCGGCCCCCTGGTGGCGATCGGCGGGCTGTCCGGAACCGGCAAGAGCACGATCGCGGCGGAGCTCGCGCCGCATCTGGGCCCCGCTCCTGGCGCCGTGCATCTGCGCAGCGACATCGAACGCAAGCGCCTCTTCGGCGTCGGCGAGACGGAGCGGCTGCCGGACGAGGCATACGGACCGGGCGTAACGGCGCAGGTCTATGCGCGCCTGAGGGACCTGGCGCTGCTCGCAGCAAAGGCGGGCTCCGCCGTGATCGTCGACGCCGTCCACGGCGAGCCCGGGGAGCGAGAGGCGATCGAGCACCTCGCCAGGCGAGCTGGGGTCCCGTTCGTCGGGATCTGGCTCGCACTTTCGACGGAAGAGCGCGTCCGCCGCGTTGCAGGTCGCCGGGGAGATGCCTCCGATGCCGGGCCGGAGGTAGCGCTGGCGCAGGAATCGCGCCCAACCGGCAGGATCACATGGGCGACGCTCGATGCGGCGAGGCCGGCTTCGGAGCTTGCCGCCGCGATCGCCGCGATGGCCAACCGGGCACGACTAGGGTCCGGCGCGGAGGGCCGATAAGGCCCTCTCAGATGAGTGCGCGGGTTGCCCTGGCGATAGGCAGTTCCTCGTTGGCCGGCACCACCCAGGTCTCGACCGGCGCGGAACCTGCGCTGATCCGGCCCTGACCAGCCTCGTTGAGGGTGGGGTCCAGCACCACGCCCGCCCAAGAGAGGCCCGCGCAGATTCCCGCCCGGACGGCCGGCGCGTGCTCGCCGATGCCGGCCGTGAAGACGAGGACATCGAGCCCCCCGAGCGCCGCCATGAGCGATCCGATCTCGCGAACGGCCCGGTAGGCGAAAAGGTCGAGCGCCTCGGCGGCGCGGGGATCGGAGGTCGCCAGGAGATCGCGGACGTCGCTGCTCACCCCGGAGACGCCGAGGAGCCCCGACTTCTTGTTCAGGACCTCGGCCACTGCGGCCGGTTCCATCCCCCGCTCCCGGATGAGGTGGAGCACGAGCCCCGGATCGACCGCGCCCGAGCGGGTTCCCATCATCAGGCCATCGAGCGCCGTGAACCCCATCGTGGTGGCGACACTCCGGCCGTCCTTCATGGCGCAGAGGCTCGCTCCCTGACCGAGGTGGGCGACGATCACCCTGCCCTTCGCCCGCTCTCCCGCGAGCCCGGGAAGGACCTCCGCGACGTGCTGGTACGAAAGGCCGTGGAAGCCGTAACGGAGCATCCCCTCCGCCGTGAGTTCGTGCGGGATCGGAAAGAGCTGGGCTAGGCGAGGTTGGGTGCGGTGGAAGGCCGTGTCGAAGCATGCGACCTGAGGCAGGCCCGGCCAGGCCCGCCCGACCGCCCGGATGGCGGCGAGGTTGTGCGGCTGATGAGCCGGCGCAAGCGGGATGAGCTCAGCCAGCTCTGCCGCCACGACATCGTCGACGAGGACCGGCGTCCCAAAACTCTGCCCGCCATGCACCACCCGGTGGCCCGCCGCCTTCAGGGCGAACTGGGGCTCGTGCCGTATCGTGTCGAGGAGCCAGGCCGCCGCATCCTCGTGGTCGCCGCCTACGGGAGGCGGAGGCACCGCCTCGAACGAGCGAGCCTGCGGGCCGAATACGTGCAGGCGGGAATCCGCCCCCACCCGGTCAATCTCGCCCCGGCACAGCGGCTGCAGCGTCTCCGCCTCGTACAGCGCGAATTTCACAGTTGAGGACCCCGCATTGAGAACGAGGATCGCGTTGCTCATGGGGGATCTCCTCGCCGCGCCTTCAGCACCGGCACTGGGTAGCCGCCCGGGGCACGAGGATTCGGCCCCGGATCACACCTCGAGCTTCAGCGGCTCGATCTGGCGCTGGACGAAGATTTTCGCCAGCGCGCACGACGCCATCCGGGCCTCGAGGCTGTCTGCCCGGCTCGTGAGGATGATCGGAACGCGGGCGCCGAGAATGAGCCCCGCCGCATCCGCGCCCGCCAGGTAGATGAGCTGCTTCGCGAGCATGTTCCCCGCCTCCAGGTCCGGCACGACGAGGATATCCGCATCACCTGCAACAGCGGACACGATGCCCTTCGTAGCAGCGGCCTCGCGGGAGACGGCATTGTCGAATGCGAGCGGGCCTTCGAGCAGCCCGCCGGTGATCTGGCCGCGGGCGGCCATCTTGCAGAGCGCGGCTGCATCCACCGTGGAACCCAGCTTGGGCGAGATGGTCTCGACCGCCGACAATATCGCGACCTTCGGCTCGCTGATGCCGAGCGCCCGGCAGAGATCGATCGCGTTCTGGATGATATCGCGCTTCTCCTCGAGGGTGGGCACGATGTTCACGGCCGCATCCGTGATGAAGAGGGGCTTTCTGTAGTTCGGGACGTCAAAGGCAAAGACATGGCTCATCCGCCGCTCGGTCCTGAGCCCGCCCTCGCGCGCGACGGCCGCGCCCATCACCTCGTCGGTATGCAAGGCCCCTTTCATCAGCGCCTGGACCTTGCCCGAGCGCGCGAGAGCGACGGCCGCGGTCGCGGCGGCGTGGCTGTGCGGCGCCTCGACCAGCTCGAACGCGCCGAGTGAGATGCCTGCCTGCTTGGCCGCCGCCTCGATCTTCGCCCGCGGCCCGACGAGGACCGGCACGATCAACCCCTCCTCGGCGGCATCCAGGGCGCCCCGGATGGACAGCGCATCGCAGGGATGGACGACGGCGGTACGGATCGGTGGTGCGCCTCGCGCCGCTTCCAGGAGGCGCGCGTAATGGGCAGCACGCTCATGAAGGTGCACCTCCGGCAGCAACACGCGCGGGACACGAACCTTCTTCGTGGGGGCGATCACCTCCGCTTCGCCGAGGATGACCGCTTCCCCGGCCTGGTTTTCGCACCGGCAGTCGAGGACGAGCCGCGACCGGGCCTCGTCCTTGCTCCGCACCGTCACGCTCGCCTTGATCGTGTCGCCGACCCTGATGGGATGCACGAATTTGAGGGTCTGGCCGAGATAGATCGTGCCCGGGCCCGGGAGCTCGGTTCCGAGAACGGCCGAGATGAGGGATCCGCCCCACATCCCGTGCGCGACGACGCCGTGGAAGATGTCGGTCGCCGCGTAATCGGCGTCCAGGTGGGCGGGGTTCACGTCCCCGGACACGACGGCGAAGAGGCTGATGTCCTCCGGCCTGAGCGTCCGAACGAGGCTGGCGTGGTCGCCGACCGAGATCTCCCCGAACAGCCGGTTCTCGACGTAGTTGAGCGCCATGTGAGACCTCACGCCTCGAGAACGTAGGTTCCCGGGGCGTCGCAGAGGGGCACATATCGCCCGTCGCCGCTACCCATCGTGGGAGGCGCGACCGGCTCGCCGGACCGCTCCGCGAGCCATGACGCCCATGCCGGCCACCAGGAGCCCTCCTCCCGTCGCGCGATGGTCAGCCACTCGTCAGGACCGGAATACCGGTCGTGGGCGCCCTTCGTGAGCACGCGGTAGAAGCGGCCGGAACGGCCGGGCGGGGAGACGATCCCGCCGTTATGTCCTCCGCTCGCCAGCATGAAGGTGACCTCCGTGTCCGTGAGGAGGTGCACCTTGAAGGCGGACCGCCACGGCGCGACGTGGTCGCGCTCGGTGCCCACCGCACAGATCGGTGCGCGGATGTCGGTCAGCGCGACCGCGCGGCCATCCACCTTGAAGCGGCCTTCCGCGAGGTCGTTGTCGAGGAAGAGGTGGCGCAGGTATTCCGAGTGCATCCGGTAGGGCATCCTGGTCGCATCGGCGTTCCAGGCCATGAGGTCCGTCATCCCCTGTCGCCTGCCCATCAGGTAGGTATTCACCACCCGCGACCAGATGAGGTCGTTCGAGCGAAGGAGCTGGAACGCCCCGGCCATTTGGGCCGAGTCGAGCGTGCCCTGCGCCCACATCAGGCTCTCCAGGAAGCTGACCTGGCTCTCGTTGATGAAGAGCGTGAGTTCGCCAGCCTCGGTGAAGTCCTGCTGGGCCGCGAAGAGGCTGATCGTGGCGAGACGGTCGTCCCCATCCCGCGCCATCGCGGCCGCTGCGATCGAAAGCAGCGTGCCTCCGAGGCAGTATCCGGTCGCATGCACCTTTCGGCCCGGGACGATGGCAGCGATCGCATCCAGGGCCGCCATGACGCCCAGCGTCCGGTAATCGTCGAAGCTGAGATCGCGCTCCTCGGGGCCGGGATTGCGCCAGGACACGATGAACACCGTGAACCCCTGCTCCGTCAGGTAGCGGACGAGCGAGTTCCCCGGCGAAAGATCGAGGATGTAGTACTTCATGATCCAGGCGGGCACGATCAGCACCGGCTCGGGCCGCACCGCCTCGGTGGCGGGGGCGTATTGGATGAGCTCGATCAGGCGGTTCCGGTACACGACCTTGCCCGGTGTCACCGCGACGTCCTTCCCGACCTGGAACGCCTCCGTTCCGGCAGGCCCGCGGCCGTGGATTTCCCGCTCGAGGTCCTCGGCAAGGTTCTTGAGGCCTACGGCGAGATTCCTGCCGCCCGTCTTGACGGTCTCGTCCAGCGCGACCGGATTGGTGAGCAGGTAGTTCGAGGGGGAGAAGACGTCGAGCGCCTGGCGTGTCGCGAACTCGACCAGGTTCTCGTGCGGCTGGGTCACGCCGGCGACCCCGGTGGTGGCGTTGTGCCACCATTGCTGGTTCAGGAGGAAAGCCTGGTGGGCCAGGTTATACGGCCAGGTCTGCCAGAGCGGGTCCGAGAACCGGCGGTCCTGCGGCAGGGGCGTGATGCAAGGTTCGGCCGTCCCGCCGCCGAGGAAGCAGGACAGCCCGTAATGAGCGAGCCGCATCCACTTGCGCTGGGCCTTGACGGCCAGTTCGGTCTGTTTGCCGGGCGAGAAGGCGAGATGGACCGCCCAGTCGAGATAGGCGCCGCCCAATGCTGCCGGCGAGAGCCCTCCGGTGAGGCGCGCGAGAGCAGCATGCGCCGCATTGTCGATCGAGTTTCCGAACTGGACGAGCGAGCGATCGTCGAGACCTCGCACCGGCTTCGACGTGTCTTCCCGGGGCGTCTGACCGTTCGGCCGCAGCGCCACGACGTTCGAATCCGGGAGTGGCTGGGGGTGAGCTACGGCACTCGGTCTCGCCTGCATCAGACTGAACTCCTGTCCCGGTCGCCAGATAGGCTGCCTGGTTCGAGGTGTTGTGACTCAGATCAAGGCATGTCGCGCCGCCGGACCTAGGCTCCCCATGGGTCCGCCGGGCCACGAAGGCGGAAGCTCAAATGAAAACCCGCGTCGCCGCCCTCAAGGCGAAGGACATTTTGACGCCGCGCCTGCTACGATCCTCCGCGGTGGCCGTCAGTCCTCCATTCACAAGGGAGACCAGCATGCCCGACATCCGCGTGCCCGACGATCTTTGGTCGACCAGCCTCATGCCGGAGGCGATCCTCGAGCGCTGGCTCGTTTCCGATGGAGCGAGCGTGACCCAGGGGCAGCCGATCGCCATGATCCGGGTCGGCGAGAACCTGCACGAGATATGCGCACCCGCCGGCGGGCTCCTGCGGACGACGATGGCGGCATCCAGCATGGTCGAGCCCGGATCGCTCATCGCAGAACTCTCGGCGTGAGCGCATCGCTGCCCTAGCGCCGTCGATCACCGCCGAACGGCTCTGTACCGAGACAGAGCCGTTCCTTCCTGTCCGTTCGGTGCCACGGCGTGAGTTTGCCGGGCTCAATCAGAGCCTCCGCCTTCCCCCGAGTGGAGCGTCGCCTCCGGTTGCCTGTCTGGCCAGAACCCGCAGCCTTCCTGGACCAACTTCCGGTTGATCTCGCGCAAGGCGCGGGTTTTCTGTCGCCTCAGACTGGTCCGGCAAGCCTTGGAGGCCTCTATGCCGATCTTCCAGCTGCGGCTCCTGAAGTCCGTACCCGATGATCAGGGCCACGATCATCTTGCGTGCCAGTGGCAGGTCCAACTCGAGGCGAGGAACGATCGGGAAGCCTGCCAGCAGGCGGTCGCCGCGTTTTGTCGCAGCCGCGGGGTCGCCGACTGGACGCACTACGCCGACGCCCTGGAGGCGCGGCAGCTGTCCATGGGACACATCTCCAGACCGAGGCGGAGGACGGGCCTATCGACGAGAGCCAGGCCGCAACTCCGGCGCAATTTCCTCCGGCATTGCCGGCAGCACTGAGTGCCCCTGTCCCGGAGGGTTCCCCGATGCAGGACGGCCGAGACAAGCAGGAGGCCGAACAGGATCGGGCGGAACTCGACGATCCCGAGTGGCCCTCCCCTGCCATCGAGCGTTTCCGGCCGCGGCTTTTCCGCGTGCTCGGTCCCGGCCTCATCACCGGCGCATCCGACGACGATCCGAGCGGCATAGCCACGTACAGCCAGGCCGGGGCGCAGTTCGGCTACCAGCTCTCCTGGACTCTCCTGTTCTCGTACCCGCTCATGGCCGCGATCCAGATGATCTCCGCCCGGGTCGGACGCACCACGGGCCACGGCATCGCCGGCGTGCTGCGCATGCACTATCCGAACTGGCTGCTCCAGCTGGTCGTCCTGCTCCTTCTCACGGCGAACACCATTAATCTCGGAGCAGATCTCGGCGCGATGGCCGATGCTGTGACGCTGCTGGCTCCCGGCCCGCGCTGGCCCTACATCCTCCTGTTCGCAGGCCTTTGCGTGTACCTGCAGATCTTTCTTCAGTATTCGCGGTACGTCGCCGTACTGAAGTGGCTCACGCTCGCCCTCTTCACCTATTTCGCGGCCCTGGTGACCGTGCATGTGGATTGGGGGGCGCTTGCGGCATCCCTCTTCTGGCCGCAGATCACGTTCTCGGCGGATTACCTGACCACGGTGGTTGCCGTCTTCGGCACGACGATCAGCCCCTACCTGTTCTTCTGGCAGGCCGCCGAGGAGGTCGAGGAGATCGGCGCATACGCCCACCGCAAGGACCTGCTCGACGCTCCCGAGCAAGGGCAAGTGGCGCTCCACCGGATCGAGATCGATACGCTCGTCGGAATGGGAGTGTCGAACATCGTGGCCTTGGCCATCATGGTCACGACCGCCGCGGCCCTGCATGCCCATGGCATCACGGAGATCCAGACATCCGCTCAGGCCGCTGAAGCCTTGCGGCCCATCGCTGGGCAGTTCGCGTTTGCGGTCTTCGCGCTCGGCATCATCGGGACGGGCCTGCTGGCAGTGCCCGTCCTGGCAGGTTCGGCGGCCTATGCGCTCGGTGAAGCCCGGCGCTGGCCGACTGGGTACTCCAGACGCTGGAACGAGGCGAAGGCCTTCTACGGCACGGTCGGCCTCGCCACCCTCGTCGGGATGGCGATGAACTTCACGGGGATCGACCCGATCAAGGCGTTGTTCTGGAGCGCCGTGATCAACGGCGTCACCGCCGTACCCGTCATGGCGATCATCATGCTGTTCAGTACTCGCCAGGACGTGATGGGGCGGTTCGCCGTTGCGGGCGTTCTCAAGTGGCTCGGTTGGGTTTCGACGGGCGTGATGGCGCTCGCAACCTGCGCGATGGTCGCCGCGGCCGTTTGATCGCTGCGCGGCGAGGCCCGCTGTCAGCGCATTGTCGCTGGGTCCCGGGCGGGGGAAGGCAGACCTGCTTGGGAAAGCGGAGGTTTCGATGAGGGCCATGGTCCTGCACGCCCTTGGCCAGCCTCTCCGGATGGAGGAGCTCGCTCTGCCCGCGCCTGGACGTAGCGAGATCCGCCTCGCCGTCGAGGCCTGCGCGGTCTGCCGCACCGATCTGCACGTCGTCGATGGCGACCTGCCCAACCCGAAGCTTCCCATCATACCGGGCCACGAGATCGTCGGCCGGATCGATGCCGTCGGAGCGGGCGTTGCCGGGCTCTCGCTCGGCCAGAGGGTCGGCGTGCCCTGGCTGGGCCATACCTGCGGGCATTGCCCCTATTGTGCCGGCGGCAGGGAGAACCTCTGCGATGCGCCGCTCTTCACCGGCTACACGCGGGATGGCGGCTTTGCGACCCACGTGGTCGCGGACGCGCATTTCGCCTTCCCGTTGGACGGCTTCGACGATCCGGTCGCGACCGCGCCGCTACTCTGCGCCGGCCTGATCGGTTGGCGTTCCCTGGTGGCTGCGGGCGATGCGGAGACGGTCGGGATCTACGGGTTCGGCGCCGCGGCCCACATCATCGCGCAGGTTTGCTTGTGGCAGGAACGCCGCGTCTTCGCCTTCACGCGGCCGGGCGACGACGCGGCGCAGGACTTCGCGCGCTCGCTCGGCGCAGCCTGGGCGGGAGGGTCCGACGAGGCGCCTCCTTCCCCCCTGGACGCGGCGATCATCTTCGCTCCGGTCGGATCGCTCGTGCCGGCGGCGCTACGGGCGGTCCGCAAGGGCGGCCGCGTCGTCTGCGGCGGGATCCATATGAGCGACATCCCGAGCTTTCCCTACCGCATCCTCTGGGAGGAGCGGCAGGTCGTCTCCGTGGCGAACCTCACGCGGCAGGACGGGCTCGATTTCCTGAGCATCGCACCCAAAGCCGGAGTGAGGACGCAGACGGTGCCCTACCCGCTGTCCCGGGCGAACGAGGCCTTATCCGACCTTCGCGACGGTCGCCTCATCGGCGCCGCCGTCCTGATTCCGTAGCGCTGCCGTCAATGGGCCAGGAAGAGAGGTGCCGGCGGCTTCTCCAGGAAGGCCTCCGTCACACCCCCGAGCGTGACCTCGCGCCACCAGGAATGGACGAAGGCGCCCATCACGATGAGGCTCGTCCGCCGGTTCAGCGCCTGCTCGCGGAGCGCGGTCGCGACATCGCGCGTGCCGGGCTGGAGATCGACCACTGTCGCATTCACCCCGTGTCGCGCGAGGTGGGGGGCGATTTCGGAGCCTGGGATCATGGCCTCCTTCTTCGCCTCGGCCACCGCAACCAGGCTGACCTCCTCCGCGGCCCTGAGAAATGGCATCGCCTCGTTCACCGCCCGGGCGGCCGCGGCACTGCCGTCCCACGCCACCATAACGTGACCGGGCTGGAACGACTCGGCTCCCCTCGGAAGGATGATGGCCGGCCTCCCGCTCGTGAACAGCACCTCCTCGACCATCGCCCTCGGGAACGACAACAAGTCCTCCGGCCCGTCCATGATCGTCAGGTCGTGCAGGCGCGCCCGCCGACCCAACGCGGACGCGGCATCGGTCAGCGGCAGCTGAATCGCCTCGCTCGTGCAGGGGACGCCTTGCGCCGCCGCGTCCTGCCGCGCCGCGTCCGTGGCAGCCTCCGCCAATGCGAGGCGACGCTGGTTGTCGTCGGCGACGAGCCCCTGCGCGAACTCGGTCGCAACCACGGCGGCGACGACGATCCGCGCAGATAGACCCTGGATCGTGAGGTGCGCGCCGGCTTGCCTGGCGAGCGAGATGGCATAGGCGGCCGCGCAACTCGGGCGCGCATCGTCCTTGGTGAAGCCGACAAGCAGGTTCTTCAAACCCTCGATGGCCATGAGCAATCCCCCAGATCCTGCCGCTAAGCTATCGTGCCCGCGGCTCGGCAGATTGAGACGGATCAAGTGGGTTCGCCCGGCCTGCGTTCCGCAGGCTGCGGCTGCCCGATGCGGCCGGACGGGCTGCTCGCCCGTCCGGAGCCCTGGCGCCACCCGAGGAGCTGACGCGATCGGGCCCTACGCCGGATGAGCTTTCGCGGAAGGCGGCGCGGAGGATTACCTCGCCAGACAAGTTGTGGGGCTGCCGCGAGAATAGGATCCTTGATCCAACGCGGGTGAAGCAGGCGACGACGAGGTTCCCCCTCGTCTGGCGGTCGGGGCGGCACCGACCCACCCGCTCCAAACACTCCCCTCGCCAGTCAATCCGGCAACCTGATGCTGTTTCGGATTGTCTCTCTTCGATCAGCCTCAGAGCCAAAACCTTGATGGAAGCAGAGATCATCGTCGTCGGGGGCGGGTTTGCCGGCGCCCTCGTAGCGACAGTCTTTGGCCGGGCCGGCTATGACGTGGCTCTCATCGATCCGCACGAGAAATACCCCACCGATTTCCGGTGCGAAAAGCTCGAGGGCTACCGCTTCGAAATTCTTCGTCGGCTGGGTCTGTCCGAATGCGTCTCCAGGATCTCCACGCATATGGAGGAACTCTGGATAGCCCGCTTCGGATGGCTCCTGGACAAGGTGCCGTTCCATCAGGGCAGCTTCCGCTACGAAGACCTCGTCAACGCGGTTCGGGCGCAGGTTCCGAACGCCGTGAAGAGGTACGTCTCCTGGGCGGAGGAGATCCAGCCGAGCGCTACGGCGCCAAGCGTACGCCTCCTCGATGGGAGCGAGATCAAGGGGCGCCTGGTCGTCATGGCCAGCGGGCTGAATTGGTCCCTGCTCGAGAAGCTCGGCATGGAGCGCGAGTTGCTCCGCAAGTGCCACTCCATCACGCTCGGCTTCGACCTCCAGCGTAGGGACGGGCTCGAATTCGCCTTCCAGGGCCTGCAGTACAATGCGGAGCGGGTCGGCGACGACGTCGGCTACATCACGCTCTTCCGCCTCGAGCGGACAATGCGCGCCAATCTCTTCCTGTACATGCCGCTGAAGGACCCGCGGGTGGCAAGGTTTCGGGAAGACCCGACGCAGGCCCTCGAGGCTCTGCTGCCGCGCCTCGCGCGGTTGACCGGGCCCTATCAGGTGGTCGGACCGGTGAAGATCCGGCCGACCGACCTCCAGACGACGCGCAAGGTCGAGGCCGACGGGGTCGTGGCGATCGGGGACGCGTTCGCGGTGCCCTGCCCGGCGACGGGCACCGGGACGCTCAAGGTCCTGACGGATGTCGAGCGCCTGCGGGAGCATGTTCCCGGCTGGCTGGCGAGCCCCGGCATGTCATCGGGCAAGATCGCGGCCTTCTACGCCGATCCGCTCAAGCGTGCCTGCGACGAAGCCTCCCTCGCCTATGCGTCCAGGCTCAGGTGGCTGGCGACCGACACCGGCCCCGCATCGCACGCGCATCACTGGGCACGGTTCGTGTCGCGTGTCGCCAAGCGGATGCTTCGAGGTCTCCGTCGGCTCAGGCCCGGAGCGCCGAACCGGCCGGAGAGGTTCGCCAAGTCCGCATAGAAGGGGCGCCGGCGCGCCCGCGCAGGCTTGCCACTCAGCTCAATCGCAGCAGGGACCGTTCCGCGATCTTCTTCCCCCATCCGGGAAGCCTGAGATAGATCCGCTTGAGGGCCGGCTTCGTGTGGGAGAGGTAGTAGGCCGCGACGCGCCCCCGCCTGGAGATCGGGACGAAGTAGTCCCGCGTGGCGACGGCCTCCTCCGACCATTCCTGCTTGTGCCTGGTCGCCGGAGCAAGGAAGTCGAAGACGGTAATGCCGAGCTTCGGGCACTCGTCGAGAAAGCGCCAGAAGAGAATCCGGCCGGGAGCATGGCGGGAGAAGCGCTCGTCGTAGCTCTGAACCAGCGACAGGTAGACGCCGTTCCTCACCATCCCGATCTCGATCGCCGCGGTGTCCTCGCCCACCCGCAGCCTCGCCCCACAGAGCTGACCCTGCTCGGCCAGGCTTTCCAGAAAGCCCTGGCTGGCCGGGTGCGCGTAACCGGCGGTGACGATCATCTTACGCGCGCGCCAGCTGTCCTTGAGGATCCGGGCCTCGCGACAGGCGCCGAGTTGATCCTCCGGGCCCCTGAGGATTTCGAACCGGACCTCCCCGTGCTCGGACAGGAGGCGCTCATGGCGGCGGAGCGCGTTCCGGGATCGGCCCGTCCGCTGCCCGATGGCGCTTCCTCCGGCCTTTCCAGAGACATCGACATAGGGGGCCGCCTCGAGCGATCCGGGAGCCTCGAAACGGCGCAGGGCCTCCAGTTGCGACAGTTTGGAGGTCTGACGCACGCGGCGCAGCTCGATCGCGTCGATGCCCTTCCATGACGAGATGGCCGCCCAGGCCAGTGCGAGCAGTTCCTGGCCCTGGGGATCGTCGCGTATCAGAACCTCGCTGTACTGCGTCGCGGGCTCCCCTAGCGTATGCAGGATGAGGCAGGGTCCGAGCTGCCGAATGGCCATCGGCCAGATCAGCGCCACCTTCCCGGCCACTCTCTGAACCAGGATCCGGACGCTCTCCGGGCTACCGGCCTCGCCGGCCGCCTTCACCCACGCGTGGCACCAATCATAGGTCTGGAAGCCGGTGGCCGACCCCTCCAGGCTGAGCCAATCACTTCGCAGCTGAGGGAGTTGGTCCGCTTCGAGGATCTCGTGCTGCACGTCGCTCACGCAGCTCTCCGGAATCAGGTGCCTGCCCAAGGGATGTCCCCGACGGCGCCGACTGGCGGCACCCCACCTTCAAGCTTCATCACAGGGCGGTCGAGGGTGCTTCTTCAACTTGGACGTACCTCCCGACCCCGCCGCCCCGCCCGTGTGCATGGCGGATGGTCTCGGCGGCTATTCCGAGGTGCGGGGCAGTTTCCCTCGTGCTTTGTCGGGACTACTTCCTGCGCCTAGGTCTGGCCGGAACGGAGCGCCGATCAGGCCTCTCGGGCGGCTTTGTCGACACGTGGAGGACGGGGCGTCGGATTCCCCTTTTCCCCCGTTCCCTTGCCGGGTAGATGACCCACCCATGAGCGGCCTTGCTGCGCTCGAAGGCCGCCTGCGGGCCGACCTTGCGCGTCTCAACTTCCCCCCTGCGAACTGGCCTGCCCGCGTCACCGCGCCCGACGGCTCGGAGGTGCTCGACGTGCTCGTCGTCGGGGCGGGAATGCTCGGCATCGCTGCGGCATCCGCCCTGATCTCCGTTGGCGTGCGCCACCTGGAGTTGGTGGACCGTGCGCCAGCCGGCCGAGAGGGTCCCTGGACCACCTTCGCCCGCATGGAGACGCTTCGCTCACCGAAGCACCTGACGGGGCCGGCGCTCGGCATCCCAACCCTCACCTTCCGTGCCTGGTACGAGGCCCGGGAGGGCGATGCCGGCTGGGAAGCGCTCTACAAGATCCCGAATGCCGTCTGGGCGGAGTATCTGGGCTGGCTGGTCCGGGTTCTCGCGCTTCCGGTGGCGAACGAAATGGAACTCGTGAGCGTCGAGCCTGCCGACGACCTGCTCCAGGTTTCGCTGCGCGGCCCCGAGGGAGACCGCACTCGCTTCGTCCGGCACCTCGTGCTCGCGACGGGACGTGGCGGGATCGGCGGCGGCTTCATCCCCGATTTCGTCGATGCCTCGCTCTTCCCCGACCTTGCCGCGCACTCCGCTGACCCGATCGACTTCGAGAGGCTCCGCGGCCGGAAGGTCGCGGTCCTGGGCGGGGGCGCCTCGGCCTGGGACAACGCTGCGACCGCGCTCGAGGCTGGCGCCGGGGCAGTGGACATGTACGTCCGCCGCAAGGTCCTGCCCCAGGTTAACAAGAGCCGCGGCACCGCCAATCCGGGCTGGTACCATGGCTGGGAGGCGCTCGACGATGCCGAGAAATGGGCGTTCAGCGTCTATCTCGAGGATCTTCAGGCGCCGCCCCCGCACGAGACCGTGCACAGGACGATCCGGCACGAGCAATTCCGCATCCACCTCGGATCACCGATCACCTCAGCCGTCCTCGGCGGGTCGGGCGTGCGGCTCGGCATCGATGGGCGGCCCGACGCCTTCGCCGACTTCCTGATCGTCGGGACGGGCTTCAGGGTCGATCTCGCGGCCACGCCCGAACTGCGCGCGGTCGCGGGCGAGGCGGCGACGTGGGGTGACCGCTACGACCCGCCCGAGGAACTCCGGCGTCCGGCCCTCGCGCGGTTCCCCTATCTCGGCCGGGCGTTCGAACTGGTCGGAAAGACGCCAGGTAGCAGCCCGGCGCTGTCCCGCATCCATCTGTTCAACTACTCCGCGCATCTGAGCCATCGCCAGCTCTCCGGCGATATCCCTGGCGTCGAGATCGGCGCGAACAAGCTCGCGGTCGGCGTCGCGCAGGCGCTGTTCCGCGAGGACCTCGATCACCAGCGAAAGTTGCTGGAAGCCTTCGCCGAGCCGGAACTCGAGACCACGCCGTTCTTTGCCCTCTGAAGGTGCTGCCATGCAGTTCGGCACGGACTTTCGAGATGGCCTCGCGCAGCTGATCGCCTGGCGGCGGGATGTGCGCCGGTTCAAGACGGACCCGCTCCCGGACGGCACCCTGGAGCGCCTGATCCAGCTTGCCTGCCTAGCGCCCTCGGTCGGCTTGAGCGAGCCGTGGCGGTTCGTCGTGGTCGAAGAGCCCGGGCGCCGCGCCGCCGTCCGGGCCTCGTTCGAGCGATGCAACGCCGATGCGCTACAGTCGCAGTCGGAGGACCGCGCCGCCCTCTACGCCCGGCTGAAGCTCGCCGGCTTCGACGAGGCGCCGTGCCAGTTCGCAGTGTTTGTCGATCCCGATCCGCCCCAGGGCCACGGCCTCGGTCGCCGCACCATGCCGGCCACCCTCGCCTATTCGGCTGTGATGGCCGTTCACACGATCTGGCTCGCGGCGCGGGCCGAAGGGATCGGCCTCGGCTGGATCTCGATCCTGGATCCAGCGGAGGTCGCCGCCGCCCTCGACGTCCCGCCGTCCTGGAATCTGATCGGCTATTTCTGCCTCGGCTACCCGGCCGCGCAGGAACTCGTGCCAGAACTGGAGCGCGAAGGCTGGGAGCGACGCCGCGACCCCGATGCGGTGATCATCAGGCGGTGACACGTCCCACTCCGCGCCGGGCCGAGCCCGTCCGGAGGATCGCTTCAGGCCTGGAGAGCTAAGATCTCGCGGCCGCCCGAAGGGCAAGCGCCCGGTCGGCGAAGCCGTAGCGGTCCTGGCCCCAGAACAGCTCGTCGTCGATGACGAGCGTGGGTGAGCCGAACACGCCCAGGCGTTCCGCCTCTTCCCCGTTCGCCCGGTACTCGGCCTGGACGGTGTCGCTCGTCTCTAGGGACACGAGCCCCGCCCCGTCATACCCGTTCTCGTCCGCGATGCGGCGGCGCACGGCCGGGTCAGCGATGTCCTGCTCCTCCGCCCAGAGCGCGCGCAGGATCGCGTGCGAGAGCGGAAAGGCATCCAGGCCGGCTTGCTGGGCCGCGATGACCGTCCAGCCCGCGAACTTGTTCCAGTTCGGGGCCGGGTTCTGCATCGGGTAGTGCTTCGGCTCGAGGTTGAGCGGCAGGCCGAGATAGGCGCTCCAGCGCGCCAGCTCGGTGCGATGGTAGTCGCGCCGAGGCTGCGGCCGGGTCCGGATCGGCACGCCGCCGGTCTTCGGCACGACCTCCTGAAAATCATACGGCTTCAGCACGAGCCGAACCCGATGCCGCCGCACGATGTCCTGGAGCTGCGGCCCCCCGAGATAAGCCCAGGGCGACGAGAGCGTGTAGAAGCAGGGCAGCTCGAGCATCGTACCCTCCATTCAGGCGATCGACAGGCGCGCCCCGTGCGTGAGCACCGGATCGAGCTCCCGCGCGGCACCGCCGGTCGCGGCGAACACGGCCGCGAAGGGACCCTCGCCGCGCTCCGCAAGCGCCTTCGCGAGTTCGCCCTCGGCGCCGACCGGGCTCGCCAGGGTCACGCGCGTGCCATTCGCGAGCCGGAAGGAAGCCGTGCGCGCCGGGGCATCGCCGACGACGCCCTCCTCGACCTTCGGAACGTCGCCGCCGAGCAGCGCCGCATACCGCTTCGCGGACACATCGGCGTCGTTCACGGCGATCGTGAGGCTCGCCACACCCGTGACGCCGTTCGGGTGAACCCGCACCTCGCCCTCCTGCACCCGACCGGCACGAGGCGTGACGTCCCCGCACAGGAACGGCACGTCCGGCTTCGGCGAGCGCGCCGTCTGCCATTCCAGGCGCTGTCCGTCCGGGCGGTTGCGCCCACCATCGATCGGGTCGGCGATGTCGAGCCCGCGTGATTGGGCGCGCGAGACGATCCCGGCGATGTCGTCGGGAAGGAGCGCATGGTCGACGAAGCCCTCGCCATGAGTGTGGAAGATGTCGGACCAGCGGTTGCCCGGCTCCGGCTTCTTCCAGCCGATCAATTCGAGATAGGCTCCGTCCTGGAACACGACGAGCACGTTGTGGGTGATCCCGTTCGCGTGCTCGCCGCCGCGGATCACCGTGAAGCCGAGCTTCGTGTAGTCGTTGAAGGCTGCGTCGAGATCCGCAACCGCGATCACGATGTGGTCGAGCGCCAGGGACATTGGGAGTTTCCTCTAGAGAAGCGCCCCGGCTCAGTCGCCGGAGTTGCGGAGTTGCGGGTTGAGCGCGTCGTTGAGCCCCTGCCCGACGAGCGACACGGCCAGGACGGTGAGCAGGATAGCGACGCCGGGAATGGCCGAAACGTACCATTGCGTGCGCAGCACGCCGCGGCCGGCCCCGATCAGGTTGCCCCAGGAGGCGATGTTCGGATCCGAGAGCGACAGGAAGGCGAGCGCGCTCTCCAGCAGGATAGCCGTCGCCATGACGATGCTGCCATAGACGATCACGGGCGGAAGCGCGTTGGGCAGCATCTCCTGGAAGATGATCTTGGCATCGCTCATGCCGAGCACCCTGCAGGCCTGCACGAATTCGCGGTTCTTCAGCGAGAGGAACTCGGCCCGCGTGAGGCGCGCCGGTGCCGGCCACGAGACGAGGCCGATCGCGATCGTCACGGTGATGATGTCGGACCCGAATACCGCGACGAAGACGAGGAGCAGGAGGAAGCTCGGCAGCGTCTGGAAGGCCTCGGCAACGCGCATCAGCAGCGTGTCGACCCAGCCGCCGTAGAAGCCCGCGAGGGCTCCGATGACGATCCCGATCCCGACGGAGATCACGGCTGCGACGAGCCCGATCAGCAGGGCCACGCGGGCGCCATGGAAGATCTGGGAGGCGATGTCGCGGCCGCTCGGATCCGTCCCGAGCCAGAAGCGCGGGTTCGCCATCGGCCATTGCAGCGGGCGTCCGGCGAGGCTCAGCGGGTCCTTCGGGAACACGAACGGCGCCGCGACGGCGACCCCCATCACGAGAAGAAGAAGCACGGCCCCGACGATCGAGGCCGGGCTGCGCCGGTAGCGGTCGAGAAGCACCATCTCAGGCGCCCGCCGCGATGCGGGGGTCGAGCCAGGCGTAGAGAAGGTCGACCACGAAGTTGATGAGGATGACGAGGATGGCGGACACGAACACGATGCCGAGAAGCGTGTTGAGGTCGCGCTGGACGACCGATTCATAGGCAAGGCGCCCGAGGCCCGGCAGCGCGAAGACGCTTTCCACCACGACCGAGCCGCCGAGCATCGTGCCCGCCTGCAGGCCGAGGATCGTCACCATCGGAAGGAGCGCGTTGCGCAGCGCGTGACGGATGGTGACCGCGGTCTGGCCGACGCCCTTGGCACGGGCCGTGCGGACGAAGTCGAGGTTCATGACCTCCAGCATCGCGGTCCGCATCACCCGGAGGTAGGTCGCCAGGAAGATGAGGGCGAGTGTCACGGTCGGGAGTACCAGGTGGCGCGCGATGTCGAGCGCTCTCTCGAGGCCCGTTGCGCCCGACCCGACCTCCTCGAAGCCACCGGATGGAAGCCATCCGAGCGTGATCGCGAAGACCACGATCCCCATCAGGCCGAACCAGAAGGAAGGCGTCGCGTAGAAGATCAGGCCGAAGGTCGAGAGCAGCGTGTCGGGCCAGCGGCCGACGGTCCGCGCCGCGATCACGCCGAGGGTCATCCCGCCGATAAAGGCGAGCGTGAGCGATGTCCCCATCAGCAGGAGCGTCACCGGGAGCCGCTCGGCAATGACGTCGGCGACAGGCTTGCCGTAGATCGCCGACATCCCGAGGTCGAGCTGGACGAGACGGAGGACATAGCGCCCGAGCTGGGCCGCAGCCGAGAGGTCCAGCCCGTAATAGCGGCGGAGCTCGGCCGCCGTTGCCGGGTCCCCTCCCCCCATCTGCGCCATGAGCGCGTCGACGGTGTCCCCGGGCGCGAGTTGCAGCAGCAGGAACAGTCCGACCAGGATCAGGAGCAGCGTCGGGAGGCTCGCGGCCAGCCGGCGAAGGGCGAGGAGGAGGATGGTCATGGGTGCGGCCATCTTCTCCCCGCCAGCGGGGAGAAGTCGAGTTGCTCGAACGCAAGTCGGGCCTGCCCGACTTGCGTGCCGATAGGCTGAACTCGGCAACAGCCGGGTTCAGAGCAACCGGATGAGGGGCGGTGAGAGGCACAGCGTTGTGCCCCTCACCCGTCGACGCTTTGCGTCGCTCGGCCTCTACCCGTTCTCACGGGGAGAGGCGACAGGGCTTCCTTACCCCTCGACCCAGGTGTCGTGCCAGTCGCCCGAGCCCCAGCGCGGGTAGTTGTGGTCGTTCTTCACCTTCTTGGACGTGGCCGCCAGGAACGTCCGCTCGGTCATCATCCAAACGGGGATTTCCTCGTTCACGGCCTTCACCCATTGCGCGTAGAGCGCCTTGCGCTTGGCGGGATCGAGTTCCGCGGCCGCATCGTCGACCAGTTTGTCGACCGCGTCCGACTGCCAGCCATACTGGTTCGTCCACGGCGCGCCCCTCGGCGAGCCGGAACGATACCAGACGGTCGTGGAGACCGCCGGGTCGCCCCGGTACTGGTGCCAGCCCGTCGCCAGGTCGAAATTCCACTCGCGATAGACGGTGGCGAGCGCGCCGGCATTGTCGAGATTCACGATCTCGACCCGGATGCCGACATTCTGCAGCGACTGCTGGATGAAGGTCGCGAGCAGCGGCACGTCCTCGCCGTTCTGGATGGGTACGAGCTTCAGAGAGAAGCGGATGCCGCCGGAGGCGCGCTTGTAGCCGGCCTCGTCGAGGAGCGCGTTCGAGCGCTTCACGTCGAACTCGTAGGGAGGCTTGGATCCTTCCGGATAGAAGGCGGTCGATGAGGACGGGATCGGCCCGGTGGCCGGCTTGCCCTCCCCGTAGATGAAGTTCTCGATGAAGAAGGGCACGTCGATCGCGTGCGCGATGGCGCGGCGGACGCGCACGTCCGACAGCTCCTTGCGGCGCGTGTTGAATTCCAGCGTGTTGTTGAACGCATTCGCCTCGAGGCCGCGGCTCGAAACCGTGAACCGCTTGTCGCTCTTCAGACGATCGAGGTCCGCCAACGCGAGCGCGTTGTACTCGGAGGTCAGGACCTGCCCCGTCTCCAGCGCCGCGGTCGCGGCTGCCTTGTCCGTGATGAAGCGCCAGACGATGCGGTCGAGATAAGGGAATTCCTTGCGCCAGTAGTTCGGATTCCGCTCGGCGATGACGTACTGACCTCGCTCGTACTGGACGAACTTGAACGGGCCGGTGCCGATCGGGGCCGTATTCGCCGGGTTCTCGAGGACGTTCGTCCCCTCGAAGACGTGCTTCGGGGCGATGTAGCCGAGATCGCAGAGCGCGCGGAGAAGCAGGTCCGTCGGCATCGGCCGGGAATAGCGGAACACGGCCGTATTGGCGTCCGGCGTATCGACGGCGTCGAGATATTGCTGAAGCTGGGTACCGTAATTCAGATACTTCTTCCACATCTCCATGGCCGTGTACTGGACGTCCGCGGAGGTGAAGGGCTTGCCGTCGTGCCAGGTCACGCCTTCGCGCAGCTTGAACGTGATCGTCTTCCCGTCCGGCGCCGCCTCCCAGCTGGTCGCGAGGACCGGGCTCGGCTTTCCGTCCTTATCGAGATCGACCAGCGCCTCCATGATCTTGGAGGTGATGATGTAGACGCCCGTCGAGGCCCGAATGGCCGGGTTCAGGACCCGCTGCTCGCCATTGAGCTGCACGGTGAGCACGCCGCCCCGGCGGGGGGCTTCTGCTAGCGCCGTGCGCGCGGAGCCAGCGCTGAGCGCGACCGCGCCGATCGTGGCCAAAATCTCTCGACGGTTCATCTACCCGACCTGTCAGAACGTGCAGTGCAATATTGCGGCTCGAACAAGGAAGGGCAAGGAAAGGGAGCAGGCGATCGCAGCGCTCCAGAGAGAATGAATCTTCTCCGTTCAGCGACAGAAAGAGAAAATCGGCGCAAACCGTCGGAATCCTCATTTCACCCGAACGTGCAGCGGCTGGAGCGAAGCCGCTCCTGTCGTGCGCCCGGCGGTAAGGGCCGCCGAGGCTTAGTCTCGGCCGTGAAGATGTCCCGCGAGCAGACGGAGGGTGCCCTGAACGAGCCTCGGGCGCATCCTCCGCAGGAAGCGGGGCCGGATTATCCTTTGCACCACTTCGCCGACGGCTTCAGTCGCGCTATTCTTCAAAGAGCGCGGGTCACCCGTCGTGTGCCCTGGAGCACACTCGCCTCGTGCCGCTTGTGCATGATGCGGAGTGGCAGAGGCGGGGCAGAGGCGGTGAAACGCGCAGCCTGGGAACCGAGTCCCAGTCAGAGTCTGGGAAGCTTTCGGGAACCCATCCCGTTCGTCCGAGCCGCTGGGGGCAGAGGTTCGGCGCGACCTTGGAGGCTCGCATGAAGGAGCCATCGGATTTCCCGGCGCAGTTCCGGCGGCAGATCCGTCCGGGAACCCGCCTCAACGGCATCTACGAAATCGAGTCGCTGATCGCGACCGGTGGGATGGGCGAGGTCTTCAGCGGCCGAGCGATCGAGACGGGGATCAAGGTCGCCATCAAGATGGTCAGGGCGGACCTGACCGAGAACGACACCGTCCTGGCGCTGTTCCGGAAGGAGGCTGCTGCGCTCCACAACCTCCAGCACGAGGCCGTCGTCCGCTACTACGTCTTCACCACGGATCCGGACCTGCAATGCCCCTACCTGGCGATGGAGCTGGTCGAGGGCACCTCGCTTTCGAACCTCATCGCGCAGGGGCCCCTGCCACTCTCGAGCGTGCGCATCCTGCAGCGCCGCATCGGCTCGGCGCTGGACTCCGCCCACCGGGCCGGGATCGTCCACCGTGACGTCTCGCCGGACAACATCATCCTCCCGGACGGCGACGCGTCCCGGGCGAAGCTCATCGATTTCGGCATCGCCCGGAGCGCCTTCGGGGGCGGAACCGTCATCGGCGACCGCTTTGCCGGCAAGTCGAACTACGCCTCGCCCGAGCAGGTCGGCCTCTATGGCGGCACGGCGGGGACCAAGTCTGACATCTACAGTTTCGGCCTGACCCTTGCGGCAGCGCTCCTCGGGGAGCCGCTCAACATGGGCGGCACGCAGCTCGATGTGGTCCGCAAGCGCCAGGTCCTCCCGGACCTCAAGCGGATCGACCCATCCTTCCGGCCGCTCCTGGCCAAGATGCTCCAGCCGCGGCCGGAGGACCGCCCTGCCAGCATGGCGGAGGTCGCCGCCTGGGAGCCGGAAACCACGCGAATATCCACCCGTGGTTCCGCCGCACCGCGGCCGCGCTGGTTGGTGGCCGGCGCGGCCGCCCTGGCGCTGCTCGTGAGCGCCGGGGCAGGCTTTTTCCTTTCGCAGCGGCTCGGCGAGGATTCCTCGCCCTCGCCCGGTCCGGCCCAAACGGCGTCCGGAAACACAGCGGCTGTCACGCAGCCTGCTCCGGCACCCGTTACGGTGCCGCCGCGATCTCCCGAAAGGCAGACCGTGCGGGCGCCCGAGCCGACCCCGGAACCGGCGCGGCCAGCCCCAGAGCCAACTCGTCCCCTCCAGGAAGCCGCGCGTCCAGCTCCGGAGCCGGTTCGTCCCGCACCGGAGCTGGCTCGTCCCGGCCCTGATCCGGCTCGTACCACGCCCGATCCGGCACCGAGCATCGCCCTTCTGCCGCCTCCTCCACCCCCGCCTCCAGAGCCACGCCCGGCGCCGGTCGAGGCGGTGCTCCCGCCGCCGGCGGCGGTTCCCCCGGCACCGGCCCCGCTCATTGTGCCCGCCGAACAGCCCAGCCGGCGCGAGGCGCCCCGGCCCGCTCAGACCCAGGAGGTTGCGGCGCCATCCCGGCCTGAACTCCCGGCTCTGCCGCCGGGCGTCACCCAGGATTGCCAAGGGTGCCCGCAACTGGTCGCGCTGCCGGCGGGCAAGTTCCGCATGGGGAGCACGGCCGATCCAACCGAGCGCCCGGTTCGCGAGGTGACGGTCGGCCGGTTCGCAGCCGGCCGCTTTCCCGTGACGGTCGCCGAGTGGCGGGAATGCGCGGCCGAAGGGGCCTGCTCCTTCGACCCCGGCGGGGAGCCGAACGAACCGGTCCGCAACGTCAGCTGGAACGACGCGCAGGCCTATCTCTCCTGGCTGTCCCGGCGAGCCGGCCGCGCCTATCGGCTGCTGACCGAAGCGGAATGGGAATATGCGGCCCGCGCGGGAACGACCACGAAGTTCTGGTGGGGAGACCAGTTCCGGAGCGACATGTCCCCCTGCCGCGGCTGTACCCGCCCCGTGCCCCGCTCGCCGCCGGACGTCGCGGCCTTCCCGGCCAATGCCTTCGGACTTCATGGCGTCACGGGCTCGGTGACGCAATGGACGCAGGATTGCTGGCACAAGGATTATCGCGGCGCCCCGCGCGACGGCTCGGCCTGGACGGGACCGCAATGCCGGGAGCGCGTGCTTCGCGGCGGGGCCTGGAACAGCGACGAAGCCGGGCTGCGGATCTCGAGCCGGGAATTCTACGACGCCTCCGTGAGGTATCCGAACCACGGCTTCAGGGTGGCGCGCGACATGTGAGATCGCGGATCGAAGCGAAGGGGGAGCATCGATGGGAAGGGTACGTTACCTGATCGCGGCGGCGACGCTGTTGCTGCCATTCTCGGCCCTCGCACAGCCGACACCGCCTCATACCGGCCACACGGCACCGGCGGCGCCGGCCAATCCTCCCCCCACGGCGGCCCCTGCGGACGCAAGGGTCTACTTCATCGCCCCCGTGAACGGCGCGCGCATCCGCGGCCCCTTCGTCGTTCAGTTCGGGCTTCGCGGCATGGGCGTGACCCAGGCGGGCGTGACGACCGCCAACACAGGTCATCACCACCTCCTCGTCGATGTGAAGACGCCGCTCGATCCGCTCGAGCCCATCCCCGCCGACAAGAACCACATCCATTTCGGCGGCGGGCAGACGGAGACGAGGCTCGACCTCCCGCCGGGACGGCATACCCTTCAGCTCGTCCTCGGTGACTCCCTCCACCGCCCCTTCCAGCCCAGCGTCGCCTCCGAGCGGATCGAGATCATCGTCCTTCGGCCCACGCCGAAGAAGAAGCGCAGGCGCGGCTGAGAGCGATCGAGGTCGTCCCCGGCGCAGCTTCCGTGTATCGGGTCCTCGACGAGGAGTTAGGGAAGCCATGGTGGATCGGTCGAGACGGAGTGGCGGCGACGCCAGAGCGACGGCGGAGCGAGCGTTCCGGGCAGCCACGACGAAGCCCCTCGGGGAGCCTGCGACGGCATCCCCGAAGCCCGTGAAACTCCCGGCGGCCAGGGAGCTCGTGTCCATTCGCCTCGATCGCGAGGTGGTCGAGCACTTCCAAGCAGAGGGTGCCGGATGGCAGGAGCGGATCAACGCGGCGCTCCGGAAGGCGGCCGGGCTCTAGCCCGATGCGCCTCGTCGCCGAGCGACTCACGCGAGAGGCCTTCGCGCCATTCGGCCACCTGCTCAGCGGTACGGACCTGCCGCCGCGGCTGGTCAACGAGGGCCGGGCCACCCGGCGCGACCTCGCAAGCTTCCGGTCTTCTTCCGGGCGGACGGTTCTTGCTAGATACGATGTGACGGGCAGCACACTACCGATCCGGGTCATGCTCTTGGAGCGCCACACGGAGTCGGATCAGGCCTTTTTCGCCCTGGACGGCGCGGCCGCGCTGGTGGTCGTCTCCGGTGCCGCCGTGGACGGCACGCCCGACCTCCCATCGGCGCGGGCTTTCATTGCGCGACCGCAAACCCCATTTCTCTATTCGGCCGGAACATGGCATGCACCGCTCTTCGCACTTGGCGACGGCGGAGCCTTCGTCATGGCGATGCAAGAGACCGGCACCCCCGCCGATTGCGAAACCTTCGAGCTCGACGCTCCACTTGTCGTGGAGGGATCCTGGGATGCCGGGATCGGCTGATACCAGGATCCAGGACGTCCGTTACCGATGAACGCTGTCGCCCCCAAGATCTCCTTCGTGTCGCTCGGCTGCCCGAAGGCGCTCGTCGATTCCGAGCGCATCATCACGCAGCTCAGGGCGCAGGGTTACGAGCTCACGAAGCGGCATGATGGGGCCGACGTCGTCATCGTGAACACCTGTGGCTTCCTCGATTCGGCAAAGGCCGAGTCGCTCGGGGCCATCGGAGATGCGCTGGCCGAGAACGGCCGGGTGATCGTGACGGGCTGCATGGGTGCCGAGCCCGAGGCGATCCGCGAGCGGTTCCCCGAGGTCCTGTCGATCACCGGCCCGCAGCAATACGAAAGCGTCCTCGCGGCCGTCCACCAGGCGTCGCCGCCTCAGCACGACCCGTTCATGGACCTCGTGCCGCCGCAGGGGGTCAAGCTCACCCCGCGGCACTACGCCTATCTGAAGATTTCCGAAGGCTGCAATCACCGCTGCACCTTCTGCATCATCCCCAAGCTGCGGGGCGACCTCGTCAGCCGCCCCGCCGCCGAGGTGCTGCGCGAGGCCGAGAAGCTCGTGAAGGCCGGCGTGAAGGAGTTGCTCGTCGTCTCTCAGGACACGAGCGCCTACGGCATCGACCTCAAGTACTCGGAGAGCATGTGGCGGGATCACTCTGTCCGCGCTCGCTTTTTTGATCTGAGCAAGGAGCTGGGCCAGCTCGGCGCCTGGGTCCGGCTGCACTACGTCTATCCCTATCCGCATGTCGACAAGATCATGCAGCTGATGGCCGACGGCCTCGTCCTTCCCTATCTCGACATTCCCTTCCAGCATGCCTCGCCCGGCGTCCTGAAGGCCATGCGCCGGCCGGCCCATGGCGAGAAGACGCTGGAGCGCATCAAGGCGTGGCGGGCTGCCGTGCCGGACCTCGCCATCCGCTCCACCTTCATCGTGGGCTTCCCCGGCGAGACGGACGAAGACTTCGAGCTTCTTCTGGAGTGGCTGAAGGAAGCGAAGCTCGACCGGGCCGGTTGCTTCAAGTTCGAGCCGGTCGCCGGCGCACCCGCAAACGAGTTCGCCGCGCCTGTCCCGGACGAGGTGAAGGAGCGGCGCTGGCACCGCTTCATGGCCGCCCAGCGCGAGATCAGCCGCAAGAACCTTGCCCGGAAGGTCGGCAAGCGCCTCCCGGTCATCATCGACGAGGCGAGCGGCCCGATCGCAAAGGGCCGCTCGAAATACGAGGCGCCGGAGATCGACGGCACCATTCACATCGCTTCGCGGCGTCCGCTCCGGCAAGGCGACATCGTCACCTGCCGGATCGAGCGCTCGGGCGATTACGACCTGTTCGGCCAGGCCGTCTGACCGCGAGACGCCCTGGGATCAGGGCGTCATGATCGTCGCGCCGGTGGTCTCGCGGCCCTCCAGGGCGCGATGCACGTCGGCCGCCTCGGCGAGCTTCGCGCGCTTGTTGATGGTGATCTTCACCACGCCCGACGCGACGACGTCGAAGAGGTTCTTGGCGATCTCCTCCAGCCACTCGCGCTTCGCCGTGAAGGTGTTGAGCGTCGGCCGGGTGACGTAGAGCGAGCCCTTCGGGGCGAGCAGGCCGAGGTTGAAGTTCTCGACCGGGCCCGACGCCGAGCCGAAATTGACGAGCGTCCCGAGCGGCTTGAGGCAGTCGAGCGACTGCACGACCGTATCCTTGCCAATGCCGTCATAGACCACGGCGCATTTCTCACCGCCCGTGATCTCCCGGACCCGGTCGACGAAGTTTTCCTGACGGTACAGGATCACATGATCACAGCCGTTCTGGCGGGCGAGTTCGGCCTTGGCCTCGCTACCTGCGGTTCCGATGACCGTCGCGCCGAGATGCTTGGCCCATTGCGAGAGGATGAGGCCGACGCCGCCAGCCGCGGCATGGACGAGGATCGCGTCGCCCTTCCGCACCTTGTAGGAGCGGTGGAGCAGGTACTCGACGGTCATGCCCTTCAGCATCATGGCGGCGGCGGTCTCGTCGGAGACCCCTTCCGGCAGCTTCACGGCAACGGCCGCGGGAACGTTCCGCTCAGCCGTGTAGCAGCCCAGCGCCGTCACGTAGGCGACGCGATCGCCGACGCTGAAGCCGGTGACGCCTTCCCCGAGCGCCGTGACCTCGCCCGCCGCCTCGTTGCCGGCGATGAAGGGAAGCGACGGCGCCTGATAGTGGCCGCTGCGGAAATAGGTATCGATGTAGTTGACGCCGATCGCGGTCTGGCGGACGCGGAGCTCACCGGGCCCGGGGGCCGGCAGATCGACTTCTTCGTAAGTGAGTACCTCGGGCCCGCCATACTGATGAACCCGAACTGCCGCGACCATGTCTCTCTCCCTCTTCACTGGCCGACCCATTAGAAGCCGCGATGGCCGGCGGCAACTGCCCTGTGGCTTGGGGACCACATGACCGAAAAGCACTTCGATGCCGTCGTGGTGGGCGCAGGGGCGGTCGGCCTTGCCGCCGCCCTCGCCTTTTCGCGCGCAGGTCTCTCGACGGCCCTCGTCGGACCGCCCGGTGAGCGCCGGGACGGGCGGACCGCCGCGCTTCTCGAGACGTCGCTCGCGTTCCTCCGGAGCCTCGGCGTGGAGGAGGCGCTGGAGGCCGCGTCCCAGCCGCTACGCGTCCTACGGCTGGTGGACGATACGGCCAGCCTGTTCCGGCCACCGCCTGTCGAGTTCCGGGCAGAGGAGATCGGCCTCTCTGCCTTCGGCCGCAACATCGGGAACGCGGCCCTGGTCGAGCTGCTGGGCAAGGCCGTCGAGCGGGATGGCCGGATCGCGTGGGTGCCGGAATTCGCCTCCGGACTGGAAGGCCCGGAGCTCGGGACAGTAACCCTCGCCAGCGGCTCGGCCGTGGCGGGCCGGATCGTCGTGGCCGCGGACGGCCGCAAGTCCCACCTGCGCGACCTGGCCGGCCTCGAGGCGCGCGAGACGCGCTACCCGCAGGTCGCCCTCACGACCATTCTCCGCCACGAGCGCGACCACCACGACGTTTCGACGGAGTTCCACACCGATTCCGGCCCCTTCACGCTCGTTCCCTTGCGTGGCCGGAGGTCCAGCCTCGTTTGGGTCAATCGCCCCCCAGTCGCGGATCGCCTGGTGAAGCTTCCGGACGCCGAGCTGGCAGCCGCCATCGAGGCGCGCTCGCACCGAATCCTCGGCAGGATCGAGATCGATGGCCCGCGCGGGCTCGTTCCCCTCTCCACGCTACGGGTTGGGGAGCTCCACCGCGGACGGCTGGTCCTGGCCGGCGAGGCCGCACACGCGGTGCCGCCCATCGGTGCGCAGGGCCTGAATCTCGGTTTCGCGGACATCGCCGCGCTCACCGAACTCGTGGCGGCCGCACGGGCCGCCGGCGAGGATATCGGCAGCCCGGCGCTCCTCGCCCGCTACCAGCGGATGCGGCTGCGCGACGTGGAGATCCGGAGCACCGCGATCGACGGCCTGAACCGCGCGATCCTGTCCGGGCTTCTGCCGCTCGACATGGCGCGGGGCTTCGGGCTCGGGCTCTTGGCCCGGATGGGCCCGCTCCGGCGCATGGTCATGCGGGCCGGGCTCGGCGGCGGAAAGCTTACCGGAACGGGGTCAGCGGCAGAATCCCGCTCTGCGTGAGGAGGATGAAGCCCGTCAGCGTCGCGATCGACACCACCGTTCCGACGAGGACACAGGCCGAGGCGCGCTCGATGCCGGTGTCGTACTGGCGCGCAAGGACGAAGATGTTGAGCGCGGGCGGCAGCGCCGCCATGACGATCGCCGCCTCGACCCAGACCGGATCGAAGCCGCCGATCGTTGCCAGCACCAGCCACACGATCAGCGGGTGCAGCACGAGCTTGATGAGGACGAGCCAGCTGACCTCCGGCGGGAGCTTGCCGACCGGCCGAAGCGCGACCGTCACGCCTAGCAGGAACAGCGCGCACGGCGCGGAGGCGCCCGAGAGCCAGCCGATCATCGTGTCGATGGCGGCCGGGGGACGGATGCCCAGAAGGCTCGCAAGGACCGCCACGATGGTCGCGACCACGAAAGGGTGAGTGAAGACCTTTCGGAGGACATCGCTCGCCGTAGCAAGGGCGCTCCGGCGCTCCACGCCGGCAATCGCCATGAGCGCCGGGGTCACCGAGAACAGGAAGATGGTGTCGAACACGAAGATCAGCGCGACCGGGGCGCTCGCCGCCGACCCGAGGAGACCGAGGATCATCGGCGGCCCCATATAGCCGATGTTCGAATAGGAGCCCGCGACCGCGCTGAGGACCGTCTCGGGCGGCCTCAGGCCATTGAGGCGCCCCGCGAGGAAGGACAGCGCGAAGGCGATAGCGGTGGACAGCGTCGTGCCGGCGATGAAGCGCCAGTTCGCCAGCTCGCCGATGGGCTTGTCGGAGATCAGCCGGAAGAAAAGGCAAGGCAGCGCCAGGTAGATCAGGAAGAGCTGCATCCAGGCGAGCCCAGCCTCCGGCACCTTCGCGAGACGCGCGAACAGCACGCCTAGCGCGATGACTCCGAAGAACGGGAAGAGCAGATTGAACAGGCCGACCGTGTCGGGCATCGGGCCTCGCGGGGATCGGGCGCTTCTCGCAATGCGGGAGCGCGTTCGCAAGCGCGGCGATGCATGGTTGACTGGCGCGGCGCGCGGCTCACAAAGCTTCGCCGTTGTCGACGTTGCCGAGGTCCCCGATGAAGCTCCCGCGCCGTTTCTTCCAGCCGTTGGCCGTCGGGGCTCCGGCGCCCCTGCGTGAACTGCCGATCCGGCTCGAGCGGATGATCCATTTCGTCCCGCCCCACGTGGAGAAGATGCGGGCGAAGGTCCCCGACCTCGTCTCCCAGGTCGACGTGATCCTCGGCAATCTCGAGGACGCCATCCCGGCCGACAAGAAGCTGGAGGCGCGCCAGGGATTCATCCGCATGGCCGAGGAGACGGATTTCGGCACGACGGGGCTGTGGATCCGGATGAACGCCCTCAACTCGCCCTGGGCGCTGGATGACCTCCTCGAGATCGTCGGGGCGGTCGGTTCCAAGCTCGACGTCGTCATGGTGCCCAAGGTCGAGGGCGTCTGGGACATCCATTACGTGGACCAGCTCCTTGCCCAGCTGGAGGCCAGGCACGGCATCGCGAAGCCGATCCTTGTCCACGCCATCCTGGAGACGGCCGAAGGGGTGAAGAACGTCGACGAGATCGCCGCCGCCTCCCCCCGCATGCACGGGATGAGTCTTGGCCCGGCCGATCTAGCCGCCTCGCGCGGCATGAAGACGACGCGCGTCGGTGGGGGGCACCCGGACTACAAGGTGCTGGGAGACCCGGCCGGCGGCCAGGACCGCTCGGTCGCCCAGCAGGACCTCTGGCACTATACCGTCGCCCGCATGGTCGATGCCTGCCTCGCGAACGGCATCAAGCCGTTCTACGGCCCGTTCGGCGATTTCTCCGATCCGGAGGCATGCGAATCCCAGTTCAGAAACGCCTTCCTGATGGGATGCGTGGGGGCATGGTCGCTCCATCCGACGCAGATCGAGATCGCAAAGCGGGTCTTCTCGCCGGATCCCGGCGAGGTGGCCTTTGCCCGCAAGATCCTCGCGGCCATGCCGGATGGCACCGGCGCCGTGATGATCGACGGCAAGATGCAGGACGATGCCACCTGGAAGCAGGCGAAGGTGATCGCGGATCTCGCCGACCTCGTCGAGGCCAAGGACGGGAGCTCCGCCGCAAAGGCCTGATACCGCTTCCGCTAGGACTCCACCGAACCTATATCGGCTTCCATGCCCGTCTCGGCTCCGGCCCGCATCGCCCGCTTCTCGATCGGACAGATCGTCCGCCACCGGATCTTTCCGTTCCGAGGCGTGATCTTCGACGTGGACCCCGTGTTCAACAACACGGAGGAATGGTGGCTTGCGATTCCGGAAGAGATCCGGCCGTCCAAGGACCAGCCCTTCTACCATCTCTTCGCGGAGAACGAGGAGACCGAGTACATCGCCTATGTCTCGGAGCAGAACCTGCTTCCGGACACCTCCGGCGTGCCTCTGCGGCATCGACAGATCGAGGAGGTGCTGGAGCCGAAGGGCGACGGCTCGTACCGGATCAGGATGAGCGGGGCGAACTGACCCGCCGGAAATGAGAAGAGGCCGCGGCGCTCTGGGCGACGCGGCCTCTTTTATTTACTGCTTCGGAGCCGGGGTGGCCGGCGGCATACCGGCAGGCGCCGGAGCGCCGCCCTGGCCCGCGGAGGCCTCGAGGCGCTTGCGGAGCTCCTCGCTGCGCTTCTCGAGCTCTTCCTGCAGGCGCTTCTGCTGGTCGGCGAGAACCTGCGGATCAATCGGCGCACCGTCGAAGGCCTTGGCGAACCCGGCGAGCGGAACCGCGAAGGTCACTTCGCGGCCGACCTGGTTCTGCACGCTGACGTTGACCGTCGTGCCCTTCTTCATGGAGTTGACGACGTCGTCCTTCAGGCCCGTCGCCTCGGCGAAGCAGCCGTTCGGGAAGCACATCGTGTAGGCGCCCGGGATCGGCTGGCCCTTGTCGACCGCGAAGCGGATCCCCGGACGGATCAGCAGGCCGAGCGGCATGAGGAAGCGCACGACCTTCTGAGGGGGATTCGACTTGATGTCATAGACCGCCGCCGCGAGAACCGGCTGGCCCTGGTCCGAGACGAAGTCACGGGTGGTGTAGCAGATCTCGGTCTGGTTGCCGGGATCCTTGCCGCAGACCTTCGTCCATTCAGCCTGGGACGGCTCGGCCTTCACCTGGACGACGAGCGGGCCGGTCTGGGCCTGCTGATTCTGCTGATTGTTGTCCTGGGCGGGTGCGCTCTGGGCAGGCGCGGCCGGGCGCTGAGCCGGCCGCTGAGCCTGGGCGAGCGCATTGCTGGCTCCTAGAATGGCCATCGTGGAAATCGCGAGCCCCAGCGGCTTGGCCACCCACGCGAGACGTGTCCTTGAAGACATCCCTGTTCCTCGTTCTTTGGATTGTAGGACGGAGCCGCCGCTGCTCTCAGACGCTTTCGACGCTTCGCGCTACCGGTCAATCCCCACGGAATGAGGCGAGGGCATGACGCGCACCCGCTCGTCTAGCGGCTCTGCTGCCCGTTTTCCAGGGGTGTGTACCGGACTGAGCCCTCCCGGCGCGCGCCGCCCGTCTCTGGAATCTCGCCTTCTTGCTCGAAGGTCATGAGAATCCTGGTGATTCCGTTCGCGCGCAATGGCGGCCGGGCAGGCGATCGGCCAAGGTGTAGCCCGGTGATTCGAATGTATCGGGGCTGATCGAAGCGGCATGGCCATCGTCGCGCCAGGGCGGCCGCACGCCGAATATTCCGGCTTGGGAGAGAGTGGTCCGAGCTCGGCTCTTGGTCGCCTGCTCGGCGACGCCGCGCAGATCACGCCGGATAGACCCGCCTTTCGCGACTCGGCCGGGCGGGAGCAGTGGGGCGGCCGGCCGAGCTTCGAGCTCACCGCGGAGGTCGGCACCGAGGCCGTCGCGCGTCTCTCGGCCTATCTGGCGGGTCTCGGTCTGGAACCCGGCGCCAGGCTCGGCATCTGCCTTGCCAATGGCTCGGAGGCGGCGATGTCGATCCTCGCCGCAGGGGATGCGGGGCTGACGCCCTGCCTCCTCGACGTGACCGCCGACGCGGGCGAGCTGTCGAACGCGATCGAAGCGGCCGATATCCGCGCCATCATCACGCAGACGAGGTTCGGCCCCGAGCGGCTCGCCGAGAAGCTCTGCTTCGTCGCGGCAGGGTTTTTCCGGCTTCGGTTCCTGCTAGCCTTCGGGCCTGACGTGCCCGACGGCGTCGTCGACCTCGACCCGATCCTCCTGGAGCCACGCCGGGAGAGGCAGCCCGTCAGGAGTGCTGCGCAGGAGCCTGGTCTCGTCAGTTTCTCGCGCGGCTCGTCCGGCAAGCTGGCCTACTTTCGCAGCTATCGGTCTCTTATCGCGGCCGCTGCGCCCATCGTTCGCGCGGCGCGGCTGCGGCCCGGAGAGCGCCTGCTGACCCTGCTCGCTCCGGACGACCTAAAGGGGATCGCGACGGGTCTCGCGGCAGGCTTGGTCGCGGGCGCGACCGTCGAGTTTCTGGCCGTCTTCGACGCCGCGGCCTTCGGCGCGGCGCTCCTGCGGCCCGAGCCGACCCATCTGGTCGCGCCAGGCTGGATGGAGCCGGCGCTCGCCAGGATGGACCTTCCTCCCACGCTCCGAACCATCATCCTCGTCCACGAGGCGCCGCTGGCCCTCGACGGACGACAAGCGCCAACGTGCAGCATCGTCGATGTCGTCTGCTGCGCCGAACTGGCGCTCATCCCATCGGCGCGGCTTGACCGCACCCAGATTTCGTTGCCGGAATTGTGCAGCGCGGGACCGGACGCGCCGGACGCAGCTCTCCTTCAGCTCCGCGTCGATCCCGACGACCAAATCCTGCTGCGGGGGCCCGCTCTCGCCTGGCCGGACCGCGTCAAGCCAGGGGAGTTCGAGTGGCAGCCGGCTGGGTTGCATATCGAACGGATCGGCGGCAGGCCCGTCGGGATAGCTTGACTGGAGGGTGAAACCTTCTTCATGCTCCAGAGTTGTTGCGCTGCGGCGTAAAATCGATGCAGGCGGGCATGAACGATCTTCAGAAGGTGCTGGTGGTCGACAACGGGGAGCGCGACGGCGTCGATCCGCTCGCCGCCGAACTCGCTGAACTCGGGTTCTCGAGCGTCACGACTTCCTTCGAAGCCGCTGACGACGTGCTCGAAGTGATCCCGCAGCCGTCGGCCATCTTCCTGAAGGTGCCGCAGAAGCCGGGCGACAAGAGCTCGGACGAAATCCTCGCCCTCGCGGCCCGGCTGCGCCTGACCCAGGGCTCGGCCGGCGCGCCGGTTTTCGTATGGGACCGCGCCCGCATGCTCGAGAACGGCGGCGTGTCCGCCCTCCTCAACGGCCATCTCAACGCCCGCCCCCTCGCCCGGGCCTGAACGACCACCCGCGGGCCGGAGCCCTCGGGACCCTTTAGCAGGACAGGCCGATCACCGGCGTCCGCGCGGCGGAAATGACTGCAGCCGGGACCTGGCCGGAACAGGCCGCGCCGGTTGAGCCGGAGGCGGCGGTGCCGGCGGCACCAGAGCCGAAACCGACTTCCCCTCGGACACGGCCAGCAGCTCCTTCACGATCCGGTTCGTCGTCTTCAGCCGCCGACCGATGTCGTCCGTCTCGCGCAGAAACACGACCTTCATGTCGGGCCGCACCTTCGCGAAGGAGCCCTGCTCGCCGACATACTTCACGAGGCCCGCCGGGTTGGCGAAGGAGTTGTCGCGGAAGGACACGATGATGCCCTTCGGCCCGGCCTCCACCTTCTCGATATTCGCCCGCCGGCAGAGCACCTTGATGGCCATCACGGCCAGGAGCTGATCGATCTCGGGCGGAATCGGACCGAAACGGTCGACGAGCTCGGCCCGGAAGGTCACGAGCTCCTCTTCCGTCTCGAAGGTCGCGAGTCGGCGGTAGAGCGCGAGCCGAAGCTGCAGGTCGGAGACATAGGTCTCGGGGATCATGACGGGCGCGCCGATCGCGATCGTCGGCGACCATTGCTCGTCAGTCTCCTCCTCGTCCTCGACGCCCGCCTTCAGGGCGGCGACCGCATCCTCCAACATCTGCTGGTAGAGCTCGTAGCCGACCTCCTTGATGTGGCCGGACTGCTCCTCGCCGAGCAGGTTGCCGGCGCCGCGGATGTCGAGGTCGTGCGATGCGAGCTGGAAGCCGGCCCCGAGGGTGTCGAGCGATTGCAGCACCTTGAGGCGCCGCTCGGCCTGGACGGTAAGGGTTCGGTTCGCGGGGGTGGTGAAGAGCGCGTAGGCGCGGGTCTTCGACCGCCCGACCCGGCCCCGCAGCTGATAGAGCTGGGCGAGGCCGAACATGTCGGCCCGGTGCACGATCAGCGTGTTCGCGCTCGGGATGTCGAGCCCCGATTCCACGATCGTGGTCGACAGGAGCACGTCGTACTGGCCGTCATAGAAGGCCGTCATGACGTCCTCGAGCTGGCCGGCTGCCATCTGGCCGTGCGCGACCGCGACCTTCGCCTCCGGCACCTCGCGGGCCAGGAACTCGCGCACCTCGTCCAGGTCCTGGATGCGGGGCACGACGTAGAAGGCCTGCCCGCCGCGATAGCGCTCGCGCAGCAGCGCCTCCCGGATCGCGAGCGGATCGAAGGGCATGACGAAAGTACGGACCGCGAGGCGGTCGACCGGCGGGGTCGCGATGATCGACAGCTCGCGCACGCCCGTGAGCGCGAGCTGCAAGGTGCGTGGGATCGGGGTTGCCGACAGGGTGAGGACGTGGACCTCGGCGCGGAGCTCCTTCAGGCGCTCCTTGTGGCCGACGCCGAAATGCTGCTCCTCGTCGACGATGATGAGGCCGAGATCCTTGAACTTCATGGCCTTTCCGAGCAGCGCGTGGGTGCCGACGACGATGTCGACGCCACCCTCCAGCAGCCCGGCCTTGGTGGCCTTGAGCTCAGCCGCCGGGACGAATCGCGACAGCTGGGCGATGTTCAGGGGCAGCCCGCGGAAGCGCTCGGCAAAGGTCTTGTAGTGCTGCCGCGCCAGGAGCGTCGTCGGCACCACGACCGCAACCTGCCTGCCCGACATCGCAACCGCGAAGGCCGCCCGGAGCGCGACCTCGGTCTTCCCGAAGCCGACATCGCCGCAGACGAGCCGGTCCATCGGGCGGCCGGACGAGAGGTCGCCCAGCACCGCCTCGATGGCGTTCAGCTGGTCCTCGGTTTCCTCGTAGGGGAAGCGGGCTGCGAATTCGTCGTAGAGCCCCTCGGGTGGAGAGACCTTCGGCGCCTCCTTGAGGAAGCGCGCCGCCGCGATCTTCATGAGCGCACCCGCCATTTCGCGGATGCGGCTCTTCATCTTGGCCTTGCGGGCCTGCCAGGCGCCGCCGCCCAGCCTGTCGAGCTGGACCTCGGTCTCCTCCGAGCCGTAGCGGCTCAGGAGTTCGATATTCTCCACCGGTAGGTAGAGCCGGGCATCCCCCGCATATTCGAGGTCGAGGCAATCATGCGGCGCGCCGGCGGCCGTGATCGTCTTCAGGCCCTCGAAGCGCCCGATGCCGTGGTCGACATGGACGACGAGGTCGCCCGGCGTGAGGGCGGTGACCTCGGCAAGGAAGTCCTGCGGGCGCTTGGAGGCGCGCTTCGGCCGGACCAGGCGGTCGCCCAGGATGTCCTGCTCGCCGATGACGGCAAGGTCGGGCGTCTCGAACCCGGCCTCGAAGCCCCAGACGACGACGCCGACATCGCCCTTCGGCATCGCCACCGCATCCGCGAAGCGGCCGGCGGGCTTGGTCTCCGCGAGGCCGTGGTCCTCGAGCACGTGGCAGAGGCGCTCGCGCGAGCCTTCCGACCATGCCCCGACGAGGACCCGCTTCCCCTGCCCTTTCAGCGCCCGGATATGATCGACAGCGGCCTGGAACACGTTGGCGTTGGGGTCGGCGCGCTCGGCGATGAAGTCCCGCCCGCGGCGCGCCCCGGCATCCACGACCGGCCGGCCGTCGGCCGAGGGCTGGGCGAAGGGCGTCAGGCGCGCCAGGGGCAGATCGCCGACCTTCTTCGCCCATTCCTCCGGCCCGAAGTACAGCGCTTCGGGCTTCAGGGGCCGGTAGGGGGTGGACGAGGCGTCGGCGCTCGCGACCGAGGAGGCGCGGGCGTCGAAATAGTCCTTCACCTGCGCGAGCCGCTCGCCGGCCGCATCCTCGACGAGCGCGTCGAAGATCACCGGCACATCGGGCACGTAGTCGAGGAGCGTGTCCATCCGCTCGTGGAAGAGCGGCAGCCAATGCTCCATGCCGGGATAGCGGCGCCCCTCGCTCACCGCCTCGTAGAGTCGATCATCGCGGCGCGGCGCCCCGAACTGAGCGACGTAGGCCTGGCGGAAACGGCGGATCGAATCGGTCGTGAGCTGGATCTCGCTCATCGGCACGAGGTCGAGCGAGCGCAGCTGACCGACGGAGCGCTGCGTCTCGGGATCGAAGGACCGGATCGATTCGAGCGTGTCGCCGAAGAAGTCGAGGCGGACGGGAGCCGGCAGCCCGGGGGCGTAGAGGTCCACGATGCCGCCGCGAACCGCATACTCGCCCGCCTCACGCACCGTGCCCGTCCGGGTGAAGCCGTTCGTCTCCAGCCAGGCGACCAGGGTGTCCGTCTTCACGACGTTGCCGGGCGCCGCCGAAAACGTCTCCGCGCCGATGCGGGAACGGGGCGGCACGCGCTGGACGAGTGCGTTGACGGTCGTGGAGAGGATGCGGGGCCGCTCCTCCGAGGTGCTCGAGCGGGCGAGACGGGCGAGCGCAATCATGCGCTGGGCGGTGATCCCCGAGGTCGGCGAGACGCGGTCATAGGGCTGGCAATCCCAGGCCGGGAAGGCGAGCACCTCGATCTCCGGCGCGATGAACCGCAGCGCGTTCTCGAGATTCTGCCGCCGCTGCCCGTCCCGGGCGACATGGACCAGGACGGCAGGACCCTCCGCATCGCGCGACAATCCGCGCGCGAGGTCCGCAATCACGAGCGCGTCGAACCCGTCCGGCACGCTCGCGAGCGTCAGGCTGTCCCCGCTCTTGAGGAGATCCAGGGCGCGCGCGAGCGGGCCCGTGAGGAAGGCTTTCGTCTTGGCCATCGGTCGGTGGGCGCCGGAGCGCGCCTTCAGTGCTGGTCGAAGCCTCGGAACTGGCCGAGGCGATCAAGGAGGCCGGCATCGATGCCGGCCGGCGGCGGAAGCTGGCCAGTGATCCAGCCGAATACGTCGGGCTCGGGCAGGTCCAGCAGTCGCTCGAACTCGGCGAGGTCCTCGTCGGACATCGTCCTGATCTCGCGATCGGCGAAGCGGCCCATGACGAGGTCCATCTCGCGCGTGCCGCGATGCCAGGCGCGGAACAGCGCGCGCTTGCGCCGCGGATCGAGTTCTCCGGCCTCGCCGGCACCTGAGCCCGCGACGTCCGTTCCTGCGTGTGATTGGGACATCAGGAGGCTATATAGCGGGTGAGCCCGGCCGTGCCAGGGCCGTCAGCTCACGATGTCGCTCAGACCGTCGCTTCTCGATCCTCTCTTCGCCTCCGCCTCGACGCTTCCCGGGGTCGGGCCGAAGATCGCGCCCGCCCTGGACAGGCTCATCGGCGAGCCCGGCCAGCCCGCGCGGGTGCTCGACCTCCTATTCCACCTGCCGACCGGCTCTGTCTCCCGCGGCGCCCTTGGTGCCGTGAAGGACGCACCGATCGGCCAGCCGGTGACGCTCGCCGTCAAGGTGACGGCCCACCGACCCTCGCCCTATGCCCGCGCCAGGGCGCCCTATCGCGTCCTGGTGGAAGACGAGACCGGGGACGTCACGCTCGTCTTCTTCAATCTCCCCCGCCAGCGGATCGAGCAGATGCTGCCGATGGGCGCGCGACGGCTCGTGTCCGGGACCATCGAGTTGTGGGACGGGCACCGGCAGATGGTCCACCCGAGCCGGATCCTGGACGAGCGGCAGGCGGCCGAGATGCCGGCATCCGAGCTCGTCTACGGGCTGACGGAGGGCGTCTCGTCGCGCCTGATCGCCCGCTATGTCGGGGCGGCTCTGAAGAAGGTCCCTGCCCTGCCCGAATGGCAGGACCCCGCCTGGCTGCAACGAAACGGATATCCGGGCTTCATCGAGGCGCTGCGCGACGCACACGATCCGAAGCTCGCCGCCGATCCTCAAGCTCCAGCGGGAGATGGCAGGCCCGCAGGGTCTGACGGAGGTGGAGCGCCCGGCCAAGGCGACCCCACCTCGGTTGTTTTCGGCGACTCGCCCTCCCCCTCAGGGGAGGCATCGAGCGGGGTGCAGAGTCCCTCTCGGCGCCGCCTCGCCTATGACGAGTTGCTTGCCTCCCAGCTCGCGCTCGCCCTCGTCCGGGCAAGCAATCGCCGCAAGGCCGGCCGGGTGAATGCGGGCGATGGCTCGCTCGTGCGGCGCATCGTCGAGAGCCTTCCCTTCGGGCTGACTGGCGCGCAGGAGCGGGCGGTGAAGGAGATCCGGGAAGACCTCGTCTCGGCCCATCGCATGCTCCGCCTGCTCCAGGGCGATGTCGGGGCCGGCAAGACCCTCGTCGCCCTGCTCGCGATGGCGAGCGCCGTCGAGGCCGGTAGACAGGCGGCGCTGGTCGCCCCGACCGAAATCCTGGCTCGCCAGCATGCCGAGCGCATCGCCACGTTGGCCGAGCCGGCCGGCTTGCGTCTGGCCGTGCTCACCGGCCGCGACCGCCCGTCGGAGCGGCGGGCGACGGTCGCCGCGATGGAGGCCGGCGAGGTCGATATCGTAATCGGCACGCATGCGCTGATGCAGGATGAAGTCGTGTTCCGCGATCTCGGCCTTGCGGTGATCGACGAGCAGCACCGTTTCGGCGTGCATCAGCGCCTGGCGCTCGGCCGCAAGGGCGAGGCGGTCGACATGCTCGTGATGACCGCCACCCCGATCCCGCGGACGCTCGCCCTCGCTTCCTTCGGCGACATGGACATTTCCGTGCTCGACGAGAAGCCGCCGGGGCGGAAGCCCATCGCTACGCGGCTCGTCTCGATCGAGAGGCTGGACCAAGTGACGGACGCGATAGCGCGCGCGATCGCGTCCGGCGATCGCGTCTACTGGGTATGCCCGCTCGTGGCGGAATCGGAGGCGGTCGATCTCGCGGCGGCCGAGGATCGCCATGTCGAGCTTGCGGCAGTGCTCGGCGAGGATCGCGTCGGGCTCGTCCACGGCCGCATGAAGGGGCCGGAGAAGGACGCCGTGATGGAGCGATTCCAGCGCGGGGAAGTCCAGGTGCTCGTCTCGACCACGGTCATCGAGGTCGGCGTCGACGTGGCCGCTGCGACCGTGATGGTGATCGAGCACGCCGAGCGCTTCGGCCTCGCCCAGCTCCACCAGCTGCGCGGCCGGATCGGGCGCGGCGACAAGGCTTCGACCTGCCTCCTCCTCTACAAGGGACCGCTCGGCGAGACCGCGAAGGCGCGGCTCGAGGCCATGCGCCGGACCGAGAACGGGTTCGAGATCGCGGAAGAGGACCTGCGGCTTCGTGGAGAAGGCGAACTCCTCGGCGCGCGGCAATCCGGCATGGCGGCGTTCAGGATCGCCCGGCTCGATACCGACGCGGACCTGCTGGCGGCGGCTCGCGACGACGCGCGGCTGGTCGTCGAGCGCGACCGGGACCTCACCAGCGATCGCGGGAAGGCGCTGCGCCTCCTTCTTTATCTGTTCGATCGCGACGCAGGCGTTCGGCTGCTTCGAGCCGGCTGACCCGGGCGGGTTCACCCGACCCATCCGGATCGCTATGGCTGCGCTTCGAATCCCCGGAGGAATGATGCCCAACCTACCCAGTCTGAAGGCCCGCAAGGGCAAGGAAAAGATCACCGTCCTGAGCCTCTACGATTACACGAGCGCGAAGCTGCTCGACGGCGCGGTGGACATGTTCCTTGTCGGCGACTCGCTGGGGATGGTCGTCTACGGTCTCGATTCGACGCTGCCCGTGACCCTGGACATGATGATTGCGCATGGGCGTGCGGTCGCGCGTGGCGCATCCGAAAGCTTCGTCGTCGTCGACCTGCCCTTCGGCAGCTACCAGGAATCCCCGGCCCAGGCCTTCGCCAACTCCGCCCGGGTCATGATCGAAACGGGCGCCAAGGCCGTGAAGCTCGAGGGCGGCACCGAGATGGCGGAGACGGTCGCCTTCCTGGTCGCACGCAGCATCCCCGTCATGGGTCATGTCGGGCTCCGGCCCCAATCGGTGAATGCCTATGGCGGGTTCCGGGTCCAGGGGCGGACTGCCGAGGCGGCGGAGCAGGTGCTGGCGGACGCACGCGCCATGGAGGCCGCGGGCTGCTTCTCGATCGTGGTCGAGGGCGTGACGCGCGCCCTTGCGGACCGCGTCACGGCGGAGGTCTCCATCCCGGTGATCGGGATCGGCGCCTCGCCCGCCTGCGACGGGCAGGTGCTGGTGCTTTCGGACCTGCTCGGAATGGCAGAGCGGCCGGCCAAATTCGTGAAGTGCTACGCCGACCTACGGTCGATCACCCGGGAAGCCGTGCAGGCTTATGCCGACGAGATCAGGGCCGGGACCTTCCCTTCGGCCGACCACTGCTACTGAGAGGCGGCCGGGCCGGCGTGAGGAGCCGAGCTTCAGAGATCCGGCACGGACAGCGCCTTGGCGCTTCCGTGGGCGGAAAGGTCCAGCCCGTATTCCTTGACCTCGTCGGCGGTCAGTTCGCGGAAGATCTCGGTCTCGCCGGACGCCCCGGTGAGGCGGGTTGCGATGAGCTCGGCGTCGAGCTCGTCCGTCGCCACGACTACGAGCGCCGACCTGTCCTGCCCGCCGCCGTTGCGGGGCCGGGTGACCGTGACCCCAAAGCCCTTGTTCATGAACGGCTTCCTCGCCCGAGCCTTGAACGCCCGAGTGCGGAAGCGGTTCGGTTGGCTACTCGACGGTGACGGACTTCGCGAGATTGCGCGGCTGGTCGACGTCTTTCCCCATGAACACGGCCGTGTGGTAGGCGAGAAGCTGCGCCGGCACGGCGAAGATGAGCGGCGCCACTACCGGATCGCAATCCGGCATGATCACCGTCGCCATCGTGTCCATGGCGGCCTCCGCGGCGCCGCGCTCGTCCGTGATCAGCAGGATGCGGCCGCCGCGGGCCGCCACCTCCTGCATGTTGGACACCGTCTTCTCGAAGACGGCGTCGTGGGGCGCGATCACGATCACCGGCATAGTTTCGTCGATCAGCGCGATCGGCCCGTGCTTCAGCTCGCCGGCGGCATAGCCCTCGGCGTGGATGTAGGAGATCTCCTTCAGCTTCAGCGCGCCTTCGAGCGCCAGCGGGAACGAGGTCCCGCGGCCGAGATAGAGCACGTCCTTGGCCTTAGAGAGCTCGCGCGAGATCGTCTCGATCTCCGCTTCCGTGCGGAAGGCTTCCGTCATCAGGCTCGGGACGGCAACGAGCGCCTCCACGAGCCGCTGCTCTTCGGCCTGCGAAAGGGTTTCGCGCTGGCGGGCCGCGCCGATCGCGAGCGCCAGGAGCACGGAGAGCTGGCAGGTGAAAGCCTTGGTCGAGGCGACGCCGATCTCCGGGCCGGCGAGCGTCGGCGCCACGACGGCGCTCTCGCGGCCCATCGTGGAGGTCGGGACGTTCAGGATCGAAAGCGTGTGCTGGCCGTGGGCCTTGGCATAACGCAGCGACGCCAGGGTGTCCGCCGTCTCGCCGGACTGGGAGACGAAGAGCGCCGCCTGCCCCGGCTCGAGAGGCGCCTCGCGGTAGCGGAACTCGGACGCGACGTCGATCTCGACTGGCAGCCGCGCCAGCCGCTCGAACCAGTACTTGGCGACGAGCCCCGCATAATAGGCGGTGCCGCAGGCCGAGATGGACAGACGGGAAACATCCGCAAAGGAGAAGGGCAGCTCCGGCAGGCGCACTGCGCACCGGCCGAAATCGACGTAGTGCGCCAAGGTGCGGCCGACGACTTCCGGCTGCTCGTAGATCTCCTTCGCCATGAAGTGGCGGTAGTTGCCCTTGCTGGCGATCACGGAGCCGACCGGCACCGTCTGCCGGGGCCGCTCGGCGAGGCCTCCCTGTGCATCCCGAATGGTCGCGCCGGAGCGCGACAGCACCGCCCAGTCCCCGTCCTCGAGATAGGAGATCTCGTCCGTGAAGGGCGCGAGCGCGAGCGCGTCCGAGCCGAAATACATCTCGCCGTCGCCGTAGCCGATCGCGAGCGGTGCCCCGTGCCGGGCCCCGATCAGCAGGTTCTCCTCACCATCGAACAGGAAGACGAGGGCGAAGGCGCCGCGAAGCCGCGGCAGCGTCGCGGCGAGTGCATCGACGGGGCTGCGCCCCTGGACGATCTCTTCCGTCACGAGTTGGGCGACAACCTCGGTGTCGGTTTCCGTTTCGAAGACGACGCCCTTCGCCTGGAGCTCCTCCCGCAGTGGGCGGAAGTTCTCGATGATGCCGTTGTGGACGACAGCCAGCTTGTCGGTCGCATGCGGATGGGCGTTGGTCTCGTTCGGACGCCCATGCGTCGCCCAACGGGTGTGGCCGATGCCGATGGCGCCCATGAGGGGCGCGTCCGAGAGCTTCAGCTCCAGATTGCGGAGCTTTCCCTCCGCGCGCCTCCGCTCGATGTGTCCGTGTTCCAGCGTCGCGACGCCGGCGGAATCATAGCCGCGATATTCGAGGCGCTTCAGCGCATCGACCAAGAGGGGAGCAACAGCGCTCCGTCCGAGGATGCCAACAATGCCGCACATGAAGGGATCCCGTCCGCCCGCATCCGTCGCGGGCGAGAGTTACATAGCTGATAGGGTTGAACGAATGCCAATCGCGCTGCCGCGGTTCAGGCCTTGGTCGGCCGCCGGGTCTTTGCCCAATTCTCCTTGACCACCTGTCTGCCTCTCCCGAGAGCCAGCGCATCGGCAGGCACATTCTCCGTAATGACGGAGCCTGACCCAATATAGGCGCCATCGCCGACCGTGACAGGGGCGACGAGCGACGTGTTCGTCCCGATAAAGGCGTTCGCGCCGATCTCGGTGCGATGTTTGAACGCGCCATCATAATTGCACGTGATGGTGCCCGCCCCGACATTGGTCCCGGCGCCCACCGTCGCGTCGCCCAGATAGGCGAGGTGATTGGCCTTCACGCCCGCCGCGAGTTCCGCGTTCTTCACCTCGACGAAGTTGCCGATATGCACGTCCTCGCCGAGCTTCGCGCCCGGGCGCAGGCGCGCGAAGGGACCGATGATCGCGTTCTTGCCGACGCCGGCGCCCTCGATGTGGCAGAAGGAGCGGATCTGGACGTCGTCCTCCACGGTCACGCCGGGCCCGAACCAGACGTTGGGCTCGATGATCACATCCCGGCCGATCTTCGTATCGGACTGGAGGAACACCGTCTCCGGCGCGACCAGCGTCGCACCCGCAGCCATCACCTCGCGCCGCAGCCTGTTCTGCATGTCGGCCTCCGCCGCCGCGAGTTGCACACGGTCGTTGACGCCCTGCACCTCGGCCTCGGGAGCGAGCACGACGTCAACGACGAGACCCTTCTCCGCCGCGAGAGCGACGGCGTCCGTGAGGTAGTACTCGCCCTTGGCGTTGGCGTTGCCGATCGTCGACAGAAGCGACAAGGCGTCCCGGCCCGCCATCGCCATCAAACCGGCATTGCAGAGCGTGATGCTCCGCTCTTCAGGGGAAGCGTCCCGCTCTTCCCGGATCGCGACGAGCTTGCCGCCCCCCGGGATGAGTCGCCCATACCCGGTGGGTGTACGCGCTTCGAAGCCGAGGACCGCGAGCGCGGCACCCTCGGCGAGCGGGACTCTTAGAGCTGAGAAGGTCTCGGCGGTCACGAGCGGCGTATCCGCGAACGCAACCATCACATCGTCCGCCCCGCGCTCCAGCGCCGGCCGGGCGGCGAGGACGGCGTGCGCCGTGCCGAGCCGCTCCGACTGGACGAAGACCTCGACCTCTGGCGCGACAGCCCGAGCCTCCGCCGCAACATCGTCACGGTTCGGCCCTACGACGACGGCGATCCGGTCCGCGCCAGCCGCACGCACCGCGTGAAGCACATGCGCAAGCATGCTGCGGCCCGCGATCCGATGCAGCACCTTCGGTACGGACGAGCGCATCCTGGTGCCCTCGCCAGCCGCCAGGATGATTGCTAAGCAGGATCGATCCCGTTTCGCGGGTTCCTGGTGAGGTGCGTCTGTCATGGCGGATCGGGCTCGGCGGAACTGTGACCGGTTTCGCGCGGACCTACCCCACGGCGTGCCACCTCGGCAAACCTCGCGGAAGCGGAAGCACCCCGCCGACCTTCACCCGAGACAGATGGTTTGAGTCACCTGGACATGCGCGTGCCCACGCTAACGCGGCGCCAAGCGGTCGGCCTGATCAGCGCCGCGCCGCTCGTTATGGCCACCAGGGCCGGCGCCCAGCCCGCCGCCGGCAGCCCGCAAGCCATCATCCAGGGGACCCTCGGCGAGGGCCAGCGCTTCGATCCCGCAGGGGTCGTGGACATCGCGCGCGCGCTGGCACGGCGGCCGTTCGTGGCAGCGCCGGCCGATCTGCCGGAGCCGTTCGGCAACCTGAACTACGAGCAGTATATCGACATCAAGGCCCAGCCTTCGGCTCGGATCTGGGAGGGCGAAGGCAGGGGCTTCGTCGCCGAGCCCCTGCCCCGTGGCTTCGTGTTCACGACTCCCGTGACGATCTTCACCGTGGAGGACGGGCTCGTTCGACGCGTTCTGTTCGACCGTAATCGCTTCGACTTCGGCGGCCTGAACGTTCCGGCCAATTCCGGGGATCTCGGATTCTCCGGCTTTCGCCTGATCTCGACAGCCCTCGGCGGCGCGCCCTTCGAATTCGCCTTGGTCCAGGGCGCGACCTTCTTCCGCGCCTTGGCGCGAGGCCAGCTCTTCGGCACGGTCGCCCGGGCCCTGACCTTGAAGCCAGCGGAAACCAAGGGCGAGGAATTCCCGGCCTTCCGCGCATTCTGGCTCGAGCGGCCGAACCCGGGGACGAACGCCGTCATCGTGCATGGGCTGCTCGATTCCGAATCGGTCTCCGGCGCCGTCCGGATGACATTCCGGCCCGGCGAGGCGACCATCGTCGACGTCGAGACGACCCTGTTCCCGCGGGTGAACCTCGAGCATGTCGGCCTGGGTGGGCTCGCCGCGACCTTCATGTTCGGGCCGAACGTCCGTCAGGCGACCGATGATCTCCGGCCGGCGGTCTACGACGCCGCTGCGCTTCAGATGCTCAATGGCAAGGGCGAGTGGCTGTGGCGGCCGCTCAACAACCCGACCATGCTCCAGATCTCCGCCTTCGTGGACGAAAACCCGAAGGGTTTCGGACTGATCCAGCGCGAGCGCGACCCCATGTTCTTCCAGGACGACGCCCAGCAGCCGGAGCGTCGCCCGAGCGTGTGGATCGAGCCGATCGGCGAATGGGCGCAGGGCGCCGTGCAGCTGATCGAAATCCCCTCCGACTCGGAGGTGAACGACAATATCCTGGCATATTGGCGTCCCCGCGCTCCCGTGCAGGCGGGTTCGGAGGTGTTCTTTGCCTACCGGCAGTTCTGGTGCTGGGCCCCGCCCGAGCGCCCTGCCCTCGCGGCCGTCACGTCGACCCGTTCCGGCAGAGGAGCCGGTGGCCGTCGCCGTCGCTTCCTCGTCGAATTCACCGGCGAGAACCTGAGTACCGTACCACCCGACCTCAAGCCGGTGGTGGCGACCTCCAGCGGCGCGATCCAGAACCTCCGATTTTGGTCTTACCCGGAACGGCGTACGGTGCGGGTCTCGTTCGACCTTGACCCGGGCGGGGAAAACGCGTGTGAGATGCGGCTGGTGCTCGAGGCGGGCACTCGGCCCCTAAGCGAGACATGGCTTTATCGTTGGACGCCTTGACCTCAGAGGCGGTGCGGCCGGTCGTGCTGCCGCGCCCCGAACCGCCGACACCCCCAGAGAACCGGCTCGACATGCCGGTTCAGGCATTGGGCAAGTGGTCCAAGTCGCAGGAAGACCGCTTCGAGGGGCCGCGCCCCGCAACGCCGCTTCTCGCCCGGTTCTTCGTATTCGGGGGTGCGGCGGCGCTCACGGCCTATGGCGCGTACGAGATGTACGCGGTCGTGTCGGTCAGCCGCACGACGGTTCTGCAGTACGGCCTGCTCGGCCTCTTCGTCCTGAACTTCTCCTGGATCGCGCTCGCCTTCACGGGCGCGCTCGTCGGCTTCTTTGCTCTCCTTTTCGGCTGGGCGAAGCAGCCTCCGAAGACGGTGGCCCGCCTCGCCTCGCGCACCGCGATCGTGATGCCGGTCTACAACGAGCTGACTGCCCGGACCTTCGCGGCCCTGGAGGCCATCCGGGAATCGGTCGAGGCGACGGGCCACGGCGCGGCGTTCGACTATTTTATCCTGTCCGATTCCACGAACCCGGACGCCTGGATCGCGGAGGAGCGCGCCTTTCTACGTCTGCGCGAGAAGGCCGGCCCGGACAGCCGGTTCTATTATCGGCACCGCGAGAAGAACCACCATCGCAAGGCGGGAAACATCGCGGATTTCGTGACCCGCTGGGGCGGCGCCTACGAGCACATGCTCGTGCTCGACGCCGACAGCCTCATGACAGGCGATTGCATCGTGCGGCTTGCGGCCGCCATGGAGGCGGACCCGAGGGCCGGCATCATCCAGTCGCTGCCGATCATCGTGAACCGCAACACGCTCTTTGCCCGCCTGCAGCAATTTGCGGCGCGGCTCGCGGGGCCGGTGATCGCCACGGGGCTCGCGGTCTGGTCGGGCCGCGACGGGAATTACTGGGGGCACAACGCGATCATCCGCACGCGGGCATTTGCGGCGCATTGCGGCCTGCCCGACCTGAAGGGCAAGCCGCCGTTCGGCGGCCACGTCCTGAGCCACGACTTCGTCGAGGCGGCGCTGATGCGGCGGGGCGGCTGGTCCGTCTACATGCTGCCCGAACTCGAGGGTAGCTACGAGGAGAGCCCGCCCTCTCTCATCGATCTGTCGGTTCGCGACCGGCGCTGGTGCCAAGGCAATCTGCAACACTCGCGCATCATCGGCGCTCGCGGGCTCCGGCTTCCGACGCGCCAGCATTTCGCGACCGGCATCATGTCCTATCTCGCGTCGCCGCTGTGGCTGCTGCAACTGGTGGTGGGTATCGCGCTCGTCCTGCAGACGACCTATATCCGCCCCGAATATTTCAGCCGCGACTTCCGCCTGTTCCCGTCATGGCCACGTTTCGATCCCGAGCGCGCTCTATGGCTGTTCGGCCTGACGATGGCCGTGCTGCTGGCGCCCAAAATCCTCGGCCTGATCCTGATGCTGGTCGACGGGGCGAAACGGCGCGCCTCGGGTGGTGCGATCCGGCTGACTCTGTCGGCCTTCATCGAGATTATCCTCTCGGCGCTCGTCGCGCCGATCCTGATGCTCATCCAGTCGGGCTCGGTGTTCCAGATCCTGATCGGCGGCGATACCGGCTGGAATCCGCAGCGGCGGGACGACGGCTCGATCCCCCTACGCGACATCGTGCGCCGCCATCGATGGCACACGCTTCTCGGTGTGCTCACCGGGCTGTCGGCCTTCCTCATCGCGACATCCCTGTTCCTCTGGATGTCTCCGACGATCCTGGGCCTCGTGCTCGCGATCCCGCTCTCCTGGCTGTCGGGCTCCCTCGCGGCGGGCCTGGCGTTGAAGCGGCTCGGATTGCTGCAGACCCCGGACGAGTATCGGGTGCCGCCGATCGTCGAGCGTTCGAACGAGTTGCAACGCGAAAACGCCGCCTCCGGCTTCGACGACGAGGATGCGCTTGCGGTGCTTCACCGCGACCGCGCGTTCCGCGAGCAGCACGAGGCGATGCTGCCCCATCGGCCGCACCGCGAGCGCGGGGAGTTCGAGAGCGACCGCGTGATGGCGGAGGCGAAGATCATCGACGCCGAGAAGCTCGACGAGGCGCTCGCCTGGCTCAAGCCGAAGGAGCGGATGGTGGTCCTCAACGACCGCGCTCTTCTGTCTCTGGCAATGAGACTAAAATCGTAGCAATGCCTTGTTTCGTCAGGTGTTTCCCGTGCTAGAGGGACGCAAGACGAACATGACTTTCGCCTGACCAGGCCGACATCCCGCGAGCGGTGAGCCGGCCGGGAACCTTCGCAGATCCAACGGGAGTGAACATGAAGAGACGGCAATTCCTGGCGGCTGGCGCCGCGACGGCTGCGGTGGGCGGCGTCGCAGCACCGGCCATCGCGCAATCCATGCCCGAGGTGAAGTGGCGCCTGACCTCCGGCTTCCCGAAGTCGCTCGACACGATCTACGGCGCGGCCGAGCTCTTCGCGAAGTACGTGTCCGAGGCCACCGACGGCAAGTTCCAGGTCCAGCCCTTCGCGGCGGGCGAGATCGTCGGCACGCCCCAGGCGATCGACGCCGTCTCCAACAACACCGTCGAGATGGCGCACACGGCGTCCTACTACTACGTCGGCAAGGACCCGACCTACGGCATCCTGACCGCGGCGCCCTTCGGCCTAAACACCCGCCAGCAGAACTCGTGGTTCTACCACAACGGCGGCAACGAACTCGCCAACGAGTTCTACGGCAAGTCCGGCCTCTACGCTCTCCCGGGCGGCAACACCGGCACCCAGATGGGCGGCTGGTTCCGCAAGGAGATCAAGACGGTCGAGGACCTGAAGGGCCTCAAGATGCGCATCGCCGGCATTGCCGGGCAGGTCGTGCAGAAGCTCGGCGTCATCCCGCAGCAGATCCCGGGCGGCGACATCTACCCGGCTCTGGAGCGCGGCACGATCGACGCGACCGAGTGGGTCGGCCCCTATGACGACGAGAAGCTCGGCTTCAACAAGGTCGCGCCGTTCTACTACTACCCCGGCTGGTGGGAAGGCGGCGCCACGATCCACTTCTGGTTCAACAAGGACAAGTGGAACTCGCTGCCGAAGGCCTACAAGGCCATTGCCGAGGCCGCCTGCGCCTACGCCAACATCGACATGACGGCGAAGTACGACGCCAGGAACCCCGGCGCGCTCCGCCGGCTCGTCGGCGCCGGCGCGCAGCTCCGGCCCTTTAGCCAGGAAATCATGGAGGCCTGCTATAAGGCCTCTAACGAGATGTACGACGAGACCATGGCCAAGAACCCGGACTTCAAGAAGATCTGGGAGAACATGCGGGCGTTCCGCGGCGAGGAATACCTCTGGTTCCAGGTCGCCGAGTACACCTACGACAACTTCATGATCCGGGCGCGCGCCCGCGGCGGCTAGGTTCCCCTAGCGCCACAGGAGAGATCAGCCGGCCGGTTCGCAAGAGCCGGCCGGCTTTTTCGTGCCGAGTGCTTCCAGCACCTGCACGACCATGCGCAGGCCGCGGTCCAGTCTCTTGTTCCGGCGAAGGACGAGTCCGAGCGAGCGCCAGAGCCGCGGCTCGAGCGACCGGACGGTCAGGTCGGCCCGGGCTCCCCGCCCCGAAACAGACATGGCCGGCAGGATGGAGCAGCCGATCCCGGCGGAAACCAGCTCCTTGATCGCCTCCACGCTTCCGAACTGCATGGGCGGCTTCGGCTTGACCCCGCCGGCTTCGAGCCATGCATCGATGTGGCCCCGGGTATTGCCCCCGTCGGCGTAGAGCGCGAGTGGCCGGGCCGCGAGTTCGGCCGCCTCCACAGGCTCCTCCGGGACGGCGTCGCCGCTCGCGAAGACGGCGACGAGTTCGTCGGTGAGGATCTCCCTGACGTCGAGCGCCCGCCCGTGCGCCGGCAGCGTCACGAGCGCGAGATCGATCTCGTTCTCCTCAACGAGGCGAACCATCTCGGCCGCGTTGCCCGTCTGGACGACGATCTCCAGCAGCGGCATGCGCCGTCGCAACGTGCGCAGGAGCGGCGGCAGGAGGTAGATGCAGGCTGTGGCGCCCGTTCCGATCCTGATCCGGCCGGTCCGCCCGTCCCTGTGCGGTGCGAGGGCTTCCATGGCCGCCGCCAGGTCCGTCCGAAGGCGCTCCACATGGACCAGCAGGGTTCGGCCGGCGGCCGTCGGCTGGGCCCGCCGTCCGACCCGCTCGAGAAGAACGACGCCCAGGCGCCGCTCCAACTGCCGCACCTGCATGCTGATGGCCGGCTGGGACACTCCCCGCTTTTCCGCAGCGGCCGTGAAGCTGCCCAGCGCGGCCACATCCGCAAAGCTTTCCAGCGCCGGGAAGTCCGGCAGCGCAAACATCTAAGCCGGCCTTATCGTCTGCATCAGATCCATAAGCTTCACTTTGCGTGACGACGGAGCGAGAAGCCAGGGCCCACACTGGAGGAGCCCCGCCTTGCTGCTTCGCGCCTGCGAGATCCGTGACATTCCCGAGATCACGGCGATCTACCGTCAGGCGGTTCTGCACGGGACGGCTTCGTTCGAGATCGATCCGCCGGACGAGGCGGAGATGGCGCGGCGCCGCGCGGCCCTGGACGAGGCAGGTCATCCCTATCTCGTGGCCGAGCTCGGCGACCGGGTGGCCGGGTACGCCTATGCCGGCCCCTACCGGGCGAGGCTGGCCTATCGGAGCACCGTCGAGAACTCGGTCTACGTCGCGGAAAGCGCGCGTCGGACCGGCATCGCCCGTAATCTTCTCTCCCGACTGATCGACGAGTCCGCCGCCCGCGGATTCCGGCAGATGATCGCCGTGATCGGCGATTCAGCGAACCTCGCCTCCATCCGCCTGCACGAGGTCGCCGGGTTCAGCCATACGGGCGTGCTGCGTTCGGTCGGGTGGAAGCATGGCCGCTGGCTCGACACCGTCCTCATGCAGCGATCTCTGGGAACCGGCGACCAAATGCCAAGCGAACTCGGCCAACCGGCGTGATGGTGACCCGCGGGCTCGTCTGGCGGCTGGGCTTCTCGCAGCTGCTCTGCTGGGGAATCTCCTACTACCTGATCGCCATATTCGGCGAGCGGATCGGGCAGGAGACGGGATGGCCCGGCGCCGCCGTCTATGGCGGCTTCTCCGCGGCCCTGATCACGATGGGCATCACCTCGTCAGTGGTGGGGCGCGCGGTCGATCGCAATGGCGGCCGCAGGATCATGACGGTAGGCTCCCTGCTGATGGCGGCCGGATGCCTCCTGCTCGCGGCGGCCACGAACCTCCCGACATTCTACGCCGCGTGGATCCTGCTCGGCGTCGCGATGCGCATGTCGCTCTACGACGCCGCTTTCGCCACGCTGGTCCGCATCGCCGGCCCGCAGGCACGCAAGCCGATCTCCCAGATCACCCTTCTGGGCGGCCTCGCCTCGACGGCGCTCTGGCCGGTTGGCGCCGCGCTCGCGGACGCGTTTGGCTGGCGCATCGCCGTGGTCTGCTATGCCGGGATCGCGCTTGCGACGGTGCCGCTGCATCTCGGCATTCCGAAGGGCCGGTTCCCCCCTCCCGAGCCGGGAGCGACCCGGTCCGGGCCGCGACCGCTCGCGACCACGCCGCGGGAGAAGGCTGTTGCCGCCGGCCTTTTCGCCCTCTCGACGACGCTCGCCGCGACCCTCAACGCGGCCCTGTCCGCGCACATGATCGCGCTGCTGAATGGGCTCGGCATGGGCTTCGCGCTCGCCGTGTGGGCTTCGAGCCTGCGCGGCATCGGCCAGTCCCTCGCACGGCTCTGCGAGATCCTGACGGGTTCCCGGCTGACGCCCCTAGCGCTCGGCGTCCTGGCGACGGGGATCATCCCACTCGGCTTCCTGTCGGGACTGTTCGCCGGCGCCTCGCCCGCGGCAGGACTGGCCTTCGCGTTCCTCTACGGCGCGGGGTTCGGGCTCGTGACGATCACGCGGGGAACGCAGCCGCTCGTGCTCTTCGACCCTGCGAGCTACGGCACGATCTCCGGCCGCCTGCTCGCGCCGAGCTTCTATCTCTCGGCGCTGTCGCCGGCCGTCTTCGCCTGGATGATCGACCGCTTCGGCCCGACGGTCGCCATGCAGGTCGCGACCGCGCTCGCCGGAGCGGTGTTCCTTTCCTCGGCCGCCCTCTGGTGGTGCTTCAAGGGCAAGCGCCGCTGAGCCGCCCTCAGCGCAGGTCGGGGGGCGTCGCCTCGGCCGCGAGCGCCGCCAGAGCCTCGTCGAGCCCCGCCCCACTTTGATCCTTGGATCCAAGGCGGCGGATCGAGACGCGACGCTCCTCCACCTCCCGCTTGCCCAGCACCAGGATCACAGGAACCTTGGACAGCGAGTGCTCGCGGACCTTGTAGTTGATCTTCTCGTTGCGGGTATCCGCCTCGGCCCGCAGGCCGAGCTTGCGGGCGGCCTCGACCACCTCGGCGGCGTACTCGTCCGCATCGGAGGTGATAGTGGCAACGACGATCTGGAGCGGCGCCAGCCAGAGCGGGAAATGCCCCGCGAAATGCTCGATGAGGATGCCCGTGAAGCGTTCCATCGAGCCGCAAATCGCGCGGTGGATCATCACCGGACGGGTCTTGTCGCCCTCGGGAGAAATGTACGAGGCCCCGAACCGCTCCGGCAGGTTGAAGTCCACCTGCGTCGTCCCGCATTGCCAGTCGCGGCCGATCGCGTCGCGCAGAACGTATTCGAACTTGGGACCGTAGAAGGCGCCCTCGCCCGGGTTGATCTCGGTCTTCACCCGCCCGCCGGATTCGCGCTTGATGCGCTCCAGCACCTCCGTCATCACGGCCTCGGCGCGGTCCCACAGTTCGTCGGACCCGACCCGCTTCTCGGGCCGGGTGGAGAGCTTCACGACGATCTCCTCGAACCCGAAATCCGCATAGGTCGAGAGGATCAGGTCGTTGATCTTCAGGCACTCGTCGGCCATCTGCGCGTCGGTGCAGAAGATGTGCGCATCATCCTGCGTGAACCCGCGCACGCGCATCAGGCCATGGAGCGCGCCGGAAGGCTCGTACCGATGCACTGCGCCGAATTCCGCATACCTGACAGGCAGATCGCGGTATGATTTGACGCCTTGCTTGAAGATCTGCACGTGGCCCGGGCAGTTCATCGGCTTCAGGGCGAAGACGCGCTTGTCCTCGATCTCCGGGCCGGCCGAGGTCGCCTGGAACATGGCGTCCCGGTACCAACCCCAATGGCCCGAAGTCTCCCAAAGCGAGGTGTCGAGAAGCTGGGGCGCGTTCACCTCCTGGTAGCCGAGCCTGCCCAGCCGCCGCCGCATGTAGGAGACGAGGTTCTGGAACAGCGTCCAGCCCTTCGGGTGCCAGAACACGACGCCGGGCCCCTCCTCCTGGAAGTGGAAGAGGTCCATCTCCCGGCCGAGGCGGCGATGGTCCCGCCGCTCCGCTTCCTCGAGCTGCGTCAGGTAGGCCTTCAGGTCGCTCTCGCTCGCCCAGGCCGTCCCGTAGATGCGCTGGAGCATCGGGTTGTTCGAGTCGCCGCGCCAGTAGGCGCCCGCCAATTTCAGGAGCTTGAAGCCGTTTCCTATGCCGCCGGTGGAAGCACCGTGGGGGCCGCGACAGAGATCGAGCCACTTGCCCTGCTTGTAGATCTTGAGCGGCTCGTCGGACTTGATGGCGTCGATCAGCTCGAGCTTGTAAGTCTCGCCACGCTCGGCGAAAAACGCCTTCGCGTCCTCGCGCGACCAGACCTCGCAGGTGATCGGCTCGTTGCGGGCGACGATCTCCCGCATCTTGGCCTCGATCCGCTCGAGATCCTCCGGGTGGAAGGGCTCCTCGCGGGCGAAGTCGTAATAGAACCCGTTCTCGATCACCGGGCCGATCGTGACCTGGGTCCCGGGGTAGAGCTCCTGGACGGCCTCCGCCATGACGTGCGCGGCATCGTGCCGGATCAGCTCTAGCGATTCCGGCGCATCGCGGGTCAGGATCTCGATCGTCGCGCCGTCCGGCACAGGCGCGGAGAGGTCGCGCACGGTCCCGTCCACCTTCACGGCATAGGCGCGCTTGGCGAGCGACTTCGAGATCGCGCCGGCAACGTCGGCGCCCGTGGCGCCGTCCGGGAACTCACGGCGGGCGCCGTCGGGGAAGCTGAGATTGATCATGAGGCTAAGATAGGGTTTGCGGCCCGCCGACGCAGGCCCGCCACTTCGCCCTCCTGAAGGAATCCGCCCCGGAGCACAAGGCCGGCTCATGTCACAGGATCAGCGGATTCCAGGATCTGAGGATCGCGGGATCCGGGGATAAACGGATCCCTTCGGCCTCTGATCGCAGGCGTATCCTGATCCGCAGCCGGATGGTACCGGGCTTCGAGAACCGCGAGCCGAAACGTGCACCAAGCCGCCGATCGTGATCCCGTCCCCGAGCGCTTCAACGCCGCGCACTACCTGCTCGCCGGGAACGCAGCCCTGCGGGGGGAGAAGACGGCCCTGATCATGGTCGGAGCGGGAAACGAGGTGGTGCGGCACAGCTTCGCCGAGATCGACCACGCCGTCCGGGCGCTCGCGGCGGGATTCCAGGGCCTCGGCCTCCCGCCCCGCTCCCGGGTCATGATCCGGATGGGGAACGAGCCTGCCTATCTCCTCGTCTATTTTGCCGCGCTGGCGGCCGGCCTCATCGCCATGCCGTCCTCGCCCCAGCTCACCCCGGCGGAGGCATCGTTCCTGATGGCGGATTCCGGCGCTGCCGCGATCGTGCTCGGCGCGGGGCAGAGCCTCGATCTGGAGGACGCCACCGGACGCCTCGTGCTCGGGCCCGACGACATCTCGCGGATGCTGGAGAGGGACCCGCTGCCGGCCTATGCCGATACCACTGCGGACGATCCCGCCTACCTCATCTACACCTCCGGCACGACGAGCCGGCCCAAGGGCGTGCTGCACGCGCACCGGGCGATCTGGGGCCGCCGGCCGATGCATGACCATTGGCTGGGGCTCACGGAGGGCGACATCGTCCTCCACGCCGGGACGATGAACTGGACCTACACGCTCGGGGTGGGGATCATGGATCCCTGGGCGCGGGGCGCGACGACCGTCCTCTACAACGGCCCGCGGGATCCCTCCGTCTGGCCGCGCCTCATCGAGCAGGAGCGCGCCACACTCTTCGCGGCAGTGCCGAGCGTGTTCCGGCAGATGCTGAAATATGCCGAGCCGGGGCGGCACGATCTGTCGAGCCTTCGGCACGGCGTCACGGCCGGCGAGGCGCTCCCACCGGCACTGCTGGACGAATGGCGGGAGGCGACCGGGACCCTGCTCTACGAGGCGCTGGGGATGAGCGAGATCTCGACCTATGTGTCGAGCGCCCCCTCCGTCCCGGTGAGACCGGGCTCGCCGGGCAAGCCCCAGCCCGGGCGCCGGGTCGCGATCCTGCCCGTTGATGGAGACCCCGTGCCGCTTCCACCCGGCGAGACCGGGCTCCTTGCGATCCATCGCTCCGATCCAGGACTGATGCTGGGCTATTGGAACCGGCCGGACGAGGAGGAGGCGGTCTTCCGGGGCGAGTGGTTCGCTGGTGGCGACCTCGCCGAGTTGGACGAGGACGGATACCTCTGGTTCCACGGCCGCGCGGACGACGTGATGAACGCGTTCGGCTACCGCGTTTCGCCGAAGGAGGTGGAGAACGTGCTTCTCGACCACCCTGCCGTTCACGATGTTGCGGTGGCGGAGCTCGCCGTGCGCGATGACATCCGGGTGATCGCGGCGTTTGTCGTGCCCGAGCCAGGCATGATCCCGGACACATCCGAACTCGCTGCCCATTGCGCCGGCCGTCTCGCGGCCTACAAGCAGCCCCGAGAATACGTGCTGGTCGACGCCCTGCCCCGGACGCCGAACGGCAAAGTGCAGCGCAAGCGTCTTGCGGCCACGTTCGGCCGCAGGACCGGATAAGCCGAGACCAGGATGCACAACGAGGACGGAAACTACCCCGAGATCCGCGAGGCGGTGAGGAAGTTGTGCGAGCGCTTCCCCGGCGAGTACTGGCGGGCGCTGGACCGCGAGATGGCCTACCCGGCGGAGTTCGTCGATGCGCTGACGCAGGACGGCTACCTCGCCGTGCTGATCCCAGAGGAATACGGCGGCTCCGGCCTGCCGCTCTCGGCTGCCGCCGCGATTCTCGAGGAGGTGCAGCGCGCCGGGTGCAACGGCGGGGCCTGCCATGCGCAGATGTACACGATGGGCACCGTGCTGCGGCACGGCTCAGACGAGCAGAAGCGGAAGTACCTGCCCGAGATCGCGGCCGGCCGGCTTCGGCTCCAGGCTTTCGGGGTTACCGAGCCGACGAGCGGGACCGACACCTCCTCGCTGAAGACGGTCGCGCGCCGTGAGGGCGATCACTACGTCGTCAACGGGCAGAAGATCTGGACGAGCCGGGCGGAGCATTCCGACCTCATGCTGCTCCTCGCCCGCACCACCCCGCTCGACCAGGTGGCGAAGCGGACGGACGGCCTTTCCGTCCTCCTCGTCGACATGCGCGAAGCGCGCGGCAACGGCCTCACGATCCGGCCGATCCGGACCATGATGAACCACGCCACCACGGAGGTCTTCTTCGACGACCTGCGCGTCCCGGCCGAGAACCTGATCGGCGAGGAAGGCAGCGGCTTCCGCTACATCCTGTCCGGCATGAACGCCGAGCGCATTCTCATCGCGGCCGAATGCGTCGGCGATGCGAAATGGTTCATCGAGAAGGCGGTCGGCTATGCGCGCGAGCGCTCCGTCTTCGGCCGCCCCATCGGTCAGAACCAGGGCATCCAATTCCCGATCGCGAAGGCCTACGCGAATATGCGGGCGGCCGAGCTGATGGTGCGCGAGGCGCTCCGCCTCTACGAGGCCGGGCAGAACCCGGGTGCGGAGGCGAACATGGCCAAGATGCTCGCCGCAGACGCCTCCTTCGAGGCCGCGAACGCCGCGATCCAGACGCATGGCGGCTTCGGCTTCGCCGAGGAATATGACGTCGAGCGCAAGTTCCGGGAGACCCGCCTCTACCAGGTGGCGCCGATCTCGACGAACCTCATCCTGGCCTATCTCGCCGAGCACGTGCTCGGGCTGCCGCGCTCCTACTGAGACGGGGTCGCCATGGCGATCGATATCGACCACCTCCGCTCCTGGATCGGCCGCAGCGAGGCGGCCGAGGACGTGATTACGCCGCGGCTTGCGGCGGAGTATCGGGCGACGGTCGCCCCCCATCTCGCGCCGGTGGCGAGCGGCGACGCGCCGCTCGCCCTGCATTGGTGCCTGACGCCGCCCATCGCCCCGCAGGAGCAGCTTGGGCCTGACGGCCACCCGGCACGCGGCGGCTTCCTGCCGCCCGTCCCACTGCCCCGCCGGATGTGGGCCGGGGGCAGGATCGAGACGTCCGGTGCGCTCAAGGTCGGGGAGACGGTTCGCCGGAATTCCACGATCCAGGACGTTACCCTGAAGGAGGGCCGCTCCGGGTCGCTGTGCTTCGTGGCCGTCCGGCACGATTACGCCGGCGCATCCGGAACGGCGATCAGCGAACGGCACGATATCGTCTACCGCGACGCTGCTCCTGCGAGTGGTGCCGGTCCCGCGGGTTCTTCGACAGCGGCCCACGAGCCGGCCGAGCACGACCTCGCCTGGGAGGTTCAAGCGACGCCCACGCTGCTGTTTCGCTACTCGGCCATGACCTTCAACGGTCATCGTATCCATTACGACGAGCCATACGTGACGAAGGTCGAGGGCTATCCGGGGCTCGTGGTGCACGGGCCGCTCCAGGCGACGCTGCTCTTCAACCTGGCGGCCGTGCTCGGCGGAGCGACGCCGCGCGTCTTCGATTATCGCGGCCTCTCGCCGATGTTCGCCCCGACGACCTTCCGAGTGCTTGGGCGGCGCCAGTCTGACGGGACCATCCGATGCTGGACGGAGAACGCGGAGGGCCGGGCCTGCATGGAAGCCACAGCGGCAGGTTGAGGACGATGGCAGAACCCGCAAGCCACCTGCCGCTCGAAGGCCTCCTTGTCGTCACGTTGGAGCAGGCGGTCGCCGCGCCGTACTGCTCGTCCCGCCTCGCCGATGCAGGGGCCCGGGTCATCAAGATCGAGCGTCCCGAAGGCGATTTCGCCCGCGGCTACGACAAGGCCGTGAATGGGCTGGCGAGCTATTTCGTCTGGCTGAATCGGGGCAAGGAAAGCCTCGTCGCCGACATCAAGGATCCGGCCGATGCCGCCCTCCTGCATCGGGTGCTCGGGCAGGCGGACGTCTTCATCCAGAACCTCGCCCCGGGCGCCGCCGCGCGTGCCGGGTTCGGATCGGACGAACTGCGCGCCCGCTACCCGCGGCTGATCACGGTCGACATCTCAGGCTACGGCTCGGGCCATGGCTACTCGGACATGAAGGCCTACGACCTCCTGGTCCAGGCCGAGAGCGGGCTTGCAGCGATCACCGGCCATCCGGCAGGACCGGGCCGGGTCGGTGTTTCCGTCTGCGACATCGCCTGCGGGATGGCGGCCCATTCGGCGATTCTCGAGGCTCTCATCGGCCGCGGTCGCACGGGCCAGGGCGCGAAGCTTGAGGTCAGCCTTTTCGACGGGATGGCCGACTGGATGAACGTCCCGCTCCTCTATTTCGAAGGGACGGGGCAGGCGCCGAAGCGCGTCGGCCTCGCGCATCCCTCCATCTGCCCCTATGGCGCGTTCGAGACTGCCGACGGGAGCCTCGTCCTGATCTCCATCCAGAACGAGCGGGAGTGGAAGACGTTCTGCGCCGAGGTGCTCGGCGCCGCCGAACTGCCAACCCGGCCCGGCTTCGACAGCAACAATGCGCGAGTCGCGAACCGCGCGGATGTGGATTCCGTCGTGGCGACCGCCTTCCGTCAGATGACCAAGGCCGACGCAGCCCGCCGCCTCACGGCCGCCCGCACGGCCTTCGGGTTCGTGAACGAGGTGGCAGACCTCGTGCATCACCCGGCGCTCCGCCGCGCCGAGGTTGCCACCTCGGTCGGCCCGGCCTCGATCATCGCGCCGCCTGCTCTGATCGATGGCGAGGGGCGCCGGCTCGGGCGCGTGCCGGAGATCGGCGAGCATAGTGCCGCGATCAGGGCCGAGTTCGGCTAGAGGTCCCCGGAGAACACGGCGCCGTCGGTAGCGCCCGGAAGCCTTGCCTCCAAGGTGCAGACCACGCCCTCAGGATCGAAAGCGAGGCTCACTGCGCCGTTGAGGTCGATGGCGACGCTGCGCTCGATCAGGCGCGATCCGAACCCTCGTCGCTCCGGAGGCTTGACGGGCGGCCCACCCCGTTCGAGCCAGGTCAGATGAAGGATGTCCGGCTCGCCGGACGTGATCGCCCACTCGATCTCCACCCATCCAGATGGCGTGGAGAGCGCGCCGTACTTGACCGCATTCGTGGCAAGCTCCTGGAGCGCCATGGCGAGTGCGAGCGCCGTCTGCGGGCTGAGCCTGATGTTGTCGCCTCGGGTCCGCAGCCGGCCTCCCGGGCCCTGGTAGGGCTCGGCAGCGCCAGCCACGATCTCGTGCAGATTCGCGCCTGCCCAGCGCTCGCGGGTGAGGACGTTGTGGGCCCGCGAGAGCGCCATCAGTCGCTCCTCGAACGCGGCAAGCGCCTCGTCCGTCGTCCGCGCGTGGCGGAAGGACTGGCTCGCGATCGACTGAACCGTGGCGAGCGTGTTCTTCACACGGTGATTGAGTTCGTTGATGAGGAGACGCTGCCGCTCCTGGGCCACGACACGATCGGTAACGTCGCGATGAGCGCCCACGAGGCGGATCGCCCGCCCGTTCCGATCGCGCTCGATCTCCGCCGCGGCGGCGATCCACCGAACCTGCCCATCGTCCGGCCGAATGATCCGGTATTCGGACGCATAGCGCAGGGCATCGCCGTCCACGGCGCCGCGAAACTCCGCCTCCGTCCGCTGCCGGTCCTCCGGATGGATGCGCTCCACCCAGGCTTCGTGGCTCTCGTTGGCGGATTCGGGCGGAAGGCCGTGCAGGCGCAGATATTCAGGCGAGCGGCGATTGCTGAAGCCGTGGCGCAGGTCGACCTCCAGGCCCCCCACCCCGGCGATGCGCTGGACATGGGCGAGTTCCGCCTCGCGCCGCCGCAACTCCGTCTCGGCCCGTCGGCGGTCCGTCACATCCCGCACCGCGACCCCTACCCCCTCCGGGAGGGAGAACATGCGGCCCTCGATCAGGCGGCCGGGCCTGATGATGGATTCGGCCTCGACGATCAGGGGCTCGCGCGTCTCCATCACATGGTGGAAGCGTTGCCACGCCTCGTGGTCGGGGCCGATGCGCAGCACCTCCCAGAGGCTGCGCCCGATCGCGCTCTCGCGGGAGAGCCCGAAATGCTTCTCCGCACCGCGGTTGAAGACGCTGATCCGCCAATCGGGATCAGTGGCGTAGAAGCACTCGTCGATCCCGTCCAGGATCGCCTCGAGCAGTCTTCTACTGACCGTCACGGGTAGTACGGCCGCAATTGGGTCGTCATGGATGACGCTCTAGACTGAAACCGGAACTTGGCAACCCGGACGAAGGTCTCGGGCTACCGGTGGCGTTCACAAATCGTCGATACGCGAGTTTTTCGGGCAACTTCGCGATTCCATCTTCACCGTACTTTCGGGCAAGCCAGGACCGAACGACCCACCCATGCTAAGCCTGGAAGAGTGCTACTAGGGGTTGATCCAGCGCGGTCCCTATGCTGCCAAGCAAGCGAGCTCCTTCGGCATGACGAGCGGGACAGAGCAGGGATGGATAGGCACGGCCGCACCAGTGGCCGGCCCAGGCTCTTTCGCCAAGCAGCGCGCCGGCCAGGATCCGCTCGGCCGGCGGCTCGCGAATGGCTGCTATCTCCTGGCCATCGTGGCCATCAACTTCACGCTGTTTCGCCCCTCCCCGGTCGACGTTCTCTTCGTCATCGCGCTCGCCCTCTCTGTGAGTTCGCGCCAGATCGTGACGCGGAACATGTTCATCTTCCTCACCCTGATCGCGGTCTGGGTGTTCGGTCTGTTCGTCTCGTCGGTCTCGCTCGTCTCGAATCCGGAGGTCAGCTACTACCTCCTGAAGATCAGCTTCGCGGTCTCGATCGGCGTCTGCTCCTGCCTCGTCGCTGCGCACTGGGATGCGGCCGACCTACGGCGCTTCCTCCAGGTCTATGTCCTGGCGACCTCCGCCGCCGCGACGCTCGGGATAGCCGGCTACGTTCTCGGCATCGAGGAGCTGATGTGGGACGGTCGGGCTAAGGGCTTCCTGGATGATCCCAACATGTACGGCGCGTTCCTCCTGCCGGGGGCGCTCGCCTGCATGTACATGCTGTCCCGCGGGGAGCGGCGGGCCATCTATGGGCCGGCGCTGGCCTGGATCGTCTTCGGCCTGCTCGTCTCCTTCTCCCGGGCCGCGATCGTGTCCGGCCTCCTCTGGGGCCTGATCTACTACGCCTTCCTGAACCGCCGGAACGTGGCGCGCGCCTCGCTCTATGCCGGCTTCGGCATCGCCGCGCTCCTGGTGCTCGTCCTCCTGAGCGTGCTCTTCGTCGACGGCCTCGGCGAGCGGCTCGCCGAGCGCTCCACCATCGCCAAGGACTATGACCTCGGCCACGGCGGCCGCTACAACCGCTACGCCCTCAGCATCCCCTTCATCCTGGACAACCCGTTGGGGATGGGCCTTCTCGAATGGGACAGGTTCTTCGAGGAGCCCATCCACAACATCTGGGTCAGCTCGTTCCTGAATTACGGCTGGCTGTCGGGGATCGCCTTCACGCTGCTGCTGATGTTCAGCGTGTCGATCTCGGCCTGGAACTTCCGCCAGACCGGAAACGAGGCCCTGCTCGCCGTCAGCGTCGCCTGGGCGGCCGTCATCTGCTGCGCCTTCCTGCACGAGGCGGAGCGCTGGCGGCACCTGTGGCTGTTCACCGGGCTCGTCTGGGGCCTGAACGCGCGCCACCTCGTCGTGACGGCCGGCAGCCGTGGAGACGAACCCGCCCGACCTGCTGGGCCGGAGGCGATCTCGATCGCCCCGCAGCCGGCGCTGATCCGGCTCAGACCATAGCGGCGGCGTTGATGACCCCGGCGGCGAGCGAGGCCGCTCCAAGAAAGAGGGCGGCGGAGAGTTCGCCCGCGGCGATCCGCTCGGAGAGCCGCGGAACCGCCAGGCGCACAAGCCAATAGACCAGGACCTGCACGGCGATCGCCACGATCCCCCAGACGAAACAGTCCAGAACCGATTGGGCGCGGGTGATGGCGCTGGAGAGCGGCAGCGCGAAGCCGATCAGCGAGAGGCCGAGCGCGAGCGCGGCGGAGACGACGTTCTGCCGGATGAGCGCAAATTCGTTATGCGCGGTCGCCACCGTGTAGATGACGAAATACAGCGCGACGAGCCCGAGCGCGGTGCCGAAATAGGCGAGAAAGCTCTGCAATCCGGCAACCGTCGCGCTCACAATTCCACTCCGCCCCAACCGGCCAAGCTTAGCCGGTTTGAACGGTCGGCGGTATGGCGCCGCTACACCAGTCGCGACTTCTCCAGCGCCGCTCCGATGAAGCTCGTGAAGAGCGGGTGGGGCTCGAGCGGGCGGGATTTCAGTTCGGGATGGAACTGCACGCCGATGAACCACGGATGGTTCGCGTACTCGACGATCTCCGGCAGGAGCCCGTCCGGGGACAGGCCGGAGAAGATGAGGCCCTTGTCCTCCAGGCGGTCGCGGTATTCCATGTTGACTTCGTAGCGGTGGCGATGACGCTCGGAGATCTCCGTGGAGCCATAGATCTCCGCGACCTTGCTCCCCTGCCGCAGGCGCGCCGTATAGGCGCCAAGGCGCATCGAGCCGCCGAGATCGCCGTTCGCCTGCCGCTTCTCGAGCTCGTTCCCGCGCAGCCATTCCGTCAGCAGGCCGACGACCGGCTCGGAGGTGGGGCCGAACTCGGTTGAGCTGGCCTCGGGCACGCCGGCCAGCGAACGCGTCGCCTCGACCACCGCCATCTGCATGCCGAAGCAGATGCCGAAATACGGTACCTTCCGCTCGCGGGCGAAGCGCGCCGCGCGGATCTTGCCTTCGCTTCCGCGCGCACCGAAGCCGCCGGGCACGAGGATGCCCCCGACCCCTTCCAGGAAGGGCGCAGGATCCTCGCGCTCGAAGATCTCGCTCTCGATCCAGTCGAGATTGACCTTCACGCGATTGGCGATCGCGCCATGGTTCAGCGCCTCGATCAGCGATTTGTAGGCGTCTTTGAGCCCCGTGTACTTGCCGACGACCGCGATCGTGACCTCGCCTTCGGGGTTCTTCACGGTGTTCGCGATGGCGGCCCAGGGAGCGAGCTTCGGCTCCCGCGAGACGCGCACGCCGAAGATGCGGAGGACCTCGTCGTCGAGTCCGGCCGCATGGTAGGCGAGCGGCACGTCGTAGATGGACGCGACGTCGCGGGCCTCGATGACGGCGCTCTCGCGGACGTTGCAGAAGAGCCCGAGCTTGCGGCGTTCCTCGCGCGGGATCTCCCTGTCGCAGCGGCACAGCAGGATGTCGGGCTGGATGCCGATCGACCGGAGCTCGGCCACCGAGTGCTGCGTCGGCTTGGTCTTCAGCTCACCCGCAGACGGGATGTAGGGAAGCAGAGTCAGGTGCAGGTAGAGGGCCTGGCCCCGATCGAGCTCCTGGCCGAGCTGCCTGATGGCCTCGAAGAAGGGCAAGCCCTCGATGTCGCCGACCGTGCCGCCGATCTCGACGAGGACGAAGTCGTACTCGTCGTTCCCCGACAGGACGAACTCCTTGATGGCGTTCGTGACGTGCGGGATCACCTGGACGGTTGCGCCGAGATAGTCGCCCCGGCGCTCCTTGGTGATGATGTCCTGGTAGATGCGACCCGTCGTGATGTTGTCGTCGCGGGTGCACGGGCGGCCAGTGAAGCGCTCGTAATGCCCCAGGTCGAGATCGGTCTCAGCGCCGTCGTCGGTCACGAAGACCTCGCCGTGCTGGTAGGGGCTCATCGTGCCCGGATCGACGTTGAGATACGGATCGAGCTTGCGAAGCCTGACCTTGAAGCCTCGCGCCTGCAGGAGAGCCGCTAAAGCGGCGGAGGCGAGACCCTTACCAAGTGAGGAGACCACGCCGCCGGTGATGAAGACATACCGCGTCATGGGAGGCCACCCTTAAGCGCTCTGAACGGCCTTGAACAGGCCCGGGCCCGCAACGGGCCCAGAGATCAACAATGAAAGAGGGATCGCCCGTGCCAAACGCGCGGGCGGCGAGGCTGCAGTCGGTCCGCCTAGCGGGACTGAGGTACCTGGGGCTGCGCGGGAGCCGCCGGGGCGGTCGGCGTAACTGGGGTTGCCGGCTGCTGCATGCGCTGCAGCTGGTCGAGAACGCCACCACCCTGGCTGCCGGCCGGCTGATTCTCTGCCGGCGCGCCGGAGACCGGGCCGTTCTGATCGAAGATCGAGCGCGGGGCCGAGCCACGATGGGCCAGGATGCCGAGGCCGAGGCTCGTCATGAAGAAGAGCGTGGCCAGAATCGCGGTCGCGCGGCTGAGCGCATTCGCCTGGCCGCGGCCGGTCATGAAGCCACCGGCCGAGCTGGAGCCGCCGCCGAGGCCGAGACCGCCTTCGGAGCGCTGCAGGAGCACGACGCCGATCAGGGCGAGCACGATGAGCAGGTGGATGACGATCAGGACGGTTTGCATGGGAACCTGGGGCGCGAGCCGGCGCGCATTCGCGGAGCCTCTAGCACGCCCCATGTGGCGTTTGGAAGGCGCGCCGCAAGATCCGACTTGCGGCTTGACCACCGGCGCACCATCCCGATTGTCTCCGGATGCTCAAGACCCATGCTGTGCCGGCTCCCGGTGACATCCCCTTCGCACGCGGAACGATGCGGATGGGTCTCAGCCCACTCGGTCCAGCGGAGTGGATCGATGTCGGCGAAGACCGCCGCTTTCAAATGGCCGAGAAGCGACGCCTGCTCGACGAGCGACGTCGAGAGGTCCTGGCTTCCCTGCCGGGTTCGGAGGCGGCGTGCCGCGAAACGCTCGCGCTTCTCCGTGACAACCTGTCCCGTTTCCATCCAGGCCTGCTTCAGTCCGGGCCTGAGGGTGGCGTTGACGAGCCAGGCCTCCACCCCCTCGAGATCGCGGGCCGGCTCGTCCAGGAGGATTTCTGTGTCCTCGAACCAGGCGAGCGCGCCTACCGTCTGACGGCTGGCTGCGTCTGCTTTCCGTCGAACTGGAGCCTTTCCGACAAGCTCGGCCGCGTGCTCGACGAGATCCACGGCCCCGTCCCGGGTTTCAGGGAGGCTTTGGGCTCGCCTGTCGACCGCTTCTTTGCCCGCCTCGCTCCGGGACAGGTCGTCGGAAGGCTCAACTGGCTGATCCATGACAGCCCCGCCCTCTTCCAGTTCGGACGAAACCCAGCCCCCCCGGATCTCACGCCCGAGAACGCGGGTGATACTCTCTGGCTGAGGACCGAGCGGCAGGTCCTGCAACGCCTGCCGGAGAGCGACGCGGTTCTATTCACGATACGGACCAGGGCGAGGCGGCTTCGGGAGGCAGTCGCCTCCCCAGCCAAGGCGGCCGAGCTCGCGGAGGCGCTTCGCGCCATGCCGCCGGCGCTGCAGGCCTATCGCCACATGGGACCGATCGGCGACGCGCTGCTCGCCTGGCTCGACCGGGAAGCCGCGAGCGCGCCTTGCTCATCGAGCTCCGCCCCGGACGCGATTTGACCGAGATCAATGCCGGTCGGGACGCGCGGAGCAAATCTCTCCTCGTCAATGGAGAGCGCGATGCCCGTCACCACCGTCCTTGTCATAGCGTTTGTCGCCTCGATCTTCGCAACCTTCGCGGCGGCGCTGGAATATGGCGGCCGGCAGACACGGAAGGTTGCCGTATCGCGCTGAGCCGGCCGGCTGAACGCGAAGCGCGAGCATGCCGCCTCACGCCAATCTCGGCCCCGACTTCGCCGCGCGCGAAGTGGCGCCTGCGCCGATGGCCGAGCCGCCGGCGATCCTGCGGACGCATTCGAACTGCGGCGGGGGACATCTGGAGCATTCGCCCGACCTGGCAGGCGATGAACACCCCGGTGACGAGGCGCGCCGGTGCAGTGGCTGCTGCGGAACCTGCTCCGGCATTCTCTAGCGGCTCCTGATGCCGTTTCCGACCGGGCCCCGAACCGTCAGCGAGCGTACGCGTTCGCAGGATGGTGCGATCGGGAGCCCGTCATATGATCACTGACCTCTGGTACAAGAACGCCGTCATCTACAGCCTGAACGTCGGCACGTTCATGGACTCGGACGGCGACGGGGTCGGCGATTTCATCGGGCTGAGCCGGCGGCTCGACTACCTGCACGGGATTGGTGTCGATGCCGTCTGGCTGCAGCCTTTCCAGCCCTCGCCCTTCAAGGACGACGGCTATGACGTCACGGACCATTACGGCGTCGATCCCCGGCACGGCACGCTCGGCGATTTCGTCGAGTTCACCCACGCGGCCAAGAGCAGGGGTATCCGGGTCCTGATCGACCTCGTGGTCAATCACACCTCGATCGAGCATCCCTGGTTTCAGGCCGCCCGGCGCGATCCGAACTCCCCCTATCGTGACTGGTACGTCTGGTCGGAGAAGAAGCCGAAGAACGCCAACGAGGGAATGGTCTTTCCGGGCGTCCAGGAGACGACCTGGACCTGGGACGAAGTGGCAGGCGCCTACTACTTCCACCGCTTCTACAAGTTCCAGCCGGACCTCAACACGTCGAACCCGCGCGTTCAGGCCGAGATCCTGAAGATCATGGGGTTCTGGATCCAGCTCGGCGTCTCCGGCTTCCGGATGGATGCGGTGCCCTTCATCATCGGAACCAAGGGCCCGGACGTGACGAAGCCCGTCGAGCAGTTCGGCATGCTCCGAACCTTTCGCGAGTTCATCCAATGGCGGCAGGGCGATGCCGTGATGCTGGCCGAGGCCAACATCCTGCCCGAGGACGATCTCGAATATTTCGGGGAGGACGGCGACCGCTCCCACATGATGTTCAACTTCCAGGTCAACCAGAACCTGTTCTACGCGCTCGCCTCCGCCGACACGAAGCCTCTGATCCAGGCCCTGAAGGCGACAAGGTCCCGCCCCGCCTCCGGGCAATGGGGCCAGTTCCTCCGCAACCATGACGAACTCGACCTCGGGCGCCTGACCGAGGAGGAGCGCAACCGGGTTTTCGCGGCCTTCGGGCCCGAGGAGAACATGCAGCTCTACCACCGTGGCATCCGCCGCCGGCTCGCGCCCATGCTCGGCGCCGACCGTCGCCGGCTTGAACTCGCCTACAGCCTGATGTTCACGCTCCCGGGCACGCCCGTCCTGCGCTACGGCGACGAGATCGGGATGGGCGACGACCTTTCACTGCCGGAGCGGAACTGCGCGCGCACGCCCATGCAATGGTCGACGGAGCCGCATGGCGGGTTCACCAAGGGCGACAAGCCGCTGCTCCCCGTCATCCAGGGCGGCCCGTGGGGCTTCGAGACGGTGAATGTCGCGGCTCAGCGGCGGGACCCCGACTCGCTCCTGAACTGGACGGAGCGCATGATCCGGGCCCGGCACGAGGCGCCCGAAATCGGTTGGGGCGACTACGAGGTCGTCCAGACCCGCGACCCCGGCGTGCTGGCGCTGCGGTACGACTGGCGCGGGAATTCCGTGATGGTCGTCCACAACCTCCACCACGAGCCGTGCGAGGTTCGCCTCAAGCCGGGGACGCCCCAGGGCGACCGGCTGATCGATCTTCTCGGCAACGGCCATAGCGACGCCGATGCCGACGGGCGCCACACGCTGGTGCTCGAGCCCTATGGCTACCGCTGGTTCCGGGTGGGCGGGCTCGACTACATCCTCAACCGCCAGGAGCGATAGCGCCGGCCTACGGCACCATCACGGTCCGGCCGACGATCCGGCCGGCCTCGAGGTCGGCCAGGATGGCGTTCACCTCCGCCATCGGCCGGGTGGTCACGGGCACCGCCTTCACATCCCGCGTCTGCATGACGCCGACGAGTTCGCGCAACTCCTCCAGCGAGCCGACATAGGAGCCGCGGATCGTCGTCTGCCGGAGCGGCAGGAGCGCTGTCGAGATCGCTATCTCGCCACCATACAGCCCGACAGAGATCACGATGCCACCGACGTCGACCGAGTCGATGGCCAGCCGCAGGGTCTCCGGGGAGCCGACGAAGTCGATCGCGGCGCGGGGCGGTCTGTCCCCTGCCGCCTCCCGGATCGCGGCGGAGCCGCCCTCGCCCGAACCGTCCAGCGCCGCATGCGCTCCCGCCGCCAGAGCGGCCGCGCGCTTCGTCCCGCCGACATCCGACACGATGACCTTGGCGGGCGTGACCGCGCCCGCGAGTCCGACGCAGGCGAGGCCGACGCCCCCTGCCCCGATGATGACCACGCTGTCCTCCGCCGACATCCGCGGCAGCTTCTTCAAGGCGCTATAGGCGGTCAGGCCCGAACAGGCGCAGGTGGCGGCGAGCCCGGGCTCCAGGTCGCCGTACGGGACGATGTAGCGCCCGTGGGGCACGAGGACGTGGTCGCTGTAGCCGCCATCGCGCCGGGTCCCGACGGTGCGGGGTTTGGCGCAGCGCACCTCCTCTCCGGCCGCGCAGGCATGGCAGCTGCCGCAGCCGATCCAGGGATGGACGATGCCCTGGGTTCCCACGAGATCGGGATCGGCATCCGGACCGACTGCCACGACTTCCCCCACGATCTCGTGCCCGAGCGTGAAAGGCAGCGTCATGCGCTGGGTCATCTCGAAGCGCTTTCCGCCGCCGAGATCGAAGAAGCCGTGCCAGATATGGAGATCGGAGTGGCAGACGCCGGCGCGCTCCACCCTGACCAGCACCTCGCTGCCCGCTGGCTCCGGTTCCGCCGTGCAGCGAAGCTCGAGCGGACGGCCGAAGGCGGTGATCTGGTAGCTGTTCATCTGTCCTCCCGAACCATCGCGGCTCTGCGGCCGTGCTCCCCGATGGTCGATGCGGGCCGGCGGAAGTCAAGGAAGGACAGGTTTGCTTCGGATGCAGGTCGGCATGAGGGCGCCTGTTACTTCACGAGCCAGGCCATTGCGTTCCTGAAGGCCCGCGTGCCGTCGCGATCGAAAAAGCGGCCATGGGCGAAGATCACCCGCTCGGGACGCCACCCGATCAGCCGGCGGACGGCCTCGGCGGCTTCCGCACGGCGCAGGCGCAGCACCACCCGGATCTGCAGCGGGCTCGTGGCCTTGTTCGCCCGCATCACGATGGCGAAGAGCTTCGTCCCGAGGGGCAGCTTGGAGGTTTCGAGATCCTCGATGAGATCGGTCAGGACGAGGGTGGCTGAGGGCCGGTGGAAGAAGGCGACTTCCGTGAAGCCGAAGGCACCCGGAACCACCGCCTGCTCGATCTCCTCCGCCCATTCCGGCGGCGCGTCGCCGGTCAGGTCGCGATCGAGCCGGATCCCCGCAGCCTTGACCTGCGCCCGCTCGCGCAGATGCAGTGCCGCGGAGGTCGTGGCGCCGGGGCAGTGCTCCTGCCAGTCCTTCAGGAAGCTCCAATGGGCGATGTTGGGGGCGACGAGATGCTGGATCGGGCCGACCGCCTCGATCTCTCCCCGGAGGGTCTCGTCGAAGCGCGTCGGCGAATGGAGCCACATCCCGCCGGAGCCGAGGCGGATGACCGTCATCCGGATCGGCAGGGACAGCCCCATCGCCCGGATCGGACCGCTATCGACGACCCAAACGTTCTCCGCCACCGCCTTCAGCCGGTCGAGCGGCGGGTAGGTGACGTCCGGGTCACTGGCCATCTTTCTGCCCTCGCCGGGGGCGGCCTGAGGGCGCCCGGTCGGGACTGAATGTCCAGGTGATCGGCTCAGTTCCCGAGTAGGTCGTTCCAGTTTCCAGCGAGGGTTTCGCGCCCCCGGTCAGGCCTGAGCGGCCTTCAGGCGCTCGTCGAGTGCCTCGTCCAGCGCCGCTGTCCAGGGTCGCGGCCGGATCCCGAAGACACGCTCGATCTTCTCCGTCGACAGGCGCGAATTCCCTGGCCTGCGGGCCGGGGTCGGGTATTCGGCCGTCGTGATCGGGCGCACGCGGGCGCTCGGCGCTCCGCGCCGTGCGGCCCCCTCGAAGATGGCAGCCGCGAGCTCGCTCCAGGTCGCCTCGCCGCCATTAACGAAGTGGAACGTGCCCGTTGCACCCTCCGGCTCCCGCAGGAGGCGAAGCGTGATTGCCTGCAACGCCCCCGCCAGATCGGCCGCGAAGGTTGGGCATCCGCGCTGGTCGGATACGACGGCGACCTCGTCCCTGTCGCCGGCGAGGCGCAGCATCGTCGTCAGGAAGTTGCGGCCGTGCGGGGAGAGCACCCAGGCCGTCCGCACGACGGCGTGCAAGGGGTTGGCGGTCCTGATCGCCTGCTCCCCGCCCTGCTTCGAGGCGCCGTAGATGCTCATCGGGGCGATCGGATCATCCTCGGTATAGAAGCCGGGCTTGTCGCCGGCGAAGACATAGTCGGTCGAGACATGGACGATCGGCGTCCCGGTCTTTGCACATGCGGCAGCCATAATGGCCGGCGCCAGAGCATTCACCGCCCATGCTGCCCCGACCTCCGACTCGGCCTTGTCGACCGCCGTGTAGGCACCGCAGGAGATCACCGCCGCCCAAGGGCGGGCTGACATGACGCGCTCGACCGAGCGCGGATCGGCGAGGTCAAGCTCGGTGCGGGGCGGGGCGTGGAGGCGGATCTCCGTCGGCCATTTCAGCCCGGCGAGCGCGCCGCCGACCTGACCGCTGCCGCCCGTGACAAGAACATCCATCCGCTTCGGCTCCTCCGGCCTCAGGCCGGCGGGCTTAATGCATCATCTTGGAGGGGAGCCAAAGGATGATTTCAGGGAAGGCGACGAGGATCGCGATCGCGATCAGGTGCGCAATGAAGTGCGGCAGGGATCCATGGAAGACCTCGCTCACCGGCCGCCCCGAATAGCGCGCGACCACGAAGCAGTTCAGTCCAATGGGCGGCGTGATCATGCCGATTTCGGCCGTCACAATCTTCACGATGCCGAACCAGAGCGGATCGAAGCCGAGCGACTTGATGAGAGGCACGACGATCGGGACCGTGAGGACCAGGATGGCGATCTGGTCCATGAACATCCCGAGGATGATGTAGCCGAACAGGATAACGGCCATGATCACCCAGCGGGAGACTTCGAGCGCCCCGACCCAGGCGACGAGGTTCTGGGTGACCTGCGTCAAGGTGAAGAAGTAGCCGAAGATGTGGGCGCCGAGCAGGATCATGGCGATCATGCAGCTGCCATGGGCCGCGCGGATCAGCGTCTTCGGCAGCGTGTGCCGGTTCACCTTCCCGTAAAAGCAGGCGATGCCGAACGCGCCGAGCGCGCCGAGCGCCGAGGCCTCGGTGGGAGTTGCGACGCCGGTATAGATCACGCCCGTGACCATGCCGAAGAGGATCACCATCGGCGCGACCACGCGCAGCATCCGGAACTTCTCGGACCACGGGACGGGTCCCGCTTCCGGCGCGCGGCTGGGATCCTGCCAGACGAGGAACCAGACGGTCGCCATGATGGTGATGGTGACGAGGATGCCGGGAATGATGCCGCCGATGAGGAGGCCGCCGATGTTCACTTCGGCGAGCAAGCCGTAGATGACGAGGGCGACGCTCGGCGGAATGAGCATGGCGAGCGTGCCGGAGATCGCGACCACCCCAGCCGCCAGCTTGGGCTCGTAGCCCTGCCGCAGCATCGCGGGGAGGCTTGTCGAGGAGAGCGTGGCGGCCGACGCGGTGCTCGTTCCGCAGATCGCCCCGAATCCTGCGCCGGCGAGCGCCGTCGCCATGGCGAGACCGCCGCGGACGCGGCCCATCCAGGCCGCGGTGGCGCGGAAGAGATCGTCCGCGACCCCGCTGAGCAGCACGAGTTCCGCCATGAGGAGGAACATCGGGATCGTGATGAGCTCATAGGAGCTCACGCTCGAGAGCGGTGCCGTCTGCAGGATGCCGGACAGCATCGGCAGCCCGCCCACGACATAGAGGCCGATCGAACCCGACACCGCCATCGCGAACCCGACAGGGGTTCCGATGGCAAGCAGGAGGAAGAGCGTACCCAGGCCGATTGCAACGCTCACTCGAACGACTCCTGCCCGTGTTGGACGTGCCGACGAACCGGAATCAGGTCACGGCCTGTGATGAGCGACCCGAGATGGCCCACGAAATCGATCGCGAGTCGCAGAGCCAGAAGGCCGGATCCGAAGGGAACGAGGGCCAGAGCCGGCCAGGTTGGCCAGGGGATCGCGCCGGCGAGAACATCTCCCTGCTGGAAGGCGTCCACCATGCGGTGCCAACCGGCCCAGGCGATCAGGACGAACACCACGAAGCTCACGCCCGTCGTCACGATCTCCGTCACACGGAACGGCTTCGCCGGCAGCTTCTGCTGGAGGATGTCGACGCTGACATGCCCGCCGACGACGTAGGTGTGCGAAAGGACCAGGAAGAAGACCGCCGCCATCAGGTAGAGGGAGATCAGGTCATAGGCCCAGCCGAACGGGCTGTTGAAGACGTAGCGCATGAACACGTCGGCCCCCACGATCACCATGATGGCGAACATGATCACGGCAGCGATGGTGGTGGCGACGCGCTCGACCAGCCGCAGCGCGGCTTCGAGAACTCTCATCGGGATGCTCCGTTGCCCGGCGAACCGGAACCCTGAGGGGTTCGGCGAGAGGGACAGGCCTACTTCGCAGGCTGCTCCGCAACGGCGTTGCGTAATTCACCGAGCGCCACCGTCCCCTTGCGACCGCGGGAATCAAGGCCCTTCGCCCACTGGCTGGCAACGTCCTTCAGCATGTCGTCGAGTTTGCCCTTGAACTCCGCGGAGATGGGCTGGAACTGGACACCAGCTTCCTTGAGCTTCTGCTTGATATCCGCTTCCTGTTTGTCGACTGACGCACAGGCGGACTTCGTGACCTCGTCCGAGACCTCCGTCATGACCTTCTTCACGTCATCGGGGAGAGCATTCCAGGCGGCATCGCTGATCGAGTAGGCCACGATGAAGCTCGAGAAATTCGCACCTTCGGTGGAATAGCGGACGATTTTCTCGACATTGTAGGAGACGACGCTGTCGAGCGGGAAGAGCACGCCGTCGAGCGTTCCGCGCGCTAGGGATTCATAGGTGTCCGGAGCCGCCATCCGGACTGGCACTGCGCCCACCGTGCGCAAGGTGAGGTCCTGCGCGCCGCCCGTCGAGCGTAGCTTGAGCCCCTTCAGGTCCGCCTCGCCCTTCACCGGCGCCTTCACGGTCAGGATCTGGTACGGCGGCAGCGCCACGGCTGTGAGCAGCCGGATCTTGTTGGACGAATAGTCCTGCGCCGCGATTGCGCCTTGGCGAGCCGCCTTGGCGTAGGCCATCGTTCCCTGGCAACTCGTCTGGAACGCGCCCGGCAGCATCGCCGCTTCCGACAGCGGCATCTTCTCCGACGCATAGGCGGGCGCCACGTAGCCGATATTCGTCACCCCGGTCTGGGTGAGAGTCAGCATGTCGGTCGCTTTTCCGAGTTGCTGGCTCGGGAAGTACTCGAACGTTACCCGACCGTTCGTGCGCTTGGTGACCTCGGCCATCCAGGGCTGGATGATCACTTTCGTCAGGTAGTGACCGCTTGGAAATGAATCAGCGACCCGAAGCTTGATCGGATCCGCGGCAAAGGCCGGGGTTGCCGCCAGGAGGGTCAACCCCACCCCTGACGCAACGATTTGCCCTCGAGCCTTCGCCATGGCTGATCCTCCAGAGATTGTTGTCGTCCGCCCACCGGCGAGCCGTCTTGAACTTTGAGTACATACTCCTGAATTGTCGCGTCAAGGCTCGCTTCGGCAAGTTGCAGTGCAATAAACCTTGCTGCTCTGCACTGAATGGCAAGGTTGACATGCCATCCCGCCTGAACGATCTGTCCATGTGCATGAACGGGACTAGCATGGGACCTCTCGCCGGAATTCGTGTGCTGGACCTGACCTCGGTCCTCATGGGGCCGTACGCGACACTTCAGCTCGGCGATCTCGGCGCAGACGTCATCAAGGTGGAGGCGCCCGAGGGTGACATCGTCCGGGACATCGGGCCGGGGCGCAGCGCCAAAATGGGCGGCATGTTCCTGCACACGAACAGGAGCAAGCGCAGTGTCGTCATCGACCTGAAACGGCCCGAGGGCCGAGATGCACTGCTCCGCCTTGCCGCGACGGCCGATGTGATGATCTGCAACATGCGGCCGAAAGCGCTGGCCCGCCTCGGGCTCGACTACGCAAACGTCAAAGCCGTGCGCCCGGACATCATCTTTGTCGGGCTGGTCGGGTTTGGGCAAAGCGGCCCCTACGCGGCAAAGCCGGCCTATGACGACCTCATCCAGGGTGCGTCGGGCGTCCCAGCCCTCGTCGCCGCCGCGTCGGATGGCACGCCGCGCTACGTTCCCGTCAACATTGCCGACCGGATCGTCGGCCTTTTCGCCGTGCAGGCGGTCCTGGCTGCGCTGGTCCACCGCGAGCGCACCGGGGAAGGCCAGGAGGTCGAGGTTCCGATGTTCGAGACGATGACGGGCTTCGTGCTCGGCGACCATTTCGGCGGCCTCACCTACCGGCCTGCGCTCGATCGCGGGGGTTATCCTCGGCTGTTGGCACGCGCCCGGCGGCCTTACGAAACCGCGGACGGCCACATCTGCGTTCTCATCTACACCGACAAGCACTGGCGCAGCTTCTTCAACGCCATCGGCCGGGCCGACCTCATCGAGGATCCCCGCTTCGCCAGTCTGAAGGCCCGATTGCGAAACATCGACGAGGTCTATGGCGAGGTCGGGCGCATCTTCCGCACGCGCACCACCGCCGAATGGCGGCAAGTGCTGGAGCAGGCGGACATCCCGAACATGCCGATGCACAGCCTGGAGACTATCCAGGACGATCCGCACCTGAAGGCCGTGGGCTTCTTCGAAAAGATCGAACACCCGATCGAGGGGCCCGTGACGTCCATGCGGGTACCGTCCCGGTGGTCCGGGACCCAGCCCGTTGCCGGGCGGCCCGCGCCCGCTCTTGGCGAGCACACCCGCGAGGTCCTTGCCGAAGCCGGATTTTCCGACGCGGAACTCGACGCGCTCAGCCGGATCGGGGCGGTGCGCGAGGCCGACATCATGCCCATCAGCTCGGGCAGAGAAGCGACAAAGGAAGCGGTCTGATGGACTTTGCACTCACGGCCGACCAAGAGGCGATCCAGGAAGCGGTCGCGTCCATCTGCGCCCGTTTCGACGACGAGTACTGGCATCAGCGGGACCTGAAGGGCGGCTTCCCGACCGACTTCTACGACGCCATGGCCGAGGGTGGCTGGCTCGGGATCTGCGTGCCCGAGGAGTATGGCGGCTCGGGGCTCGGCGTAACCGAGGCCGCGATCATGATGCGCACGATCGCCGAATCCGGCGCCGGCATGTCCGGCGCCTCCGCGGTCCACATCAACGTCTTCGGCCTCAATCCGGTCGTCGTCTTTGGAACGGAAGAGCAGAAGCGGCGCATGCTCCCGCCGATGCTGCAGGGGCAGGAGAAGGCCTGCTTCGCCGTCACCGAGCCCAATACGGGGCTGAATACGACGCAGCTCAAGACGCGAGCCGTGAAGCGAGGCGATCGCTATGTCGTCAACGGCCAGAAGGTCTGGATCTCGACCGCCCAGGTCGCGAAAAAGATCCTGCTTCTCGCCCGCACCACGCCGCTGGAGGAGGTCAAGAAGCCGACACAAGGCCTAACGCTCTTCTACACGGATTTCGACCGCAGCCGGATCAAGGTGCACGAGATTGAGAAGATGGGCCGCAAGGCCGTCGACTCGAACGAGCTGTTCATCGAGGATTTCGAGATCCCGGAGGAGGACCGTATCGGCGAGGAAGGCCGCGGGTTCGAATACATCCTGCATGGGATGAACCCGGAGCGGGTGCTCATCGCCGCCGAGGCGATCGGGCTTGGCCGTCTGGCGCTCTCACGCGCAACGGCCTACGCGAAGGAGCGGATCGTCTTCAATCGTCCGATCGGCCAGAACCAGGCGATCCAGCATCCTCTCGCCGTCAATTGGATGGAGCTCGAGGCGGCGTGGCTGATGACCATGTCCGCCGCCTGGCAGTACGACAACGACCTCCCCTGCGGGGCGGCCGCGAACGCTGCCAAGTACCTGGCTGGTGAGGCGGGATTCAACGCCTGCCAGCAGGCCGTCATGACCCATGGCGGCTTCGGCTACGCCAAGGAATATCACGTCGAGCGCTACCTCCGGGAGGTGATGGTCCCGCGCATTGCGCCGATCAGCCCCCAACTCGTGATGTGCTTCATCGCCGAGCGCGTGCTCGGCCTGCCAAAATCCTACTGAGCGCAACCAGACATGCTGTCCGCCAGTGACCTCGATCTCGCCAGGCTCGTGCAGCCCGGCGACGTCGTGCTCTGCGGACAAGGCACAGCGGAGCCGCTCACGCTGACCCGGCGGCTCATCGCGCAAAAGGATGAGATCGGTCCGTTCACGCTGTTCCTAGGGCTCTGCCTCTCGGAGACCTTCCGGAGCGAAGGCACCGGCGGGATCGCGTTCAGGAGCTATGGCGGGTTTGGGACGAATGCGGCGCTCTCGCGGGCGGGCCGGCTCGACGTTCTGCCGTGGCATTACAGCCGGATAGAGCAGGCCTTCGCGACAGGATTCCTGCGCGCCGATATCGTGCTTCTGCAACTCGCGCCCCCGCCGCCCGGACGGTCCGGCTACAGTCTTGCGCTGGCCAACGATTACGTCGCGGCAGCGGCCCGGCACGCCCGGGTTGTGGTGGGAGAAGTCAACCCGGACGCACCCTGGACCCATGGCGCCAAATTGGATTGGCGAGAGCCGGATCTGCTCGTAGCGGCGGAGCTGCCGCCGCAGGAGCTGAAACCGTCCCGCTTCGGCGAGGCGGAGGAGCGGATCGCGCGCCATATCGCGGACCACATCCCTGACGGCGCCTGCCTACAATTCGGGGTCGGCGCGGCACCCACCGCGGCGCTGTCCGGGCTGCGGCACCACAAGGAGCTCTCGATCCATTCCGGCGTGATGGGAGACGTCTGCCTCAACCTGATCGAGGCGGGAGTGGTCACGAACGCCCGCAAACCCGTGGACCGCGGCATGAGCACGACCAACACCGTGCTCGGCACACGTCGCCTGTTCGACCACGTCCACGACAATCCGGCGGTCCAGGTCCGACCCGCCGCCCACACGCACGATCATGCCACGATCGCAGCCATTCCCAACTTCCGCGCGATCAACTCGGCGGTCGAGATCGATCTGACCGGACAGGCGAACGCCGAGACGGCCGGCGGCCGTTACGTCGGCGCTGTCGGTGGGCAGGTGGATTTCGTGCGTGGTGCGCTCGCAGGTGACGGTGGTCGCTCGATCATCGCCCTGCCGGCAACTGCGCTGGGGGGGAAGGCCAGCCGGATCGTGCCTCGGCTCGAGACGGTGACCCTGCCGCGCAGTGACGCGGATCTGGTGGTGACGGAGCACGGCGTCGCGGACCTGCGCGGGGCAACTTTGAACGAGCGGGCCGAACGGATAATCGCTATCGCGGCGCCCGAGTACCGGGAGGAACTTTCGCGAGCCTGGCACGACAGGGAGTCACAGCATGCAACCTGACGGCAAGGCGGTACGGAGGAGGCAGGGTCCTCTCGCCGGGATCCGGATCCTCGAGATGGCCGGAATCGGGCCGGCACCGATGTGCGCCATGGTGCTCGCCGATGCGGGCGCCGATGTCTTGCGCATCGACCGGCCGAGCCCGAGCGGCCTTGGCATCGACAAGCCGGTGCGATTCGATCTGCTGGCTCGGAGTCGACGCTCCGTTGCCGTGAACCTGAAGCATCCTGACGGGATCGGGCTCGTGCTCGATCTTCTGCGCGATGCGGATGCGCTGATCGAAGGTTTCCGGCCGGGAACGATGGAGCGGCTCGGCCTCGGCCCGGAAGCGTGCCTCGCGGCTAAGCCTTCGCTGGTCTATGGCCGCGTGACCGGGTGGGGCCAGAGCGGCCCCCTCGCCCAAGCCGCCGGGCATGACCTGAACTACATCGCGCTCACCGGCGCGCTGCACGCAACCGGCCGGGCTGGCGCGCCCCCTACCCCGCCCCTGAACCTCGTGGGCGATTTCGGGGGCGGGGCAATGTACCTCGCTTTCGGGATCACGGCGGCGCTTCTGCACGCCCGACAAACCGGCGTTGGCCAGGTCGTCGATGCCGCCATGACCGAAGGCGCAGCGAGCCTGATGGCGATGTTCTACGGCCTGCATGCGGCCGGCATGCAGAGCGACATGCGGGGTGCCAACCTCCTCGATTCCGGCGCGCCGCACTACGAGGTCTACGAGTGCGCCGACGGGCTCTATCTCTCGGTGGCGCCGATCGAGGGCAAGTTCCGCGAGATCCTCCTGGCCAAAATCGGCATCGATGCCGCGAGCCTTCCGGACGTCGGCGAGCCTTCGAACTGGCCCCGGGCGAAGGCAGTCCTTGCGGCACGGTTTCGGGAGAAGCCGCGGGCGGAATGGTGTGCCCTGCTAGAGGGAACGGACGCCTGCGTGGCGCCCGTGCTGTCGCTTGCTGAAGCACCCACCCATCCGCACAACGTCGCGCGGGGCAGCTTCGTGACGGTCGACGGCGTCGTACAGCCCGGCCCGGCGCCGCGCTTCTCGGCGACGCCATCCGAGGCGCCGACGGCTCCCGAGCCTGCCGGCGCCAGCACGGAGAGTGCCCTTCGCGAGTGGGGCGTCGCCCCGGAGCGGATCCAGACGCTGCTCGTGTCCGGCGCTATCGGCGCCGACGCGGGATCATTGAAGAGTTAGGGAGAACAAGGATGGCGGGTCTCTATTACGAGCAATTCGAGGTCGGACACGAGTTCCGGCATCCGCTGACGCGCACCGTGACGGAGATGGACAACACGATGTTCAGCCTCCTCACGCTGAACCCTCAGCCGCTGCACATCGACGCTCACTTCGCGGAAAAGACGGAGTTCGGCCAGCGCATCTTCAACTCGCTGTACACGCTCGGGATCATGGTCGGCATGACCGTCTACGACACGACGCTCGGCACGACGGTGGCCAATCTCGGGATGAGCGAAGTGAACTTCCCGAAGCCCGTGTTTCATGGCGACACCCTGCGGGCCGTCACCAAGGTACTCTCGAAACGAGAGTCCAAGTCGCGGCCCGGCGTCGGGCTCGTCGAGTTCATGCACACCTGCCTCAACCAGAACGACGAGGTCGTAGCGACCTGCAAGCGCATGGCGATGATGCGAAAGCAGGACGCGGCCTGATGCGCTCCCTCCTCTTCGTTCCCGGCGACAGCGCGCGAAAGTTCGAGAAGGCGCGCACCGGCCCGGCCGACGCCCTGATCATCGACCTGGAGGATTCCGTCGCGCCCGACCGGAAGGACGAGGCCCGCTCGATCACCTGCGGCATGCTCGGGGCCGAGCGCGGCGCGCAGAAGCTCTTCGTCCGCGTGAACGCGCTCGATACGGGACGAACGCTCGGGGATCTTGCCGCGACGCTCCCCGCGCGGCCAGACGGGGTCGTCCTTCCGAAATGCGAATCGGCGGATCAACTGCGGCAGGTTTCGCTCTGGCTGGACGGGATCGAGGCCGCGACCGGCGTTGTTCCGGGAGCCACAAGCATCATCGCAATCGCCACCGAGACCGCGGCTTCGATCTTCGGGCTAGGCTCCTATGCGGGCGCGACGGAGCGGCTTCTCGGGTTGATGTGGGGGGCGGAGGACCTGTCGGCCTCCCTCGGGTCGACGGCCAACAAGACCGGCCGCACCTACCACTCGCCCTACCGCCTCGCCCGCGACCTCTGCCTCATGGGCGCCGCGGCGGCAGGGGTTGCGGCCATCGACACCGTCTACACGGACATCGAGGACCTCGAAGGCCTGGCCGAGGAGTCCGCGGCCGCGCGGCGGGACGGCTTCAGCTGCAAGGCGGTGATCCATCCGAAGCACGTCGAGGTAGTCAACGCAGCGTTCAGCCCGACCGATGAGGAGGTCGCCTGGGCGCGGCGGATCGTGGATGCCTTCGCGGCCGATACCGGACTCGGCGTCATCCGCATCGACGGCAAGATGATCGACAAGCCCCATCTGCGTGCGGCCGAGAAAATCCTTTCAGCCTCGGGACGGCCCTGATGCCGCCTCCAGCCCGCTCGTGAGGCAGCGATGATCGTCAGGCAGGCGGCAAACGTCCTCGACCTCCTGGAATACTTCGCCCAGGCACGCCGGCCCGCGACCCTCTCCGAGATCGCGGACCATTTCGGCTGGCCGCGCTCGAGCACGTTCAACCTGCTGACCACGCTCGCCGACCGCGGCTACCTCTACGAGCCGAAGCCGCGGGCCGGCTTCTATCCGACGCCGCGCTGGCTCATGCAGGCGCAGGCAGTCGCGAATGCCGAGCCCCTGCCCTCCTGGACCAAGCTGATCCTGAACGAGCTTGCCGCGGATACGGGCGAGACGGTGGCGATCGGCGGTGCGGCTGGCACGATGGCGGTCTTCCTGGACGTCGTCGAATCGCCTGCGCCGGTGCGCTATTTCGGCCATATTGGCCACCGGATCCCGATCCACGCGAGTTCGACGGGCCGCGCTCTGCTCCTCCAGTACTCGGTCGACGAGCGGATGGCGCTCTATCGCAAGATCGAGTTCAAGCAATATGGGCCGCATACGCCCATCAGCATCGACATGGTCGAGGCCGAGCTGAGGCGCTCGGTCGAGCGCGGCTATTGCGAGAGCTATGCGGATTTCAGCGCCGATCTCGCGGGCGTCGCGATGCCTCTTGGCCTTCCCGAGCGGCGCCTCGCGGTTGTCGTCGCGGGACCGATGTTCCGCATGCAGTCCCGGATGAAGACGGTCGCAGAGGCGATCGGCAAAGCGATCAAGCGGCACGCGAAGGCGAGCACATGAAAGAGGACGTTCCGACGCTCGGTCTCGGGCTTCGCTGGGAGGACACGCCCGTCGGCTTCCGTTTCCGGACGATCGGCCGCACCATCACGGAGGCCGATATCACGGCCTTCGTCGGCGTGACCGGGATGACGGAGGTGCTGTTCACCAACGTCGAGTACCTGAAGGAGCAATCGCTGTTCGGAGGCAAGCGGCTCGTGCCGGGCGCGCTCGTTTACAGCTTCGCCGAGGGATTGCTCATGCAATCCGTGGTGCAGCGCGTAGGGCTGGCCTTCCTCGGTATGGAACTCGACGTGAAGGGGCCCACCTTCGCCGGAGACACGATCCGGCTCGAATGCGAGGTCCTCGAGTCGCGTCCCACCAGCAAGGCCGGCCGCGGCTTCGTGAAGACGCGCAACACGGTGCTGAACCAGCGATCCGAACCGGTGCTGGTCTACACGCCGTCGCGCCTCGTGAAGGGGCGCGAGTATCGGCCTGAGGCCGACTGACCGCGAGACGCCGCGCTTCTCGCTTGAAAGCGGGGCGTCTCGGTCAAAACCGCTTACTTCTGCGGCGGGTTGAGCCGGATGTGCAGTTCGCGAAGCTGCTTCGCGCTCGGCTCCGACGGCGCACCCATCAGCAGATCCTCGGCCTGCTGATTCATCGGGAAGAGCGCAACCTCACGAAGGTTCTTCGCGCCGCAGACCAGCATGACGATCCGGTCCACGCCCGCAGCCATGCCCCCGTGCGGAGGGGCGCCGTAGTGGAACGCGCGATAGAGGCCGCCGAACCGGTCCTCCACGTCCTGGCGTGTGTACCCGGCGATCTCGAACGCCTTCACCATGACATCGGGAAGCTGGTTGCGGATGCCGCCCGATGCGATCTCGTAGCCGTTGCAGACGAGATCGTACTGGAAGGCTTTCAGCGTCAGGGGCTCCTGCGTCTGAAGCGCGTCCATGCCGCCTTGGGGCATCGAGAACGGATTGTGGGCGAAATCGACCTTCTTGTTCTCGTCGTCCCACTCGTAGAACGGGAAATCGGTGATCCAGGCGAGCGCGAACTGCTCGCGATCGACCAGGTCGAGTTCTTCGCCGATGCGCAGCCGCGCCTTCCCGGCGAGACTGGCCGCCTTCGCCTCCTCGCCTGCCGCGAAGAATACGGCGTCACCGGCCCCGACGCCGGCGCGCAGGCAGATCCGCGCCAGCACATCCTCCGGCACGAACTTGGCGATGGGCCCGCGGCCGACGACCTTCTCGTTCTCGTCCGCCAGGATGATGTAGCCGAGCCCGGCTGCGCCCTCGCTTCGGGCCCAGTCGTTCAGCTTGTCGAAGAACGAGCGCGGCTGAGCCCCTGCCCCGGGTCCCGGGATGGCGCGCACCACGCCCCCTACCTTGATGACGTTCTTGAAAGCGTTGAACGTGACGCTCTCGTCCGAGAATTCCTCCGTCACGTCCGCGATGAGGAGCGGGTTGCGGAGGTCCGGCTTGTCCGAGCCGTATTTCAGCATGGACTCCGCATACGGGATGCGCGGGAACTCGCCCGTGACGCGCTTTCCGTCCGCGAATTCCTCGAACACCCCACGGAGCACGGGCTCCATGGCACCCAGCACGTCGTCCTGGGTGACGAAGCTCATCTCCAGGTCCAGCTGGTAGAACTCGCCGTAGAAGCGATCGGCCCGCGGATCCTCGTCGCGGAAGCAGGGCGCGATCTGGAAGTACCGATCGAAGCCCGACATCATCAGGAGCTGCTTGTATTGCTGCGGCGCCTGCGGGAGGGCGTAGAACTTGCCCGGATGCAGCCGCGAGGGAACGAGGAAGTCCCTCGCTCCCTCAGGCGACGAAGCCGTCAGGATGGGCGTCTGGAACTCGAAGAACCCCGCCTCTCCCATCCGGCGGCGGAGCGACGACACGACCTGGGTACGCCGCATGATGTTGGCGTGCAGCTTCTCCCGGCGCAGATCGAGAAAGCGATAGCGGAGCCGGATATCCTCCGGATATTCCTGCTCGCCGAAGACCGGCAGCGGCAGATCGCCGGCCGGACCCAGCACCTCGAGTTCGGTGACGTACAGCTCGATCTGCCCGGTCGGGAGCTCGGCATTCGCGGTACCTTCCGGACGCTGACGGACCTTGCCGTCGATTCGGACCACCCACTCCGAGCGCACTTCGTTGGCGAGCCGGAAAGCGGCCGAGTCCGGGTCCACCACGCATTGCGTGAGCCCGTAATGATCCCGCAGGTCGATGAAGAGCACCCCGCCATGGTCGCGGATGCGGTGGCACCAGCCGGAGAGACGCACGCTCTGGCCGATGTCGGACGGGCGGAGGGCTCCGCAGGTGTGGCTGCGATAACGGTGCATGACGGTACCTCGGGAAGCCGCGCACCATTCATGGGGTCCCGTGCTTGTCAAGCGAGAGCGCCGGCGGGCAGGTCCCGCGGGGTTCCGACGTTCACCGTCAATCTTGCTCGGGATCCTTACTCGTTAACCGTGATTGTGCAGCGCACAAAGTAACTCAAATTGTAAGGGTCTCGTTGAGATTCTCGGGCCTAGCTGGGGTGCTCGTCGTGAGTTTTTGGCGATGCGAGCCCCCATTCACCGCACCATAATCCTCGTCATGTGCACCGGAGCTACGATGGCCGTCCTCGGCCGGGCGCCCGGAGCTGTGAACCTGCGCACGCAGGACATCGAGACCGCCATCTCGGCCACCGGCAAGCCAGGCAGGTACCTGAAGGCGAGATATGCCTGGCTCGGGAGAGGCGCCGCATAGGCGATGGATCCCGTCTCCGGCTCAGGTTGACGTCGCGGAACGAGAAACAGTCGGTTATAGCGCCCAGATGGACTTGATCTCGACGACGGAGGCACTCGCCTCTTCCTGCTCTCGCTTCGCTGCCGCGCCGTTCGTCACGGTTGATACCGAGTTCATGCGGGAGACGACATATTATTCCAAGTTGTGCCTGATCCAGATGGCGGGCCCCGGGCTCGACGGCGTCCTTGTCGATCCGCTGGCGCCCGGCATGGACCTCGCCCCGTTCTTTGCCCTGATGGCCGACAAGTCGGTGGTCAAGGTGTTCCACTCGGCCCGGCAGGATCTCGAAATCGTCTGGAACCTCGGCGGGTTGCTTCCAGAGCCGCTCTTCGACACCCAGGTCGCCGCGATGGTCTGCGGCTATGGCGACTCGGTCTCCTACGAGCAGCTCGCCAACGATCTGGCCAAGGCCCGCATCGATAAGTCGTCCCGCTTTACCGATTGGTCGAGGCGCCCCCTCAGCGAGGCGCAGCTCGCCTACGCCTTGTCCGACGTGACGTCCCTGGTGACCATCTACGAGAAGCTCTCGGCCGAGCTGGAGCGGACCGGGCGGGCGGATTGGCTGGACGACGAAATGGCCATTCTGACCTCGCCGGAGACGTATCGGAACGATCCGGAGAAGGCATGGATGCGTCTGGCTGGGCGCATGCGCAAGCCGCGCGAGATCGCGGTGCTCATGGAGGTGGCCGCTTGGCGTGAACGCGAGGCCCAGAGCCGCGACGTTCCACGCAGCCGCGTCCTCAAGGACGAAGCGGTGATCGACGTCGCAGTATCGGCGCCCCGCAGCGCAGAGGCGCTCGGCCGGCTACGGTCGATTCCGAACGGTTTCGAGCGCTCCCGACCTGCGAGCGACATCCTCGCGGCTGTGGAGCGAGGTCTGGCGCGTGATCCGGCTACCGTGCCGGTGCCTGCCCGAGGCCGACCGCGCGCCGGAGGGAACGCCGCGACGGTCGAGCTCCTGAAAGTCCTCCTGCGCGCAGTCTCCGAGAACGAGCGCGTCGCACCGAAGGTGCTCGCCACCGTGGATGATCTGGAGGCCATTGCCGATGACGACGGGGCAGACGTCCCGGCGCTGCGAGGGTGGCGGCGGCGCCTCTTCGGGGAGAAGGCCCTGGCCCTGAAAGCCGGAGACCTTGCGCTCTCCATCGAGCGCGGCTCCGTCGTCGTCACTTCGCGGGAACGCTGACCTCAACCCGCGCGGACGACTGCCTCACAACTGAGGAGCTTTCCAAGAGCCCGCATTCGATTGAGCAACCGCTCGCTCGCCAGCGGCGCGAGTTCGCCGGGCAGCTCGAGCACGATCGCGCCATCCTGGCAGAGAAGCGGCGCCCGCGGCAGCACGCCGGCCATCGCAACGGTTATCGGGTAAGCGATGCGGAACAGGGCAGCGGCGAGCTTTGCGAGCTCGGCAAGGCGCTGACCCGCAAGCCCCAGCAAGGGCGTGCTGGCCGTATCCGCCGCCACGCCCTCGTGCCGGAAGTAGACCGCGAGCGCCAGATAGGCGCGCCCGGGATGATCGACGCCCTGGAGCGCAGCATGTGCGATCATGGCCAGGCTCTGGGCACCGCGGTAATCGGGATGGGCACGCCAGCCGGTATCCGAAAGGAGACAGGCCGCGTGGCGAAGCCGACGCTCGGAGGCGGTTTCGGGCACGCCGAAGCTTGCGATGAAGTTGTCCGTCCAGGTCCGCAGCTCTTCCCCGTGCTGGGGAGCGCGTGCCCGGAGCTGGTTGAGTTCGGCCGCGGCGCTCAGAAGCGGATCCTCCCGGCGCTCCGCATCCGAGAGCTCCTCGAACAGGAGGCCCTCTCGGACGCCAAGTGCCGAGGTGGTGACACCCGAAGGCTGTCCAAGGCGGACGATCTCATCGAGCACGATCGCACCGTAGATCAGAAGGGGGCGACGGGCCTCCGATACGGACGCGATCGCCTTGAGGGCAGCGGGGCTCGTGCGCTCGACCATGCGCTGGAAGCCGCCGCGTTTCAGCTCGAACTGATAGCCGTGCATGACGTGGAGCGGGTATTCACGATCCACCATCTGCATCCGGGCGAGCGCTCGCCAAGTTCCACCGACGGCGTAGAAGGTGCGTCCGGCGAGCTCCTGCAACTGGGGTGCGCGGGCTAGCTCGATCCGCGCAATCTTGGCCGCACTCTTCGGCGAGTTGCCGGCCATGTCCCTGAGAACGAGCCCCCCGAGGGGGAGCGTGAGCCCGGCGCCCGCGCGGTCACCGCGGACGTCTACGATTTCGAGAGATCCGCCGCCGAGATCCCCGACCACACCATCCGGCTCGTGAAGGCCGGAGATCACGCCGGCCGCCGAGAGGAACGCCTCGCGTTCGCCGGTAAGCAATTCGACGGGGCAGCCGCACGCCGCTTGAGCCGCCGCGAGGAAGGCTGGCCCGTTCTCGGCCATACGAGCCGCGGCAGTCGCCAGCACCCTGACGCGGCGCACCTGCACGGTGTCGCAGAGCACACGAAAGCGTGCCAGGGCCGCAAGCGCGCGCTCGACGGCTTCCTCGGACAGCCGGCCGGTGGAAGCGATATCGCGGCCGAGACCGCAGAAGAGCTTCTCGTTGTACAGGGGCGTAGGCGCGCGCGCCGGCCCTTCATAGATGACGAGCCGAACGGAGTTCGACCCGATATCGATGATGGCGATAGGCTCGCGGCCGGCAATGCGGCCGGGGGTGCCGCTTCCCGTACTAGGAGACTGTAGGGCGTCTACGCTTGGCAAGCGACCGGGGGCTCGATGTCTTCTGAGCCTTGCCGCGACCGGACAGGCTCGGGTTGGTCATGAAATACTTGTGCGCGTTGAACGGTTCCTCGCCCGGCTGGAGCTGAACCCGTTCGCTCGCGCCGGACGGCAATACGGTCCAGCTCTGCTCGTTGTCCAGGAGGTTCGCCAGCATGATCTGGTCCAGCACCTGCTGATGGACCGTCGGGTTGGTGATCGGCAGGAGGGCCTCGACACGGCGGTCGAGGTTCCGGGTCATTAGATCGGCGGACGAAATGTAGACGTGGGCCTCCGGGTGAGGCAACCCGAACCCATTGCCGAAGGCATAGATCCGGCTGTGCTCCAGGAAGCGGCCGACGATCGACTTCACCCGGATGTTGTCCGACAGCCCTGGGATGCCCGGCCTGAGGCAGCAGATCCCCCGTACGACGAGATCGATCTGCACGCCCGCCTGGCTCGCGTCATAGAACGCGTCGATGATCTCAGGATCGACGAGGGAGTTGCACTTGCCCCAGATGGCGGCGGGCCGCCCTGCCCTCGCATGTGCGATCTCCTCCTCGATTCGCCGCAAGAGACGTTTCCGGAGGTTGATGGGCGAAACTGCCATCAGTTCGAGTTCGTCCGGCTCGGCATAGCCGGTGATGAAATTGAAGATGCGGTTCACGTCGCGACCGACCGCAGGGTCCGCCGTGAAGAACGACAGGTCCGTGTAGATCCGTGCCGTGACCGGGTGATAGTTGCCGGTCCCGACGTGGCAGTAGGTGACGAGCTGTCCGCCCTCCCGCCGGACCACCATCGAGAGCTTGGCGTGCGTCTTCAGCTCGAGGAAGCCGAAGACCACCTGCGCGCCGGCCCGCTCGAGGTCGCGCGCCCAGCGGATATTCGCCTCCTCGTCAAAGCGGGCCTTCAGCTCGACGAGAGCCGTGACCGACTTTCCTGCCTCCGCGGCCTCCGCCAGGACCCGCACGATCGGGCTGTCGGACGAGGTGCGATAGAGTGTCTGCCGGATGGCGACGACGTTCGGATCGCGCGCCGCCTGCTGCAGGAAGAGGACGACGGCGTCGAACGACTCGTAGGGGTGGTGGACGATGATGTCCTTCGGACGGATCGCCGCGAAGCAATCGCTCCCGTGCTCCCGGATGCGTTCCGGAAAGCGGGGATTGTACGGCTTGAACTTCAGGTCCGGCCGCTCGAGCGCCACAAGCTGCGAGAGCTCGTTCAGAGCGAGCTCGCCCTCGACGACGAAGACGGCATCGCCCGTGACGTCGAGCTCTCCGGCGACGAATTGCGCGAGGTCATCCGGCATTGAGGCTTCGACCTCGAGGCGTATCACGCTCCCGCGGCGGCGACGTTTGAGGGCCGTCTCGAAGAGGCGCACGAGGTCCTCGGCCTCCTCCTCGATCTCGAGGTCCGAATCCCGCAGGACGCGGAAGGCGCCTCGACCCTCGACCCGATAGCCGAGAAAGAGCTGATCGGTGAAAAGGCCGACGAGTTCCTCGACTGCGATGAACCGCATGGTGCCCGCGCCGTCCAGGTCGGGCAGCCGCACGAACCGCTCGATCTTGGCCGGAAGACGGATCAGGGCCTTGAGGGGGCGCCCATCGATCTTTCGCGCGAGCTTGAGGGCGATGGAGAATCCGAAATTCGGGATGAATGGAAAGGGGTGAGCCGGATCGACCGCGAGCGGCGTCAGCACCGGGAAGACGTAATTGAGGAAATGGTCCTGCAGCCAGGCGCCCTCGCGAGGGGAGACCTGATCGGCCTCGACGAGGACGATTCCGTTCTCCACAAGCTCGTGCTTCAATTCCGTCCAGCGCCGCTGCTGATCCGTCGCCAGGGACGAGGCTTCGGCCGCGATCTGGCTGAGTTGGCCGGCCGGAGACAGGCCGTCCTGCGAGGTGACGGCCACCCCGGTGCGGACCTGGCCCATCAGGCCAGCGACCCGCACCATGAAGAACTCATCCAGATTGTTGGCCGAGATCGACAGGAACCGCAGTTGCTCCAGAAGGGGATGGTTGCGGTTTGACGCCTCTTCGAGAACCCGGCGATTGAACTGCAGCCATGACAGCTCGCGATTGACGAAGCGCTCGGGCCGGCGGCGAAGCGCCTCGCCCTCGGACACGCTTGTCTCCGCCTTCACCCGAGTCGTTGGCTCCCGCGGCTCCAGCGTGATGATTTCCGCCTCGGGGGGCGGCGTGTCGCTACCGGCAGCGCTCGGAATGGCGATGCGAGCCTCAGCGGGCGCCACGGCGTCTTCCGGCCGAAGCGACGCGGCGTCCCCCTCTGCGATCGTCTTCGGAATGCGTCTACGACGTGTCGCCATGGCTCCCTTCTACGTGGATATTATGACTGAGCTGTGATGACCCCTTCCGCCTCTGGGTCCCGCTCCTCGTCCTCCTTCGCGACGAGCGCGGCCGCCATCGGGCGCGTGATCCGGCGCCCGCGGCTCAGCGCCTCACGATCCAGAGCCGCGACGATCTCGGCCGCGCGGGCGAGCGACCGCTCGATGTGGGTTGCTAGGTAGTCGACCACGCTCGTGTCCACGACGAGCTGCCGATCTACGAAGTGCTTCACCAGGACCGCCTTCAGCAGCGCATCGTCGGGGGCATGGAGCTCCACCACAGGCGCCAGGCGCAGCCGCGACATCAGATCCGGCGTTCGGAGACCGCAACGCTCGATCGGCTCGGCGCTGGTCACAAGAACCGACACCTGGCGCTCTCTCGCGATATTCACCAGGTGGAACAGCGCGGCCTCCGCGACTGGCCCGACATCCAAATCCTCGATCACCAGAGCAGGAACGCCGTCGGAGGCGGCTGCGATCTCGTCGTCGATCCGCGCCGCAGGCAGGATGGGCGCACCGGAGCGCTGGGCCCAGATGGCGGCGAGGTGGCTCTTGCCGCTGCCGGCGGGACCGCGCAGGTGCAGGAAGCGGCTCGGCCAGTCGGGCCAGAGCTCAAGGCGCGAATACGCGTCCTCGTTCGAGGGACTGACGAGGAAGTCGTCCGGACCGTAACGAGGCTCGACCGGCAGATCGAGAACGAGTTGCCGCATTGGTCAGACGTCGGCCTTCTTCGTAACGGGCAGTATCATGATCTCGGGTGGAGAACCCGGCACGGATGGGGGCTCGCCCATATAGATCGGGCTCGCCTGGTACCGAAGGATGGCGAAGCGGGTGAGGACGCCAATGATCGCAGCCATCGGCACCGCCAGAAGCAGGCCGAGGAAGCCGAACAGGGACCCGAACGCGAGAAGGGCGAACATCACCCATACCGGGTGGAGCCCAGCGGAGGCCCCGACCAGCTTGGGTGACAGGATGTTCCCCTCGATGAATTGTCCGACGAAGAATATGCCGAGTGTGGCGAGAACCATGCTCCAGTCCGGCAGGAACTGCACGAGCGCGACGCCGACGGAGAGCAGCAGGCCGGTGAGGGAGCCGACATAGGGAATGAAGCTGATCAGGCCCGCGAATAGCCCGATCAGGACGCCGAAATTCAGACCGAGGAGAGCGAGCCCGCTCGCGTAGAAGACGCCCAGGAAGATGCAGACCGTCGTCTGCCCCCGCACGAACCCAGAGACGGCGCGGTCCATCTCGCGGGCGAGACGGCGGACCGTCTCCCGATGGCGGGGCGGAACCCACCCATCGATCGTGGCGATCATCCGGTCCCAATCCACCAGAAGGTAGAAGGCGACGACCGGCGTGACGACGAAGATCGACAGGACGCTGATCACGGCCTGAGAGCCGCTCCAGATTGAGCGCATAAAGGTGGTGACCCAGTTCGCGCCCTGGCCGAGCAGATCTCCGAGCGAGCGCTGGATCTGTCCCAGAGCCTCCTCACCGCCGAACTCGCGGATCAGCGGCCCGCCGTGCTCGGCCATCAAGGCCTGCAGCCTTGCCACATAGCCGGGCACCTGCTCGGCGAACTTCACGACCTGCTGCACGGCGAGCGGCACGGCGATGATGAGCACGAGCCCGAGAAGCAGGACGAAGACGGTCAGGATGAGGATCGTCGCACCGAGCCGGCCGAGGCCGAGCCGCTGGAGGCGGTCCGCCACAGGATCGAGCAGGTAGGCCAGGGCAGCTCCCGCGACGAAGGGCAGAAGCACGTCGCGCAGAACGTAAAGTCCCACGAGCAGCAGTACGAAGCCGCCTAGTGGATAAAGAACCTGCCTTTGCATCGGCGCGAGAACCCGGTTTCCCTATCAATCTAGCGGGTTTCGTGCCGGCATGCGCAAACGTCTTCAGGCCCCGGCCATGTGCCGAAGCCAGCGGCCGAGATAGGCGCCTCCCGAGATCACCGTCAGCACCGCCACGAGCCACATTCCGGCGGGAACGATCCAGCCGGCCGCCCCCCCGAATGCCATGATGGCGAGTACCAGCCCGGCAAAGGCGATCTGCGCCGCGGTATTCAACTTGCTGACGAGAAGCGGGCGGATCGGCATCGGCCGCTCCATCAGACGAGACACCAGGATGGCGGCCAGAATCATCAGATCGCGCGACACGACGATGATCGCGATCCAGCCTGGCAGGACGCCTACGACCGACAGCGTGACGTAGATCGAGACCAGCAGCGCCTTGTCTGCAAGCGGATCGATGTAGGCGCCGAACTCGGTGCGCATGTTGAATCGTCGCGCGATGAAACCATCGACGCCGTCCGAAATTCCCGCGAAGGCGAACAGGGCGAAAGCCGCCGCCCATTGCCCCTCGTTGATCATGACGACGACGAACGGAACCAGGATGAGCCGGAGGATCGTGATCAGGTTTGGAATGGTCATCTCGACCGGCTCGGCCTTTCTCGGCATGGACTCCCGAGCGTCCGCGCTTGCGTCGGGTTCGCAGGACGCTTACTGCCCGGTTGGCTTCACTCCTAGACCGCATGAGCGACCCTGACACCCGGCCGACCGGATCCGGCCTGACCTATGCCCAAGCGGGTGTGGATATCGATGCCGGAAACGCGATGGTTGATTCCATCAAACCGCTCGTCCGCGCGACGCGGCGGCCGGGCGCCGATGCCGAAATCGGGGGCTTCGGTGGATTGTTCGACCTGAAGGCGGCCGGCTTCACCGACCCGATCCTGGTAGCGGCGAATGACGGCGTCGGTACCAAGGTGAAGATCGCCATCGAGACGGGGCGGCACGACACCATCGGGATCGACCTCGTCGCCATGTGCGTCAACGACCTCGTCGTGCAGGGCGCCGAACCGCTGTTCTTCTTGGATTACTACGCGACGGGCCGGCTCGACCCGAAGGCTGGCATCGACATCGTCAAGGGCATCGCCGAGGGCTGCCGCCAGGCCGGTTGCGCCCTGATCGGGGGCGAGACGGCCGAGATGCCGGGCCTTTATGCCGAGGCGGATTACGACCTCGCCGGCTTTGCCGTCGGAGCGGCTGAGCGGGGCGCGCTTCTGCCGCGCGGCGTCGCGGATGGCGACGTGGTGCTCGGTCTGCCCTCGTCCGGCGTTCATTCGAATGGATTCTCCCTCGTGCGCCGCGTTGTGCAGCACGCAGGTTTGGGGTGGAGCGATCCGGCTCCCTTCGATCAGGGCACGACGCTTGGGGAGGCGCTGCTCGAGCCGACCCGGATCTACGTGAAATCGCTGCTCGCCGCGCTGCGGGGGAGCGATGGGATCAAAGCGCTCGCCCATATCACCGGGGGCGGGTTCCCGGACAACATACCTCGCGTGCTGCCCGAAGGGCTTGCCGTCGAGCTCGACCTGGATGCCATCACCCCTCCCCCGGTCTTCGGCTGGCTCGCTGCGGCAGGAAGCATTGCCCAGGCGGAAATGCTTAGGACCTTCAATTGCGGGGTCGGGATGATCATCGGCGTCGAGGCAGCCAAGGCGGACGAGGTGGCCGCCGCCCTCCAAGCGGCAGGTGAGGCGCCGATCCGGCTCGGGAACGTCGTCGCCGAGGCGACGGAGCGTGTCGTCTACAAGGGTAAGCTGACGTTCTGATGCACGGCGGCAAGAAGCGCGTCGGAGTCCTCATCTCCGGCCGCGGGTCCAACATGGCCTCGCTTATCGAGGCTGCCCAGGCACCGGATTATCCGGCCGAGATCGCGCTCGTCGTCTCGAACCGCCCAGGTGCCGGCGGGCTCGCGCGAGCCGAGGCCGCCGGCATTCGGACCGCCACGGTCGACCATAAGCTGTTCCCGGACCGCGCATCATTCGACGAAGCTGTCGGCCAAGCTTTCGTTCAGGCCGGCGTAGACCTGATCTGCCTTGCAGGCTTCATGCGCATTCTCAGCGATGGCTTCGTCGAGCAGTGGACCGGGCGGATGCTGAACATCCATCCGTCGCTCCTGCCTTTGTTCAAAGGGCTTCGCCCCCACCGGCAGGCGCTTGATGCCGGTGTCTGCATTCACGGATGCAGCGTCCATTTCGTCGTGCCGGAACTCGATTCCGGGCCGATCGTGGCACAGGCCGCCGTGCCGGTTCTCCCGGGGGACACGGAGGATGGTCTCGCCGCCCGCGTGCTCGCCGAAGAGCATCGGCTCTACCCTCTCGGGCTGGAACTCGTCGCCGGGGGGCAGGCCCGTCTCGAAGGCGGCCGCACCGTGTTGGCGTCCGGCAGCCGAACCGCCCTAGGCCTCGCCTGACGCTCAGGCGAGAGCTGGCTCCGGCGCGGCCGTCACCGCGTCGTCGAAACCTTCCAGAACCGGGCCGATCCGCTCCAGCGCGACGCGGTTGTCGTGAAAACCGACGCCGCCATAGGGCGCCACGGGATCTGCCGAGGTCAGCGTATTGATTCCCCGTCCACCGGGGAAAAATTCGTTCGGCCAGATCGACTCTGCGATCAGGACGCCGGGCCGAACGCCTGGGAAAATCCTCGCCCTCAAAAGGACGGCCCCGCGATCATTCACGAGGCGAACCCAATCGCCGGCCTCGACCCGAAGACGCTCGGCGTCATCGGGGTGGATCATGACCTCTGGCCGCCCCGCCTCCTTGGCGCGCGAGGTCGGCGTCTCGTTGAAGCTCGAATTCAGGAAGTTCCGCGCCGGGCTTGTCGCCAGACGGAACGGGTGGCGCGCCGTCGCGGCTTCGATGGAGGCCCAATGGTCGGGAAACTCGGGCAGATCCTGCCAGGGGCCCATCGGGCCGTCATTGGCGTTCGGCACCTTCGTCCAGTCTGGGCTGAAGCGAAATTTCCCGTCCGCATAGCCGAAACCGTTCAGATAGTGCGCTTCCTCGAAGGATGGCTGTACGTCGAGCCAATTATCCTGCGCGAGTTCGGCGAAGGTTCCCCGGCCCGAGGCGGCGAGCATCTGGTCGATCAACTCGCGCGGGCTCATGTCGAAACCCGGGTGGGCTGCGCCGACCCGGCGCGCGAGTTCGCCTATGACCTCGTGGTTCGAACGGCACTCGCCCGGCGGGTCCACCAGCTTCAGGCCGAGCTGGATGTGCTGGTGTCCTCCGGCCGTGTAGATGTCGTCGTGCTCAACGAACATCGTCGCAGGCAGGACGACATCGGCCATCTTCGCCGTCTCGGTCATCACCTGCTCGTGCACGCAGACGAACAGGTCCTCGCGAGCGAAGCCCTGCTTCACGAGTTCCTGCTCGGGCGCGACGGAGACCGGGTTTGTGTTCTGGACGAGGAGGGCTGCGACCGGCGGGCCATTCCTCAGCGCCTCCGGGTCACCTGTCAGGACGCGCCCGATCTGAACCTGCTGCAACTGCCGGATCGCCGGATCGCGGGCGTCCTGGCCTTCGATCAGCATCTTGTTCAGCTTGTAGACGCCTGAGTTCGAATGAAAGGCGCCGCCCCCTTCGACCTGCCATGCACCCGTGACGGCCGGTATCGACAGGGCGGCGTGCATGTTCACGGCGCCGTTTCGGCTGCGGGAGAAGCCGTAGCCCAGGCGAAAGAAGCTGGCCTTCCGGGTGCCGACAATCCGGGCGAAACTCTCGATCTCGCCGACGCTTACGCCCGTTATGGATGCCGCCCATTCCGGTGTCCGGCTCGAGAGGTGCCGCTCCAGGTCGGCCGGCCGGTCGGTGTAGCGGGCGAGATAGTCGCGATCGGCCAGGTTCTCGCGAAACAGGACGTGCATGACCGCGCAGGCGAGCGCACCATCCGTGCCCGGCCGCACCAGCAGCGCGAGGTCGGCCTGCTTCATGGTCGGATTGTCGTAGACGTCGATGACAACGATCTTCGCGCCGCGTTCCTTCCTGGCGCGCAGCGCATGGGTCATCACGTTGACCTGCGTGTGGACGGGGTTCGTTCCCCAGATCACGACGCAATCGGCCCGAGCCATCTCGCGCGGATCCGAGCCGGCGAGCTTGCCGGTGCCGGCGATGTAGCCAGTCCAGGCTGGCGTCGTGCAGATGGTGGAATACTGCCCGGAATAGTTCTTGGCGTGACGCAGGCGGTTGATGCCGTCGCGCATCACGTAGCCCATCGTACCGGCATAGTGGTACGGCCACACGGATTCCGAGCCGAGCCGCCGCTCGGCATCGAGGAACGCCTCGGCCGTGCGGTCCAGCGCCTCGGCCCACGAGATCTGGCGGAACTGGCCGGAGGCCTTTGGCCCGACCCGCAGCAGCGGGTGCATGAGCCGGTCGGGGTGGTAGAGCCGTTCGGAATAACGCGCGACCTTCGCGCAGACCACGCCCGCCGTATAGCTGTGATCGGAGGCGCCGCGGATACGGCCGACGCTACGGCCATCGATGACCTCGACCTCGAGCCCGCAGGTCGAGGGGCAGTCATGCGGGCAGGTCGAAAGCCGGGTCTCGACGCGAGGAACGAAGTTCATCCATGGCCCGCGCGCGACCCAGCTCTGCTCAGAGCGGCGGAGGCGGTCGCAAGCCTCCGCACGCTCGACGCGTCAGCGATGCAAGAGTTTAGCCGACGATCTCGTTCCCGGAGAAGAACTGCGCGATCTCGATCCTCGCGTTCTCCGCGCTGTCGGAGCCGTGCACGGTGTTCTCGCCAACCGATTCCGCAAACTTCTTGCGGATCGTCCCCTCGGCCGCGTTGGCCGGGTTCGTCGCGCCCATCACCTCGCGGTACTTCGCAATCGCGTTCTCGCCCTCGAGAACCTGCACGACGACCGGGGCGGAGGTCATGAACTCGACGAGTTCGCCGAAGAACGGGCGCTCGCGATGCACGCCGTAGAACGTCTCGGCCTGGGCCTTCGTCATCTGGATCCGCTTCTGCGCCACGATGCGCAGGCCCGCTTCCTCGATGACCGCGTTGACGGCGCCCGTGATGTTGCGGCGCGTCGCATCGGGCTTGAGGATGGAAAAGGTCTGCTCGGTGGCCATCAAAGTCTGTTCCTGAGGGGATGAAGTGGGGGCTTATAGCATCGGCCCCAGTTGTCTCAACCCGAACTGAAGCGATCTCCGTCTAGGCTCGGCCCGCTCCGTGTCACACAATCTGCAAGATCGGCGTCGAGCTTACGCGTGGTGCTCGAGCCGGGTGCGACGAAAGGGTTTACAAGACGGGGAGGTTCGCATGCGAGTGGCTTTGGTGGCCGGGGCGACAGCCTCGTTCCTGTGCGCAGGTGCGGCGGTGGCCGAAACCGGGCGGATCACAGGCGTTTGGCTGACGGAAAACGGCGACTCCAAGATACGGATGTCTGCCTGCGGACGATCCTATTGCGGCACTGTGATCTGGGCGAAGGTCAACGGGCGCGACGAGAACAACCCCGACCCCGCGCTCCGCAAGCGCTCGATCGTCGGCATGCCCCTCACAAAGGATATTCGTCCGGCTGGAGACCGCTATGCGGGCTCGATCTACAATCCCGAGAACGGCAAGACCTACAGCATCACCATGCAGGTGAAGGGGCCGAGCAAGCTCGAGGTTGAGGGATGCGTTTTCGGGTTCCTCTGCGGAGGAGAATCCTGGTCGAGGCTGCCCGACGAGACGGCCAGCGCCGATCCGGCTCCGCCTGTCGGGCGCTGAGTTCGCGAGCGAAGCGCGCTCTGGTCCTTGCCGCTGCGGTGCTCTTCCTCGCCACGGGTGCGAGCGCGCAGGAGGTCAGCGGAACCTGGCTGACCGAGGGAGGCCGGTCCCGCGTACGCATCGGGCCATGTGGCCCAGCGCGGTGCGGCACGATCATCTGGACCCAGGCTGAGGTTAAGGACCTCAACAATCCCGATCCTGCGCGACGCGGCGCGAGCCTCGTCGGGCTGCAGATGATCCGGAACGCCCGCCCGGAGGGCGCCGCCTGGACGGGCGAGCTCTACAATCCCATGGACGGCCGCACCTATGCGGGCCGCATGCGGCTCCTCTCCCAGGATCAACTCGAATTATCGGGATGCGTTCTCGCCGGCCTGATCTGCAAGGCCCAGACCTGGACCCGCATCCGGTAAGCTCATCTCGCTCTCTGGCCGAAGAGGACGGCGCGCACTGCCGGATCGTTGATGTTGGTCGTACCCCGGTCCTCGGCGTTGATCGCAAGCCCACGTTGAACCGCGGGCCGAGCCGCCACCGCGGCCAACCACCGCTGCATGTTGGAGAAGGAGGAGATGTCCTGCCCCTGGCGCTCCCAAAGCTTGGCCCAGGGAAAGGTGGCCATGTCGGCGATCGAGTAATCGCCGGCCAGGAACTCGCGATCCGCGAGCCGCCGGTCGAGCACGCCGTAGAGGCGGTTCGTCTCGTTGGTATAGCGATCGATGGCGTATGAAATTTTCTCGGGAGCATAGATCCGGAAATGGTGCGTCTGGCCCGCCATCGGCCCGAGCCCCGCCATCTGCCAGAACAGCCACTGCTCCACCTCGACGCGCGCCCGCTCCTCGGCCGGATAGAACTTCCCTGTCTTGCGGCCGAGATATTGGAGGATCGCACCCGACTCGAAAACCGAGATCGGCCTGCCGTCCGGACCGTCTGGATCGACGATCGCCGGCATTTTGCCGTTCGGTGAAAGGGCCAGGAATTCCGGCTTGAACTGATCCCCCTTGCCGATATTCACGGAGTGCACCCGGTAGGGCAGCGCGCACTCCTCGAGCATGATCGAGATCTTCCAGCCGTTCGGTGTCGGCCAGTAGTAGAGCTCGACAGGGTCCTTCGTCACAGCCGCCACAAGCGCCTCTTCTGAAATTTCTTAGTCGCCTCTTCTAGGCGAACCGCCAGGAAGTGAAAATTCTTCCCGCGACTAGCCTGAGGAGCGTTGCAACCGCCCCCACTCGGCATACGATCGTCTCCGGCCGTACCGAGCCAGAGGGAGCGTAGATGCCAAGATCGCATGTTGTCGCCGCCGCCGTCCTGGCTCTCGGCACCGTGTTCGGAGCTTTCCCGTCCTCCGCGCAGAGTACCGCAACGGGCGGGACATCCGCCAGCGGCAGGCAGGCGCAGGAGAGTGGAGCCGAAAAGCCATCCGGAACCAGGGCGGCGCGCACAAGGCGCGAGCCAACCGCCAGTCAGATGGCGGCTCGCGAGCGTCAGCGCAAATGCGGTGTCGAATGGAAGGAAGCGAAGGCCGCGAACAGAACCGGCAGCATGAAGTGGCCGCAGTTCTGGAGCCGCTGCAACGCGAGGCTGAAGGGGAACTCCGCCTGACCGTCTTGGGGCGCTTGGCGGTCCCGCCATCCGGAGATCGAATACCGGGCGCGTCCGCCTTTTTCCGGGAGGGAAACGTTGGCAATGGACCGGGTCGAACGCGAACGGCGTCTCCTGCAGCAGATCGTTGCCCTTGCCGCGCTCGTGCCGGTGGGGGCCGGCCTCTTCGGCGTGCTGTTCGGCCCGACGATCACCGGCGACGCGCAGGTCGGCGTCTCCGGTGACAGCCACTACCGCTTCCTCTCCGGACTGCTCCTCGGGGTCGGCCTCCTCTTCTGGTCCTGCATTCCCGCGATCGAGACGAAGACCGGGCGCTTTCAATGCCTGACGCTGATCATAGTCATCGGTGGCCTCGCCCGCCTCGGCGGCCTCGCCCTGACGGGCATCCCCTCGCTGATCATGCTCGGCGCGCTCGGCATGGAACTCGTCGTCACGCCCATCATCTGCCTGTGGCAGTTGCGCGTCGCCCGGCTCTATCGCGGCCGCGCAACGCTCGGTCCGCGGAGGTGACGCTACGGCGAGAGGCGCTTCTCGAAGAACAGTTCGCGCGTTCGCGAGATGTCGCCCAACTCCCTGATCTCGCCGGAACTCTGGAAGCCGAGCCGCGAGTAGAGGCGGTGCGCCGCCTCGAACCGGGTGTCCGACCAGAAACACAGGCGGGCTGCCCCGGCCTGGGCCGCGAAGCGCTCCGCCTGTCCGACCAGCGCTTCACCGAGCCCGCGTCGGCGCCGATCCGGGCGAACATAGAGGCGGTGGAGTTCCGCGCTTTCTTCAGATGCCAGATCCACGGCCGCCGAGGCGCAAACACGACCTCGCGCGTCCTCGCACACCCACCAGGCGCCGGCCCGACTCGCGAAGGCGTCGCCGGCCGCCCTAAGATCCCGCAGGTCATCGTGTGGATCGACGAAGCACCCGGGGTATTCGGCGAAGCAAAGTGCTATGAGTCCGAACAGGTCCTGCGCATCCTCGTTCCGGGCAAGGCGTGTGTCCGCTGTCATGGATCTGCCATCGCCGACCGCCCGGTCGAGAGCAAGAGGTCAGGCAACCACGTCGGTGGCGAAACGTTGTCCGCCCTCTGAAAGGAGCGGTCGCTATGGGTCTTCTCGATCAGGTGCTCGGCCAAGTCATCGGCGGCCTCGGCGGCTCGGGACAGGCCCAGCAAGGCAGGCAGCCCGCCCCTGCCCCGAGCGGCAGCAGCGCCAACGTCAATCCGCTGGTCCTCGCGATCCTCGCGCTCGTGGCATCCCGCGTCGTTCATCAAGGTGCCGGCGGGCTCGGCTCCAAGCTTCGGGATCTGATCACGGGCGGCAACGCAAGCGGTCGCGACGGACCCCTCGACCGCGGGCTCGAGAGCTCGGGGCTGCCAGGCGGGGGCGGTATCCTCGGGCGCGATCGCCCTCGCCCTCAATCCTCCGGCGACAGCTTCCTGGATAGCGTCGGGTCGATGCTCGACAACCCCCATCCGGGCCAGAACCCGCGCGATACGGGAGGCGAGCGGCGATCTCCCGCTGGCGTGCCGCCGCGGGGGCCCGGGGGCGGCATGTTCGACGAGGGACTTGGTGGCGGGTTGGTCGCAGGTGGGCTCGGGGGACTTGTCGGAAGCGGCCTGGGAGGATTGCTCGAGCGGTTCCAGCAGAGCGGCCGAGGCGATGCCTTTGCTTCCTGGGTTGGCACCGGCCCGAACCAGATGATCTCGCCCGATGATCTTCGCAGCGTCCTCGGCGAGGATGGGGTGGACGAGCTTGCTCACGAGACGGGGCTGGGCCGCCAGGACCTTCTGTCTCAACTTGCACAAGCCCTCCCGGATGTCGTCGACGGCCTCACTCCCGAGGGGCGGCTTCCGAACGAGGACGAGGAGAGGCGCTGGATTTGACCTGACTATGGGAACGATGCCCGGCCCTCCGCCTTTACCTTCAAGCCCGCAGGAGGAATGCGATGCATCACCTGTCGAACGAGATGCGAGACTGCATCGAGGAATGCCTCCGCTGCTATTCGACCTGTCTCGGGATGGCCATGAACCACTGCCTCGAGGTCGGCGGAAAGCATCTTGAGCCCGAGCATTTCCGCATCATGATGGCCTGCGCCGAGATCTGCCGGACCAGCGCGCATTTCATGCTCATCAGCACGCCGCACCACAAGCATACCTGCGCCGAATGCGCGGAGATCTGCGAGGAATGCGCCAAGAGCTGCGAAGGCCTTGACGGCATGGAGGACTGCGCCGCCCAGTGCCGCCGCTGCGCCGAAAGTTGCCGCAAGATGGCGGCCTGACCACCCTCGCGCCACCGAGGCCGGCCCGGCCTCCGAGCGCTCGGGACACTCGAGGGGGAGAGGACGATGAGCACCTCACCGCTGGGCAGCCAGCCCGACTATCTTGTTCAACCCGACGCCCGAACCGCCGCGATGTGCCGCATTCTGGCGCAGAACTGGTGGGCCGTAGCGCTGCGGGGCGCCTTTGCCATCCTGTTCGGCATTCTCACCTTGCTGCTGCCCGGCATCACCATTGCCACGCTGGTCATCTTCTTCGCGGCCTACATGCTGGTGGACGGCATCTTCGCCATCGTCGCGGCCATCAAGGCCGCTCGCCAAAACGAGCGCTGGGGCTACTTCGTGCTGGAAGGGATCGTCGACATCATCGCGGGTGTCGTGGCCCTGCTCTGGCCCGCCATCACGGTGCTCGTGTTCGTCTACCTCATCGCATTCTGGTCGATCGTGAGCGGAATCCTGATGGTGATGGCCGCCTTCAAGCTGACGGGAGAACATGGCCGTTGGTGGATGGTGCTCGCCGGAGCACTCTCCGTGATCTTTGGTATCGTGCTCGCGATCATGCCGGGAGCGGGTGCCGTCGCACTGACGATATGGCTCGGCGCCTATGCCCTCGTGTTCGGGGTCTTCCTATTGGTCGCAGCCTTCAAGCTGAAGAGGATGCGCGACGTGTATCCGCCCGCCACGCAGGGCACCGCCGGTCTCACCGGAGCAGCCCGATAAAAGTCCTATCCTTCGAACGGAGAAGCCGCATCATGGTCTCATTCAGAGTCGCAGCGCTCGCGGCTGCGGTGGCCGCAGCTTTCGGCTCTGCCTCGCCAGGGTTCGCCCAGCCACTCGCGGGCCCGCAGAGTATCATTCCAGCGGCGGGGACAGGCGCCTACATTCCGTATGGCCCCGCCTGCGATCGCAGACTGGTTCGCGAGTGCCAGGCCGATGCGCGGTTCAAGATGACGATGTGCGACCCTTTCCCGGGACGCTTCCTCTGCGCTGACCGGATCCTGGCTGAGCAATCGGCCTGCTTTGCAGCGACCGGCTGCTACTGACGCCCGGACGTCGCCTCATACGTGGAGGTAGCGGTCCTTGATCGACGGATCGGAGCGCAGTTCCGCGCTCGTTCCCGTCCAGGCGACCGTTCCCTTTTCGATTACGACATGCCGGTCAGCGAAGGCGGCCAGCGCCTCGACATTCTTGTCGACGACAAGGATGGATTGCCCCTGCTCCTTCAAGCGCTTGAGGACGTTCCAGATCTCGATCCGGATGAGGGGCGCGAGACCCTCCGTCGCCTCGTCCAGGATGAGAAGCTTCGGGTTCGTCATCAGGGCGCGCCCGATGGCCAGCATCTGCTGCTCCCCGCCAGAGAGCTGGGAACCGAGGTTGCCGCGCCTCTCGGCCAGGCGGGGGAAGAGTGCGTAGACCTCGGGAAGCGTCCAGCGGCTGCGTCCCTCCCGGGACGCGGCAGTCGCGACGAGATTCTCCTCGACCGTCAGGGTCGGAAAGACTTGACGCCCTTCGGGCACGAGGCCGATCCCGCCCTGCGCGATCCGGTAAGGCGCGCGGCCGAGGATGCTGCGCCCATCGAACTTGACCGCCCCGCCGGTCGGCCGCAGCAAGCCCATGATGGACCGGATCGTCGTCGTCTTGCCCATGCCGTTACGGCCGATGAGCGTCACGACCTGGCCTGCCCCGACCTCAAGGGAGACATCGAACAGGACCTTCGCGGGCCCATAGCCTGCCTGGAGGTGCTCGATCGTCAGCATCGGACGCTCATGCCGCGATCTCCTCCTCGCCGAGATAGGCGGCGCGAACCTGCGCGTCGGCACGGATGTCGGCGGGAGCGCCGGTCGCGATGAGCCTGCCGTAGACGAGCACCGATACGCGGTCGGCCAGGGAGAATACGGCCTCCATGTCGTGCTCGATCAGAAGGATCGAGATCGATCCCTTGAGGCTCCGCAGGATTTCGACAACGGCGCGGGATTCGTCGTGGCTCGTTCCGGCGAGCGGCTCGTCGAGGATGAGCAGCTTCGGCTTCGTGGCAAGCGCGACGGCGAGTTCGAGTTGCCGCTTCTCGCCGTACGAAAGGAGGCTCGCCAGAACGTCCGCCCGGGAGGTCAAACCGAATTGGCGCAAGAGTTCGAGTGCGGGCTCGTTCAGAGCGGGGTCGCGTCTGGCGGATGCGAAGAACCGGAAGCTGGACCCCGACCTTGCCTGGATGGCGAGCGCGACGTTCTCGAGCGTTGTGAACCCGGGCAGGACCGAGGTGATCTGGAAAGACCGGGCGAGGCCGAGCCGAACGCGATCTGGCATCCGGGTGCGGGTAATGTCGGCGCCTTGAAAGAGGATACGGCCGGAATCGGTTCGGGCAAGGCCCGAGACCTGATGCACCAGGGTGGTCTTGCCGGCGCCGTTCGGGCCGATGATCGCGTGGAGTTCGCCGGGTTCGATCGTCAGCGAGACATCGTCCGTGACCCGCAGCGCACCGTAGTTCTTACCCAGCCGCTCCAGTTGGAGGATCGGCGCGCTCACGTCGGACGCCCCAGCCGGCCGACGATGCCGCCTCGGAGGAAGAGCACCGCCAGGATGAGCAGCGGACCGAAGATGATCCGCCAATGCTCGGTGAAATGCGACAGGACCTCCTCGATCAGGATGAAGGCCGCGGAACCGACGATCGCGCCGTGAAGGGTGCCGAGCCCCCCGAGCACGGACATGAAGATGAGATCGCCCGAGCGCTGCCAGCTCATCACGGCGGGGCTCACGAACTCGCTTTGGTTGGCAAGCAGCACACCCGCGATCCCGGCGATCGCGCCCGCCACCGCATAGGCGCCGAGCCTGTAGGGGAACGGCTCGAAGCCGATCGCCTCCATGCGGATCTCGTTCTCCCGCGCACCCCGCAGGACGCGGCCGAAGCGGGAACCGACCAGCCGGCGGCAGAAGAGATACGCTACGAGCAGGATCCCGAGCGCCAGGTAGTAGAGCGCGACATCCCCCTTCAGGACGGGCCGGCCGAGTAGCGTGCTTCGACCCGAGAGGGTCAGGCCGTCATCGCCGCCATAGGCTGCGAGCGACGTCGCCAGGAAGAACAGCATCTGGCCGAAGGCCAGCGTGATCATGATGAAGTAGACGCCCTGTGTCCTGAGCGCGATGGCCCCGCTCGCCAGCGCGAAGGCGACCGATGCACCGATCGCGACCGCGAGCTGGACCAGGAGGTCTTCCTGTCCGTGGCTCGACAGGATGCCGACCGAATAGGCGCCGATGCCGAGGAAGGCCGCGTGGCCGAAGCTGATCAGCCCCCCGAACCCGATCAGCAGATCGAGCGACATGGCCGCGAGCCCGAGAATGACGACCCGGGTGAGAAGGGAGATGATGAAGCCTTCGGCCCCGAGTTTGGCCAGCACAGGTACGAGTGCCAGGAGGCCAAAGAGAAGGACCGGGAGCCAGAGAGTGCGGAATGCAGGGAGCCGGCCGCCGGCCGTGGCCGGCAGCGCGACGGGAACAGCCTCGGCTGGGTTCACCGAAGGCTCCTATCGCTTCGCCGGAAAGAGGCCGGCAGGCCGCACGAACAGCACCGCAGCCATCAGGATGTAGATCAGCATCGGGGCGATCGCCCGCCCCGTCTGGCTCGCGGCCGCCGGGTCCAGGATCGTCCGCAGCAGGGTCGGAGCCACCAGCCTGCCGAGCGTGTCGACGACCCCGATCAGCAAGGCAGCCAGGAACGCGCCACGGACGGAGCCGATCCCGCCGATCACGATGACCACGAAGGCGAGGATCAGGACATTGTCGCCCATCCCGGGTTCGACCGACAGGATCGGGGAGACCATCGCGCCCGCGAAGCCCGCGAGCATGGCCCCGAAGCCGAAGACGACCGTGAACAGGAGCCGGATATTCACCCCGAGCGCGGAGACCATCGCGGCGTTGGTTGCCCCAGCGCGGATCAGCATCCCCGTCCGCGTATGGTTCACGAGGAGGTAGAGCAGTCCCGCGACGCCAAGCCCGGCCCCGATGATCGCGAGCCGGAACACGGGATAGTTGATCCCGCCGGGCAAGGCGATCGAGCCCGACAGCGCGTCCGGCGTAGGAACGCTCAGCGGCGCCGAGCCCCAGAGAATGCGGACCGCTTCGTTCAGGAAGATGATGACGCCGAAGGTCGCCAAGACCTGGTCGAGGTGATCGCGGTCGTACAGATGGCGGAATATCACCACCTCGAGCAGCAATCCGAAAACGAGGGCGGTCGGCAACGCCAGGAGGACGCCGGACAGGAAGGAGCCGGTCCAGGCCGTGAAAGCCGCCGTCAGGTAGGCCCCGACCATGTACTGGACGCCATGGGCGAGATTGATGAAGTCCATGACGCCGAAGACGAGCGTCAGCCCGGCCGCGATCAGGAACAGGATAAGGCCGAACTGCAATCCGTTCAGCGTCTGGAGGAGAAGGAGGGTGGGCGTCACGCGGCGCGGCCGACCTGTTCTGGCGTGAAACCGGCCCGGCGCGCGTATCCGCGCACGATGGCCTCACGCTCGGCATAGGGAAGGACCGCCTCGATCTCGCGGAACCCCTCCGGCGCAAGTTCCTCGACGGCGTCGATCACGCCCTCGGGGCCGCCGGACCGGTTCGATTGCACGATCGCCGCCGTCAGCGGCAGCCGCTCGGCTTCGTATGCAGCGAGTGCGTGCGCCGGGTGCTCGGAGGATGCCAGTCGGTCGGCGAGGCAGCGAGCGTCGAGGATGGCCTGGCTCGCGCCATTGGACCCCACCGGGTACATCGGATGCGCGGCGTCGCCGAGCAGTGTAACCCGGCCGTGCGACCAGCGCGGCAGCGCGTCGCGATCGCACATCGGGTATTCCCAGACGTCGGTCGTCGCCTCGATCAGGGCGCGTGCATCGACGTGCGGGATGGCGAACTTCTCGATGAAAGGCTCCATCTCCTCCCGGCGCGCATGACGCGACCAGTCCTCACGCCGAGGCGGCGGCCCGGCATTCCCAACCGCGGCAACGATGGCCCAGTTGGTCAGCCGCCGGTCCGGCGCCGAACCCTCGGCGATCGGATAGACGACGAGCTTCGCGCTCATCCCGCCAGCGATGACCATCGAATCCCCGTCCAGAAAGACGGGCCAGTCGGCCGCTCCGCGCCAGAGGATACGGCCGTTCCAACTCGGAGGCCCTTCATCCGGAAAGAGCTTCGTTCGAACTGCCGAATGGATGCCGTCCGCGGCGATCAGCACGTCGCCACGGGCCTGGCACACGTAACGGTTCTCGCGGTCGAAGAAGCGGGCGGTGACCCCGCCCTCGTCGCTCTCGAATGCGCCCAGCCGGCAGCCTGTTCGGATAGAGGCTGGGCCGAGGCGGTCGAGAACCGCGGCGTGGATCACGCCCTGCAGCCGGCCGCGGTGGATGGAGAACTGCGGCACGGGAAAACCCGCATGAGTTCCGCGCTTCTCGCGCCAGACCTCCTGGCCGAACCGGTTCGCGTAGATCAGCTCGTGGGTCCGGATCGCGACGCGATCGAGATCGTCAAGGAGTCCGAGTTCGGCGAGTTCGGCGATCGCGTGAGGCAGCGTGTTGATGCCCACGCCGAGCTCACGGATCGTATCGGCCTGCTCGTACAGCTCGACCTTGATGCCCCTCGCATGGAGCATCAGCGCCGTCGTGAGCCCGCCGATCCCTCCGCCGACGATGATAGCCTTCACGACGCCACCCCCCATACCTATTCGGGAAGGATCAGGCCGCGCCGGGAGGCGGCGGCAGGAAGTTCACGTCATGGCGCGCAGAGAGCGCGACGACGGCTTCGGGCTCCTGCTTAGGCAGGTTGTGGATGCCCCAGAAGAGATCGAAGAGCTTGCCCGTGGGAGAAACCCAGAAGAGGCTCTTCGCCGTGGCGCCCGAGCGGTTGAAGATCCCGTGCGGCTCGCCGCGCGGCAACCGCACCAGGTCGCCGGGGGTCGCCGACATCTCCTGGCCGTTGAGCCAGAACTCCAGCTTACCCTCCAGGATGTAGAGGTACTCGTCCTGCGTCGGGTGGATGTGCGGCGGAACGAAGGTGCCGTCCGGAAAGGTGGCGTGCCAGGAGAAGCTGTCCTCGGTCAGGCTCTTCGGCACATAGGTTTGGCCCAGGATGTTCCAGACGATCCCTTCGAAGCCCGAGTTGGCGGGCGTGATCCCCGCCGTTTCCTTGCGCGTCATCGAATTCCCCTCTCGTCCATCGCCGGCCGCGCGTCAGTTCGTGAGCGCGCAGTCCTTCACGTACGGGTCGGCGTAGTTCGAGAAGACCTTCTCGACCACCTGCGTCTCGTATTTGCCATCGGCACGCTTGCCCACCTTCGTCAGGTAGAAATCCTGCACCGGATAGCCGTTGGGGCTGAACTTGAAGGCACCGCGAAGCGAGGTGAAGTCCGCCTTGCGGAGCGCCGCCCGAACCGCATCCTTGTTAGACAGGTCCCCTTTCACGCCCTTCACCGCGGAATCGATCAGGAGCCCGGCATCGTAGGCCTGGAAGGCATAGGTCGCGGGCACCGCGTTATGCGCCGCGAGATAGGCCTCCACGAACTTCTTGTTCTGAGGGGTGTCGAGGTTAGGCGCCCAGTTCGAGCCGGCGAACATGCCGAGCGCGGCCTCGCCCTGCGCGGGAAGCGTCGCTTCGTCGACCGTGAAGGCGGAATAGACCGGGATCGTCAGACCTGCCTGCCGATACTGCTTGACGAGGTTCACCCCCATGCCGCCCGGCATGAAGGTGTAGATCGCGTCCGGCTGCATGGAAGCGATCTTGGCGAGCTCCGACTGGAAATCGAGCGTGTTGAGAGGGACGTAGGACTCCTCGAGCACCTGGCCTTTGAAGTCTCGCTTGAAGCCGGCCATCGCGTCCTTGCCGGCCTGGTAGTTGGGCGCGAGCAGGTAGACCTTCTTGTGTCCGCGATCCTGAGCGACCTTGCCCGAGATCTGGTGCACCTGGTCGTTCTGGTACGAGGTCGCGAAGAAGAACGCGTTGCACGACTTGCCGGCGAGCGCCGAGGAACCGGCATTCGGGCTGATCAGGAAAGTCTGTGAATCGGTGACGGGCTTGGCGATCGCGCCGAGCACGTTCGAGAAGATCGGCCCGACCACGAAGTCGACCTTGTCGCGCTCCAGGAGGCCCTTCACCTTCGTGACGGCAACGTCCGGCTTCAACTCGTCGTCGACGACGATCAGTTCGACATCCTTGCCGCCGACTTTGCCCCCGAGATCCTTGAAGGCCATCTCTATGCCGTTGCGGGCCTGCTGTCCGAGAACCGCCGACGGTCCGGAGAGGGTAACAATGAGGCCGACCTTGACCTTGTCCTGAGCCATGGCGCCGGATGAAGCCAGCGCTCCGACAGCAACCGCGAAACCGAGACCTGCAAGTCGTTTCATCGCTGTTCCCCGTTATGTCGCCCGCATTCGTGCGGCGGGCCTGCTCAGGTCGGTTGTCCAACAGCCCGTTCCCCACTTCAAGTGCAGGACCCGTGCCGGGCGTCTTGCCAGCCGATATTTGAAGCTTAAAGTAACTTTGCTTTCGCCCGCAAGGGCCGTGAGATGGCCAGGGGAAGAACTTTGGCGGGACCGCTTTCAGGACGTCATGCCTTGGTGACCGGCGGGAGCCGCGGCATCGGGCGCGCGATCGCTGCCTCGCTGACCCAGGCGGGCGCTCAGGTCGTCGTGCTCGGTCGCGACACGGCTGCGCTCGAGAGCGTTGTGGCCGCCGGCGAAGCGCAGGGCTTCGCGCTCGCCGACGTATCCGATCCCGCGGCCATCCAGGCCGCGGTCGCACGGCTGGAGCATCCCGTCGATCTTCTCGTCGCTAATGCCGGGAGCGCCGTTTCCAAGCCATTCGCCCGAACCGACAGCGCCGATTTCTCGGCCATGCTCGCGGTCAACCTCATGGGCGTGGTGAACGCGGTCCAGGCGGTGCTGCCGGGCATGACGGAGCGGGGCTTCGGCCGAATCGTCGCCGTCGCATCGACGGCCGGACTCAAGGGCTATCCCTACGTCACCGCCTACTGCTCAGCGAAGCACGCCGTCGTCGGTCTTGTTCGGTCGCTCGCGCTGGAGATTGCCCGCACCGGCGTGACCATCAACGCGGTCTGCCCAGGCTACACCGATACCGACATGGTCGCGTCCTCCCTCGACCGGATCGTGGAGAAGACCGGGCGCACTCGCGACGCAGCCTTGGCGGAGCTTACGAAGTCGAACCCGCAAGGGCGGCTGGTTCAGCCAGCCGAGGTCGCGGATGCCGTCACCTGGATGTGCGGCGCCGGTGCAGGCTCGATCACCGGCCAGGCCATCGCGGTGGCGGGGGGCGAAGTGTGATGGAGCAGGTCAACGCCTCCCGCGACCACCCGATCGACGCCGAGACGATTGCGGCCGAACTGCCAGGGCATCATCGCGAGGAGCTGCGTCTGTGGCTGCGCCTTCTGACCTGTACCAACATGATCGAAGGCGAGATCCGGCGCCGTCTGCGGCGCGATTTCGACGTCACCCTCCCCCGCTTCGACCTGATGGCCCAGCTCGAGAAGACGCCGCAGGGCATGACGCTGTCCGACATCTCGAAGCGCATGATGGTGTCCAACGGGAATATCACCGGGCTGGTCGATCGCCTCGTCGCCTCGGGCCACGTCACACGCCGGGCGAGCGACACCGACAGGCGCGCCCAGCTCATCAGCCTCACTGAGCTCGGGCGTGCCGAGTTTCGCGCCATGGCGGAGGCGCATGAGGGCTGGATCGCGGAAATGTTCGCGGGCCTGAGCCACAATCGGGTGGAGCAGCTCATGGAGTTGCTCTCCCGCACGAAGAGCTCCGTCCGGGAGGCGAGCCTGAATGCCTGACCGATCCTTCCTCTCGTGGCCCTTCTTCGAGGAGCGGCACCGAATCTTCGCAGGCGCCCTGACCGTCTGGGCGCGCGAGAACGTACCGCAGCTGATCGATCATCACGACGTCGATGGCTCCTGTCGGCGCCTCGTCGCCGCACTCGGCGAAGGCGGCTGGCTGGAAGCCGCAGTCCCGGGCTCGGACGGGGAGGAGGCGCGCCACGACGTGCGCACCCTCTGCATTGCGCGTGAAATCCTCGCCTATGAGAGCGGGCTCGCCGATTTCGCCTTTGCCATGCAGGGTCTCGGCACCGGGCCGATCGTACTCTTCGGCTCCCCCGAGCTGAAGCAGCGCTACCTGCCGCCCGTCGGGGAAGGCACCCGCATAGCCGCCTTCGCGCTCTCCGAACCGGAAGCCGGATCGGACGTCGCCGCGATGGCCACGACCGGGACCCCGGACGGCAACACACATGTCCGCCTCGTCGGGGTGAAGACCTGGATCTCGAACGGCGGGATCGCAGACCAGTACGTGGTTTTCGCCCGCACCGGAGAGGCGCCGGGTGCCCGCGGGCTGTCCGCCTTCGTCGTCGACGCCGACACGCCGGGCCTCACGATCGAGGAGCGGATCGAGGTGGTGGCTCCCCACCCGCTCGCGACGCTCCGCTTCGAGAATTGCCGTGTTCCCGTCGAGCGCCGGGTCGGCGCACCCGGCGAAGGCTTCAAGATCGCCATGGCGACACTGGACGTCTTTCGATCCACCGTCGGTGCGGCGGCGCTCGGCCTAGCCCGGCGGGCGCTGGACGAAGGGCTGCGGCACGCATCCACCCGCAAGCTGTTCGGCGCTCCGCTCGGCGACCTGCAACTCACCCAGGCCGGGCTCGCGGACATGGCCACGGGCGTCGATACCTCCGCCCTCCTCATCTATCGCGCCGCCTGGACCAAGGACGCAGGCGCCGCGCGGGTCACGCGCGAGGCAGCGATGGCCAAGATGCACGCGACGGAGAGCGCTCAGGCCGTGATCGACCGGGCTGTCCAGATCTTCGGCGGGCTTGGCGTCACGAAGGGCGTGAAGGTCGAGGAGCTCTATCGCGAGATCCGGGCACTGCGGATCTACGAAGGCGCGACCGAGGTGCAGAAGGTGGTGATCGCGCGCGACCTGCTGAAGGCCGCTTCCGCACAAGCCGCCGCATAACGAGGCCGGGAACGAGGCGCTCGGACACGAAAACGGGGACCGGACGATGACGCGCTCAGCCCATGTCGACACCTTCGCGGCGGACAACCTGCCGCCTCGAGAGCTATGGCCGGTGATCCTCGACGACCATCCCGCCTACCAGTACCCGGAGCGCCTGAACTGTGTCGTGCCGCTGCTCGACCGGTGGGTCGCCGAGGGCCACGGTGATCGTCCCTGCCTGTTCAGCCCCGAAGAGAACCTCACCTATGCCGAGCTTCAGGCCCGGGTGAATCGCATCTGCAATGTCCTCGTCCACGATCTCGGCATGGTGCCCGGCTCGCGGCTCTTCCTGCGCTCGGCAAACAATCCCTGGATGGTCGCGACCTATCTCGCGGGCCTGAAGGCCGGCATGGTCGTCGTCGCGACCATGCCGCTGCTCCGGGCGAAGGAGATCGCCTTCCCGATCAACAAGGCGAAGATCGCGGTTGCGCTCTGCGACGCGAAGCTCGCCGACGAGATGGAAAAGGCTCGCCCCATGGCCCCGGGGCTGCAGCACGTCGTCTATTGGGGCACCGAGGGGCAGCACTCCCTGGAGGCGCTGGTCGAGCGCGCCTCGCCGGAATTCCAGGCCGTGGACACGGCCGCGGACGATGTCTGCCTGATCGCCTTCACGTCCGGCACGACTGGCGAGCCCAAGGGCTGCATGCATTTCCACAAGGACATGCTCGCCATCTGTGACGGCTTCTCGCAGATGATCCTGCAGCCCGAGCCGAGCGACCGGTTCATCGGCTCGGCGCCCTTCGCCTTCACGTTCGGGCTCGGTATCGTGCTCTTCCCGATGCGGATCGGCGCATCCTTCGTGGTGATCGAGAAGGCGGGGCCGGATGACCTCCCGCCGGCAATCGAGCGCTTCAAGGCCACGGTCTGCTTCACGGCCCCGACCGCCTACCGGGCGATGATCCCGAAGCTTCAGCAATACGACATGAGCTCGCTCCGCAAATGCGTGTCGGCCGGCGAGTCGCTGCCCCGAGGGACCTTCGAGGCGTGGCTGAAGGCGACCGGCATCAAGCTCATCGACGGGATCGGCGGCACGGAGGTGCTGCACATCTATATCTCTTCCCCCGAGGGCGAGATCCGGCCTGGCTCCACGGGCCGGGTCATACCGGGTTACGAGGCCAAGATCGTGGACGACGAAGGCCGCGACGTCCCGCCGGGCACGATCGGCAAGCTCGCGCTCCGTGGTCCGATCGGCTGCCGCTACCTCGATGACGAACGGCAGACCCGCTACGTCCAGAATGGCTGGAACCTGCCCGGCGACAGCTTCGTCATGGATGAGGACGGGTACTTCTGGTACCAGGCGCGCTCGGACGACATGATCATCTCGGCGGGCTACAACATCGCCGGACCGGAGGTGGAGGCCGCGCTGATCACCCATCCGGCAGTCGTCGAGTGCGGCGTCGTCGGCGCTCCCGACGCAGATCGCGGTCACATCGTGAAGGCTTATGTCGTGCTTGCGCCCGGCCGAACCGGCGACCCTTCCTTGACGAAGGAGTTGCAGGACCACGTCAAGGCCGAGATCGCGCCCTACAAGTATCCGCGCTCGATCGAGTTCGTGACGGAGCTCCCGAAGACGCCGTCCGGAAAGCTGCAGCGGGTCGCCCTACGGCGTCGTGCCGAAGCGGAAGGCGCCCAGGCATCAGCCGCGGCATGAGCGGCCAGGAGAAGTTGCGGCGCGGGCCTCCCCCACAAGAGAGCCTGCCGTCAAGCGTGTGGCGAACCGAGATCCGGATCCGGTTCTCGCATTGCGATCCCGCAGGCATCGTCTATTTCGCCCGGTACTTCGACCTCATGAACGGGGTCGTGGAGGACTGGTTCTCCGGCGCGCTCGGGCTCGACTACGCCGAGTTCATCGGTCCTCGCCGGGTCGGCCTGGGCTACGCATCCTGCGAGGCGGATTTCGCGGCGCCCGGCTTCATGGGCGACCGGATCAGCTTCGCGGTGCTGGTGGAGCGGATCGGCGCCGCCTCGCTGGCGCTCCGAATTCTCGCCTATCGCGGGCCGGACCCGATCCTGTCGGCCCGGCTCACCATCGTCACGACATCGCTCGTCGAGCATCGCGCGATCCCCATTCCGGACGATCTTCGCGCGGCGCTCGAGCGATACCAAGGAGATACACAATGACGGCTGCAGCGCTTGCGATAAGCGAGCCAGACGAAGGCCGGCCCGTCACTCTGCAGCCGCCGGGCTGGCCGAAGCCGCGCGGCTACGCGAACGGGATGATGGCGGAGGGCCGTCTCGTCGTGACGGGCGGCGTCGTCGGATGGGACACGGAGGGCAATTTCGCGGACGGCTTCGCGGATCAGGCGCGGCAGACATTCGCGAACATCCGCGCGATCCTGGCCGAGGGTGGAGCGGAGCCGCATCACCTCGTCCGCCTCACCTGGTACGTGACCGACGTGGAGGAGTATCTCGCCGCCGGAAAGGACGTCGGGCGCGCTTATCGCGACGTGATCGGCCCTCATTATCCGGCAATGGCCGTGGTCCAGGTCGTGCGGCTCGTCGAAGCCAAGGCGAAGATCGAGATCGAGGCGACGGCGGTCGTGCCCGGCAGTGCGGCATCGGCCAGCCCGCTTGCATGACGCAGCAGCAGATCGGATTGCTTGAGGCCTAAACTATCTTCTTCAGCGGCCGTGATGGCGTGCTAAGTTCGATCCCATGATCGCCATCTCGGGCGTTACCAAGACGTTTCAGCGCCGTGGCGGGGGTACGCACCTCGCTATCGATTCCATCGACCTCCAGGTTGCGGAGGGCGAGTTCGTATCGATTCTCGGCCCTTCCGGCTGCGGGAAGTCGACCCTGCTCTACATCGTGGGCGGGTTCGTTCCGCCCTCGCGCGGATCGATCACGGTATCCGGCCGGCCGGTGAGCGGCCCTGGGCCGGACCGCGGCCCTGTCTTCCAGGAATTCGCGCTGTTCCCTTGGAAGACGGTGCTCGGCAACGTCGCTTACGGGCTGCGCGAGGCCGGCATGCGCAAGCGCGAGGCCGAGGCTCAGGCGGAGGCGCTGATCGCGAGGGTGGGCCTGAAGGGCTACGAGAGCTTCTATCCTAAGGAGCTCTCGGGCGGCATGAAGCAGCGCGTCGCGATCGCCCGGACCCTCGCCTACAACCCGTCGATCCTCCTCATGGACGAGCCCTTCGGCGCGCTCGACGCCCATACGAGGCTGCGCCTGCAGAACGAGTTGCTCGAGCTGTGGGAGCGCGATCGCAAGACGGTGCTGTTCGTCACCCATGCGGTGGACGAGGCCGTTTTCCTGTCCGACCGCGTGGTGGTCATGAGCCGCCAGCCGGGGCGCATCAAGGCCATCGTCGAGATCGATCTCCCCCGCCCTCGCCACCGGGACGAACTGCTTCTGAACCCGCGCTACCAGAACCTCATCATAGAGCTCGAGGGCATGATCGAGGATCCGCCGGAGGAGTTGCGCGCGTGAGCGCTGCGCTCGCCACCCGGACGCGGGCGGCGCTCCTGCCCGGGCTGCCGCCGATCCTCGCCTGCCTCGCGCTGCTTCTCGCGTGGCAGCTCTATGCCCGCACGCTCTCCGTCGGCGGCATACCCGATGCCCTCTCGACGCTGCGCGAGTTGCCCACGATCCTCGGCGATCCCGAGTCCCTCTACGAGATCCTCGACTCGATCCGGCGGATGGCTATCGGCTTTGCGATCGCTCTCGCCTTCTCTGTTCCGCTCGGACTGTTCATGGGACGGAGCAGGGTCGTGGCGGCGCTCGTGAACCCGCTCCTGATGATCACCTATCCGGTGCCGAAGGCGGCGCTGATGCCGATCATCATGCTCTGGCTCGGCGTGGGGGACGCATCCAAGCTCCTTGTCATCGTGCTCGGGGTCAGCCTGCCCATCATCTACCACGCCTATCAGGGCGCCCGGGCCGTGGAGGAGAAGATGCTGTGGTCGGCGCGCGCCATGGGCATGTCGGGCCCGGGCCGCCTCGCCCGTATCGTCCTGCCGGCCGCCCTCCCCGAGATCCTGGTCGGATGCCGGACCGGCATCGTGCTCGCGCTGATCACCATGATCACGAGCGAGATGATCGCGCGTCAGTCCGGGGCCGGAAACATCCTCTTCAATGCGCTGGACATGGCTCAATACGAGACGGTCTATGCCATGATCCTGGTGATCTCGGCCTTGGGCATTCTCCTCGACGTTGTATTCGAGCAGGTCCGCTCCTGGCTCACCGGCTGGGCCGAGCCGCGGCACGACCTCGTGGCGCCGCCGCTATGACCGCCCTCGCCCGCAACGAGGCGCTGCTCGGCCTCGTCCCGATCCTTGCACTCCTGCTTCTCTGGCAGGTGATCGTCTCAGCGGGCTTCGCGCCGCCCGCGCTCCTGCCCGCCCCCTGGGCCGTCTTCGCCAGGTTTGGGCAGAACCTCGTCGACCCCGATTTTCTCGTCCACACCTGGGTCACGCTGTATCGCCTGTTCGTCGGCTTCCTCATCGCGCTCGCCATCGGGGTGCCTCTCGGCCTCGCCGGGGCCACGAACCGGATCGTCGGCGCGGCCTTGAAGCCGCTGGTCCGCGTCCTCGCTCCCGTGCCGAAGATCGCGCTCTACCCGGCCCTCATCCTCTCTCTCGGCTTCGACGACGCCTCGAAGATCGTCCTCGTGACGGCGGACGCGCTCTTCCCGATCCTGCTCGCGACGTTCCAGGGTGCCGCTATGGTCGAGCCGAAGCTGGTCTGGTCGGCGCGGGCGGCCGGCACCTCGCCACCGGGCGCCGTCCTGAAGGTGATCCTTCCGGCCACCCTCCCCTCCATTCTCACCGGCAGCCGCATTGCCCTGGTGGTGGCGTGCATCGTCGTCTTCCTGGCGGAGATGATCACCTCGACGGACGGGCTCGGCTACCTCCTCGTGCGGGCGGCCCGAAACTTCCAGACAGTCGACATGTTCGTTCCCCTGATTGCGATCTCCGCGATCGGCCTGCTGCTGAACGGTGCACTCGCCTTGGCGCGCAAGAAGCTCCTCGCCGGTTTCCCCGAGGAGGAGTGAACGACGGCGAGAGCGTTACCGAGAGCTGAACGCTTTCGCGCGTAAACGCTCCATTCACGCCACTTGGAGGTAACCCTTTGTGCCTGAGGCGGCTGCAGGCACTCTTCTGCTGATAGGTCGGAGAGCCTCATGTCAGCCGCCGTTGCCCGCCTGCTCACCCCCACGGACGACTTCACGATCGCGGAGTTCCGCCGCAAGGCGAAGGCGGAGGGTTGGGCATTCTGGCGCGGGCTGGCCATCGGCTTCTGCGCCTCCTTCCCGCTAGCCTTCGCGGCGCTGGGCGGCCGCAACATCCTCCTCGCGCTGCTCTGAGCTTGCCGTCTCCGAGTTCCTTGGTCCTATGGTGTTACGCGCCTAGCGTTGCAGCGCAGCAATTGCCGCCATATCGTCCCCGCACGAACGACGAACCTTATGTGGGGAAACATGGCGGCGGTTGCGCAACTCAAGGCTGGCGGTCCTAAATCGCTCTACGAAATGGGGGAGATCCCCCCTCTCGGGCACGTTCCCGAGAAGATGTATGCCTGGACGATCCGGCGCGAGCGGCACGGCCCGCCGGAGCAGTCGATGCAGCTCGAGGTGGTGCCCACCTGGACGATCGCGGACGACGAGGTGCTGATCCTCGTGATGGCCGCGGGCGTGAACTACAATGGCGTCTGGGCCGGGCTGGGCGAGCCGATCTCGCCATTCGACGTGCACAAGGCTCCCTTCCACGTGGCCGGCTCCGATGCCTCGGGCATCGTCTGGGCGGTGGGCTCCAAGGTGAAGCGCTGGAAGGTCGGCGACGAGGTCGTGGTCCACTGCAACCAGGACGATGGGGACGACGAGGAGTGCAACGGCGGCGACCCGATGCTGTCTCCGTCCCAGCGAATCTGGGGCTACGAGACGCCGGACGGCTCCTTCGGCCAGTTCTGCCGGGTGCAGTCGCGCCAGCTCATGCCGCGGCCGAAGCACCTCACCTGGGAAGAGAGCGCCTGCTACACGCTGACGCTCGCAACCGCCTATCGCATGCTGTTCGGCCACCAGGGCCATCGCCTGCGTCCCGGCCACAATGTGCTGGTGTGGGGCGCATCCGGCGGCCTCGGCGTGTTCGGCGTGCAGTTGGTCGCCGCGGCCGGTGCGAACGCGATCGGCGTGATCTCGGACGAGACGAAGCGGGACTACGTGCTGGGTCTCGGCGCGAAGGGCGTCATCAATCGCAAGGACTTCGCCTGCTGGGGCCAGCTGCCGAAGGTGAACTCGCCGGAATATGCGGACTGGACCAAGGAAGCGCGGAAATTCGGCAAGGCGATCTGGGACATCACAGGCAAGCGCGACGTCGACATCGTCTTTGAGCATCCGGGCGAGCAGACTTTCCCGGTCTCGACCCTGGTCGTGAAGCGCGGCGGTATGGTGGTGTTCTGCGCGGGCACGACCGGGTTCAACATCACCTTCGATGCCCGCTACGTCTGGATGCGGCAGAAGCGAATCCAGGGATCGCACTTCGCGCACCTGAAGCAGGCGATGGCGGCGAACGAGTTCGTGATCGATCGCCGGGTTGATCCCTGCATGAGCGAGGTCCTGCCCTGGGACGAGATCCCGAAGGCGCATACCCTGATGTGGAAGAACCAGCACAAGCCAGGCAACATGGCCGTGCTCGTGAACTCGCCGCGGCCGGGCCTGCGAACATTCGAGGACGTGGTCGAAGCGGGGCAGCGATAGCACCCTTATCCCGGTGCGGCAGCCCCGGATCTCTCATTCAAGCGTCGGGGGCGGCCTCGCCCCCGACCTGCGCTACACCCGGATCTCGCCTTCGTCCCGACCGTTCCAGTAATGGATCCGGCTGGCGTGGACCCTGATCAGGACGAGGCCCGGCGTGTCGACGCCGTCCTCGAACCAAAACTCCAGATCCTTGTTCCAGTGGGCCTCGAAGCTCGGCTTTTCGCGGATCAGTTCCGCCCGCCCCTCGATCACGATGAAGATTGGCGGTGCGCCGAGCAGCCCTTTGCTTCCGGTGAACGATAGCCCCACCTTCGGATCGCGAGCGATATCCGCGACCGTTCGGGTGCTGTCGAGCGCGAAGAAGTACGAGTCGCCCTGATAGGCGACATCGCCATTATTGCTCATCGGCCGACCTGCGATCTCGCCGCCTTCCGTCCGCGTCGACAGGATGGCGAAGTCGATCTCGGCCATCTTCTTCGACAGGTCCGCCAGAGTTAGGTCGCTCACGCCAAGGCTCCATGCTGATGGCGAATCAATGTGCAGGGCGTGCTCTTCGTTCGGCCATCACTGTTCACCGTCACGCGAGCGGTCGGGCAACGACGCACTCCGCCGAGAGACAAGATCGCGCCCCGCCTAGCGGCGGAAGGTCGGGATACTCGGGAATTGTCCGGTTGTTTCCTCCGTCATACGCTCGTCACTAGGCGCCATGTGAGCGCGGCGGGAGATCGCGCCGGGCGCCTCGCGGGAGGGCGTTCATGCTTGGCTTCTCACGTCTCCTCGGCGCGCTCGGCGCCGTAATTGTCTGCGCGACAATCGCAATGGCAGCGGACTTTCCCGCGCCGAAGCAGGGCGCCGTCGTCCTGAAGGACTTCAAGTTCCACACCGGCGAGGTCTTCCCGGAGCTGAAGGTGCACTACGCCACCGTCGGGGAGCCTAAAGGGGAGCCGGTGCTCGTCCTCCACGGCACCGCGGGCTCCTCGAACTCGATGCTCACGAAAGACTTCGCCGGCGAGTTGTTCGGGCCCGGCCAGCCGCTGGATGCCCGCAAGTATTTCATCATCCTGCCGGACGCGGTCGGGGCGGGGAAGTCCGCCAAGCCTTCCGATGGTCTTCGGGCGAAGTTTCCGCTCTACAACTACGAGGATATGGTCGACGCGCAATACCGGCTCCTGACCGAGGGGCTCGGGCTGAAGCGCCTCAAGCTTATCCTCGGCAACTCCATGGGCGGCATGCATGCCTGGATCTGGGGTACGCGCTATCCGGGCTTTGCAGAGGCCCTGGTGCCGATGGCCTCGCAGCCGACCGCGATGGCGAGCCGGAACTGGATGATGCGCCGGATGATCGTCGACGCGGTCCGCAACGACCCGGACTGGAAGGGCGGAAACTACACCGAGCAGCCGAAGGCGATCCGTATCGCCAACGTCTATTTCGGGATCGCGACCAACGGCGGGTCGCTGGGCTATCAGAAGCTCGCACCCACCCGCGAAGCGGCCGACAAGCTCCTCGACTTCCGCCTCTCGCAGCCGTTCACGGCGGATGCGAACGACTACATGTACCAGTGGGATTCCTCGCGCGACTACGACCCGTCGCCGCTTCTGGAGAAAATCCAGGTCCCGGTGCTCGCCATCAACTCGGCCGACGACGAGCGCAACCCGCCCGAAAGCGGGATCATGGAGCGCGAGCTGAAGCGGATGAAGAACGCCCGCTTGTTCCTGATCCCCGCAAGCGAGGAAACGCGGGGCCATGGCACGACCGGCCTCCCGCGCTTCTGGAAGAGCGAACTCGAGAGCTTCCTGAAGACGCTGCCGCCGAGCTGATCGGCCGTCAGCCGGCCTGCGCCCGCAGCCGCTGGCCGCCAATCGCCGCGTCGGGCCGCTTCCCTTCCGTCGCGAACGGGCTCAGCCCGAGCCATTGCTGCATTCGAGCGGCGACCCCGGGATCGCCGATGAGCTCGATCCCGCCTGATGCGAGCTCGCCCTGGACCGTGGCGAGCCCCATCCAGATCGCCGTCATGCCGCGCAGGGAGACGCGCACATAGAGGTCGACCTCGAAGCCCGGATTGTTCGAGCAGAGGTCGACGGCCGAGCCCTCGACGACGAGCCACCACGAGCGCCGGCTCGCCGGGACCTCCGGAAACACGAAGCCGATTGTGCAGCGACGGGGCGGAAGCGGAGTCGGATCGAGGTTGCGGCGCATGTCCCACATCAGGAGCGAGGGATCGAGGTTGCGGAGCGATAGGTTCGAATCCACCCAGCGCTGGCCCCAGATCCCGAGCGCCATCACGATGCCGCGCAGATCCTCCCCGGCGGCTGTGAGGCGATATTCCAAGGGGCCGCCCGGTGAGATAGGCGTCGCCTTGATCACCCCGGACTCCTCGAGCTCCTTCAGCCGCTTGGACAGCAGGGTCGGCGAGATAAGCGGCACGCCGCGCCGGAGATCGTTGAACCGAGTGGATCCCGAGAGCAGCTCGCGCACGATCAGCGCCGTCCAGCGCGAGCAGACGATCTCAGCCGCCATCGCGACTGGGCAGAACTGGCCGTAGCTCCCCGGATCCTGCACTCGTGCCAAGGCAGGCTCTCCATCGCTCCAGTTCGAACGGGCTGGCGCTACAGATAGAGTACCGCTGCCAGCGAAAGATGGCCAGAACGGCCGCCTGAGTGCCTGCCACCGGGCGCGAACACCGTCCGTAGCTCCCGCGGGCCGAGACCGCTCCACTTCCTGGACTGGATGCTCCGGCCTCATCGGATGGAAGCTGGTGCGAGCAGGAGGGGAACACCTGCACAAGCCAACCATGGAGGTCGCAATGATGGCATCCGCATCAGCCCTGCCGAGTGCCGCCCGTACAGAGCGGAGCCCCGCCGAGATCGCCCGTGAGCTTGGTCCCGAGTTGGCGCGCCGCGCCGAAGCGGCGGGGGAGTCGGACGAATATGTCGCCGACAACATTGCGCTACTGAGAGCTTCTGGCCTCGTCGAGGCGGGCGTTCCCGCGGAGCTTGGAGGCGGCGGGGCCGATATCGACGCGCTCGCCGCCATGCTGCGCATCCTCGGCTACCACTGCGGCTCCACCGGGCTCGCCTTCTCCATGCACACGCACCAGGTGGCGATCCCGGCCTGGCGCTGGACGCACCAGAAGGTCGCCGCCGCCGAACCGCTGCTCCGCCGGGTCGCGAGCGAGAAGATCATGCTCCTGTCGAGCGGCGGCTCCGACTGGATCGCCGGCTCCGGAAGGGCGGAGAAGGTCGACGGCGGCTACGCAATCAACGCGCGCAAGATCTTCACCTCCGGTGCGCCCACCGGCGACATCCTGATGACGGGTGCCGTCCTGGATACTGATGAGGGTCCAACCGTCCTGCATTTCGGCATCCCCATGAACTCCCCTCACGTGCGAATCCTGGACAACTGGCGCACACTCGGCATGCGGGGCACCGGCTCACACGACGTACTCATCGAAGGTCACGTGGTCCCCGAGGCGGCGGTCTCCGTGCGGCGCAAGGCCGGCGAATGGCATCCGCTTTTTCAGATCATCGCCACCATCGCGTTTCCCCTGATCTATTCCGTCTATCTCGGGGTTGCCGAGAGCGCTCGCGACCTCGCAATCGCCCTCGCCAAGCGGCGGGTGGCAAACCGCCACCTGGTCGTCCTCGCCGGGCGCATGGAGACTGACCTCGCGGCCGCCCGCCTGGCTGTCGAGTCCATGCTGGCGGCCGCGCGGCTGAACGCACCTTCCGCCGAGACGATCAACCAGGTGATGATAGGGCGTCAGATCGCAGGGCGGCACGCGATCGCCGCGACGGAGCTTGCGATGGAAATCGCGGGTGGCGCCGGGTTCTACCGGGCTGCCGGGCTGGAACGGCGCTTCCGGGACATCCAGGCGGCCCGTTACCATCCTCTCCAGGAGGGTCCGCAGGCCGAGTACGCCGGATCGCTGGCGTTGGGCTTGCCCATCGACAAGGTCTTCTGAGGCCTTTGCCCCGGCCTCTTCAACTTGACGGGTATCCGGGGCAGGAGCACCATCCGGGCAAGAGGAGCGGTTGAAAAGTCAGCCGCTCACGGCCGCGCGGGAGCTGTTTCAAAGCTCACCGAAAAGGCGTCGGTCGAAATGCCCGCGCAACGATCGAACTCGAGGATGCCGTTCAGGGCGGCGCGTATCAACATCGCGCACGCGAGTAGCCGAAACCGAACGGCGCACCCCAGCGAGGGGGCGGTTCAGGGGAGGTTCCGATGGCGAGGCGAAGCTCCACGCGACCCACAACATTGAGCCGTACGATCCGTTGGGCAGGCGTCGCCCTCGGCCTATCGCTGGGCGCTACGGCGGCCACCGCGGACGAGACCTGTCAGTCTCCGTATATGGCGAAGATCACTGGCCTCGAGGATTTCGTCTACGTCTGGACCCTCGGCGTCGAAGGGTTGGGCGACGGCTCCGACAAACTCGTCACCGTCGACGTGCGCGAGGGCTCGCCCACTTTCGGCAAGCCCATCCGCTCGGCCTCCGTGGGTGGCCGGCATGAGGCGCATCACGGCGGCTTCACCGACGACCGGCGCCAGTTCTGGGCCGCAGGCCTATCCGACAGCAAGATCTTCATCTTCGACGTCGCGAACGATCCTTCTCAACCGAAGCTCGTGAAGGTGATCGACGATTTCGTCGAACGGAGCGGCGGCGCAGCCGGGCCGCACGGCGCGTACGCCCTGCCCGGCCGCATGCTCATCCCGAGCCTCTCGAACAAGGACGGGACCGGCAAGGCGGCGCTGGTCGAATACACGAACGACGGCGAGTACATCGCAACTCACTGGCTCCCGACGAACCAGAATCCTCAGGGTGCCGAGATCGACAAGGTTGCCGACGGCTACGGCTACGACGCTCGGGTCCTGCCGCGAAAGAACGTGATGCTGACCTCGTCCTTCACCGGGATCGAGAACTACATGCGGCCGCTCGGCGAGGTCCTGGCCGACAAGGAAGCGTCGACGAAGTTCGGCCAGACGATGGTGCTCTGGGACTTCCACGCTCGGCAGCCGAAGAAGGTGCTGCACGTTCCAGGGGTGCCGCTAGAGGTCCGCTGGGCGTGGGGGCCGCACAACAACTACGCCTTCACGGCCACGGCCGTCGGATCCCAGCTCTGGCTCGTCTACGAGGACGCAGGCGGCGACTGGAAGGCGAAGGCGATCGCGGACATCGCCGATCCGTCGAAGATGCCTGTGCCGGCGGATATCAGCCTCTCGGCCGACGACAGGACGCTCTTCGTGGACACGTTCGGGGACGGCATGGTTCGCGTCTTCGACGTGTCCGACCCCCACCAGCCCAGGCAGGTCCACGAGAAGAAAATCGGCGCACAGGTCAACATGGTCTCGCAGAGCTGGGACGGGAAGCGGCTCTACTTCACGAGTTCGCTGCTCTCGAAGTGGGACAAGACCGGCGCCGATAACGAGCAGTTCCTGAAGGCCTTTGCCTGGGACGGGAAGGAGTTGAAGCCGCGCTTCGCGATCGACTTCACGACCGAGCGCCTCGGACGGCCGCACATGATGGCGTTCGGATCGGCGGCCCTCTACACGAACTGACGCGAGGCGCCGGGGCAGTGCCCCGGCACCCGCTGCGCAGGAATGCGGCGATGATCCGAACCTGCTTGCTCCTCGCGACGCTCATGAGCATCGCCACCTCGCCCGTAGGCGCCGGCCCGCACGACACGCACCAGCCCTCCGGGCTGACGCTCACGCCAGCCTACGCGTTTCCGCTGCCTGCACCCGGGAGCTACCAGCTTCCGCCGATCAAGGCCGCGGCCGGCGGCACGCTCCTGGACGAAGCCGGCCAGCCTCGTGAGCTCGGCGGACTCCTGGATGGGAGGATCACCATCGTCGGCTTCGTCTACACGCGCTGTGCGGATGTCTGCCCGGCCGCGAGCCTCGACATGGCCCGCCTGCAGGATCGCGTAGCCCGCGTAGGTTCGGGTTCATCCCGCCTTCGGCTGATCACGATCAGCTTCGACCCGGACCACGACACACCACCAGTGATGCGCGAATATGCGTCCGCCCTACGCTCGACTGATCCGGCCGCACCCGAATGGCTCTTCCTGACGGCGGCGGACCACGCGTCTCTCGCGCCGCTCCTGGCAGCCTACGACCAGCGCGTGAACCGCAAGCCGCTGCCCGATGGCTCGGCCAACGCGCTCTCGCACCTCTTCCGCGGGTTCCTGGTGGATCCCGCCCGAAGGATCCGGAACATCTACAGCCTCGACTTCTTCGATCCGGAGCTCGTACTCACCGACATCCGCTCGCTCGAGGCCGAGCGGAACTGACGTCAGAGCGCCTTCTCGAACCAGTGGTGGGCGTAGGGATTGTCGTTGAAGCGCGGCACCTCGACGAAACCCTCTTGGCGATAGAGTGCCTGCGCCTCCTTGAGCGAGGCGTTCGTGTCGAGGCGAAGCCGCGTGGCGCCCAGGCTACGGGCGTGATCCTGCATCGCGAGCAGCATCCGACGCGCGAGCCCCAGCCCGCGCGCGGTCGGCGAAACCCACATGCGCTTGATCTCGGCGACATCTCCAGGGTGGAGCTTCAGCCCCAGGCAGCCAACGGGGAGCCCGTCGCGGCGGGCCACCAGGAATAGGCCGGCCGGCGGCGCCATCTCGCGATCCGAACCGGCACCGCCTTCGCCCGGGTCGAACCCGCCATCGAAGCGAGCGGCAAGTTCCTCGAAATAGCGTGCACGGCACCAGAGAGCGTCGGGGCTTTCCGGATCATCGACGGTCAGAGCGACGTCAGATACCACCCCGGCCATCGAAGCCCTCCGTGCTCAGGCCGGAGCGGTCCCGGCCAGAAACTCCACCGCGGCCCGCACGCCGCCCGGCGCGTGCGGCACCTTGAGCTGGATGAACGCGACCTCCAGGGCCGCAAGGCAGCCGAGGATCATCGGTTCATTGAGGTCGCCCAGATGACCGATCCGGAACGCATGGCCCGACAGGAGCCCGAGGCCGCCGGCTACCGAGACGCCCAACGTCTCCCGCGTATGCGACCGTATTAGGTCGGCATCAATTCCCTCGCCAGTCCGGATGGCCGTGACGGTGACGGCACGCTGCTCCGGCACGGCCGCGTTGAAGGACAGCGCGCCGGCCTCTGCCCAGACGTCGACAGCCCGGTGCACGGCGCCCGCGAGCCGGCGGTGGCGGGCGAAGATCGCCGGGAGGCCCTCCTCCTTGATGATGTCGAGCGCGGCGCGGAGCCCGAACAAGAGCTGCTCCGGCATGGTGCCGCAGAAGGAACGGTAGTTCTCCTCCGCCATCCGGGTCTTCCAGTCCCAGTAGCGATGCTGGAGCGGAAGCGAAGCCGCCGTGCGCATCGCCTTCTCGTTGACGGCCAGGATCGCGAGCCCGGGCGGGCACATCAGGGCCTTCTGCGAAGCAGCGATCGCCACGTCGACGCCCCATGCATCCATCTCGAACGGCATCGCCGCGAGCGACGCAATGGTGTCCGCCACGAGCAGCGCCGGGTGGCCGGCCGCGTCGATGGCGGCGCGCACCGCCTGCACGTCGCTCGCGACCGCCGTTCCGGTATCCACCTGGACAGCAAGGACCGCCTTGATCCGGCGCTCCGTGTCGTGGCGCAGCGCCCGCTCGATGTCCTCGGGATCGATTGCGTGCCGCCAATCGCCCTGGATTGAGACGACCTCGAGCCCGAGCGCGCGAGCGTGGTCGGCCCAGTTGTGGGAGAAATGCCCGACCTCGGGGATGAGGACGGCGTCGCCCGGCACGCAGATATTGGCGAGCGCCGCCTCCCATCCGCCATGGCCGTTGGCCGCGTAGATGAAGACCCTCCCCCTGGTGCGGAACACGTCGGCGAGATCGGCGAAGCAGGAATGCGCGATCTCCTTCAGCCGACGGTCTACGAGGTCGAGGGGCTGGCGATGCATCGCCGCCAGAACCCGGTCAGGAATATGCGTCGGCCCGGGCGAATGGAGGAACTCGTGACCGGTCAAAGCGAACTCCGTGATGCGGCGGATCCCTCTTTAGGATCCGCCGGACCTCTTGTCCCGACTGGGAATGCAGAGGCGTCTTGACGCTGGGGATGATCGTGCGGCCGCCGCTCGAGGCCGGTCAGCCGCGAATTTCTGCCAGCGCTGCGGCGGGGGCCGACAGCGGTTCGCCGACGATCCCGCGGGTCCGCATCGTGCGGTCGACACCCTCGGTCACGCTGCGGCCGAGGGCGTCCGCGAGGCAGTGATAGCCGAGATCGCCCATGTGGAAGCTGTCCGCCGACAGCATTCTTCCCAGAAGGGCCGGATCGCGCTCGGCCCAGAGCTTCATCAGCTTGTAGCGCGGGAAGACAGGCACGCTGTGCTCCCCGGCGACGGTCGTCACGAGCGCGACATAGCGCTCGTACTGGCGCAGGTCACCGATCTTGGGGAAGAATTGTTGGTCGACGATGACGAGGTCCGAACCGGCCGCCCGGACCAGCGCGATGCCGCGTTCGAGGAGGGATCGGAACTGGCCCTCGTCCCCGCCCCTCAAGGCATCGTTGGTACCGACCTGCCAGAGCACCAGCGCTGGCTTCGCCGGCTCGGCCATCAGGCGCTCGAGGCGCGCCAGCGTTTGATCCGCCGTCTCGCCGCCGATCCCGGCGTTGAGCACGTCGATGCGGCGGCCGCGCCACGCGGAGCGGAGCTCGCGCTCCAGCTGCGCCGGATAGGCGTGGTCGGGCCCGCTCGCACCCGCTCCCTGCGTGGAGGAGGAGCCGATGGCGAGGAGGCGAACTGGCTTGCCGGCCGTGAGCGTGTCGGACAGCAATCGGAAGGCAGAGGGCCGGGTCAGGGAGAGGCGGTCGTTGCCGCAGGCGAGGTCCGAAGCCCGCCCGGGCGTTGGGCTGATCGCGGAGGCGAGCACGACAACCGTCACGGCCCCAGCGGCGCCGAGCAGTCGCAGACGGGACCAGGCCCGGATCAAGCCGGCTTTTCCGATCATTCTCGATGCCGCCCCAGCCAGATGGGCAATTCTGCCTCTGGCACCGATGGTCATGGAGCAGAGTTGAACCTGACCTGAACGTCGGCCGACGCGGCCTCGGGGCGGCGACGCGAACGGCTACTGGGGCACGAACGGGTTCCTGAACCCGCCGGCGCGCGAAGGCGCCTTGGGCGGGTGATGCTTGGCGAGATAGTCGAGGATCAGGTCGCGGTCGGCTCCCTGGATGTCCGGCATATTGTGCCGCTCTGTCATCCAGGTGAGGGTCTCGTCCCAGCGCTCCCGTGTCATGCCCTGGTTGGAGACGATCCTGTAGCCGTGGCAGGCCGTGCATAGGCCGAAGGTCTCATCCCGCCCGGGCGTGTCGGGCAGGTCCTCGAGGCGCTCGTCCTGCGGCTTGAAGGCGGTTTGCGCGCCTGCATCGGGCACGGCCAATGCCGTCCCGAGCGCAAGCGCAGTGGCGATCGCGATCTTTCGCGGCACGCTGATCAGCCGACCAGGATCGCGACCCGGTGCATGGCGTTTCCGCCATAACCCTGTGGGTTCCAGCCGGCCGCAACGGGCGGCTGCATGCGACCCTCAGAATCCGTTCCGCGCGTCCAGATCTCGAAATAGCCGTCGGACGGGAGGCTCAGTTTAGCCGTCCAGCGATTCCAGTCGTAGCGGTTCCGCGCCGGGGCCAGCGTCGCGGGAGTCCAGGTCTGGCCGAAATCGGTGGAGAGGTCGACGCGGGAGACGGTCAGGTCGCCCGCCCAGGCGGCGCCCCGAACTGGAATTTCCCGCGTGCCGGAGGGCAGGCGCGTCCCGTTCATGGGCGAGGTGGTGATCGACCGCACCGGCATTGATTCGAGAATGCGGAAGTCCTTCTCGTCAGGCTTGCCACCCGGCACCATCGGCTTTGTCGGTACCCGGTAGGACGTCCCAGTCATGCCCTGGCCGTCATGCTCCCGGTCGCGGAGAGAGATGCGCGTCACCCACTTGTGCGACAGCGATCCCGGCCAGCCCGGGACGAGCAGGCGGAGTGGACCGCCGTGGACGTTCGGCAGCGGCTCGCCATTCATCGCGAAGACGAGGAGGTTGTGCTCCTCCATGGCCTTGGGCAGGCGCATGCCGCGGGACAGTGAATCCTTGCTCGTGTCTCCGGAGAGATGCGGATCCGCCCCGTAATGGGCCGTGTACCTCGCGCTGTCCTTCACGCCGGCCGCCTTCAGGACGTCGGCAAGCGGGATCCCGGTCCATTCGGCGCAGCCCGCCCCGCCATTGGTCCACGGGTTGCCTCGCGCCTCCGGCTGGAACGCCGAGCGGCCATTCCCGCCGCATTCCAGCACCATGCGATAGGTCCTGGGCGAGAACCGCGCCTTCAACTCGCCGAGCGTCAGTTCCAGCTTCTGATCGACCTCGCCATCGACGACCAGCTTCCAGGCATCGGGATTGGTCGCGGCCTCGGGCATCTGGCCGTTATTGCGAATGAAGAACTTGGCCGTAGGCGTCGTCTCATCGTCGAGGAGGTGCTCCGGCGTCTCGGCGACGAGCGGCCGCTCGCCGAGAACGACGAGGCCCTTCTCCTTGCCGGGAAAGTCGAGGATCTGCGGTCCCGAGGTGCGCTTGGCAGAGCCACCGGCCGGGGCGGCGCCGGCCTGGGCGAGGGCTGCAGGGACGAGCCCTACCGGCATCTCCGCCTCGAAAGGAATGGTTGCGCCGATCGCGGCCCCGACCCCGCCAAGGGCGGTCGCGCCGAGCAGGCCGCGCCGGTTGACCAGCCTCCGGCCGAAAACCACGGCATCGGCGCGCTCGGGATCGTCTCGAAAAAGCTCCTCGAGCGACCGCTCCAGCATCTTCGGCATCATCATCCTCCCCCGGTGCCGCCGCGATCTCGCGCGTCGCTGGCCCACAACACTTACCGCGATCCTAGGCCGGGGCTCTCTCGTCTGTGAAGATGGACTGGCATCCTGGTTGGGGCGCCCTTAGTTCCGAGGGATGATCCCCTGGATTCACCTCGATACCGCCCGCATCCCAGGTGGCGGCGAACTCCGCCTCATGCAGCGGGGAACCGAGTTCTCCATCCGGCTCGGCCAGAACGAGCTCATGAATACCCGCCTCTTCACCTCGGAAGAGGCGCTCGCCCAGCTCGTCTGCGAGCGGCTCCGCACGCCCCGGCCGCAGGTGTTGATCGGCGGTCTTGGCATGGGCTTCACGCTGCGGGCCGCCGAAGCGCTGCTCGGGCCCGAGGCGGCCATCACAGTGGCCGAACTCGTCCCGGCCGTCGTCGAATGGGCCCGCGGACCGCTCTCCGGGATCTTCGGTGATTCTCTCGAAGATCCACGCGTGACGATCCACGAAGGGGACGTGGCCGCGCTCATCCGCAGGTCCCGCCAGCAATGGGACGCCATCCTGCTCGATGTTGACAACGGCCCCGATGGGCTGACCGTCGAGGCCAACGATGCGCTTTACGATCACGCCGGCCTGGGCGCCGCCCGGGCCGCGCTGAAGTCCGGCGGATTGCTCGCCGTGTGGTCGTCCGGGCCGGACCGCCACTTCACCGAGAGGCTCCGCAGGACCGGATTCGCCGTCGAGGAGGTGAAGGTACGCGCCCGGGCCGGGGGCGGCGGCGGTTCGCGCCACGTCATCTGGCTGGCCCGGCGCTGAGGCGCTGATCACCGGCGAGGAGCGAGCCTCGCGACGCGCCTACCGGAGTTCTGGGGCGCGCTCAGGCTCGTGGATCTTCCGCAGGGTCGCACGGAAATCGACCTTCACCGCGTCGGGCGAGATTCCGATCAAGGTAGCCGGGTCTTCGGCGAAGTTGCCGTGGAGGGCGAGAGTGAACGTCTCCAGTCCGAACGACGAGGTCAGCTTCGGATTGTCCGTGTGGGTGCTGACCTGAATGTCGGCAGAGAGCATGTCGCCCGAAAGGCTGTAGAAGCCGGAATAGGCCATCCGGGAATCTCCGCCGCGAAACCGGCCGTTCTCGAGGATGACGACGCCATAGCCCGCACCGAGATTCGTCGAGAAGGCGATGGCGTACATGCCCTCGCGATGATCCGCCGCCATTCAAGCCTCGGAGATGCCCGCGAGAATGACGCGCCGACTCGGCGTCATCCCGGTTCGCCAGGCAGAAAGTCAGGGCTGGCGGAGACGGAGGGATTCGAACCCTCGATACGGCTTTTGGCCGTATAACGGTTTAGCAAACCGCCGCCTTCAGCCTCTCGGCCACGTCTCCGTTGGGCGGGGTTCCTCGCACGTCGCCGGCCCTCCCGTCAACGAACGCCGCGCGATCCGCTGCCTTTCCCCTGGATTCGCCTGCGCTCGTAGTGCTTGGCCAGCCGGAGATGGCGCGAGATGGCGTAGTTCACCGCGGTCAGGAAACCATAGGTGCCTCGCACGAAGTGCCGGCGACCGAGATACGCCTTCAGGAACGCCGCGGGGAATTCGAAGAATAATCGCCAGGTCGGGATCTGGACGCCGCGCGCCTCCAGATCGTCGGCTTGCTGGTTCGAGTAGCGGTTCAGCTTCTCAAGCTGGTCTCCAAGAGACCGGACGGAGAAGTGATGCAGCTTGTGGCGCAGGCGTCCTACGCTGACGCCATCCTCGAGTTCGACCCGATCATGAACCGGAGAAGCAGAGTAGCGTCCCCTGCTCCGGCGATAGAGCCGGACCGGCCAGAGGGTATAGGCCAGCGGATGAGGCCGGCCCTCCCCCGGGAATATCTCGGCGATGCCGATTCGAAAGGCGTCCGGGGCCGCCCCTCCCGGCTGGCGAAAGAGGCCGCGAATCTCGGCCACTAGTTCAGGCGGCGCGACCTCGTCGGCATCGAGGTTGAGCAGCCAGTCATGGCGGCACTGCTCCTCGGCGAAGCGCTTCTGCGGCCCGTAGCCCTCCCAATCCCGGTGAACGACACGCGCCCCCAGTGAGCGGGCGAGTTCGATCGTGCCGTCCGTCGACCCCGAATCGACCACAACGAGATCGTCCGTGAGTTCCCGGACGGCACGTAGGGTGTCGCCCAGCCGATCGACCTCGTTCTTCGCAATGACGAAAACGGAGAGGGGGAGCGTATCAGTCATGTCTCACGAGAGACGTCCGTCCCCCGGGCCTCATCTCAGGCCGGATTGGACCGAAGACCGAGAAGCTGCCGTGCCTCGGTCGCGTTTGCCACCCGGCGCCCGTGGCGGGTGATTCTCTCCGCCGCGAGCGTGACGAGTTCCGCATTGCTCGCTGCCAGCCGATCCTTGGTGACGCGGATGTTGTCCTCGAGGCCGGTACGAACGGCATCCGCTCCCCGTGCCAGCGCCCAATCCATCACCACGGCCTGGTTGCGCCCGATCCCAGCGGCCGTCCAGGTGGCATTCGGCAGGACGCGCTTCGTCTCTGCCAAGAGGGTGTCGACGAGATGCTCCTCGGCAGGCATCGCGTTCTTTACGCCCATCACGAACTGGACGTGCGGGCGATCGTTCATCAGGCCTGCATCCACCAGCCTGCGAGCGCCATGGATGTGCGACAGATCGAAGATCTCGATCTCGGGCAAAATGCCATTGTCGCGCATCTTCGTGGCCAGATCCTCCACCAGGGTCGGGTGGTTCTCGTAGATGATCGTGGGGAAATTGACCGAGCCGGTCGAGAGCGATGCCATGTCCGGCTTGAGGTAGAGCGAGGATCCGCGAGCCGCCTGGTCGCGTCCGCGCCCTCCGGTCGAGAACTGGATGATCATCCCGGGGCAATGCTTGGCCACACCCTCCTGCACGGCCGCGAAGCGGGCAGGATCGGAGGACGGCGTCTCGTCGTCGTTGCGCACGTGGATGTGCACGAGCGTCGCACCGGCCTCGAAGGCCTGGTGTGTCGATTCGATCTGCTCCGATGGCGTGGTCGGGACGGCCGGATTGTCCTTCTTGCGCGGAACGGAGCCGGTGATCGCGACAGCAATGACGACGGGATTCATGTCAGACTTCTCTCTGGGGGAATGCGGCTTCTCTCTAACGGCGAGCAGCGCGGCGCAATTGCCCTGCTAGGCCTCGAAGAACACCGTCTCGCCTTCTCCCTGAAGGCGGATGTTGAAGGTGTAGACGGTCTCCTCCCCGCGCTCCCGCCGGGTCGCGATCAGCGTCGGAACGCGGTCCTCCGGTACAAGCGCCAGGATCGGATCGGCTGCGTTGGCAGCCTCGCCCTCGAAATAGATGCGGGTAAAGAGCTGCTTGAGGAGCCCCCGGGCGAATACGCTGACGTTGATGTGGGGCGCCTGCAGGCTGCCATTCGGCCCCGGTACCTGGCCCGGCTTCACGGTCTCGAACGAGAAGAAGCCGTTCGAATCGACATCGCTGCGGCCGAATCCGGTGAATGAGGAGTTGGCCCCGTGCTGGCGCGCGCCGGCGGAATACCGCCCCTCCCCATCCGCCTGCCAGATCTCGAGCATAGCGTCGATGATCGGCTCGCCATCGCCGTCGATCACGTAGCCCTCGATGCGGATCGCCTTGCCGGACGCGTCCGCCGTACGGAGATCCGTAGAGAAGATTTCGTTGAGCTCGTAGTCGTGCGGCGTCAGCGCGTAGGCGAAGAACGGCCCGACCGTCTGCGACGGGGTAACGCCGTCGGGGTTCTCGGGTTGGACGCCATACCGGCGGGCCTCAGTCATCATGCGGCTCCTCGACCGGCGTCGCGTCGCGCCCGCGGAGCACGAAGTCAAACTGGTAGCCGAGCGCCCATTCCGGCTCAGTCGTGTTCATATCGAATCGCGCGATCAACCGGTTGCGCGCACGCTCGTCCGAAATCGCGTTGAAGATCGGGTCGAAGGGGAAGAGCGGATCCCCCGGGAAGTACATCTGCGTCACCACCCGGCTGAGGAACGAGGAGCCGAAGAGCGAGAAGTGGATATGCGCCGGCCGCCAGGCGTTCGGGTGATTTCGCCACGGATATGCGCCCGGCTTGACGGTGGTGAAGCGGTAGCGGCCCTGCGAGTCGGTCACGACGCGCCCTGCCCCGGAAAAGTTAGGGTCCAGCGGCGCGGGGTGCTGGTCCCGTACGTGGATGTAGCGGCCGGCGGCATTGGCCTGCCAGATTTCGACCAGAGTGTCCGGGACGGGCCGGCCGGCCTCGTCCAGCACACGACCGGAGACGATGATGCGCTCCCCGAGCGGCTCGCCCGCATGCTGGCGCGTCAAGTCGTTGTCGCCCTCGCGAACGATCTCGTGGCCATAGACCGGGCCCGTCAGCTCAGACAACGTCTGGGGAATGATGACGAGCGGCTGAGACGGGGCGCGCTTCCGGGTCGAAGCGTAATCGGGATGGAGGTACGGGGGGTGAGCCGAGAGGCTAGCCCTCTCGAAGACCGTCTCGCTCATGGGCCTCTCCGCTGACCGGCGACGCGGCTGGTTTCGCGCCTAGAGGAGCCGCGTGCAAGACATTCCTGCGCGAGATGAGACGCGCTCGGAAGGACGGGGCTTAGCTAGAAGGGAGATGGTGCCCAGGGGCGGAATCGAACCACCGACACTGCGATTTTCAGTCGCATGCTCTACCAACTGAGCTACCTGGGCGTCCCGGCACCGGACGTGTCCGGTGGGGAGGCCGGCTTATAGTAAGCCTTGTGAGCGCTGTCTAGCGACCTCGGCGATTTCTGTTGGATCCGGGCGCTCCTCGTCCTCGCCGACCGGAATGGCGTAGCGATTCTGCAGCCAGCGCTGCAGGTCGACATCGGCGCAGCGAGCCGAACAGAACGGCCGGAAGCGTGGGGAGCGCGGCGCTCGGCAGGTGGGGCAGGCCGGCTCGCGTTTCGTCTCGTTCACCTTGGCGGAAACCTCCATTGCGTGGGCGCTCACGTCAGGCCCTTCACGCAGCCCCAGAACGGCCAGATGGACAACGGCTGCTTCGGGTGTGGGGCCGGCTAGGCACGACGTGGAATCTCCGGGTAGGTTGATCGAAGATCTCCCACTATGCGGTTGTACATGCTGCCTTCCCTGAAGCGAATTGCGTGCGGTGTCGCGCTCGCCCTCCCGCTGGCCGCCTGCAACAACGAGTTCTCCCTGAATTGCGCGACGCCCAAGGGAAACTACCTGCTGATGGTGAAGCCGGGGGTGCCCTGGGTCCCCCTGATGAAACCTTCGGTCAAGTGGGTGAGCACGGCAAACGTGCACGACCTGGATGTGCTCCGGTCCGACGACTACCAGGTGCTGGGTGAGCTTCGGACGCGGATCGCCGACTGGCCTGCCGAGACCGACCGGCAGACCTTCGTGGTGAACCGCATCACGAGCGAATTCAGGACATCGTACCTGCGGCAGCCGAAACCCGGCGAAGAGGCAAAAGGCTCGCAGGTTCCAGGTGAGGATGTCGCGATCGAGGTGGTGAACGGGAGCTGCGCGAGGACATTCCCGCAGCGCCTCTGAGCCGCCAGTCACACCGGGGGCGGGTTGGCCATTTCCTTGTCGCGCGCCCGCAGTTCCGTCTTGAGGACCTTGCCGTAATTGTTCTTCGGAAGGCTTTCGACGAAGACGTAGTCCTTGGGGCGCTTGAAGCGGGCTATCTGGGATAGGCAGAGCTGGTCGAGCTCCGGGGCAGAAGCCTCCCCGACCACATAGGCGACGACGACCTCGCCCCAATCCGAGTCGGCACGGCCGATGACGGAGACCTCCCGCACGCCCGGATGGGTCAGCAAAACCTCTTCCACCTCGCGGGGATAGATGTTGGTGCCCCCGGAGATCACCACATCCTTCGAGCGGTCCTTCAGGGTGAGATAGCCCTGCGGGTCGAAGGACCCGACATCGCCCGTGTGGAGCAATCCTCCGCGCAAGGTCGAGGCCGTCGCCTCCTCGTTCTGCCAGTAGCCCAGCATCACGGCATCTCCGCGCGCGACCACCTCGCCGGTCTCACCCGCCGGAAGCGCCCTCCCCTCGCCATCGGCCGCGTGGGTCTCGATCCCTCCGTAGGCGCGCCCCACGGAGGCGAGTCTCGCCAGCCAATCGCGATGGTTGCGATCGGCGATCTCTGCTTTCGACAGGGTCGTGATCGTCATGGGGCTTTCGCCCTGCCCGTAGATCTGGGCGAAGCGCGGCCCGAAGCGATCGAGCGCAGCGAGGGAATCCTCCACGTACATGGGCGCTCCGCCGTAGATGATGGTGCGGATCGATTCCGGGTCGAATTCGCGCGCGCCTGCGACGAGCCGCTTCACCATGGTCGGGGCGGCGAACATCGACATCCCGCGCCACTTCGCGAAGGTCTCCGCGATCTCGTCCGGCTCGAACCCTCCGCTCTCAGGCACGACGTTGATCCCGCCCCGCAGCACATGGGCCATGATGTACAGCCCCGAGCCGTGGCTCATCGGAGCTGCGTGGAGGATCGAGTTGCCCCGTGCGATCGGGTCCACCTCGAGTGCGTAGGCGAAGGAGGCGGCCATCAGGTTGCCGTGGCTCAGCATCGCGCCCTTAGGCCGACCCGTCGTACCGCTGGTGTAGAAGAGCCAGGCGAGATCGTGCTGCCCTCGCGGCGCGATCGGCACGGCGCTGCCGGACGCCAGGGCCTCGAAGGCCTGGCCGTCCAGCCGGATCATCCGCTCCAGGGAAGCGGGCGCGTGGCTTGCGGCCGCGCTCTCGGTGTCGCTCGAGACGAAACAGACGCGTGCCCCGGAATGCTCGAGCACGTAGGCCAGTTCGGCCCCGTGCAGCTTGGCGTTCACCGGAACCGCGACCAGGCCCGCGTGCCAGATCGCGAACAGCGCCTCGACATAGGCCGGGTGGTTCTTGGCGAAGATCGCGACGCGATCGCCAAGCCCGAGCCCGAGATCGCCCGTCAGCGCTCCGGCGATTCGGGCAACCCGTGCGCCGAACGCCCCATATGTCCGCACGGTCGCGAGTGCGTGCCCGAGCGCTGGGGCATCCGGTTCAGCCTTCGCCGTGCGTTCGAGCCAAAGCGCGATGTTCATCCGGACCCACCCCCGTTTCCACCCATTTGCGACGGATTGGATAACCTTCTCCGCCCAGGAGGGAAGCCGTCTCGTAAAGAGGGAGCCCTACGACGGAGCTGTACGACCCGACGAGGCCGAGCACGAAAGCGGCTGCGAAGCCCTGGATGGCATAGCCGCCGGCCTTCCCGCTCCATTCCCGCGAGGCGAGGTAGGCGGCGACCTCCTCTTCCGAGAGGCGCTTGAACTTCACCCGGGTCTCGACGAGCCGCTCGCGAACCCGCCCCGCGGGCGTGACGAGGCAGAGGCCCGTGTAGACGCGATGGGCACGACCCGAAAGAAGGAGGAGGCACCTTCGCGCCTCGTCCTCCGTCTCCGCCTTGGGGAGAATGCGGCGCCCGACGCCGACGACGGTGTCGGCTGCAAGCAGGTAGGATCCGGTCTTCGGCCCGAGAGCATCCGCCTTTTCGCGGGCAAGTCGCCGGGCAAGATCGCGCGGCAACTCACCCCTGCGCGGCGTCTCGTCGATCTCTGCGGCGCTGACCTCGTCGGGCTCGATCCCGATCTGCCGCAGGAGCGCCAAACGACGGGGCGATGCCGAGGCGAGCACCAGCCGAGGCGCACTACTCCCGGACTCGCTTGCGACCGGAGCCCCTACCGCATCGATACCCGCTTCCACGTCCCACCTTGTCTGCCGCAATCGGCCGGGAACTTAGAGAGGGCCGGCGAGCTTGTGAACCGCGACCGCCTTTGCGGCCGACCAGCACGGAGCCGTCATGTCCCGCAAGCTTGACCACGCGATCGCCGAAGCTGCACGCGAAACGAGCGAAGCCGTCACCGACAGCATCGTGACCATCGCGGCGCGCCTCCCGATCCTGGCGAGAGCTGCCCTCATGCCGACCCCGGACGGCTTGGCGGAATGGCACAGAGCCTCCTCCGAGAAGCTGGTCGCCGCCTGGGAAGGGGCATTTGCAGTAGGCGCAGCCTGGAACGCCATGCTGTGGCGGACGCTGATTTCGCCCGCCACGCCTACAGGAATGGCCCACGAGGCGCTGGTCCTCGTCCGGGCGGCCTCAAGGCCCGGTCATGACCGCGTTCGCGCGAATGCAGAGAGGCTCGGTCGCCTCCGGTAGCTACAAGGCGGGGTTCTCCGGGTCCGCCTTTTCCTGCGCCACCACCGGCACGCTGGCATGCTCCCGTCGCAACCGGCGGAAATGCATGACGCCGAGCGGGATCGTTCCCAGGTAGAAGGCCGTGATGATGACGAGCGCCTCGAAGGGGAAGCTCACCACAAGCCCGAACACGGCGACCGTCAGCACGAAAATCGGCAGCACCCAGTCCCGCGGGATCCGCTTGCCCCAGGTCTTTCCCGAATAGGTCGGGACGGTCGACACCATCAGCAGGGCGATCACCAGCACGTAGCCAAGGATGACGGGCAGAAACATCCAGTCCGACGGCCACCCGAGAAAGTGCAGGTAGATCGGCAGGAGCACGGTTCCGGCGCCCGCCGGAGCAGGCATGCCGACGAAGAAGTCCTTTCGCCATTCCGGCCGGTCGGGATCCTCGATCATCACATTGAAGCGCGCGAGCCTCAGCCCGGTCGCGATCGCAAAGATCAGCGCGACGATCCAGCCGAACGCCTTCGCGTCGTGCAGGATGAAGCTGTAGAGGACGAGCGCTGGCGCGACCCCGAAATTCACGAAATCGGCGAGAGAATCGAGCTCCGCCCCGAAACGGGACGTGCCCTTCAAGAGCCGTGCGACCCGACCATCGACCCCGTCCAGAACGGCCGCAACGACGATGGCGATGATCGCCGGCTCGAGCCGCCCTTCATAGGCGAGCCGAATCGCGGTCAGCCCGAGACAGAGCGCGATGAGCGTGATGAGATTGGGGGCGATCACCCGGAAAGGGACCGGCTTGTTGAACAACCGGCGCCGGGGTTCGACGGGATCAGGAACAAAAGGCTGCAGGATATCGCTCATGCCGCTCGGCTCATGCTCCCGGGAAGCTAAGTGCCGCACGATCAAGCGGCAACCAGCGGCGCGATCCAATCATGACGCGAGGTACATGCGAGGCGCTTCCGTGCCGCGCAGATCCGCGAGCACGGTCTCGCCGGCCACCGCCTTCTGCCCCACGCCAACGAGAACCTGAGTTCCAGTCGGCAGATAGACGTCCACGCGCGAGCCGAAGCGGATAAGCCCGAAACGCTGGCCGGTCGCGATGCTCTCGCCTTCCTTGACCCAGTCCACGATGCGCCGGGCAACGAGGCCTGCGATCTGGACGACACCGACCGACACGCCCTCCGTCTCGATCACGAGCGCATTGCGCTCATTGTGTTCGCTCGCCTTGTCGAGATCGGCGTTCAGGAACAGCCCGGGCGTGTAGGCGATCCGGGTTATGCGGCCATCCACGGGCGCCCGGTTCACGTGGCAGTCGAACACATTCATGAAGACGGAGATGCGGAGCATCGGGAGCTCGGGCAGGCCCATCTCCGTCGGCGGCACGACATCGGCGATCATGCTGATCCGGCCATCTGCGGGCGAGATGACGAGGCCGTCCCGCACCGGCGTGACGCGCTGCGGGTCGCGGAAGAAGTAGCAGACCCACAGCGTGACGATCAGGAGCACCCAGAAAAGCGGCGTCCAGAAGAAGCCCAGGATGACGGCCGCCGCGAATGCGATCGCGATGAACGGGTAGCCCTCGCGGCGGATCGGCACGAAGAGCCGCCGGATCGATTCGTAGATGTCTGTCATGTCGCCCTGTTTGGTGCCGCGCCTTGAACCCGCGGATTGCAGGATGAGTTGGGGGCGTCAACCGGCCATAGTCACGCGGAGCGAAGGCTGCTCGTCCGCCCTCGCCTTTTCCAAGGTCTCCATCGCCTCGGCGGCCTTGCGCTGCCGGTCCCACATTGCCGCATAGACGCCGTTGGCGGCCAGAAGGTCGCCATGCGTGCCCCGCTCCACGATGATCCCTCCATCGAGTACGATGATCTCGTCGGCCCCGACGACTGTCGAGAGGCGATGCGCGATCACGATGGTGGTCCTGTCCCGGGATACGCGCTCCAGCGCATCCTGAATGTCCTTCTCCGTGAACGAATCGAGCGCGGAGGTCGCTTCGTCGAGGATCAGGATCGGAGGCGCCTTGAGAATCGTCCGGGCTATGGCGACGCGCTGCTTCTCCCCGCCGGAGAGCTTGAGGCCACGCTCGCCGACCGGCGTGTCGTAGCCTTCGGGCAGGCTGCGGATGAAGCCATCGATCTGGGCGAGCTTCGCGGCTTCGGCGATCTCGGCCGGAGTGGCGTCGGCCCGACCATAGGCGATGTTGTAGCCGATCGTGTCGTTGAACAGCACCGTGTCCTGGGGGACCATGCCGATAGCCGCACGCAAGCTCGCCTGCTGGACCTCTGCAATGTTCTGTCCGTCGATGGTGATCCGGCCGCTGGTGGGCTCGTAGAACCGGAATAGCAGCCGTGAGATCGTCGACTTGCCGGCCCCGGAGGGCCCCACGATGGCCACCGTCCGGCCTGCGGGGATCGTGAAGCTGATGCCCTTCAGAATCGGCCGCGCGGGGATGTAGGCGAAGTGGACATTCTCGAAACGGACCTCGCCCTCGCGGACCAGAAGCGGCTGCGCACCCGGCCGATCCTGGATCTCCGGATGGCGCTCGATGATCCGGAACATGTCGTCGATGTCGATGAGCGCCTGTTTGATCTCCCGGTACAGCATGCCCATGAAGTTCAGCGGGATGTAGAGCTGCACGAGCATCGCGTTGACGAGCACGAAGCTCCCGACGGACACGCGGCCGGCCATGATGTCGCGGGCGGCGAGGAGCATGATGATCGTCATGCCCACCGAGAAGATTACGGCTTGGCCGGAGTTGAGCACGGCGAGCGACGTGTAGGTCTGCGTCGAGGCGCGTTCGTAGCGCTGCATCGAGCGGTCGTAACGCTCGGCTTCCCGACGCTCCGCCCCGAAGTATTTGACGGTCTCGTAGTTCAGCAGCGAATCGACAGCGCGGATATTCGCGTCCGTATCGGACTCGTTCATCTGCTTGCGGATCGAGATCCGCCACTCAGTGGCCTTGTAGGTGTAGCCGAGATAGACGGCGACCATGAGGATCACCACGACCGAGTAGAGCCAGTCGAACTCGTAGGCCAGGATCCCGATCACAAGGACGAACTCGATGATCGTCGGGATCAGTTGCAGGACGAAGAGGCGAGAGAGCTCCTCGATGCCGTTGCGCCCACGCTCCAGCACGCGCGTGAGGCCGCCGGTCTTGCGCTCCAGGTGGAAGCGGAGCGAGAGCGCGTGCATGTGTTCGAAAGTCTGCTGCGCCAGCCGACGCACGGCGTGCATCGCGACCTTGGCGAACAGACCGTCCCGAACCTGGGTCAGCAGCGCCTGCAGGGCTCGCGAGACGCCGTAGGCGATCGTGAGCACCAGCGGCGCCCCCCAGAGCCCGAACGGCAGGTCGAGGACCCAGGCCGGCAGGCTCGCAGCTTCGGCCGGCGCAGCCTTTCCGGCGACGGCCACGAGCGCGTCGGTGGCCCACTTGAACGTGAAGGGCGTGACCATGGTCACGGCCTTCGCAACGAGCAGGAGGCCAAAGGCCAAATAGACACGACGCTGCAGCTCCGGCCGGCCGGAGGGCCAGAGATACGGCCACAGTCTCAGAAGCGTAGCGACGAGGCCGGGCCGGGGCTGCGGCGCCTCGAGGCCCGAAGGTGGGGCAAGCATTTTCTTATCCGGGTTGGCCCCGGATATATGTCAGGCCGTCGTCGCTTGCACGTGCGCTGGCGCAAGCCCTGGTCAGCGCTTCTGGGCCTCGTCGGCTGGCAGCACGAAGACCTGGCCAGGATAGATGAGGTGCGGGTTGCGGATCTGAGGCGTGTTCGCACCGAAGATGACGGTGTAGCGGAGCCCCTTTCCATAGACCCGTTTCGAGATGCGCCAGAGATTGTCCCCGCGAGCCACGATCGCGGTGTTGACCTCTGGGACCACCACCTGCCCAGGATCAGCAAGAGCGAGAGCAGTCCCGGAGGCAGGGCTCTCTCGAGGACCGGCTGGATCCGACGCCTGCGCTGGGGAATCGCTCGAGCGGGGTGCTGACGGTGCCGAGCGCGAGGTCGTACCGGCCGCGTCTGTTGCCCGACCGATGGGAGCGCCCGCAACGGCGACGGGTGGCGGCTGAGGCACGGAGAACGGCACCTCCGCCCGCGATTTCACCGCGCCTGTAACGGGATCGACATCGTCCAGGCGGACACGATAATCCCCGGGCTTCACTCCACGCCCGATCGCGAAGGAGAGGCGACCGTCGGGACCGGCCCCACCCGGTGCGACGAAGGCGTCGTTCAGGTAGAGGCGCACCGTGGCGCCAGGCGCCGCCTGCCCCGAGACGAACAGGCGACCCGCGCCTTCAGCCTCGACCGCGAAGATCCTGACCTCAGGGCGCTTCGCCGGCGCAGCAGGAGGTGGAGCCGAACCGTCCGGCTGGCGGGCCGCCGCCACTGTGTGTGCGGGCTGGGACGGAGCCGCCGCTGGCTCCTCCGGCTGCGAGAGGACGACCGTCGGCTGGTCGGGAGCTGCGATCGTGACGAGCGGCGCCTGCTTCTTATCGGTTCCGATGACGACCGTGACGCTCTGGGCGGACCGGATGCGCCCCTTGCCTTCCGGGACGTTCGTCTGCAGCACGAGGTCGTGCGATCCTTGAGGCAGTGGCGGCGGGACGAAGGCGAACAGCCCGGACGCATCGGCGATGACGCGCGCGAAAGGCTCGCCGTTTCGCAGCAATTCCACGGTCGCTCCCGGAGCTGCGCGCCCCGCGATCACGCTTTCGCCAGTGGGCTCGACGCGGACGACGTCAAAGGAGGGGTGCTTCGGTTCCGAGGCGTCCGCTTCCTTCGAGCCAGGCCCGGGAGCAGCCGGAGGCGTCGCGGAGGCTGCTGGCGCGGGGGCTACAGGAGCCGCGCCCGCCTCTGCCCCCCCAGGCTTTGCCGGAGGCACAGTGGCTCCTTGGACCGCCGAAGGAGCCACCGCGGGGCCGGCGCTCGCGCCCGCTGCAGGTTGCTGCTCCTGCGACACGACGCCCGAGGCACCGGGCCGGCGCGGCGACACGTCGTTGCGTGTGAAGTAGAAGCCCAGGGCGGCAGCGAATACCAAAGTCGCGAAGACCGGAATAAGAGCCCTGGCGGGACCCACGCTCATGTCGTTCCTGTTCGCGCGTTTGCCTGGATGATCGTAATCTCATCCCCACGTTACGACCCGAAACGTTTTACAACAAGGAGATAGCATGCAGCAGGACAAGGCGGCACGCGATCGCTCGGCCTCGGCCGGCGAGAGCGGGCTCCGGAGGGTCTGCGTCTATTGCGGGTCCAGCCCGGGCCGCGACCCCGATTTCGAGAGAGCCGCAGCGGAATTCGGACGCCGCCTCGCCGAAGCCGGTCTCGGCCTCGTCTATGGAGGCGGCGACGTGGGCCTGATGGGAACGACCGCCCGCTCCGTTCTGCGACACGGTGGGCACGTCACCGGGATCATCCCTGATTTCCTTCGCCGCCGGGAAAACATGCTGGACGAGGCTCAGGAGACGATCGTCGTTCCGGACATGCATACCCGCAAGCAGCTGATGTTCGAGAAGGCGGACGCCTTCGTCGCCCTGCCTGGAGGCGTCGGCACGCTGGAGGAACTCGTCGAGCAGATGACCTGGTCCCAGCTCGGACGGCATACGAAGCCAATCCTGCTGCTCGACTTGAACGGCTTCTGGCGGCCGCTGATCGATCTCCTCGCGCACATGCGTCTGAACGGCTTCATTCGCGAAGGTCTCGAGCTGAACTACGGCGTGGCGGAGAAGGTCGAGGACCTCATTCCGATGATGGAGGCGAGCTACCGGCGCCTCGGCGGGGTGGAGAATGCCGGGGCCATCAAGGCTCACTTCTGATCCAGGCCGTCACCGCTCCCTGGGGAGGGAGCGGCAGGGCCGGCTAGACAGGGCGCGACATTCTGGTCACGCTCCCGCCCGGAATGGACTCGGGCGAGGAGGCCCTGTCCGTCGGGGAGGAGACGAATGTCGGGATGGAAATCGCTTCTTCTTGTCTGCGGAACGCTGGCGATCGCCGGAAGCGCCCAGGCGCAGACCTCGCTCTTTGACCCGCCGCCGGCGAACAGCGGCGCGGCGCCGCTGACCCCACCGGCCGGAGGCGGCACCACCGCGGCGACCCCAAGAGCGAAGCCGAAGGCGAAAGGCCCGACGCCGGCGCGGGTGCTCAACATCACCAACGATAGCGGTGCGGCCCTCACGGGCCTCGAGATCTCGGCGGAAGGCAAGTCGGCGACCCTCACCAAGGAGTTGCCGACCGGAAAGTCGGCCACGCTGCGCCTGCCGGCCCTGAAATCATGCACCGTGGCGATCTCGGCGACCTTCGAGGGCTCGCCGGCATCCGACACCCACGAGCATGATATCTGCAAGGACCGGAAGATCCGGTTCACGAACTGATTCGGGAGGGGCTCGGCCCTCCCTCAGGTTATCTGGACGTCCACCACGCCCGGCACCGCCCGCAGCGCTCCGGCAATTGCGGGCGAGGCCGGGAAGCGGCCGCGCAGCTTCACCTCGACCTCGCGCTCGCCCTCGTCGAGGATGAGGATGAGCGAGATCTCGCCCTCTGCCCGCGCCTCGCCGCCCCGAGCCCGGAGGCGCTCCTGCACGCTGGGAATGGGCCGAGGATCGCGCAGGAAGATGCGCATGTCGTTCTTGTGCCGGCCGAGCGCGTCATCGAGAGGCTCGACCGATTGGATCCGGGCGCGGACCTCATCGCCTTCGACGCCGGCCTGGAGAACCAGGAGCACCGGCCGGCCCGGCTCCAGCAAGTCGCGGTAGGTGGTCAGCCCTTCCGAGAAGATGATGGCTTCGTAGTGGCCCGTCTGATCGGACAGGTTCACGATACCCATCTTGTTGCCGCTCTTCGTCCGGCGTTCCTGCTTGTCGAGCACGCTCGCCGCGACCCTTCCCACCGATCCCCCGCTCGCCTTGGCGGTCCGGCAGAAGTCGGCCCAGGTCTGGACGCGCAGCTTCTTCAGGAGGTCGCCGTACTCGTCGAGGGGATGCCCCGACAGGAAGAAGCCAACGGCCTCGTATTCCTTCCGCAGGCGCTCCGAGGCCGGCCAGGTCTGATGGAGGGGGATGCGGAGTTCGACGCCGGCGCCCGACACGCCGCCGAACATGTCCAGCGCACCGCCGGTACGCATGTCGAGCGCCTGCTGCGCGAGCCCCATCATCGCATCGATCGCAGCGCTCGCGCGGGCCCGGTCGGGCTCGATTTCATCAAGAGCGCCGGCTGCGATGATGTTTTCGAGAGTGCGCTTGTTGAGAAGGCGCGGATTCATCCGCTGCGCCAAGTCAGTGAGGCTCCGGAAGGGCTTGTCGCCCCGCGCCTCGATGATCGCCTCGACGGCTCCGCGGCCCACCCCCTTGATGGCGGCAAGCGCGTAGCGGATCGCGCCATTCCCGTCCCGGTCACGCTCGACCTGGAACACGACGCCCGACTTGTTGATCGAGGGCGGCTCCACCCTGATGCCCAGGCGCTGCGCCTCCCGCCTGAATTCCCCGAGCTTATCGGTGTTGTCGAGGTCCATGGTCATGGACGCCGCCAGGAACTCGACCGGGTGGTTCGCCTTCAGGTAGGCCGTGTGATACGAAACGAGGGCGTAGGCCGCCGCGTGGCTCTTGTTGAAGCCGTAATCCGCGAACTTCGCCAGAAGGTCGAAGATCGTGTTGGACACATCTTCGGATAGCCCCCGCTCGGTGCAACCCTTCACGAAGATGGCGCGCTGAGCGTCCATCTCCGCCTTGATCTTCTTGCCCATCGCGCGACGCAGCATGTCCGCGCCACCGAGCGAGTAGCCGGCCAGGAGCTTGGCCACTTCCATGACCTGCTCCTGGTAGACGATGATGCCGAAGGTCTCCCGGAGAATGGGGGCGAGCTTCGGGTGCGGGTACCAGGTCTCCTCCGGATCCGGGTCGCGGCCGAGCTTGCGCGAACAATAGACCGGGATGTTGGCCATCGGACCAGGCCGATAGAGCGCCACCAGGGCGATCAGGTCTTCGATGCGGTCCGCTTCCATCTCGCAGAGCGCCTTGCGCATGCCTGCGGATTCCACCTGGAACACGCCAACCGTTTCACCGCGGCCGAGCTGCTCGTAGGTCTTTTTGTCATCGAGCGGGACGGCCGCGAGGTCGATCTTTACGCCCTTCGCCTCGATGAGCTCGACGGCCTTCTTGAGGACGGTCAGGGTCTTGAGGCCGAGGAAGTCGAACTTCACGAGCCCGGCCTGCTCGACCCACTTCATGTTGAACTGGGTGACCCGCATCCCGGTCTTCGGGTCTCGGTAGAGAGGGACCAGCTCCTCGAGCGGACGGTCGCCGATCACGACGCCGGCCGCGTGGGTCGAAGCGTGTCGGTGAAGTCCCTCGAGCTTCTTGGCGATGGCGAGCATGCGCCCGACGACCGGCTCCTCCTCGGCCGCCGCCTGAAGCTTCGGCTCGCCGGCGATCGCCTGCTCGAGCGTGACGGGGTTCGCCGGATTGTTGGGGACGAGCTTCGTGAGCTTGTCGACCTGCCCGTAAGGCATCTCAAGCACGCGGCCCACGTCGCGCATGACGCCGCGCGCAAGCAGTGTACCGAAGGTGATGATCTGGGCGACCTGCGGCTCGCCGTAGCGCTGCTGGACGTACTCGATCACCCGCTCACGCCCATCGACGCAGAAATCGATGTCGAAGTCAGGCATCGACACGCGCTCGGGATTGAGGAAGCGCTCGAAGAGCAGGCCGAACCGGATCGGATCTAGATCCGTGATCGTCAGGGCGTAGGCGACGAGCGATCCTGCGCCCGACCCGCGGCCGGGCCCGACGGGGATGTCGTGCTCCTTCGCCCACTTGATGAAGTCGGCGACGATCAGGAAGTAGCCCGGGAACTTCATCCGGGTGATGACGCCGAGCTCGAACTCCAGGCGCTCGTGGTATTCCTCGACCGTGCAGCCCGCGGCAGGCCCGTGCGCGGCGAGGCGGGCCTCGAGTCCGTCCTTCGCCTGTCGCGCAAGTTCGGCGGCCTCGTCGAGCGTCTCCGCATCCTGGCCCGTGCCGAAGGTCGGCAGGATGGGCTTCCGCGTCCTCACCCGGAAATGGCACCGCATCGCGATCTCGACCGTCGCCTGCAGGGCGTCGGGCAGATCCGCGAAAAGCTCGGCCATCTCAGAGCGGCTGCGGAACCGGTGCTCGGGCGTGAGCCGGCGGCGGTTATCGTCGGAGACGAGCCGTCCCTCGGCGATGGCGAGAAGGGCGTCCTGCGCTTCGTAGTCGGACGCCGATGAAAAGAACGGCTCGTTGGTGGCGACAATCGGGATGCCGCGCTCGTCCGCCATGTCGATGAGCTGGCCTTCGACCATGCGCTCGACATCGAGCCCGTGGCGCTGGATCTCGACGTACAACGCCTCGCCGTAGGCCTCTTGCAAAACCGCGAGCCGCTTCCCGGCAAGGTCCGCGCGCGCACCATCCCGGAGGGCGGAATCGATTGGTCCCGTAAAGCCCCCCGTCAGCGCGAAAAGGCCGGCAGCGTGCTCCCTCAGGCAGGCGGCCCGGACATGCGGCGGGTCCCCGAGCGGCACATCGAACTGCGCCCGGCTCGCCAGCTTCATGAGGTTGCCGTAGCCCTCCTCCGAAGAGGCGAGCAGGACGATGTTCGACGTCTTGACGCCGGGCTGGCGGGCATTCGGTTCCGGCTCCTCGAAGCAGACCGAGAGCTGGATGCCGGCGATCGGCTGGATGCCCTTGCCGGCGAGCTTTTCGGAAAACTCGAGCGCTCCGAAGAGATTGTTCGTGTCGGTCAGCGCGAGCGCGGGCTGGCGGTCCTTCTCCGCAAGCTTCTGCAGATCGGCGATCTTCAATGCGCCTTCGAGCAGCGAGTAGGACGAGTGGACGTGCAGATGCACGAAGCCGACGTCACGTAGAATGCGCGCCATGGTCTCGGATTCTGAGCTGGGCAGCCATCTTTCGCCGGAGGCGCGGCGGAAGTCGATCCTGCCCGAAGTCGCGTCCCCAGATTCGCGCCCCGAACTGGAGCGCCCGGCTCAGTCGAGTTCGACGAGCTTGCCTTCCTGAAGGGTCAGCCGCCGATCCATGCGCTCGGCTAGCTCAAGGTTGTGGGTCGCAACGAGGGCAGCGAGGCCGGAAGCCCGCACGAGCGACACCAAGGTCGAGAAAACGTGGCGGGAGGTCTGCGGATCGAGGTTGCCCGTGGGTTCGTCGGCAAGCAGCAGCCGCGGGGCGTTCGCCACCGCGCGGGCAATCGCGACCCGCTGCTGCTCGCCGCCCGAGAGTTTCGCGGGGCGGTGGGTCAGGCGCTCCCCAAGGCCGAGGAAGGTCAGCAGTTCGGCCGCACGCCCTCGTGCTTCCTTTCGCGACAGGCCACGGATCATCTGCGGCAGGACCACGTTCTCGAGTGCCGTGAACTCGGGCAGGAGATGGTGGAACTGGTAGACGAAGCCGATCTCCTCGCGACGCATCCGCGTGCGCTCGGCGTCTCCCATGGCGGCGGTGGAACGGCCGCCGAGCAACACGTCGCCCCCGTCGGGCTTCTCAAGCAGACCCGCCACGTGAAGCAGGGTCGATTTTCCAGCGCCTGACGGTCCGACGAGCGCGACCATCTCGCCCGGCACCAGGCTGAGATCCGCGCCCCGCAGAATTTCCAGGAAGCCGTCGCCCTCGGGATAGCGACGCTCGACGCTCGCCAAGCGGAGCGCCGGAGAAGGCTGTTCGGCCATGCGGGTCAGCCGTACCGAAGCGCCTCGACGGGATCGAGCCGCGCCGCACGCCAGGATGGGTACATGGTGGCGAGAAGGGAGAGCGCCATTGCGAGCACGACAACCGTCGTGACCTCCGTCGGGTCGACCACGGCGGGCAGTCGGGACAGGAAGTAGAGCTCGGCAGGGAACAGATTCGCGCCGGTGAGGCCAGAGATGAGCTGCCTGAGCGTTTCGATGTTCAGGGAGACGAGGAGCCCGAGCGCAACGCCCGCAAGGGTACCTACGATGCCAATCGAGGCGCCGGTCACGACGAAGATCCGCATCACGGCGGAGCGCGTCGCACCCATCGTGCGCAGGATGGCGATATCGCTCGACTTGTCTTTCACGAGCATCACGAGGCCCGCGATGATGTTGAGCGAGGCGACCAGCACGATCAGGGTGAGGATCAGGAACATGACGTTCCGCTCGACCTCGAGGGCGGAGAAGAACGTGCGATTTCGCTGGCGCCAGTCAGTCAGGAGCACCGGCCTCTCGGCCGCCTGCTCGATCGCGTAGCGTGCCTCATCGACCCGGTCGGCATCGTCGAGGAACACCTCGATGAGAGTTGCGTCCCCTTCCCGGTTGAAGAAGGCCTGCGCCTCCGTCATCGGCATGTAGATGAACGTCGCGTCGAACTCGGACATGCCGATCTCGAACACGGCGACGACGGGGAAGCTCTTGATCCGAGGCGTCGTGCCGAAGGGAGTGGCCGCGCCGCGCGGCGTCAGCAGCGAGATGGTGTCTCCCGCCTGAATACCGAGCGCGTCGGCCAGCCGGCGCCCGATCGCGACCCCGCCGGCCGTATCGAAGTTCTCGAGGGTACCCTGCCGCAGATTATCGGCCACCGCCGTGATCTTCGGCATGTCGTCGCCCCGAACCCCGCGCACGAGGGCGCCGGATCCATTATAAGGGGATGAGGCGAAAACCTGCCCTTCGACAAACGGGACGGCGCGCTTCACGCCATAGACCTTCGAGAGCCGATCAGCGACGTCGGCGTAATCGGTCAGGGGACTATCGATTGCCGCGACGAAGATGTGGCCATTGATGCCGACGAGCTTCTCGAGGAGCTCCTTGCGGAACCCGTTCATCACCGAAAGGACGATGATGAGCGTGGCGACCCCGAGCATGATCCCGAGGAAGGACAGCAGCGCGATCAGCCGCGTCTTCAGGTAGCGCCCGGCGAGCAGCCACTCGAAAGGGGCAAATGGCAACCCGGCGGGCATCCCTGCCGGCAGCCGGAACGGCAGTCGCAGCGTCCGCCTCTCGCTGCCCATCCCGGTCAGCCGCTGATCCGCCGCATAGCGTCGGCAGGCGACAGCAGTTCACGCTCTCCCGTTGCACGGCGCTTGAGCTCGACCTTGCCGTCCGCGAGGCTCTTCGGCCCGACGATCACTTGCCAGGGGAGCCCAATGAGGTCCGCCGTCGCGAACTTAGCGCCAGGACGGTCATCACGATCGTCGTAGAGCACGTCAAATCCCGCTGCCGTCAGTCCCCGATAAAGGTCGCCGCAGGCGGCATCCGTCGCCGAGTCGCCGACCCGGAGGTTGAGGATGCCGACCTGGAACGGCGCAATCGCGTCCGGCCAGACGATTCCGGCATCATCGTGGCTCGCCTCGATGATCGCGGCGACGAGGCGACTCGGCCCGATCCCGTAGGAGCCCATATGGACGTCGTGCTCGGTCCCGTCGGGCCCCATCACGCGCGCGCCCATTGGGGCTGAGTACTTCGTGCCGAAATAGAAGATGTGGCCGACCTCGATGCCGCGCGCGGAGACCCGATCGCTCTCGGAAAGTGCCTCGAACTCGCCCGCATCATGCATCTCGGACGTCGCGGCATAGAGCGAGGTCCAGCGATCGACGATGCCCTGCAGATCCTCGCGGGACTCGAAGTTCGTGTCCGCCGGCGGGGTTGCGAACTCGAGATAGTCCTTGTGGCAGAAGACCTCACTCTCGCCCGTCGAGGCGAGGATGATGAATTCGTGGCTGAGGTCACCGCCGATGGGGCCCGTATCGGCACGCATGGGGATCGCCTTCAGCCCGAGCCGCGCGAAGGTGCGGAGATAGGCGACGAACATCTTGTTGTACGAGTGGCGCGCACCGGCCTGGTCGAGGTCGAACGAGTACGCATCCTTCATCAGGAACTCGCGGGAGCGCATCACGCCGAAGCGGGGGCGGACCTCGTCCCGGAACTTCCACTGGATGTGGTAGAGGTTCATCGGAAGGTCGCGATACGATCTCACGTAGGACCGGAAGATGTCCGTGATCATCTCCTCGTTGGTCGGCCCGAAGAGCATCTCGCGCTCGTGCCGATCCTGAATGCGGAGCATCTCCTTGCCGTACGCGTCGTAACGCCCGGATTCCCGCCAGAGATCTGCCGACTGGATGGTCGGCATCAGAAGCTCGATCGCGCCTGAGCGATTCTGCTCCTCGCGCACGATTTGCTCGATCTTGCGTAGCACGCGATAGCCGAGCGGCAGCCAGGAGTAGATGCCGGCCGATTGCTGCCGGATCATGCCCGCACGCAGCATCAGGCGGTGGGAGGCAATCTCGGCTTCGCGAGGAGCCTCGCGGAGAATCGGAAGAAGGAAGCGGGAGAGGCGCATCGAAGGTGATTTGCTGGAGCGAGACGCAGGCCAAAGCGCGTCAACGGCGCTCGTGCGCCCCGCTATCGAGCGAACCGCCGAGGAATGCAAGACGGCAAACAGAGCGTCGAAGTTCCGCAATCCTGGAGACGAACGACCTCTACTTTCGTCGATCAGGAGTAGATTTGAGGTGACAGGTCCTCTCGGGTGCCATAAACAAGTGCGCATCGGCCGCACCCGAAAAGAGCGTGCGCCGGGTCCAAGTCCTGGGAGGAAGCCAAGCTTCGGCCCGCCGTCACAGGGACGGCTTATCGGAGACCGAAGACAATCAACGATCTGCCGAAAGGCCGAGAGCAGGGCTGAGAAGCCTTGCTCTTTTGTTTTGGTGCTGCAGCCGAGCGCTACAGCCCTGACAGCGGAAAGAACGCTGCGATGGCGACGAAGACGCCGTCCGCGACGATTGTGGTCCAGATCGCCCTTTCCCTCAGCGCCGGATTCGCGGGCGCGCCGGGGTCGGTTCCAGCCGCAATCTCGCCCGTCTCCGCCTGCGTCCGAACGCGTACCGGCAGAATCGCAAAAACGAGCGTCCACCAAACCACGAAGTAGAGGCCGAACGCGCCGGCGACGCTGAGCTTCAGCAACACGCCCGCGTAGATCCCGATGCCGGCGAGAACGAAGATCGCAAGAAGAGTCGTCGCGAGCGACCGCGCCGCCCAATTCACCAGGAACATTGCTCAGGCCTGCTCGAGTTCCGTGAGCGTCCCGCAGAAATCCTTCGGATGCAGGAAGAGGACGGGCTTGCCGTGAGCGCCGATCTTCGGCTCGCCTCCGCCCAGCACGCGCGCTCCAGCGGCGACGAGCCTATCTCGCGCGCTGTTGATATCGTCCACCTCGTAGCAAAGGTGATGGATGGCACCGTCCGGATTGCGATCCAGGAAGGCGCGAATCGGCGAGTTCTCCCCGAGCGGTTCGAGGAACTCGATCTTCGTGTTCGGCAGGTTGACGAACACGACCGTCACCCCGTGTTCCGGCTGCGGAAGGGGGGCGGACACATCCGCGCCCAGTGTGTCGCGATAGACGCGCGTCGCGGCTGCGAGGTCCTTCACCGCGATTGCGACATGGTTCAGCCGCCCGATCATCCTGCCACCCTTTGAGTCCACGAGGTCGGCCGGCTTATACCTCGACCACCAGCACATGGCAGGCAGGCTTCTTGCCCCAATGCGCTCGAATAACGCCGCGAATGGCCCGCGAAACCGCCTGCTCCACGGCCTCGGGATCACGCCGTCGGGCACGCGGCAGCCCGTTCAGCGTCTCGGCGATCGCGTCGTCTATCAGCTCTGCGAAGGTCTCGCCCGATCGCGTGCGCTCGGGAATTCCCATGTGCTCGACGGCCGGATCGCCGGAGAGCTCCCCGCGCTGGTCGATAGCGATTGCGACCGAAACGATGCCCGCAAAGGCCAGCTTTCGGCGCTCGGGAATGGCCTTGTCGGCTTGGCCGATGATCACGTCGCCATCGCGATAGAGTCGACCGGCGGGAACGTGCTCGATGACCTCGGGCTGACCTGGTGCGAGCCTCACCATGGTGCCGTTGCGCGCCCGAACAACGTTCGGCACGCCCTGCTTCCGAGCGAAATCGGCGTGGACAGCCAGGTGCAGGTCCTCGCCGTGCACCGGGACGGCGACCTGCGGCCGGGTCCACGCATACATGCGGGCCACCTCGTCCTTTCGCGGGTGGCCCGAAACGTGGACTAGGTGCGTGCGGTCGGTGATCACCTCGATCCCGCGCCGGACGAGGTTGTTTATGATCGCGTTCACCGGGGTCTCGTTGCCCGGGATGGTCCGGGACGAGAAGATGACCCGATCACCCGCAGAGAGCGCTATGTCAGGGTGCTCGTCCTCTGCGATGCGCGACAGAGCGGCCCGCGGCTCGCCCTGCGAGCCGGTCAGCAGCGCGACGACCCGGCTTCGGTCGAGATAGCCGTAGGCCTGGGGCGGGTTGAATTCGTTCAGGCCCGACAGATAGCCGCAATCGTCCGCCACCCCGACGACCCGGTCCATCGCCCGGCCGACCACCACGACTTCGCGGCCGCAGGCCTTCGCAGCTTCGGCAACGGCTCGGATGCGGGCGACATTGGAGGCGAAGGTCGTGATCGCCACCCGATGCGGCGCGTCCGCGATCAAGTCCTTCAGGGCTGCCGCAACATCCGATTCGCTCGGGCTGACCCCGTCCCGGACCACGTTCGTCGAATCGCAGACGAGCGCCAGCACGCCTTCGTCGCCGAGTGCCCGGAAGGCTGCCTCCTCGGTCGTGCCGCCGAGATACGGCGTCGGGTCGATCTTCCAGTCGCCCGTATGGACCACGAGCCCGGCCGGGGTCCGGATCGCGAGCGCATTTGACTCGGGGATCGAGTGTGAGACCGGCACGTACTCGACGCTGAAAGGCCCGAGCTGGAGCCGGTTTCCAGGCACTATCTCGTTCAGCTCGATCTTCGGCGCACCTGGCTCGCTCAGCTTGCGGGTCTCGACCAAGCCGACCGCGAACCGCGTTGCGTAGACCGGAGCCCGGAGCCGGGGCCACATCTCGACGAGTGCGCCGATATGATCCTCATGCGCGTGAGTGATGATGATTCCGAGGAGATCCTCGCTGCGCTGCTCGATGAAGGACAGGTCCGGGTACATCAGGTCGACGCCCGGCATGTGCTCCTCGCTCGCGAAGCCCATGCCGCAATCGACCAGGATCCACTTCCGCCGCCGCTCCGGCCCGAAGCCGTAGAGGGCGGCGTTCATTCCGATCTCGCCGACGCCCCCAAGCGGCAGAAAGACGAGTTCGTCGTCAGCGCTCACGCAACAGCCTCCCGGCGCGCACTCGCCGCCGAACCAAAATAAACCTCGCCGGCGCTGATCGTTCGGACCGCGCCCTCCTCCGTCCGAAGCACGAGTTGACCGTGCTGGTCGATGGTCTGGAACGTGCCCGAGATGACGCTGGAACCGGACCGGATGGAGACCGGCCCGCCAAGCCCCGAGGCTCGGGCGAGCCAAAGCTCACGAATGCTGCCGAATCCCCTCCCCTGATCCCAGAGCTGGACACTTCGCACCCATTCGGCGCTCAGTGCTGCGAACAGCTCTTCCGCCGTGACCGAATGGCCAAGAGAGCGAAGTGAGGCGGTCGGATAGGGCAGCCCCTCCGGCGCGTGCACGACGTTGACCCCGATGCCGATCACGACGGCGCGTGTGGAGGGAAGGCTTTCGGTCTCGAGGAGTATCCCGGCGAGCTTCGCCCCATCGGCCAGCATGTCGTTCGGCCATTTGAGGCGAAACGCAGCCCCGGCTTGGCAGCATCGCTCAAGCGCCTGCGCGAGAGCCACGCCGGCAACAAAACCCAATGTCGCAATGCCGGCCGGATCTGCATCCGTGTTCAGCGCGAGGCTCGCCGCGAGGTTGCCCGGCTCCGTTCTCCAGGAGGAACCACGCCGCCCCCGACCTTGCGTCTGGTGGCTGGAGGCAACCCAGAGCGGCCCCTGCTCGCCAGAGCGAAGCCGCTCCAGCGCGTCCGTGCTGGTCGAGCCGACCGTATCGTGCGCGATGAGCCTATAGCCGGCGTCGAGAGCCTCTGGCGCGAGGGCGAATGCCATCCCGCTCAGAAGAGCGATCGCGCCGCGGCGGCAGCGGAATTCACCAGCGGGGCCGGGACGACCCAGAACAGGGTGACGACAACGCTACAGGCGATCAGCACGGCCTCGGCGCCGGGAGCCATGCGCTCGAAGGCCGGTTTCGGCTCGTCGAAATACATCACCTTGACCACGCGGATGTAATAGTAGGCGCCGATCACGCTGGTCACCACACCGATGACGGCCAAGGTGTAGAGCCCAGCCTGAACCGCCGCCGCGAAGACGTAGAACTTCGAGAAGAAGCCGGCGAGAGGCGGAATTCCAGCGAGGGAAAACAGCATCATGGCGAGCGCGAAGGCGCGCCAGGGATGTGTCGTGGCCGCACCCGCAAGCTCGTCGATCGTCTCCAGATACCGGTCCCCTCGGCGCATCCCGATGATCACCGCGAAAGCGCCGAGCGTCATGGCGAGATAGATCGCCATGTAGACGATGACGCCCTGGATGCCCTCGGGCGTGCCTGCCGCGAGCCCGATAAGGGCGTAGCCGACATTGCCGATCGAGGAATAGGCCATCAGGCGCTTGATGTTGCGCTGGCCGATTGCCGCGAAGGAGCCGAGCGCCATCGACAGGATGGCGACGAAAATGATGATCTGCTGCCAGGAATGGATGATGTCGGGGAACGCCCCGATGAACACCCGGACCGCCATCGCCATCGCGGCGACCTTCGGGGCCGACGCAAAGAAGGCGGTGACGGGAGTGGGCGCGCCCTCATAGACGTCCGGCGTCCACATGTGGAACGGCACCGCCGAGATCTTGAACGAGACGCCGGCCGCGACGAACACGATGCCCAGGATCAGGCCGATCGGCGCCTCCCCGCGGACGACCTCTGCGATCGCCGGGAAGGAAACGGTGCCCGTGAAGCCGTAGATCAGCGACGCGCCGTAGAGCAGCATGCCGGAAGAGAGCGCGCCGAGGACGAAGTACTTCAGGCCGGCTTCCGTGGAGCGCGTGTCGTCGCGATGGATCGCCGCGACCACATACGCCGCGAGGCTCTGCAGCTCGAGGCCGAGATAGAGCGAGATGAGGTCGTTCGCCGAGACCATCATCATCATGCCCACTGTCGAGAGCAGGATGAGAACCGGAAACTCGAAGCGAATGAAGCCCTCGCGCTGCATGTAGTCGGACGAGAGCGCGAGCGCCGCCGCCGAGCCAATGAGGACCAGAGCCTTCATGTACTTGGCGAAGCCGTCGGCGATGAAGGCGCCGCCGAGGATGGCGTTCTTCGACGAAGGAAGAAAGGCGACGGCAATCAGCGCCAGCAGGAGGACGACGAACGCGCCCGTCCCGACGATGTTTGTCGCCCGCTTTCCGGAGAAGGCGCCGACCATGAGGAGCACAAGCGCCCCCACTGCCACGATGATCTCTGGCGTGGCGAGGCCGAAGCTCGAAGCCGCGAAGCTCTGCATTGTCGTCAGTTACCGGAGAGTGCCGCGGTCTTGACCGCCGCCATGGCGGTCTCGACGCCCCTGATAAGGGCTTCGGTGGGAGGCGCGAAGGTGTCGAGGATCGGGCCGGGCTGCACGCCGTAGTAGATCGTGAGCAGCACGAGGGGCGCGAACGTGATGATCTCGCGCCGGTTCAGGTCGAGGATGCCGGCGAGCGAGCGCTTCTCGAGCGGGCCGTACACGACGCGCGCGTAGAGCCAGAGCGCGTAGCCCGCAGAAAGGATCACGCCGAACGCCGAGAAGAACCCGACCCAAGGATTGGACCGGAAGGCGCCCAGCATCGTGAGGAACTCGCCGACGAAGCCCGACGTGCCGGGAAGGCCGACATTGGCCATCGTGAAGATGAGGAACACGACCGCGTAGAGGGGCATGCGCTTCACGAGGCCGCCATAGGCCGCGATATCGCGGGTGTGGATGCGGTCGTAGACCACACCGACGCAGAGGAAGAGCGCACCAGAGACGAGGCCGTGCGAGATCATCTGGAACATGGCGCCCTGGATCCCCTGCGGATTCAGGGAGAACAGGCCCATGGTCACGAAGCCCATATGCGCCACCGACGAGTAGGCGACGAGCTTCTTCATGTCCTCCTGCACCAGCGCGACCAGCGAAGCGTAGATGATGGCCACGATCGACAGCGCGTAAACGAGGGGCTGGAAGTACAGCGAGGCGTCCGGGAACATCGGCAGCGAGAAGCGGATGAAGCCGTAGCCACCCATCTTCAGCAGGATGCCGGCGAGGATCACCGAACCCGCCGTCGGGGCCTCCACGTGGGCATCGGGCAGCCAGGTATGAACCGGCCACATCGGCATCTTCACCGCAAACGAGGCGAAGAACGCGAGCCAGAGCCAGGTCTGCATCGAGACCGGGAACCGGTGCTGCAGCAGCGCCTGGATGTCGGTCGTGCCGGCCTGCCAGTACATCGCGATGATCGCGAGCAGCATCAGCACGGAGCCGAGCAGGGTGTAGAGGAAGAACTTGAAGGACGCGTAGATGCGCCGCTTGCCGCCCCAGATGCCGATGATGAGGAACATCGGCATGAGGCCGGCTTCGAAGAACAGGTAGAAGAGCACGAGGTCGCCGGCCGCGAAGACGCCGATCATCGTCGTCTCGAGCACCAGGAAGCAGACGTAATACGCCTTCACCCGCCGCTCGATCGCCTCCCAAGACGCCAGGATGCAGAACGGCATCAGGAACGTCGTGAGGAGGATGAACGGCATGGCGAAGCCGTCCACCGTCAGCTTGAAGCGGATCGTCTCCGCCAGCCAGGCATGAGTCTCGGTCAGCTGGAATGCAGAAGTCGTGGGATCGAACCGGCTCCAGGCGTAGAGCGAGAGCAGGAACGTCGCTAGCGTCGTGAACAGCGCGATCCAGCGGGCGTTTGAGCGCACATCCGCATCGTCGCCGCGCAGCGACAGGATGATCGCGGAGCCGACGAGCGGGACGATCAGAAGACCGGCGAGAATGCCGAGGCCGAACATCAGTGCGCCCCCGCGCCGGTGAGAAGGTACCAGGTGATCAGGGCAGCAACCCCGATCAGCATGACGAACGCGTAGTGATAGACGTAGCCGGTCTGCAGCCGCATGACGCCACGCGTCACGTCGACCACCCGGGCCGAGATGCCGTCGGGCCCGAGACCATCGATGACGGTGCCGTCGCCCTGCTTCCAGAGGAAGCGGCCGAGCCACTTCGCACCGCGCACGAAGACGAAGTCATAGATCTCGTCGAAGTACCACTTGTTGAGCAGGAAGCGGTACAGGATCGGGTTCTGCGCCGCCGCGCGGCCGGGCAGGTCCGGCCGGCGGATGTACATGAGGAAGGCGAGCAGGAAGCCCACGATCATCGCGACGAAAGGCGACCACACCACCCAACGCGGGGCGTGATGCATCTCCTCGAAGACCTTGTACTGGGTCATGCCGAGGGATTCACGCCAGAACTGCTCGGCGTCGTGGCCGATGAAGAACGGCGCGAAGATCATGCCGGCGAAGATCGCCCCGAAGGCGAGCACGCCGAGCGGGATCAGCATGACGAGCGGGCTCTCGTGCGGCTGGTGGTCGTGGCCGTGGTCGCCGTGCTCCAGATGCGAATGCGCAGCCGGCTCGACGTCATGCCCCTTATCGTCGTGAGCGACGCCCTCATGGTGGCCCGGCGCGCCATCGGCATGGTGCGAGCCCGCATGGCCAGCCGCATGAGCATGCGCATCGTGCGACCCGCCCCAGCGCGGCGTCTGCTCGAAGGTCATGAAGAACAGGCGCCACGAATAGAACGACGTCATGCAGGCCGCGATCACCGTCGCCATGAAGCCAAGCGCCGCGCCCGGGTTATGCGACATGTAGGCCGCCTCGATGATGGCGTCCTTCGAGTAATAGCCCGCGGTGAACGGAAAGCCGGTCAGCGCCAACGTGCCGATCGCCATCATGGCCGTCGTGAACGGAATGTAGCGGCGCAGCGCGCCCATGTTCCGCATGTCCTGCTCGTGGTGCATCGCATGGATGACCGAGCCGGCCCCGAGGAACAGCAGCGCCTTGAAGAAGGCGTGGGTGAACAGGTGGAAGATGCCGGCTCCGAAGGCGCCGACCCCGAGCGCGACGAACATGTAGCCGAGCTGCGAACAGGTCGAATACGCGATCACGCGCTTGATGTCGTTCTGCACGAGGCCGACCGTCGCGGCGAAGAACGCCGTGATCGCGCCGATGACCGTCACGACCGTGAGCGCATTCTGCGAGAGCTCGAAGAGCGGCGACATGCGCGCCACCATGAACACGCCCGCCGTGACCATGGTCGCGGCGTGGATGAGCGCCGAGACGGGGGTCGGGCCTTCCATGGCGTCCGGCAGCCAGGTGTGCAGCAGGAACTGCGCCGACTTTCCCATCGCTCCCATGAACAGGAGCAGGCAGGTGATCGTCACCGCGTTCCAGTTGTAGCCCAGGAACAGGAACGTCTCGTCCTTCACCTCCGCAACGCGCGGCAGGATCTGGTCGAGGGCGACCGAATTGAACAGGATGAAGACGAGGAAGATGCCGAGGAGGAAGCCGAAGTCGCCGACCCGGTTGACGATGAAGGCCTTCATGGCCGCCGCGTTCGCGGACGGCTTCTCGTACCAGAAGCCGATCAGCAGATAGCTCGCCAGGCCAACGCCCTCCCAGCCGAAGAACATCTGGACGAGGTTGTCGGCCGTCACCAGCATCAGCATGGCGAAGGTGAAGAGCGACAGGTAGGCGAAGAACCGCGGCCGGTGCGGGTCCTCGTGCATGTAGCCGATCGAGTAGAGGTGGACGAGCGCGGAGACGCTGGTCACGACAACCAGCATCACGGCCGTCAGCGTGTCGATGCGGAACGCCCAGTCGACCACGAGGTCGCCCGAGACCATCCAGCTCGCGACCTGGACACGAGTCGCACCCGAGCCGAAGCCGACCGAGATGAAGGCGATCCAGGACAGGAACGCCGACACCCCGAGCAGGGCAGTCGTGACGATCTCGCTCGGCCGCGGCCCGATCACCCGGCCAAAGATGCCGGCGATCAGGAAGCCGATTAGGGGGAGAAAGACAATCGCGTGGTACATCGGGCGGTATCAGCCCCGCATCATGTTGATGTCTTCCACCGCGATCGAACCCCGATTGCGGTAGAAGGTGACGAGGATCGCAAGGCCGATCGCCGCCTCGGCGGCAGCCACGGTCAGAACGAAGAGCGCGAAGACCTGGCCGACGATGTCGTTCAGGTGCGACGAGAACGCGACGAGGTTGATGTTCACGGCGAGCAGGATGAGCTCGACCGACATCAGGATGACGATGACGTTCTTCCGGTTGATGAAGATGCCGAGGACGCCGATCGTGAACAGGATCGCCGCGACCGTGAGGAAGTGCCCGAGCCCGATCGTGGTCATCGCGTGAACTCCCCGAGGCCCTGACGGGAAGGCACCTTGTGCATCTGCACCGCCTCCTCTGGCGTCCGCGCAACCTGCTTGGCGATGTTCTGGCGCCTCACCCCAGGCCGATCCCGGAGGGTCAGGACGATCGCGCCGATCATCGCCACGAGCAGGATCAAGCCTGCGGCCTGGAAGAAGTAGGAGTAGCGCGTGTAGAGCACGCGCCCGATTGCCTCGGTGTTGGTGATCGCCTCGCCAGGAGGCGTCGCAGCGATGGGCACCCGTAGCGCCTCGGGGCTCACGGCCCAGGTGGAGACGACGAGCAGGATCTCGACGAGGAAGATCAGCCCGATCAGCGCCCCGACGGGCAGATATTGCTGGAAGCCCTGGCGCAGCTCGGCGAAGTCGACGTCGAGCATCATCACGACGAACAGGAACAGCACCGCGACGGCGCCGACATAGACGACGACCAGGATCATCGCCAGGAACTCGGCGTGGAGCAGGACGAACAGCCCTGCCGCATTCACGAAGGCGAGGATCAGGAACAGCACCGACTGAACGGGATTGCGCGAGGCAACCACCATCACGGCCGACGCGACGGTGATCGCCGCGAAGATGTAGAAGAAGAGTGCTTGCATCGGCGATCGGGTCTCGTCCCGGCCTCTTCGGGTTCAGGCGGGACCGTCGAGTCCCGGAGGTCTATAGGCCCGTGCCCCGGATGGGACAACGGCGGGTCGCATGCGTTCAGGGCTTAGCGGTACGGCGCATCCATGCGGATATTGCGCTGGATCTCGCGCTCCCACCGGTCGCCGTTCTCGAGAAGCTTCTGCTTGTTGTAGAGGAGCTCCTCGCGCGTCTCGACGGAGAACTCCATGTTCGGCCCCTCGACGATAGCGTCCACCGGGCAGGCCTCCTGGCACATGCCGCAATAGATGCACTTCACCATGTCGATGTCGTACCGGGTGGTGCGCCGCGTGCCGTCGTTCCGGCGCGGGCCGGCCTCGATGGTGATCGCCTGTGCGGGGCAGATCGCCTCGCAGAGCTTGCAGGCGATGCAGCGCTCCTCGCCGTTCGGGTAGCGGCGCAAGGCGTGCTCGCCGCGGAAGCGGGGCGAGTAATAGTTCTTCTCGAAGGGATAGTTGATCGTCGCCTTCGGCTTGAAGAAGTACTTCATCGACAGCACGAATGCCGCGACGAACTCCTTCAGGAGAAGCGACGTAGCCGCCTGGGCGACGTTCATTGCACGACTCCTCTCGTCGCGACCGGCTCGGGCACGACAGGGCCGCGGGGGGCCAGATCGGTTAGCTTGAGGACGCCCGCGACGAGCACCACCATCACCAGCGACAGGGGAAGAAAGACCTTCCAGCCGAGCCGCATGAGCTGGTCATAGCGGTAGCGCGGCACGAAGGCCTTAACCATCGCGATCATGAAGAACAGGAAGCTCGCCTTCAGCACGAACCAGATCACGCCCGGGATCCAGGTGAAGGGCGCGAAGGGGATCGGCGAGAGCCAGCCGCCGAGGAACAGGATCGTGCCCAGCGCGCACATGGTCATGATCGCCACATACTCGCCGAGCATGAACATGAGGAACGGCGTCGACGAGTACTCGACCATGTAGCCGGCGACGAGCTCGGATTCGGCCTCGGGCAGGTCGAAGGGCGGCCGGTTCGTCTCGGCCATCGCCGAGATGAAGAAGACCACGAACATCGGGAAGAGCCAGAGCCAGTACCAGCCGAAGATGCCGAAGGCGCTGTCCTGCGCCTCGACGATTTTCGTGAGGTTCAGCGAACCGGCGCACATGAGCACGGTGATGATCACGAAGCCGATCGAGACCTCGTAGGACACCATCTGCGCCGTGGAGCGGAGAGCGCCGAGGAACGGATATTTCGAGTTCGAGGCCCAGCCGCCCATGATGACGCCGTAGACGCCGAGCGAGGACACCGCGAACAGGTAGAGGATGCCGACATTGATGTCGGCGATGGCCCAGCCGGCGTTCAGCGGGATCACCGCCCATGCCGCGAGCGAGATCGTCGCGAACACGAAGGGCGCGAGCAGGAAGATGCCCTTGTTCGCGGAAGCCGGAATCACCGGCTCCTTGAAGAAGAACTTGGTCAGGTCGGCGAAGCTCTGCAGGAGGCCCCATGGGCCGACTACGTTCGGCCCGCGCCGGAGCTGGACCGCGGCCCAGACCTTGCGGTCCGCATAGAGCGCGAAGGCGATGAAGACGAGCAGCGCGACCAGGAGGACGACGCTCTTCAGCGCAATCAGCAGGACCGTCAGAATGATGTCGGTGGCGCTCATGGAACGATCCTACTCGGCCGCCTGGAGCGCCGACGGCGCACCCAGCAGAGCCGAGCACTCGGCCATGACCCGCGAGGCGCGGGCGATGGGATTGGTCAGGTAGAAGTCGCGGATCACGGGCGCGAACGGCTCGTGGCCCGGCCAGCCGCCCAGCGCTGAGAGCGACGAGAGCACGTTCGCGTCCCCGGCCGGCGCGATCTCCTCGATCCGGCCGAGATGCGGGTGGGCCGTGTACAGCGCGCGGCGGAGCGCCGCGAGGCTGTCGAAGGGCAGCCGCTTGCCGAGTACGTCCGAGAGCGCACGCAAGATCGCCCAGTCCTCGCGGGCGTCGCCCGGCGGGAATACGGCCCTGTTCGTCATCTGAACCCGGCCTTCCGTGTTCACGAAGGTCGCGGATTTCTCGCTGTAGGCGGCTCCGGGCAGGATCACGTCAGCGCGATGGGCGCCGCGGTCGCCATGCGTCCCCTGGTAGACCACGAAGGCACCTGGGGCGACGTCGATCTCGTCCGCCCCGAGGTTGAAGAGCACGTCCACGCCGCCACCGGCCATGGCCGGAGCCGTAAGGCCGCCCTCGCCTGGCACGAAGCCGATGTCGAGCGCCCCGACGCGAGATGCGGCTGTGTGGAGGATCGCAAGGCCGTTCCAGCCCGGCTTGACGGCGCCAAGCGCGGAAGCGAGCTGGGCCACAGCCGCGAGCACCGCCGCGCCGTCCTGGCGGGAAGTCGCGCCCGCGCCGACGATGATCAGCGGCTTCTCAGCCTTGGACAGCGCCTCATTGAAGCTGTGGCGTCCCCCGACGATCTCGACGAGCGTATCCGGCCCGGCGCCCAAGTACTCGTACGGGTAGGTGAGGTCGACCTTGGGGCCGATCAGGGCGATGGGGAGCCGCGAGGTCCGCCAGCGCTTGCGAATACGCTGGTTGATGATCGAAGCCTCAAGCCGCGGGTTCGACCCGACGATCAGGATCGCGTCGGCATCGTCAATGCCCGCGATGGCCGGGTTGAAGAGGTACGAAGCGCGGCCATGGGCCGACGATAGAACCGAGCCGTCCGGGCGGCAGTCCATGTTCCGCGAGCCGAGGCTCTCCATTAGGAGCTTCAGCGCGAACATCTCCTCGACGCCCGCGAGATCGCCCGCGATCGCACCGATACGGCTCGGGTCAGCGCTCTTCACCCTCGCCGCGATCGCCCCGAATGCCTCGTTCCAGGACGCAGGGCGCAGGCGCCCGTTCTCCCGCACGAAGGGGAGGTCGAGACGCTGAAGCCGCAGGCCGTCGACATGCTGGCGGGTCTTGTCCGAGATCCACTCCTCGTTGATATCCTCGTTCACCCGCGGAAGGACGCGCATGACCTCCTTGCCGCGCGCGTCGACGCGGATGTTGGAGCCGACGGCATCCATCACGTCGACCGACGGAGTCTTGGTCAGTTCCCACGGCCGCACGTTGAAAGCCTGCGGCTTATGCGTGAGGGCACCGACCGGGCAGAGATCCGCCACGTTCGCCTGCAGCTCCGAGCCCATCGCGTGCTCGAGATAGGTCGTGATCTCCATGTCCTCGCCGCGGCCCGTCGCGCCGAGATCCGGCACGCCCGCGACCTCCGCCACGAAGCGGATGCACCGCGTGCAGTGAATGCAGCGGTTCATCGAGGTCTTCACCAGCGGGCCGATGTACTTGTCGTGCACGGCGCGCTTGTTCTCGTGGAAGCGCGAGGTGTCGACCCCGTAGGCCATCGCCTGGTCCTGGAGGTCGCATTCGCCGCCCTGGTCGCAGATCGGACAATCGAGCGGGTGGTTGATGAGGAGGAACTCCATCACCCCCTCGCGTGCCTTCTTCACCATGGGCGACTTGGTGAGGACGGTCGGCGGCTCCCCGTTCGGGCCGGGCCGACAGTCGCGCACGCCCCAGGCACAGGACGCGACCGGCTTAGGCGCTCCCTTCAGCTCGACGAGGCACATCCGGCAATTGCCCGCGATGGACAGCCGCTCGTGGAAGCAGAAGCGCGGGATCTCCGCGCCTGCCGCCTCGCAGGCCTGGAGCAGCGTGAATTCCGCTGGAACCTCAACCTCGGTGCCGTCGACGACGATCTTGGCCATCTTATTCGTCCGTCACTCCGCCGCCATGAGCACGGGCTCGGAATGGGGGTTGTTCGAGTAGAGGTCGATGCGCTTCTCGATCTCGCCGCGGAAATGGCGGATCAGGCCCTGGATGGGCCACGCTGCGGCATCGCCCAGCGCACAGATCGTATGGCCCTCGACCTGGGTCGTGACCTCCAGCAGCATGTCGATCTCGCGCTTCTGCGCGCGGCCTTCGGCCATGCGCGACAGGACGCGCCACATCCAGCCGGTGCCCTCACGGCACGGCGTGCACTGGCCGCAGCTCTCGTGCTTGTAGAAGTACGAGATGCGGGCGATCGCGCGGACGATGTCGGTCGACTTGTCGAGGACGATCACGGCTGCCGTGCCGAGGCCCGACTTCAAGTTCCGCAGCGTGTCGAAATCCATCGGCGCGTCGATGATCTGTTCCGCCGGCACGAGCGGAACCGAGGAGCCGCCCGGGATCGAGCAGAGCAGGTTGTCCCAGCCACCCCGCATCCCGCCGCAATGCCGGTCGATGAGCTCCCGGAAGGTGATGCCCATCTCCTCCTCCACGTTGCAGGGCTTGTTCACGTGCCCCGAGACGCAGAAGAGCTTGGTTCCAGTGTTGTTCTTGGTGCCGAGGCCGGCAAACCAGGCGCCGCCCCGGCGAAGGATCGTGCCGGCGACGGCAATCGACTCGACGTTGTTCACGGTGGTCGGGCAGCCATAGAGGCCCATATTGGCCGGGAACGGCGGCTTCAGCCGCGGCATCCCCTTCTTGCCTTCGAGGCTCTCGAGAAGCGCCGTCTCCTCGCCGCAGATATAAGCCCCTGCCCCGTGGTGGACGTAGAGATCGAAGGGGTAGCCGTGAATGTTGTCCTTGCCGATCAGGCGCGCGGCATAGGCCTCGTCGACAGCGCGCTGCAGCGCCTGGCGCTCGGCGATGTATTCACCGCGGAGATAGATGTAGCAGGCGTGGGCCCGCATCGCGAAGGACGCGATCATGCAGCCTTCGATCAGGAGGTGCGGGTCGTGCCGCATGATCTCCCGGTCCTTGCAGGTGCCGGGCTCCGACTCGTCGGCATTCACGACGAGGTAATGCGGCCGCCCGTCCGACTGCTTCGGCATGAACGACCACTTGAGGCCAGTCGGGAAGCCCGCGCCACCGCGGCCGCGAAGGCCCGAGGACTTCATCTCCTCGATGATCCAGTCGATCCCCTTGTCGAGGAAGAACTTCGTCCCATCCCACGCACCACGACGGCGCGCGGCTTCGAGCCCCGGCGAATGGAAGCCGTACAGGTTCGTGAAGATGCGGTCTTTGTCGGCGAGCGCCATCTGTCAGCTCACTCCTTCGGCGCCACGCCCGGAGAAACGTCCGGGCTCGCGCCGACAGGCTTGGTCTCCGATCCATCCCGGCGGTCGGCGGTTTCGGATTGCGGCGTGCCGGCAAACGGCGTCGTGCCCTCTGCGTCGGCCGCGACCTTCCCCTCGCCCGGCTTCGATGGAACCGCCGTGTAGGACTTGTCGCTCTGCTGGGGCCGCGTCGAGGTCTCGGGGCCGGGGTGAACGGCACCCGTGGTGTCGGTCCGCCCAGCCGCGGCTTGGTCGGCCTGCTTCACGGGGGCTTCGCCCGCGGCAGCCCGCGTTGCGGGGGTATCGGCAACGGGGCGCTCGATCGGACGCCCAGCATCGGGCTTCGCCGCCTTCGGGTCGCCAGGGCCGGTCGCCGTCGCTGCCTGATGCTCGCCGGTCGTGGCCACAGTCGGCGCGCCTGACAACTCGTCCTTGAATCTCTCGCGCCAGCTTCCGACCAGCGACCCATCATAGAGCGAAGGGTCAGTCAGCGTCTTCACGTCGTCCTGAGGCTCGGATGCCCGCCGGCCGTTCTGCGGACCCGGCTTCACCTCTCGCCCCGCCTTAAGGTCGTCGAGAAGCTTGATCAGGAGGTCCGGCGTCAGATCCTCGTAGTAGTCGTCGTTGATCTGCACCATCGGAGCGTTGCAGCACGCGCCAAGGCACTCGACCTCCAGCCAGGAGAAGTAGCCGTCCTCCGTGACATGATGCTGGTCGCCAACACGGTCGAGCAGCACCTGCTTCAGGTCGAGCGCCCCCTTCACATGGCAGGGTACGGTGCCGCAGAGCTGGATGAAGTAGCGGCCCACCGGCTCCAGGTTGAACATGGTGTAGAAGGTCGCGACCTCCATCACCCGGATCAGCGGCATTCCGAGGCGCGCGGCAACGGCCTCGATGGCCTTCTGAGGCAGCCAGCCGTCATGCTGCTTCTGGGCCTGCCAGAGCGCGGGAATGACCGCGGAGGCCTGCCGGCCGTCCGGATACTTGGCGATCTGCTGATCGAGCCAGCGTTCGTTCTCCTCCGTGAAGGCGAAGGAGGCGGGCTGGACCTCGACAGGGGCGAGACGACGGACGGCCATCAGCGATCAACCTCGCCGAACACGATATCGAGGGAACCGAGCACGGCGGACACGTCGGCGAGCATGTGACCGCGGCACATGAAGTCCATGGCTTGGAGATGAGCGAAGCCCGGTGCCCGGATATGGCACCGATACGGCTTATTGGTCCCATCGGCGACCAGATAGACGCCGAACTCGCCCTTCGGCGCTTCCACGGCGGCGTAGACTTCGCCGGCCGGGACGTGGAAGCCTTCCGTATACAGCTTGAAGTGGTGGATGAGCGCTTCCATCGAACGCTTCATCTCACCGCGCTTCGGCGGGGCGACCTTGCCGTCGAGGGACGTTACGGGGCCCGCACCTTCGGGAGAGCGGAGTTTGTGCAGGCACTGCTTCATGATGCGGACGGATTCCCGCATCTCGAGCATCCGGATCACCTGACGATCGTAGTTGTCGCCGCTCGTGCCGACCGGGATGTCGAACTCCACCTCCTCGTAGCACTCGTAGGGTTGCGCCTTGCGCAGGTCCCATTTCGCGCCGGAGCCGCGGACCATCACGCCCGAGAAGCCGAGGCGCCAGCAATCCTCGAGCGAGACCACGCCGATATCGACGTTGCGCTGCTTGAAGATGCGGTTGCCGATGAAGAGCGCGTCGAGGTCGTCGCAGACCTTCAGGAAGGGGTCGCACCACGCCCAGATGTCGTCGATCAGCTCGGGCGGCAGATCCTGATGCACCCCGCCCGGGCGGAAGTAGTTGGCGTGCATGCGCGAGCCGGAGGCACGCTCATAGAACACCATCAGCTTCTCGCGCTCCTCGAAGCCCCAAAGCGGCGGCGTGAGGGCGCCGACATCCATCGCCTGGGTCGTGACGTTCAGGAGGTGCGAAAGGATGCGGCCGATCTCGGAGTAGAGCACCCGGACCAACTGCCCGCGCTTCGGCACCTCGAGCCCGACCAGCCTCTCGATGGCGAGGCAGAAGGCGTGCTCCTGGTTCATCGGCGCGACATAGTCGAGCCGGTCGAAATAGGGCGTCGCCTGCAGGTAGGTCTTGTACTCGATCAGCTTCTCGGTGCCGCGGTGGAGCAGGCCGATATGCGGATCCACCCGCTCGACGATCTCGCCGTCGAGCTCCAGCACCAGGCGCAGCACGCCGTGGGCGGCCGGATGCTGCGGGCCGAAATTGATCGAGAAGTTGCGGATCTCGTGCTCGCGCCCCGCAGACGGCAGCAGGGTCCCGGATTCGCGGACCGCGTTGGAGGCCTCGGCATGAGGCCGGGTATCGAGCAGCTCGTCGCGCTGAGCCGCGAGGCCGTGATCCTCGAGAGCCATGTCAGACAGCCTTCGCCTTCTCGTCGCCGGGCAGGACGTAATCCGTCCCCTCCCACGGCGAGAGGAAATCGAAGCTGCGGAACTCCTGCTGCAGCTTCACGGGTTCGTAGACGACCCGACGCTCGGTATCGTCGTAGCGTACCTCGACGAACCCCGTCATCGGGAAGTCCTTGCGCAGCGGGTGGCCCTCGAAACCGTAGTCGGTGAGGATGCGACGCAGATCCGGATGCCCGGTGAATAGGATGCCGTAGAGGTCGTAGGTCTCCCGCTCGAACCAGTCGGCAGCCGGGAAGACGCTGATGATCGAGGGGACGGGCGAGACCTCGTCCGTCTCGAGCTTGATCCGAATCCGCTGGTTCAGGACCGGTGAGAGCAGGTGATAGACGACATCGAATCGCCGCTCGCGCGCCGGGTAGTCCACCCCGCAGATATCGATGAAGCAGATGAACCGGCACTCGGGATCGTCACGCAGAAAGGTGACCGCCTCCACAATGGCGGAGCGCTCCACCCCGATCGTGAGGTCGCCATAGGCGACCGCGTGGCCAGTCACCACCGAACCAAGTCGGCTGGCGATGTGCTGCCCGAGCTGGGCGAGATCCATTGCCATTCTCAGCGCTCGATTGTTCCGACGCGGCGGATCTTCCGCTGGAGTAGCAGCACTCCGTAAAGCAGCGCCTCCGCGGTCGGGGGGCAACCCGGCACGTAGATGTCGACCGGCACGACGCGATCGCAGCCGCGCACCACCGCATACGAGTAATGGTAGTAGCCGCCGCCATTGGCGCACGACCCCATGGAGATGACGTAGCGCGGCTCCGGCATCTGGTCATAGACCTTGCGGAAGGCCGGGGCCATCTTGTTCGTCAGGGTGCCTGCCACGATGATCACGTCGGACTGGCGCGGCGTGGCACGCGGCGCGAAGCCGAAGCGCTCGGCGTCGTAGCGCGGCATCGACATCTGCATCATCTCGACCGCGCAGCACGCGAGCCCGAAGGTCATCCACATGAGGGACCCGGTTCGCGCCCAGGTGATCAGATCCTCGGCGGTCGTGACCACGAAGCCCTTGTCGGCGAGCTCGGCGTTGACCTCGCGGAAGAACGGATCGCGCGCCCCAACCGGCTGCCCCGTTGAAGGATCGATGATGCCACGCGGTGCCGGTGCAATCGCGGTCTGGGAGGCGGTCAGTCCCATTCCAGCGCTCCCTTCTTCCACTCGTAGATGAAGCCGATCGTGAGGATGGCCAGGAAAATCATCATCGACCAGAAGCCGTACCAGCCGAGGTCGCCGAAGGTGATGGCCCAGGGGAAGAGGAACGCCACTTCGAGATCGAAAATGATGAACAGGATGGCGACGAGATAGAACCGGATGTCGAACTTCATCCGGGCGTCGTCAAACGCGTTGAAGCCGCACTCGTAGGCCGAGAGCTTCTCCGGATCCGGACTCTTGTAGGCCAGCAGGAACGGGGCAACGAGAAGCGCTGCCGCGATCACCACCGAGACGCCGATGAAGATGATGAGAGGTAGGTAGTCCGATACGACTGCGTTCATTCGCCACCTGCGAACGCGGACAGGTCAGGGGCCGGAACGCGTTGGGTTGCTTGTCTTTGAGGCAGATATGGCCGCGAGCCGGACCGTCCGCAAAGCGTGCGGCTCGATTATCGCAGCGGTTCTAAAGTGACAAGCCGTCGCTGCGACGCACAAGCGTGTTTCCGGCTTGTTTCGAAACTTGGCCCGGCGGGGCCGGTCAGCCAATCCCTGCGGCGCGGTCCGCAGCCGCCGCTGCCTTCTCCTGCGCCCTACGCGCCGCCTCGTCGCCTGAGCGCTCAGAGCGCGCCCTCGCCTCGCACTTGGCGCGCAGCTCATCCAGCTCCTCGTCGGTAAGATGCTCGATGCCGATGTAGACGTTCTGAGCCGCGCTCGCCCGGATGAGCTCGTCGAGCTTGGTCTGGATGGCGGCGCCGTCCCGATTCTGGGTGTTCTGGATGAGGAACACCATCAGGAACGTGACGATCGTCGTGCCGGTGTTGATCACCAGCTGCCAGGCATCCGAGTAGTGGAACAAGGGGCCGGTAACGCCCCAGACCGCTGTGAGGAAAACTGCGAGGGCGAAGGTCAGCTGCTTTCCGCTGGCATGCGCCACGAAGTTCGAGAATTGGACGAAGTGCTTGCTGAAGGTCGGCATGGCGAAGGCACTCGGGGCGCATCACCGCGGCGTGGCCGGAATCAAACAATGCGGAACAGGGCAAAGAGGTCCCAAAGACGGCGCTGGCCGGGAGCCGTGAGCCGCGGCAGATTCGTCTGGTCTTGAACATCCGCGCTTTCAGACCATATGAGGTCTTGCGGTTCGGGCCGACGCTCGCGAAAAGCTTGAGCAGCCCTCCGCCCACCTTTGCCCGTCCCGGCAGATTGTCCGGCGCTGCAAAGTTGGAGGACACGCCCGCCGAGTTCAGTCTCGAGCGGGCGTTTTCGTGTCTTGAGTTGTCTTTGACCTTACTGAGAGAGCAGCAATGAGTCGCAAGCCGAAAGCCCCCGCCGGCTGGGGGGAACTGAACGTCGCGTTGAACGGACTGGTTCGGGAAGGCGTCATCATCAGCTACAGCACCGGAATGGCGGCCGGCAGCGCCTCGGTAGAGGTTGCGATCGAGAGCGGCGCCGATCAGGCTGAGATCGTCAAGCGTGTCCGCGGCTCGCTCCCGCCGGCCTTCGCCGATGCCAATGTTCGGACCCGGGCGGCGTGACGTCGCCGCTGCAGAGCGCCGCTAAGGTGTAGGCCTGGAGGACTTCACGTCATCAACGACGCGCTCCAGGCCGGCTTCGAGCCACCCCGGATCATCACCGAAGCCTACAAGCCCGCCAAAATCACTTTGCTCGACACTGCAGGAATTCCCGCGGCATTGCGCTGCGCGTACGAGATTGTCGGCCAACGGCCGTCAATCCCGATTATGAGGCGCTCCCGTCTTCGCTGACCTGCGCGCGCGAGAATCTGCCCTTGCCTCGCGACGCGCCTGGCGGGGCGAGACCCCAGCCCGGTTCGACGATCTGTATCCTGGAGGGAGGGAAGCCGCAGCATTCCGCTTTCGCCTCGCTGGCGAATAAGCTGCGTAGTTTGAAGGTGGCGCGGGCGACGGGGCTCGAACCCGCGACCTCCGGCGTGACAGGCCGGCACTCTAACCAACTGAGCTACGCCCGCGCGGGGTAGCTGGTCCCCAACCGGGGAGGCCCGCCGTTTAGGTGGCGGCGGCCCTGGTTGTCAAGCGGAACCAGCAAATTCCGGTGGAACTTTGCAGTCGGCTGCGCCGGCTCCTGTGGACGCTGCTTGAATGCGGCTCGTTCGTCAGAGGGACGAGACCAGGTGGCCGCCATCGACAGGGATGTCAGCACCCGTGATCGATCGCCCGGCATCGCCCGCGAGCAGAAGCAGAGCGCCGTCGAGGTCCGACATCTGGCCGAGTCGGCGCTGGGGCACGCGGCGGATCAGGTCCTTGCCCACGTCGGTGGCAAAGAAATCGCGGTTCAGATCGGTCTCCACGTAGCCCGGGCAGAGGGCATTCACGCGAATCCCGTAACGGGCGAGCTCAAGCGCCATCGCACGCGTAAGCTGCACGAGCGCGGCCTTGGACGTGGCATAGGCCGAGACCTGGCCGGCGACCCTGAGCCCCAGGATGGAGGCGATGTTGATGATCGACCCGCCGCGGCCGCTTTCCTTCATCTGGCGTGCCGCAGCCTGACCGACCAGGAAGGCGCCGCGGAGATTCGTGTCGAGGACGCCGTCCCAGTCTTCCGGCGTTAGTTCCAGGAAGGGCTTTGTCAGGGCGACGCCGGCATTGTTCACAACGATGTCGAGTTGCCCGGCCCCGATCCGTTGAGCCTCGGCAACGGCTGTCGCCACGGCCCTCGGATCGGTCACATCCAGTCCGACAAGCTCCGCCGACCCGCCTGCGTCGCGAATCTCGGTCTGGAGGGAGGAAAGAGCATCGATCCGCCGAGCCGCCAGAACGACCTGTGCGCCAGCCTGTGCGAGCACCGTCGCGAAGTGCCGGCCAAGGCCGCTCGAGGCCCCGGTCACGAGGGCCGTCCGACCGGACAAATCTATAGTGTAGCTCATGTTCGCGCCGCCTTTGGGAGTGACGGCGGCTAGCTAACCTGTCCGGCGGCATTCCGCGAGCGCCCCCGATTTTCGAGCGGACGGAGACGGGATCCCTCGCCCTTGGCCGTTCAACTCGGATATGGGTCTTTCATGCAGGAATTTGGCACATACGACTACGTGATCGTCGGGGCGGGCTCGGCGGGGTGCGTGCTGGCCAACCGGCTCTCGGCGGATGGGCGGAACCGAGTGCTGGTGCTGGAGGCCGGCGGGCGGGACAACTGGGTCTGGTTCCACATCCCGGTCGGCTACCTGTTCGCCATCGGCAATCCGCGCGCCGACTGGATGTTCGCCACCGCCCCGGAGGCGGGGCTCGGCGGGCGCACCATCGCCTATCCGCGCGGCAAGGTGGTCGGCGGCTCCTCCGCCATCAACGCCATGATCTACATGCGCGGCCAGGCGGCCGATTACGACGGCTGGCGCCAGCTCGGGCTCGCCGGCTGGGGCTGGGACGACGTCCTGCCCTTCTTCCTCAAGCACGAGGACCACATCGCGCCGCCGAACGAGTTCCACCGGTCGGGCGGCGAGTGGCGCGTCGAGCACCCGCGCCTGCGCTGGGACATCCTGGACGCGATCCGGGAGGCCGCCGCCGAAGCCGGCATCCCCAAGATCCCGGACTTCAACACCGGCGACAACGAGGGCTCGTCCTATTTCCAGGTGAACCAGAGGCGGGGCCGGCGCTGGAGCGCGTTCCGGGGCTTCCTCAAGCCCGTCCTGAACCGGCCCAACCTCCGCCTCGAGACCGGCGTGCATGTGGACCGGGTCGAGTTCACGGAGGGCCGCGCCAGCGCCGTGATCTTCTCGCGCGGCGGCGAGCAATACCGGGCCGCGGTGGCCGGCGAGGTGGTGCTCTCGGCCGGCGCGGTGGGCTCGCCGGTCCTGCTCGAGGCCTCCGGCATCGGCGATGGCGAGCGGCTGTCGGGCCACGGCATCGACACCGTCCGGCACCTGCCCGGGGTCGGCGAGAATCTGCAGGACCACCTCCAGATCCGCCCGGTCTACAAGGTCACGGGCGTGCGCTCGCTCAACACCGACTATGCCAACCTCCTCCGCCGCGCCTGGATGGGGGTCGAATACGCCCTCCTCCGCACAGGGCCGCTGACCATGGCGCCCTCCCAGGTCGGCGCCTTTGCGAAATCCTCGCCGGACTACGCGACCGCGAACCTGGAATTCCACTTCCAGCCGCTCTCGCTCGACAAGTGGGGCGAGGGCCTGCACCCGTTCGGGGCCTTCACGGCGAGCGTCTGCAACCTGCGACCCTCGAGCCGCGGCAGCGTGCATCGCGGCCCGGACGGCAAGCCTCTGATCCAGCCGAACTACCTGACCACGGACGAGGACCGCCGGGTCGCCGTCGATTCGCTCAAGCTCGCCCGCAGAATCGTGAGCCAGCCCGCGCTCGCCCGCTACAGCCCGGTCGAGCACCTGCCGGGCCCGGGGGTCGCGAGCGACGAGGACATGCTGGTCGCGGCCGGCCGCCTCGGCACCACCATCTTCCACCCGGCCGGCTCGGCCGCCATGGGCCCCGACAACAACCCGATGGCGGTCCTCGACGAGCGCCTGCGCGTGCGCGGGGTCGGCGGACTGCGCGTCGCCGACGCCTCCGCCATGCCCCGCATCACCTCCGGCAACACCAACTCCCCCACCATCATGATCGCCGAAAAAGCCGCCGCCATGATCCTGGAAGATGGGAAGACCGTGCGGGCGTGAAGGAAGGACTCCGGCGCACCGACATGGGGAGCGCCCTGCCCCGCCGGGCCTCCCCGCCGCTCACCAGGTGATCTTCACGCCCCCATACACTGAGAGAGGCTGGGCGAGCGTGATGGTCCGCGGGTCGTTGAAGACAACACCGGCCGCGTTCGGGATCGCGCTTCTCTCGAAGAAGGTGCCGTAGCTCGCGTAGCGGCGGTCGAACAGGTTGTTCACCACGCCGAAGACCTGGATGTTCGGCGTGACCTGATAGGTGGTGCGGAGGTTCGCGAACCAATAGGCCGGGAGAACGCGGGCGAGGTTCGCCTCATCCCCCGCGAAGCGCTGGCTCGAGAAGGCGGCGAGTTCGATCCCGAACCGCCACGCTGGCGTGAACGCGTATTCCAACCCGGCCTTGACCTGGTGGCGTGGGATCAGCGGAATGTGGTGGCCGGGCCGCACGAGGATATTGCCGTCATCGTCGGCGGCCGGGTTGTTCGGAGAGGCAATCGCGCCGGTGAACCGGAAGGTCGCGTCGATGAAGCTGTAATTGGCGTAGAGCTGCCATTGCTCGCCGGCATATTCCGCCGACAGCTCTGCTCCCTGCCGGAGGGTCGACGGGACATTTGCATAGAAGCCGCGCCCCTGGATGACGCTCGCGAGTGCGATGATGTCGTCCTCGACGGCGGTGCGGAATGCTCCAGCCTTGAAGCGGAGCGTTCCGCCATGGAAGTCCGTCACCGTCGAGCGCAGGCCTGCCTCGAAGGTGCGCGACACCACCTGCTGGAGGGGTGGGTCGGCGACGAGCGCGTTCTCCAGGAGACAGGGCCGATTGCGGTCGGCGCAATTCAGCTCGAGCGGGGTCGGAGCGCGGTTCGCTTCCGCATACCCACCATAGACGGAGACCTCCGGCGTGAGCTTGTAGGTCAGCCCGAAGGCCGGATTGGCACGCGTGAAGCTGTTCTTCGCGTTCAATTCCGGCGCGACGCCGCTCGCGTCGCGCGTATCGATCTGGATCGAGTTCAGCCGGACGGCGAAGGTCGCGGCAAGCCGATCCGTCACCTCGAACGTGTCGGTCGCGAAAAGGCCGAAATAGGTGTTGGTGCCGCGGAGGTCGACCGGCGCATAGCCGATGTTACCGAAGGACCGGATCGGGCCGGTCCCGGTGCCCGGAACGGCAGCGCTGGGGCCGACGAACAGGTTTGGATAGATGACGCCCAGTTCGCTTCCGGAGCGGAAGCTGTAATCCGCGCCGTCGATGCTCCCGCCAAGGATGAAGGTGTTCTTGTGGCCGAGCAGCGTCTCCGTGCTTGTCGCCTGGAGCGAGCCGCCATAGCTGGTCGCCGAGGTTCGTGTCCGATCGACGGTGCCGTAGGTGGCGCCGGGCGTGAAGGGAAGGCTTGCACCGTTCGGGCCCACCACTGCGAACTGGTCTCGAAAGGCGCGCGTCCTTCCGCCTGGCGGGACGCCGAAGCCGTCGTCCTCCAGGCAAAGGCGGCCGCCGAACGAGGACTGGTTGCTGCACCGTTCGAACTCGGCGTCGTTTCCGTCGACGTGCCGCTGGTCGAATGTCCGGACATAGGCCGTGCCCTGGATCGTCCAGGTGGGGCTTACATCCACGCGGCCGTTGAGGGCGACGAGACTCATCTCGTGCCGCGTCGTTTGCGGCCACGTGTAGATCGAGCGCTCGTTGAGGCGCAGAAGATCGACGGGTGTCGGCCCGATCACGCCGAACGAGTTCCAGGCGCCAGCGCCGATCAGGTGGAACTCGGAGGACTCCGCCCGATAGCCGAGATCGCCGTAGAAGCGCTTGATCTCGGATGGCGATTGGAAGCGCCACCCGTCGTTGCGCATTCCGTCACCCGCGATGTAGAGGCCCCAATCGCCGATGGCCGCCCCGTATTGCATCGAGCCGCCGAACCGGCCGAAGGAGCCCCCCTGGATCTGTGTCTCGAAGCCCTGCCAGGTGAAGCCGTTCTTCATCTCGATGTTCACGGCGCCGCCGAGAGCGTTGAGACCGAAGATGGGGTTGCTGCTGAAGAGGTCGAGGCGGTTGATCGCGACAGGCGGGATGAAGTCCCAGTTCACGCTGTCGCCGAACGCCTCGTTGATGCGCACGCCGTTCTGGTAGACGGCAATCCCCTGGGGCGTGCCGGGCAGCGGCGAGGCTGCGAAGCCGCGATAGCGCAGGTCCTGGAACTGCTCGCTGCCCTGGACGTCGTTGAGGCTCACCCCCGGCGTGCGGGCCTGCAGCGTATTCAGGAGGTTGAATGAACGCTGCCGCTCGAACTCACGGGCCGTGACGGTTTCGACGGTGCCCGGAATCATGTCGCGCGCGATGCCGCGCGTCGAACCCGAACTCGCGACGGGCGTCGTCGCGATTACCTCGATCTCCGGAAGCGCTGTCGCGCTCTGAGCTATGGCCTCCGCGGCCGAGAGGCTGGCGACACCCGCCGACAGCGCAAACCACATGCCCCGCATCGTGCCCGCCCCGCCACGAGGGCGTTTCGCCCTCGCCAGACGCATGATGCCGCCGATTGAGCTACATACAACAGATATATACCGAAGAAACCGATTATGACATTATGATTAGCTTAGAATAGTCTGCCATTAAGCTTCACAATCGCGCCTCTATCCGCCGCGCGATCTCACCCAGTCGCTCCTCGATGAGCGTCGGAACTTCACAGACATAGTTGAGGGCCTGGCTGCGCTCCTCGAAGATGCGCTTGTCCCAGGCGAAGCTCGTCTCGAGTGCGGCAATGTCCTTGGGCGCCTCCGCCTGTGGCGAATCCTTCGCTGCGCTGATCCGGTCAGCCTCATCCCGGATCCGTTCTGCCAAGCGCTCCTGGCCACGCGCATAGCGGGTGATCCCCTCGAGCACCCGGCTCCTCTCCGCGTTGGTGAGCGCGAGGATCCCGGAGAAGAGCCGGGTCAGTTTTTCCTTCCGGTCAGGGCCCGCTTCCCTCGCGAAGCCTTCCAGCAACGTGTCCGCCTCCTCCAGCGTCGTGCGCCGCGACGCCAGCCGTTGGGCGAGCGCTGCAACGGGAGGGTCACTTCCCCATGCGCCTGCCTTCTCCAGGTCGGGTCCCGACCAGATTGCGGCCGGCGCGATCGTCGCCACGCGGCGCTGCACGCAGGGCCAGTCGGGATCCGGCTTCGGCTGCGCCCATGCGGCCGCCGGCGCGACCAGGATGGAGCAAACCGCGAGGATGTAGGGCCTCATGTCGGCGCCTCCTGCGGGCCGCCGCCGCGCCGACCCATCACGCCGCGACCGGGATCGTAAGCCGCGACCGCGAGCAGAAAGAAGAGCGCGGTCGTTCCGGCTACGACGGCGAGCGCCACCGGCTCGAGCCGCATGTAGAGTGCGAAGCGGATCAGTTCGACCGCATGGTTGAAGGGATTGGCGAGGCAGATGCGGTAGAGGATCTCGCTCGCTTCCCGGATCCGCCACAGGGGGTAGAGCGCGGAGGACGCGAAGAACAGCGGGAAGATGACGAAGTTCATCACGCTGGCGAAGTTCTCGAGCTGCCGCACGAGCGAGGAGAGGAAGAGCCCCATAGCGCCGAGCATCAGCCCGACCAGGATGAAGGCCGGCAGGGCCGTAAGAAGGCCCAGGGGCGGCAGGTCCGTGCCCCAGAGCTGCGCGATCGCGATGAACACGTAGACCTGGACGAGCGAGACGACGACGCCGGCCGCGAGCTTCGCCAGCAGAAGCGACCAGCGTGGGAAGGGGCTCGTCAGAAGCAGCCGCATCGACCCGACCTCACGGTCATAGACCATGGACAGGGAGGATTGCATGCCGGCGAAGAGCTGGATCATGGCCGCGAGCCCGGGCACGACATAGACCTCGTAGAGCACGTAGGTCTCGTAGGGCGGCGTGATGGAGAGGCCGAGCACGCTCCGGAATCCGGCGGCGAAGATGAACAGCCACACCAGCGGCCGCACGAGTGCAGAGAAGAAGCGTCCCGTCTGGTTGAGGAACCGCAGGAGCTCCCGACGCACGATCCCAACGAAGCAGACGAGATAGCCCGCACCGTCCACCCGGCTCCGCAGCGCGACGGCGCTCATGCCGCCCTCAGTGGAACGGCAGTCATCTGCCGGAACGAGGCTTCAAGGGAGCCACCAGGCCGCGCGAGGTCGGCCGCTAGCCCGGTCGCGATCACCCTCCCGGCATGGAGGACGACGACCTCGTCGCCGGGATGGACCTCGTCGAAGATATGCGTCGCCCACAGAACCGAGAGCCTCTCGTCCACGACGAGGTCGCGGACGATGTGCACGACGTCGGAGCGGGAGGCGAGGTCGAGCCCGACCGTCGGCTCGTCCAGGAGGAGCAGCCGCGGGGCGTGCACGAGGGCGCGGGCGATCTCGACCCGGCGGGCCTGCCCGCCCGACAGCGTTCTGACCCTCTCGTCCAGGCGCTCGCGCATGCCCACGCGGCCGAGGAGTTCGATGATGCGCGGCATCGCGGCCCGGCCGCGGATCCCGTGCAGGGCCGCGTGGTAGACGAGGTTCTGGCGAATGGTCAGGTCGCCGTCGAGCGTGCGGGCCTGGAAGACGACGCCCGTGAGCGCGAGCGCCCCCGCGGGCGAGGTCCGGATGTCGTGACCGAAGACGGACACGGCGCCGCTCTGATTTGCGTAGAGGCCAGTCGCGACGGAAAAGAGCGTCGTCTTCCCCGCCCCGTTCGGGCCCAGCAGTGCGACGAAGCCCCCCTCCGGCACCGTGAGCGACACTTCCGAGAGGGCGGCCCGGCTCCCGAAGCGATGACCGAGGTTACGGACGAGAAGAGCCGGAACCCCGGTCACTTCCCGAGTGCCGCGCGCGCAGCCCGGATCGCGTCCATGCATTCGTCGAACTCGCCCTCGCCCTGCTCGCGCTGGGCGACCCGCAATTCGCGCTCGACCTTGGTCCGGACCGCGCCCGTTGCCTTAGGCACCTCGGCCTGAAGCATCGCGATGCCCGCGACGCACTCGCTCTGGTCATCGGCCTGCGCGAGGCCGGATCCCAGCATCATCGCAAGGGGCACAAGAAGACGCCTCATCGCCGCAGTCCTACTTGATAACCAGCTTGCCGGTCATGCCGCGGCCTTCCAGGCCCTGGATCCACCAGCGGTACTCGCCCGGCCGGACCGCGACGAAGTCCACGGCAATGGTTCCCTGGTCGTCGAACTCGAAGGCGTAGGGGGCGCCGGCCATGTGCACCTCCAGGCGGTTGATGACGACCTGATTGATCCAGATGTTCCGGAGGAAGTCGGGCGCGAGGAACTTGTATTCCTTCTGGCCCTTGGCAGTGATCTTCAGGCGGTAGGATTTCCCGCCCTCCATCTCGATGTCGCGCACGGGAAGCGCAAAATCGTTCCCGTCCTCGTCGCCCAGGGCCAGTTCCGGAAGATCTGTCCGGCCCTTCATGAGGTCGAGCGCCTGAACGGGCATCGCCGCCATGACCGCCCCGACCAGCATCCCCGGCAGAAGCCTCTTCATCGCCCCCTCCTCATTTCGGTGACACGACGACGCCCCATGGCAGCCGCCCGACTTTGACGCTCCTGACGACCTTGGCGCTCGGGACATCGATTACGGAGATGTCGTTCGAGGTGCCGTTGGTAGTGAACAGGAGCTTCTCGTCCGGCGAGAAGGCGAGCTGCCAGACGCGCTGGCCGACAGGGAGGTAGCTCAGGACCTCGTGCGTCTTCCCATCCAGTACGGCGACGCGGTTGGCGGGCCCGAGCGCCACAAAGGCCCGTGAGCCGTCCCGCGTGATACGGATGCCGACCGGCTGGATGGCATCGTCCGGGATGCCAGGGATCTTGAAGCCGACCTTCTTCTCGACCTGCCGGGTCGCGACGTCGATGATCGCAACCGTGCCGCCGATCTCGGCCGAGACCCAGAGCTTCTTTCCGTCGGCCGTGAACTCGGCGACGCGCGGCCGGGCGTCGACCAAGACGTTTTCGACCACCTTGAGGCTGTCGGTGTCGATGAAATGCGCCATGTTGGTGGTTTCGGAGGTGTTCACCAGGATCTTGCCGTCCGGGCTGATCCCCATCCCCTCCGGCTCCACCCCGACGGGCACCTCGGCGATGACGCGGTTCTTCTCGACGTCGAGCACCGTGACCTGGCTGTCGTCCTCGTTGGCGATGTAGAGCGGGTTGCCGGACGGATGCAGGATGAACTGCTCCGGATCCGGCCCTGACCGTAGGCTGCGCAGGACCTTGCCGGTCGCGGTGTCGACGACGTCGACGCGGTTGTCGTCGCTCGCGCAGACGAAGAGCAGGGAGCCGTCGTTGCTCAGCGTGACGCCGCGTGGCCGGCGGCCAACCTTCCAGGTCGCCTTCATCTCCAGCGTCCCGGAATCGAGCACCGTGACCGTGTTGTCCTTCTCGTTGCTCACATAGATCGTGAAGGCGGCGGCTTCGGCCGCAAATCCCAGACCGACCGCCAGAGCGATGAAAGCCGGGAAGGTGCCGGGGCGGCTGACCAGCGGCCGCGCGGGAGGGGTCAGCCGAGTCTGCATGGGCTCTCCGGTTGATCCAGGCCAAGGGAGTCGAGCGGTGTCCGCTGGTGGAGGAAGCCCTTCTCCGGCGCGACCGTCACCAGGGCCTTGGGCTGCACGATCAGGATGGGCTGGCGGAGTTGCTGGTCCCAGGTGCGGAAGGAAAGGCCCACGCCCTTGTGGCCCGGCAGGCTGAAATCCGGGCTTCTCAGGAATGCCGCGACGAGGCGCGGATCGGCGCTCTTCGTCTGCGTGCCCGCCTCTCCGACCGAGCGCACCGCCGCCCAGACCTGGTAGTCGAGCGGCCGCATGAGACGGCCGGCAAGGCGGCGGAAACGGTTCTGGGCCTGGGTCGCACCCCAGGCCTCGAGAGTCGGATGCCACGTCGTGGCGATCAGCCCCTGCGTGCCGCCGACCGGCCGCGGGTCGACGGTGCGAAAGGGAACGTAGTCGCCGAAATCGCCGGCCTCGTCGGCGACGACCGCGATGTCGTAATCGCCCCCCCGGGTGAAGACGAGTGCCTCGGCCGTAGTCGGGCTGTCGGCCTTCGCCCGCGCGAGCGGCCCGAGATCCCAGGGCCTCTCGGCCGTGACCTGCAGCCCGAACTTGCGCGCCGAGCGCTTGACCGCCTCGGCGTAGAGCCGGTCGGCCTCGTTCGGTCCAACCATCAGGAAGAGCTTGCGCCAGCGCATGTGGGACAGGAACTGCGCGAGCCCGTCGGTCAGCATCGCGGTGCTCGGCGCGACGTGGAAGATGTTCGCGCGGCAATCCGGCCCGCGCAGCCGGTCCTCGCCTGCCGCGGCATTGAACACGACCGCCGGCGTGTCCTTCAGGGCATCCGCCACGGCCAGAAGATCGTCCGCCGGCAGCGCCGCGACGATGAAGGGGGTCCCGCCCGAAACGAGGGCCTTCGCGGCCTCGCCCGCGCTCTGCCCCTCCTCCAGGATCACCTCCTCGGCCTTGTAGCTTTGTCGAGTGAAGGCCCCCGTCGAGTTGTTGTCGCGGATCGCGAGCCGCCCGCCCGCGATGCCGTCATCCTCCGGCCGAGCCTCGATGTCCGAGGCCGCCGGCGGCGGGATCTCCCGGCTGATAATGCCGATGCGAAATTCTACCGGGTCCGCCGCGACGGCACGCCCGGCAAGGCAGACGAGAGCAGCGCAGATCGCGATCCGCCTGCTCCGCGACATAAGCAAACCTGAAAATGGCCTCGCTGTCGTCATGGTGTCGCAGGTTACCCAGGCAAAGTGATCTTGCACAACAGATTATCGATGAGAGAAAACTAAGAACTCGCGCGCTTGTGCAGAGCGAAATGGCGTGTGATCGATTTATTAGTATTATGTTGCGGGAGGCCAATGTGTGGCCTGTCCTGGTTTTGGTATCGCTGCTCCTAGCATCGGCAGCGATGGCGCGCCCGGCTCGAACGGCGATCCTAGAGATCGAACTGCTGGACATGAGCCAGCCTTCGGGCGACCGCGGGCTGGAAGCGGAGCAGGCTCGTCGGCTCGGGCTCGCCAGCACCGAACTGCGGCGCCTGCTGGCCGAGTCCGGACAGATCACGCCCGTCGACATCGCGCCGCAGGCCACCGCAATCCAGGACAAGAGCCCCGTCTTCAAGTGCAACGGCTGCATCGAGGAGATCGGCAAGTCCCTCGGCGCGGAACTCGTCGTCTCCGGCTACGTGCAGAAGACCTCGAACCTCATCCTGAGCTTCGTCCTCACCGTTACGGATATCGCCGACGGAAAGATCGTGCGCGGCGCGCAGGTCGACATACGGGGCAACACGGACGAGACTTGGCTTCGCGGCATCCGCTGGATGGTGAAGAACCGGCTGCTCGCCGAGCCCCTCCCGGAACGCTCATGAGTCCAGCGGAGACGCCAGTCCAAAGCACCCGCCTGCTCGTCAGCGTGCGCGACCCGGCAGAGGCAGTGCTCGCGGCTGATTGCGGGGCCGATCTGGTCGACGCGAAAGACCCCGATCGCGGCGCGCTAGGCGCGCTGCCGCCCGGCATTGTCTCAGCCATAGCGGCGGACGTACGGACGAACCCCAATTCCCCGCTCGTCAGCGCAGTCGCGGGAGAGCCGCGGGGGGTTGCGGAACTGGCCTCCAGCCTTGGCGCGCTCGCGCCCGCGGGCGCCGACCTTCTGAAGGTGGCGCTCCCGGCAGGGATCTGGAGCGAGCCGGACATGCTGCGGCCAGCGCTGGCCCATGCCGGGGTGCCAGTCATCGCGGTCTTCTTTGCGGAGGACGGGCCGGAGCCGTCCATCCTGCCCTCGGTCGCCCGTGCCGGTTTCGCAGGAGCGATGATCGACACCCGGATTAAGGACGGGACGAGCCTGCCGGACCTCCTGCCGCCCGAGCGGCTCGCGGGCTTCGTGGCCGGCTGCCGGGAGGCCGGGCTGATCTCGGGGCTGGCGGGCTCGCTTCGGATCGCGGACATCGCGGCTCTTGCTCGCCACGGGCCGAGCTATCTCGGATTCCGCGGCGGCCTCTGCGCGAGCAGCAACCGTGGGCTGGCGCTCGACGGGGGCCGCATTCGTGAGGCCGCGGCGCGGCTCACGGAGACGGGACGGCGGGAGGCGGCCTGACATGGCGGGCGCGGTCGTCGTGAAGATCGGCGGGAGCGTCGCCAAGGAGCGAAGCCGGCTTCGGACACTGCTCCACGAACTGGCAGACAGGGCGCCGGGGGAGATCGTGGTGGTGCCCGGCGGTGGTGTTTTCGCTGATGCGGTCCGGGACGCCCAGCGCCGGCTAGGGTTCAATGACAGCGTCGCCCATCGGCTTGCGCTCGACGCGATGGGCTCGATGGCTCAGGCCTTCAAAGCCCTCGAGCCTCGCCTGCGCCAAACGGATGACGTCGCGGGGATAAGACGCGCCTGGCGCAGCTCGGCCATCCCGCTCTGGCATCCGGCGGCTTTGCGGGAAGGGCATCCGGAGATCCCGGAGAGCTGGGATGTCACGTCGGACAGCCTCGCCGTCTGGCTGGCGACCCAGCTCGGAGCGGAGCGCTGCGTGCTCGTGAAATCCTCGATCGCCGTGCCGGAAGGCACGCCCGCGGCCTGGTCTCGCGCTGGGCTCGTCGACGCGGCATTCCCGCAATTCGCCGCAAGGTTCGGGGGCGAGATCGTGATCCACGGCACGGAAACAGGCGATCTAGGCGGCGCCCTCGCCCGGCCGGGGACGCGCACGTGACGACGCCGCCGGAGCAGGCCAGACCGCCGGGCACGGGGCCCGAGCGTATTGCTCTCGTCACCGGTCATTTGGCGAGGGCCCGGCTCGAGAAGCTGGCCGCGAGTCTCCCGCCAGAGCGCTTCATGTGCTCGGTCGTGGATGCCGGCGTTAAGGTCGCCGCCCTGATGACGGAAGAGATCATCCGGCGCCGGGTCGTAATACCGGAGGGCACCCACCGCGTTCTCCTGCCGGGCCGGTGCCGTGCGGACCTTGCGGCGCTGAGCGATCATTTCGGTGTTCGGGTCGAGCGCGGGCCAGACGAGATCGTCGATCTGCCGACCCATCTCGGCCTGGCCGGCCGCAAGATCGACCTTTCCCGCCACGACGTGCGGATCTTCGCCGAAATCGTGGATGCCCCTCGCCTGGCGCCCGCCGCGATCCTGGATCTGGCATCCTCGCTGCGCGCCCGCGGGGCGGACGTGATCGATCTCGGCGGACTGCCGGATACGCCCTTCCCGCATCTCGAGGAGAGCGTCGCGCTGCTGAAGCGGGCCGGGCTGCGCGTCAGCGTCGACTCCTTCTCAGACGACGAACTCGCGCGCGGCGCGGCAGCCGGAGCCGATTTCCTGCTGAGCTTGGACGAGATGACGCTCGACCTCGCCTTCCGGACGAACGCGATCCCTGTTCTGGTTCCCGTCCGACCCGACGATCTCGCCTCCCTGGTGCGCGCAGCCGAGCGGCTGACGGCAGCCGGTAAGGCGTTCCTCGTCGATCCCATCCTGGAACCGATCCATTTCGGCTTCACGCAATCGCTCCTGCGTTATGCCGAGATCCGGAGGCTGCTGCCCGAGGCCGAGATCCTCATGGGAACCGGCAACATCACCGAACTCACCGAGGCCGACAGCCTCGGAGCAACCGCCGTTCTCCTTGGCATCTGCTCCGAACTCGCCATCCGCAACGTGCTCGTCGTCCAGGTGAGCAGTCATACGCGCCGCACGATCGAGGAGCACGATGCAGCGCGCCGAGTCATGTTCGCGGCGCGCGCCGACGGCTCCGTGCCGAAGGGGTATGGCCGGGCCCTGCTGGCGCTGCACGACAAGCAGCCTTTCGTACAGAGCCCGGCGGAGATCGCAGCCGAGGCGGCGGAGGTCCGCGACGCCGCCTTCCGCATCATGGTGGGCGAGGACGGGATCCACATCTACAACCGGGCCCTTCACACGCGCGGCACGGAGGCCCTGTCCTTCTTCCCGCAGCTCGGCGTCGATGGGGACGGCGGGCACGCCTTCTATCTCGGCCAGGAGCTCGCCAAGGCGGAAATCGCCTGGCGCCTGGGCAAGCGCTACGTCCAGGACGAGGCGCTCGAGTGGGGCTGCGCGGCCGATCCCGTCCCGGAAGACACGACGGCGTTCAAGGAGGCCGGGCACACGATGCGCAGCCGCGGCGGACGGAGCTGAGCCGTGCCGCTCATTCTCGAGACGATCGTCACGACCCGGAACGCCGACGGGACGGGGTGGCACCTGGTGCCGTTCGGTTTGATCCAGGAGGGTGAGCTCTACGTCGTCGCGCCGTTCCGGCCCTCGCCGACGATCGATAACCTCGAGCGTCATCCCTTCCTGGCCGCGTCCTCGCCGTCGGACATCCGGGTGCTCGCCGGCTGCGTCACCGGTCGGCGGGACTGGCCGACGGTCCCCTGCGACCGCATCGCCGGGGTGCGCCTCGCGTCCTGCTATGCCCATGGGGAGTTCGAGGTGGCGGAGGTGCAGGGAGACGAGGCCCGGCCGCGTTTCCGCTGCCGGCTCGTCCATTCCGCGAGCCACCAGCCGTTCGTGGGCTTCAACCGCGCCCAGGCCGCCGTGATCGAGGCGGCGATCCTGTCGACGCGCCTCGGCATGCTGTCGCCGGAGAAGGTGCGCTCGGAGATGAAGTACCTCGCAATTGCCGTCGGAAAGACGGCCGGTCCCGCCGAACAGGAGGCGTGGGACTGGATCAGGGAGAAGGTCGACCGGACACTCGGGCCGGCCGCCTGAACCCGGACGGACCATCGGAGGAGACGAGACGATGAGGGATCTGCTGCTCGGGGGGCTCGCGGCCCTCTCCGCCATGGTTCTTGCCGCCGGGGCCGAGGCGCACGGGCCGCCACGGAAGAAGGTGGAGGAGCGTGTCGACATCAACGCCCCGCCCGAGAAGGTCTGGGGCGTCCTGTCGAATTTCCATGACATGAGCTGGCTGCCGCCGGTCGAGAAGACGGAAGGCCCGGGCGGCAACGCTGTCGATGCGACGCGCAGGCTCACGCTCACAGGCGGTGCGACGGTCGACGAGGTGCTCCACAAGTACGAGCCCGAGACGATGAGCTACTCGTACCGGATCACCGCCGTGGATGTGAAAGTACTGCCGGTCACAAACTACGCATCGACCATCGCCGTCGAGCCGGGTACCGGCGGCAAGTCGGTTGTGGTGTGGCGCGGCGCCTTCTACCGCGGCTACCCCAACAACGATCCGCCGCCGGAACTCAACGACGACGCGGCGATCAAGGCCGTCACGGGCCTCTATCGAATGGGCCTCGACGCACTCAAGGCGAAGATCGAGCGGTCGGGCTCCTGACCTGCTCGCCCGCCAGAAGCGCGACCGCGACCGCCGGGGCACAGGACGAGAGCCAGTCCGCCGACGTCCCGGCACTCGGCACGAATTCGGCGAGGTCGCGAAAGGGACGTCCGAGGTGCCCTGCGAGCCGGGCGGCGAGGAAGCGCCCGGCCCCGCAGCCGACGATCGGAGCGTCATCCACGAGGCTGCCCTGGGACGCGACCTGCGCGACCGCCTCCTGCAGGAGGACGAGTTGTCGCTCCGCGAAGAAGGCGGCGAGCCGCGCCCAGTCCCCCGAACCACCGTCCTCACGGTCCCGGCCCACCATCCGGGCGATACGGGTTTCCGTCTCCGCTCGCGACTTGCCTTTCCCGTCGGCGGCCTCCTGCTGATCCGATCGCGGATCAAGCAGGTTGAGAAGCCGGTAGGCGTCGGCCGCCGTCGCGAAATGCTCGGCGACGAGCGCCGTCCAACGCCCCCGGAAGGGTGCCCGGCGGGCGAGAGCCATCAGCGGCGTGCGGACCACGCCCGTATAGACCAGCTCGCCGGTCTCGAGCCTTTCCGCATCGGTATAGCCGAGCGCGGCGGCAACCCCGTCCGCGATCGGGATCAGGTCGGCCGTGGTCGAGCCGATATCGACCAGCAGCGCGTCCGGCAGGTGCCGGGCAACCAGGCTGGCGGTAGCGTGCCAGTTCGCCGAGGCGACGTCCGCGGCCGCGCCATGCGCCCGGTCCGGCTCGAAAAAGCCGCTCCGTCCCGCATAGATTTGGACAGCGCCCTGGAGGCTGCCGGCGGCCCAGCCCGCGAGCTCGCGCACGCCCTCGCTGCGGCTCGTGAAGCAGTCGGTCAACTCCCCTGTCATTGTCACGGCATGGTCGGCCGGAGTGCGCGCCCAATCGGGCAGGCTCGCAAGAGCCTCGTCCAGGGCAGGGAGTCCCCGCCAGAGTGGACACGGCACCTGCACGGCCGCACGGATCGCGCCGGCCTCGGCGAGCGCTGCCTTGAGGTGGACACCGCCGAGGTCCCAGCCGATGACAGGGTGGCGCGAAGACGGGATCGGAGATGTCATTAGGCGACCTCGCGATCATACCGGTGATCGATATCCGCGGGGGCCTCGTCGTCCGCGCCAGGGCAGGAGAGCGCGCGGCCTACCAACCGATCGAGACGCCGCTCGCCCCCTCGCCCGATCCGGTCGCGGTGGCGGAGGGCCTCCTCGGGGCGGTGCCGTCGCGCCGGCTGTATGTCGCGGACCTCGACGCCATCGAGACGCAGCTCCCGCAAAACACGGTGCTGACCCGGCTGCGACGGGCCTTTCCGGGGCACGAGATCTGGGTGGATGCCGGGTTTGCGGACGAGGACGCCGTAGCGCGTTTCCTCGATCGCGGGATCGGGCGTCCCGTCCTCGGCACGGAGAGCCTGCGGGAGACAAGCCTGCCGGTGCGCTACCGGGCGGATGCCATCCTGTCCCTGGACAGCCGGGGCGACGCGCTCCTCGGTCCCCCGGAACTGCACGCCGAACCCGCACTCTGGCCGGACGACGTGATCGCGATGACGTTGACGCGGGTCGGGGCCGAACTCGGCCCCGACCTCAAGAGGGTCAGAGAGGTCAAGGCACGTTCGCCGACGACGCGCATCTACGCGGCCGGCGGCTTGCGCGGTCCGGAGGACCTCGCACTCCTTGCGGCCGCGGGCGCGGCGGGGATCCTCGTCGCCTCCGCAATCCATGACGGTCGCCTCCGGCAGGGGCATGCCGGAGACAGAGCGGCGGTCTGAGGCGGAAAGGCGCTCCGCCCTCCTCAAGCGCGCCCCATAAACACGGCGGCCAGTCGCTGCAGCAGTCCTCTCGGCATCGGCGGAGGATCGCTCTGCCCAGGACGGTCTCCGCTCTAGGCGGCCTTGTTCGCCGCGAAGGGGTGCGTCGCCGTCTTGTAGCGCGCCACCACGTCGCTCGCCCGTGGCTCACCCCGGATGGCCCTCTGCAAGGCCTCCTTCGTGGCCTGGAAGTTGTACTGCTGGATTTTGGCGTCGTCCGCCGCCTCCCAGTGGATGAACACGCCGACGCAGACGAAGAGATCGTCGGCCTCGGCGGCCGGAATTAGGCCTTCGGCGACGCATTCGCTGACCGCCATTGCAACAGCATGCTGCGCCGGCCCGAACATCTGCACGGCCTGGCGCGCATCCTTGATCGTGACCTTGTTGAACATGACGGTGTTGGGCTTGCACGGCAGATTCGGCGCGACCACTGCGAGGAGGGTCGTGAAGCCGTCCTTGTTGTTCGTGAGGCTGTTGCAGAACGCCGTCTCGGCGGGGCTGCCCCGCGGGCCGATGATAAGGTCGATATGCGCGACCTCGTTCCCCTCGCCCACGAGGGACTCGCCCACCATCACTTTGCTGATCGTCGCCATGCGGTGTCCTCCCATTGCTGATGACGGCCGCTCACGACCGAGACGGCCGGGCACACCCATCCTTGTTGTCAGCGTTCGGGCGAGCCGAACCGGTTGGCCAGATGGCACCAGGAGACTAGCGCGGGCGTATCGGACCGGACAAGGCGCATTCAGGCGTTCTCGCGGAGCAGATTGTCGAGAAAAAGCGTCGCCACGGTAAGGTCGGCCGTAGTTCCCGGGTTGAGGCCGCGCAATTTCAGCGAGATGTCGAACGCGAGCAGATCCCGAACGTATTCGTCGTTTACGAAGAGGATCCGGCCGAGGGCGGCAGCTTCGGCCCGCACCTCCTCCGCACAAGCGGCGCCATGCTTCCTGCAGATGTGGCTGTCCCGAAAACCTGCCAGGAACGCGAAATGGACGGCTGTTGCCGGCCAGGGCTCCGCAAGCCCGTGGGAGCGCGCCTCCGTTAGGGCGGAGAGCCCGGTTTCGAACAGATCCTGGAAGCCGGTCACGTAGGCGTGGGCGATCCTGTCGCGCTCGGCCGCCGCCGCCATGGCGGCGCGAAGATCGATATCCGGCTCCTCCGCTACGTCGTGCCGATCGGTTCGCCCGAGCCCGGCAGGGTTCGCGAGGCGGATCGCCGCGTAGACACGCCTCGCATCCTCCATGTCCAGGGCGGCAAGCACCTCGTCCAGGGCGGTCCGGAGGTGCCCTCCCCGTTCCGCGGCAGCCGCAAGCGGCGCGCAGAGCAGGAGAATGCCGAGATTGGTGTTCTGGCCGACGGCACCGGACGTAGCCTCGACCGCCCCAAGAACCCGCTCGCCGACACCGCTGCCAGCGCGAGAGAGCGGCCCCGACGACACCGTAGCGCTGCGACGGAAATCCTCCACGCGCATCCGGTGGCCGGCAGCGAAGACATGGACGTTGCCCGGCTTCAGCGCCGCGAGTTCGGCGAGACAGGCCGCCTCGTAGGCCTCGGCGATGCACCGGGGCGAGAGCCCACTCACGTGGCCGCCGCGAGCCGGGGTGCAGGACCATGGGCAGCCCTGACCGCGCGCACGAAGCCGGCTGCGATCTCGCCCGCGATGTCGACCTGGGTGACCTGCTGCAAGCCCGACCAGGCCGGCATCGAGTTGACCTCGAGCACGAGGTAGCCTCCCTCCCCGTCTTCCACGAGGTCGACGCCGGTGTAGTCGACGCTGGTCAGCGCGGCGGCAGCCTCCGCCAGCCGCGCCGCCTCGGACGGGACCTCCCAGGGCCTTGGGCGGCCGCCGCGGCGGAGGTTGGTGATCCATCCGTCACCCTCGCGGATCATGCCCGCGATCGCGCGGCCAGCACAGACGAAGACCCGGTAGTCGCGCCAGCTTCCGTCCCTCCGGGAAACGTAGCGCTGCAGGTAGTAGACGCCGGCGACCTCGTCCCTGTCGGGCAGGTCGTCCGGCCGCGTGATCAGGCGAAGGCCCTCGCCCTGTGACCCGAAGAGCGGCTTGAGCACGAGCGGCGTCTGTGGCCGCGCCTCGCTCGCGGCGAGGTCGGAGGCCGCCTCCCAGGTCGACAGCACGAAGGTCTCCGGCGTTGGCACGCCGCCGCGCGCAAGGAGCAGGCTCGTCATCGATTTGTCCACCGACCGCTCGATCGCGGCAGGGCTGTTCCAGACGACCGTCCTGGACGCCACCAGCGCGTGCAGGATCCCGAGCCGAAGGGTCGTCGCCTCGAAGGTCCCGCCCGAGATGGTGCGGATGAGCAATCCGTGTGGCAGGCCACGCCCGAAGCCGGGCACGCGAAGCGGCTCGCCATCCCCAGTGACGACGCTGACGTCCGCGAGGGAGATCGGCACCGGCTCGACGCCGCGCGACAGGAGGGCCGACGCGAGGCGGTCGCGATGCCACTCGCCGTTCTCGGCCGCGAGCGCGACCCGCAGCCCGGCGCTCACGTGAAGGAAGCCTCCACCAGCGCCGGCTCGATCCTCCCGGCGCGATGGCTCTTCCCGCTCTTCAACGAAGTCACGATCACCTCGGCCGGGCTGAAGAGATGGGCGTCGATGGCATAGAAATCGCCGCCGGCGTGCTCGAAGATGCTGGCGAATGGCGCACCGTGGTCGCGGGAGGCGCTGCTCGGCAGTTTCTCGGCGAGATCCCGAGCGTCCGGGTCGTCCGCCTCGACGAAGAGCTGCACCCGCCCGCCATAGATGATGGCGTCGTTGGTTCGCCCCATGGCGGCGAGCATTGTCGGCGCGGGTGGTGCCAGTGGCGCAACGCCGATGCCGTCCAGCACGGCCTCGAGCGGGAAGCCGAGTTCATGCGCCTTGTGCAGCGCGACCTCGAGCACTCGCGCGACGATCTGGGTGGTGCCGGCGAGGCTTTGTGTGGGGGCGAAAATGAAGGTGACCGCCGACGGCGCGATCCCGGCAGCTCGGGCGACCTTATCGACGATGGCGGCCGGGGGCGGATCGGCACTCTCCAGCACCAAGACGATCGATGACGCCGCGTCGCGGTAGTCGAGCTGTCCGAACAGTTCCTCGACGGCCGCGGCCGCGCGGCCCGGGCCCGATCCGAGCGCGAAAAAGCCTCCGCCCTCCTCCCTGTCGCTCAGGCTCCAGCCCGCGTACTGGCTCGCAAGGCACGCCAGAACGGGATCCGCGGTGTGAACCTGGACCGAAAACGGCCAGGACGGCACGGGACCCTGCGGGACGATCGACACGCGGCCGAGCCCGCCCATGCATATCTCGGCGAGCCGCCGGCCGGCCTCGATGGAGCCGCGCGCTTTCGCTCCCGCATCAATGACGCGGGCGCCGGACGCCTCGCCTACTTCGATCCGCAGCGCGGTGGCTTCCGCCGCGAGCGCGTCAACAAGGGGCGCAGCCAAAGCGTTCACGCTCGGGCGCCGTCCTGCCCAAGTCATCCTCCTGCCCTTCCTGCTCCAGGATCGCGCGGACGGCGGCCGACCTCTCGCGCAGCCTCTCTCGCGCCATTCCTGCCGTCATCCCGTCCGCGCCGACCGTGCAGATCGGCGCGCCGGCTACGATCCGGCTCCCCGGTCTCGGGCGGTCAGCCACGAATCCCGCCCAGCACAGGTCCGGCACAGCCCGGATCGTGCGCCTGGCGTAGAGGATCTCCTGAGCGACTGCTTTGGCCGGCGCGCTCTCCGGCTCTCCGAAGCGGCCGGTGCAAGCCTCGATGTGACGCCGGAGAAGGGGCGTCGATCGGCGGTCGAGCAGGTCGAGCGTCGCGCCCGGGCGGGGATTGATCTCCAGCAGCCACCAGCCGGTTTCCTCGACGAGGCAGTCGGCGCTGGTGAGCCCTCGCAGGCCCGTGGCACGAACGATGTCGCGAACAGCCTCGGCCATCCCTACGGCGACGGCAGGATCGAGGGGGGCCGGAATGACCGCGCCGCCGTAGCGGAATGGAGCGCTCCTTGACGGCGCCGTCCATTGCTCGGTGAAGCCGAGGATCTCGCAGGCGCTCCCGTCGGCCAGGAAGCCGACCGAGACCGGACGGCCCATAACTCTCTTCTGCAGATAGCTCCCCCTCGGCGGAGCGCCACGCGATGCTGGCCGGATGTGGCCACCGCCGGACCCGCCGACGCGCTTGCACAGCCAGCCCTCCGGTCGAGGCACGGCTTCCAGCGACAGCGGCGGATGCGGGATGCCGAGTTCGAGCAGGAGCCGCTCCAGCCTAAGCGGGTCCTTGAGCCATTCGACGAGGAAGGCATCGGCTCCGAGCAGCGGACGACGTCGTGCCAGTTCGGCCACCAGGGTCGGCGCGCTTTCGAAGCCGCTGCCGAGGATCAGGCCGACAAGGTTTTGGCCCGCGAGACCTGCAAGTTCGCCCGCAGCCTGCAGCGCAGTCGCGCGGCAGAGGCTTCCGCCGAACCCGCCTCGCAGCGGGCGCCAGGCTTCGGCGGAGGCTTGAGTATCCTCGTCCCCGAACAGGTCGGCGACATAGGGCCGAAGCCCGGCCCGCCGAGCCGCCTGGGCAAGCGCCCGGCCGGACTGCGCGAGGATGACGACCGCCTCAGGCACGTCCCGCGATCTCGGAGGCGAGCGCGAAGGCCTCCTGTAGGCCGATGGCGAGCGGCTTCTCCGAAGCCAGGATGCGCCGGAACAGCCCCAGCTCGGTCTGGTACTTGACGTTGCCGATCGCGAGAGCGCCGACGCCGAATGTATGCCCGCTGTCGCCGAGCGGGGAGCCGTTCGCCTGAAGCTCTAGGCCCGCGATGCCGGGAGGCGGAACCGCGTTTACGTCCGCGGCGACGGACAGCTTCGCAGCGTGTTGGAGGTCCTCGCCGGTGAGGACCTGCACGCCTGCCTTCGCGGCGGACAGGACGACCTCCGCATCTCCGATAACCCTGCGCCGGAGTTCCGGCGTCGAGCCGTCCAGGGCCTCGACCTCCGCGCCGAACCTGGCTCGGATCGCCTCGGCGATGCGGGCCACGCGATCGCGCCCGTCATAGCCGACGAGAACCGGCCGCGCGCCCTCGCCGGCGGCGAGCACCGCCGCCCCGTAGGCGACCACACCCGTACCGCCGAAGATCAGTACGCGACGCCCGGAAAGCCCGCTTCCAGAGAAGTCGCGCAGCTTGCGAGACACGATCGCGATCATTGCGGCCGCCGTCGTGAACGAGCCGCCCGGATCGACGAAGAGACTGAGACGGAATGGCGGCACGAAGGCCGCCTTGGCGGAGGCAAACATGTCGAGCGCGGTTTCCGCGTCCTTGCCACCGATGAATACGCAGGTCCGGCTGCCATCCTGGGGCGAGCGGGAGAAGATCGCGTCCTGCACGAGCGCACCGACTTCGCCCGGCAGAACGTCCGAATGAGGCACGATCACGTCGAAGCCGGCATCGACCGCCATGTTCACGTCGAACGGGCTTACATGCTTGGTCGGACTGAGCATGTGGAGTATGGAGCGCGCCATCGGAGGATGCGCCTCGCGCTCAAGCGTTCAGGAGAGCGCCGCGGGCGGCACCCTCCCCCGCTTCGACCAGCCGGATCTCGGCCGGCCCGTTCCGTCCGCGGACAGCCAGGATGCGGAGCCCGTCGGCTGGGCCTCCCGGCCGCCTGAGCCAGCGGACGACATCCGCCGCCTCCGCCTCGGAACCGACGAAGGCGAAGCCGGTCGGGCCCCAGGAGCTCTGTCCGGCACCGCCGATGCCGAGCGCCTCGACAGCCGCCATCGCGGCCGCGACGCGCGGACTCGTGTAGCGGCCGCCCTGCGCCGGGGCGAAATGGTCCCCAAGCCGGCGCTGGATGTCCGCGATCCCTGCGCCGAAGCCCGGCAGGTCCTGCTCGGCCAAGGCAGGCAAGACCTGCATGAGGACCGTCCGGGAGATCCGGTCGGCGTCATGTTCCGGGAAGACGGGGAGCCGCGCGAAGGCTGCGCGCTCGCCCTCGCCATGGAAGCCCGCAATATCTGGATCGAGCACGAGCAGCACCCGCCAGTCGGCCGGGAAGTCGAGGCGCGCGATCACCGGCGGCAGGCCGTGGCCGCTGCGTCTGCCGCCATCGACGATCAATCCGCCTTCGAAGAATGCCGCGATGCCGATCCCGGAGCGATTTCCGCGGTCAAGCGCCTCTGCCGCGTTTGGCGTGAAGGCGCGACCGTTGAGCCGGGCGATCCCGCTCCCGATTGCAAGCGCGAGTTGCGTGCCGGAGCCGAGACCTGCATGAGCCGGTATCGCGGTAGTCATCACGATCCGACAATGGGGCTCGACACCAAGATGCTGGGCCGCGGCGAGGCAGAGCCGGCGCACGCGGCTGGCCTCCAAGCCCTGGCAGCACAGCTCTCTCGAAGGCTGCAGTCGAAGTTCTGTGAAAGGCTCGTCGAGGGCCAGGCCTATGCTGCCGAAGCGGCGCCCGAGGCCGCCATGGAGGTCCAGAAATCCGAGGTGCAGCCGCGCGGGCGCCCGCACCAGGACGGCTTGACCACCCCGCATCGGCTGTGAAGCCACCTTGCCGCGCCTCCTACCCGAAGTCTTCGCCAGCTTCACATGCACGAGCGACCTGCCGCAACTCAGCATGCTCTTAGAAACATCATAGAATAAGCCCGCGTTGTGCTGGGGCCCTTGCCCGCCTGATGGGCAACAGGCACTCTCGGCAGCGTTGCTTGATCGAGCGACATCTTCGCGGACGAGCGGAAAGTCGGGCGTAGAGGCTTCGATTCAGGCGGCACGGAGCAGCGGCACGGCTGATGGCGGCCTGGATCAATGGCGCGCGGGTAGATCGAGAAGCAGCCCTCGAGGCTGCAGCCGCTGTCATCGCGGAGGCCCGGCTGCCCGCAATTGCGGGGCTCGTCGCCGATGTGGACGGCATCCGGGCGGGCATTCGCCTCGCGGAAGTCGTCGGCGGGATCGTCGATCCTTTCGCGTCCACTGAGCTGTATGCAGCGCTCGCCGGCTTCGCCGCCTCGGGCACGATCGGGACAACCCCGGCCGAGGCCCTGGCCCGCGCCGACTTCATCCTGGCGATCGGGGAGGCTGCGGCCGCGTCATCCATGCTGCGCCGTCTCGCGAGCCGAGGCCCTGTGACCGGCGGGACGGCCGGAGCGACCCGCAGGATCGTCGCGCTGGGCGGGGTGCCGCCGCCCGAGGTAGAACATCTCGCCTACCCGCTGAACGCGGCCGGACTTCCGGCGACCATCGGGCTGCTCAGGGCGGTTGCGGCCGGGCGGATCGCGGCCGATCCCGACGTGACCGCCCTTGCCGAGAACCTGCGGACGGCCCGATTCGGTGTCGTGATTTACGACCCCGGCGAGCTGGGCGAGCTCGCCTCCCAGATGCTGATCGAACTGCTCCAGGAGTTGAACGATACTGCACGGTGCTTCGCTTTACCGCTCGCCGATGCCTGGCAGGGGCAGTGTGTGGTCCAGGTCTCGGCCTGGACGACCGGCCTGCCACCCCGGCAGGGTTTCGGGCGCGGTTCTGCCGAGCATGATCCCTGGCGCTTCGACCTGAGGCGCGCCGTCTCAGCCGGAGAGGTGGACGCCGTGATCTGGCTCGCGTCCCTGGAGGCACCGGTGCCCGCGGGCTCGGAAAGGCCCGAGGTCGCGCTCCTCGGGGAGCCAACGGGCGAGGAGGCGCACATCGTCATCGAGGTCGCCGTCCCCGGGGTCACATGCGATGGCGCCGTCTGGGACGATGGCCGTGGCGTCCTCGCGTACCGTGCGGCGGCGCGACCGGAAAAGGCCATCACGGCTGCGGACGCGCTCGGGCGGCTCGGGTGCGAGGCGCTCCGCCTCCGGCAGGCGCCATGCTGACCTGCATCGCCGGCGGGCGCGTCGTCGACCCGACCACGGCACGGGACGCGATCGGAGACGTCTGGCTTCAGGACGAGCGCGTGGTCGAGCCGCCTGCGGACGGCCGGGCCGACCGGAGGATCGACGCGCACGGCCACGTCGTGATGGCCGGCGCGATCGAGGTGCACAGCCACATCGCGGGCGGCAACGTGATCCTGTCCCGGCTGCTCCTGCCCGAGTTGCAGGTGGACGAGGGCGGCCCGCTGCCCGGCGTCACCGGATCGGCGGGGGCCATCGGGGAGGCCTACGCCCGGATGGGCTACACGACCGCGATCGAGCCGGCGCTGGCACCGACGAATGCGCTCGCGACGCATCTGGAACTGGCCGACATCCCGTTCCTGGACCGGGGCGCGCTTTCGGTTCTCGGCAATGACGACCAGCTGCTGGCGCTCTTGCGCAACAGGGAGAGCTCCGAGGCCGTCCGCGACCTCGTCGCGCTGACGCTCGCCACTTCCCGCGGCCTCGGCGTGAAGGTCGTGAATGCAGGCGGCGCCGTCGCCTTCAAGGAGGGTGCCATCCGGTTCGGACTGGATGACGAGGTCCCCGCATACGGGCTCACGTCCCGGCACATCCTCCAGGCGCTACTCGATGCCGTGGAGGAGCTCGGGGTGCCGCATCCGCTGCATGTCCATTGCAGCAACCTCGGCCTGCCGGGTGCCGACGAGACGCTGATCCAGACGCTTGCAGCGGCGGAAGGCCGTCGCATCCACTTCGCGCATGCGCAGTTCTACGCCTATGCCGAGGCGGAGCCCGGGGCGGTCTCGAGCGGCTTCCGCTCCGCGGCGGAACGCTTCGCTGCGGCCGTCGCCGAGAACCCGAATGCAACGATGGATGTCGGGCAGGTCGTCTTCGGCCAGACCTGCACGCTGTCGCTCGACGTCATTCGCCAGTTCGGGGGGCGAAAAGCGGCCTCCCCGCGCAAATGGGCACTCGTCGCCGGAGATGCGGAGGGTGGCGGCCTCGTTCCGTTCAGGTATCGGCGCGCGGGCGCCACGAGCGCCCTGCAATTTGCGATCGGGCTCGAGCTGATGCTGCTTTCGCCCGATCCGGAGCGCATCCTCCTGACGACGGACCACCCCAATGGCGGTCCCTTCACGGCCTATCCCCGCATCCTGCACCTGCTGATGGACAGGGAGGAGCGCGACCGGGAGCTTGCCACCCTCCCCCGGGCGGTGGCCGAGCGTTCCTCCGTCGGCCGCCTGGAACGCGAGTACACACTCAGCGAGGTTGCCGCGATGACGCGTTCGGGCCCTGCGCGCCTGCTGGGGCTCGATGATCGCGGCCATCTCCGGCCGGGCGCCCGGGCCGACGTGGCAGTTTACCGGGACCTCCCGGATCGGACGGCCATGTTTTCCGCGGCAGCTCACGTCCTCAAAGGTGGAAGGACGATCGTGGAGAATGGGGAGGTCGTGGATTGGCAGGCCGGCCGGACTCTGTCCCTCTCGCTCGGTGCCGATCCCGGAATGAAGCGCCGGGCCGACGCCTATCTCGAGACGCGGTTCGGGACCGGGCTGTCCGGGTTTGCGGTTCCCGAGGCGGCCTTCCCGGGTCGCGAGGTTTTCAGCGAGGTCGCATGCCGGAGCTGAGCCTGAACGGCGTCAGGATCGCGGATACGTTCGCCGAGGCCTTCGACATGGCCGCGACGGGGATCGTGATCACCGCGGAAACGGCACGCTGGGCCGAGATCGCGGCAATCACCGTGACGGGCTTCGCGACCTCGGTGATCGGCTGCGGCGTCGAAGCCGGGATCGACGCCGTGGTCCCGCCGGAGGCGACGCCGGACGGTCGCCCCGGCATCCGGGTTCTGCTCTTCGGCTTCGACCGCAAGGGGCTGCAATCGGCGCTGCTGAAGCGGGTCGGGCAATGCGTGCTCACCTCGCCGGGCTCCGCCTGCTACGCGGGCACCGAGGGAGCAGCCCGACTGAAGATCGGCGCCGGGATCCGGATCTTCGGCGACGGATTCCAGACGGCCAAGCGCTTGGGCGGCCGACGTTACTGGCGAATCCCGGTGATGGATGGCGAATTCGTCTGCGAGCACGATACGGGCGCGGTGGACGGGGCCGTCGGTGGCGGAAACCTGATCTTCCTCGGACGCGATTTCGCCGGAACGCTGGCTGCCGCAGAGGCGGCCGTGAGCGCCGCCCGCGCGGTGCCAGACGCGATCCTGCCTTTCCCGGGCGGGATCGCCCGCTCGGGTTCTAAGGTCGGATCGCGCTACAAGGGCGTGATCGCCTCGACCAATGACGCCTACTGCCCGACCCTGAAAGGGCGGCCCGGATCTGCCCTCCCCGCCGAGGTCGATGCCGTGCTGGAGATCGTGATCGACGGGCTGTTCCCCGACGCCGTCGCAGCCGCCATGAAGGCGGGGCTCCATGCGGCAGCCAGCGTTGGAGCCGCGCACGGGCTCGTCGGGGTTACGGCCGGGAACTACGGCGGGAAGCTCGGGCGACATCACTTCCACCTCGCGGAGATGGTCGCATGACCGTCCTGACGCTGCTGGAGGAGCCGCCGGAGCGCCTCGACCTGTCGGGCATCACCCCCGCCGCGCTCGCCGGAATGAGCGAAGCCGAGATCGCTCGCCTCCCGGTCGGAACGACGCGCTACCGCCTAACGCTCGGGGATTGTTTCGGGATTGCGGTCGGGGAACCCGGCCGGGTGCTCGTCCGCGGCGGCTCGAGCCGGCTCGACAGGGTCGGGGCAAAGTTGGCGGCGGGCACGATGGTCGTCGAAGGAGACGTCGGTCAGCGCCTCGGGGAAGGGATGACCGACGGATCACTCGAGGTTCACGGCTCCGCCGGCCCCTTCGCCGGGACCGGGGCCGCCGGCGGCCGGATCAGCATCGACGGAGACGCCGGCCCTTCCGCCGGCGGAACGCTCCACGGCGCCAAGGCGGGATTGAACGGGGCCACGCTCATCATCAAGGGTCGCGCCGGGGATCGCCTCGGCGACACGATGCGGAGCGGCCTCATCCTCGTCGGCGCCGCGGGCGATCATGCGGGCTGCCGGGCCGTCGCCGGCACGATCGTAGCCGGAGCGGTCGGAGCCTATCCGGGCTATGGCATGAGGCGCGGCACCCTCCTGGCGCGCGAATGCGGTCAGCTCCTGCCGACATTTGTGCACACCGGACGGCAGCCGCTCGTCATAACGCGGATCCTCCGCAGGCTCCTCGAGCAGTTTGCACCTGACATGGGCGAGGTCTTATCAGGCCCTCTCGATCGCTGGGCAGGCGACCTTGCCACGCTGGGCAAAGGTGAGATCCTGATGCCCACCGGCTAAGGCACCGGCAACAGATCATCCACCCGCGTATTCTTCCGAAAGTGTCGCCTTGTGGACAGGATTGGCACAAGTCTGGCACGCGTCCGTTGTCTGGGATTGCGAGGACCTATTCTGTGCTGATTTTGCTGTCCGTATGCCTTTTGAGCGATCCGACGACGTGCCGCGAAGAGCGCCTGAACTTCTCCTTCGAACAGGTCAGCGCGATGACCTGCATGGTCGGCTCGCAGGCCGTGATAGCGGAATGGCAGCAGGGGCATCCCGACTGGAGGGTGAGGCGCTGGCGCTGTGCGTCTCCGCGCTCGATCTCGACCCCGATCTGACGTGAAGTACCGGGCGGCTTTCACGTAGCTGGACGAAGTGGCACTCTCACCGGGTCTTCGCAGGCGCGGAGTTCCGGAAGGGGCATGCGATCACTCCGGGTCAAGTTCGCACTCCTGGCAGGAAGCGTCGGCCTGTTCGCGATCGCCATCGCTGCCGGCCTTTTCTGGGCGCTGGCGGCTACCGACCAGGCGGTGGAGCGGACGCTATCCGCCCAGGCGCGTCTTGACCGGGTCGCGGAGCTTTCCGGACGGCTGACTCAATATGGCTTGGCCGCCGTGGACGCGGCCGGGACCGGGGCTCCGCAACTCGACCGGCTCCAGCGCGCCCGTGCCGATGTCGAGCAGGCGCTCGGCGGCGTCTCGGAGCATCTCGGCGAAGCCGTAGCGGAGAGAACCGACATCCTCGGGAAAACCGAGGCCGCCGGGCGCTCCCGCATGCTGGCGCGGCTTCGTGCGTCCGTCGGCCTGCTGGATCAGCAGATCCAAAACCTTCTGAAGGAGCCCGAGCCGTCCCGGCGTGTCGACGAGGTCCGCGGGGCCCTCAATGGCTTCGGGGCCGTGACGGGGCCGGCCCTGTCCGCTCTCGTGGACGCGGAGCGGCGAGCCGTGGAAGCGGCCTCCGTCCAGGCAAAGGCGCTCTCTGCCTCGCTCCGCACTCTCGTGCTCATCGTCATGCTCACGGCGCTGCTCGGGACCGTAATCGTCAACCGCGCAATAACCCGCCCGCTCCTCGCCAGGATCGACGCGATCCGAAGGGCCGCGAGCGCGATCGGGCACGGCGAGAGCTGGACCAGAATTCCGGTCCGGGAGCGCGACGAGCTCGGGCTGCTCATCGCGAGTTTCAACCGGATGGCGGCCCGCCTCGGTCGGAGGGAGCGGCGTCTCGCCGCAGACCGCGCTCAGCTTGAGGGGACGGTGGCGGAACGGACCGCCGATCTGCGGGCGGCCAACGATCGGCTCGCAGCGATCGACCGCTCCCGGCGCCGCTTCTTCGCCGATGTCAGCCACGAGCTGCGTACGCCCCTGACCGTGATCCTGGGCGAGTGCGACCTCGCCGCCCGCAACCCGCCTTCCGCGCCTTCCGAGGTCAGGAGCCTGGTCGGGACGATCCGCGTGCGGGCTCTAAGGCTGCAGCGCAGGGTGCAGGATCTTCTCCGCGTCGCCCGGTCCGAATCCGGACAGATCGAGCTCGACCCGCGGCCGGTAAGCGCGGTGGCAGTCCTGAGCGAGGCGGTCGAGTCCTGCGCAGGTGAGGCCGAGCGCCGGCGGATCGTCCTGGATTTCGACCCCGGCACGCAGGATGTCGAGATCCTGGCGGATGCCGAATGGCTGCGGCAAGTGGTCGAAGGCCTGATCGACAACGCTCTACGGCATGCGAGTGGCGCGACCCGGATCGTGGTGCGTCTCGCGGCAGGCAGGCTCGGCGCGTCGATCTCGGTCAGCGACGATGGCCCGGGCTTCCCCGAGCCGCAGGACCAGTTCCTGACCCGCTTCGCCCGGTCTGGACAGCGGTCTGGCGCAGCCGGCTTCGGAATCGGGCTGGCGCTCGCCGCCTGGATCGTCGAACATCACGGGGGAACGATCCGGCTCGAGAAGGCCGGACGGGAAGGCGGCGCCGAGGTGACGCTCGATTTACCCGCCTTGATCCGGGAGGACGCCGCATGACGCGTTTGCTCGTGGCGGAGGACGACAGCGATATTGCTGCGATGCTGGCCAGGGGGCTCGGGGCGGAGGGCTTTACCGTCCGGCTCGTTGCGGGCGCAGCCGAAGCGCTCACCGCCGCAAAAGAAGACCTGCCGGAGGCCGTGCTCCTCGACATCATGCTGCCGGACGGCTCGGGCTTCGACATATGCCGCCGCCTTCGGGAGGGCGGCTTCGCCGGACCGATCCTGTTTCTCAGCGCGAAGGACGAAATTCAGGACCGGGTGGAGGGATTGGGGCAGGGAGCGGACGACTACATCGTCAAACCGTTCTCCTTCGACGAGTTGGTCGCGCGGCTGCGGACGCACCTCCTTCGCCGGCAGGGAGCGGCGACCCCGCAGGCGGTCCTCAGTGCGGGCCGCATGAAGCTCGACACGACGACCCGCCAGGTGACCTTCGCGGATGCCCGCGTGCGGCTCACGCAGCGGGAAGCCGAACTCCTGGCGCTGCTGATGTCGCGGGCAAATCAACCGATCAGCCGTGGAGAGATCTTCGATCGCCTCTGGGCCGCGCATGGCGGCCTTTCGCTGAACGTCGTCGACGTTTATCTCGGTTACTTGCGGACCAAACTCGGCGACATCACGCGCATCGGCGGCCCGATCATCTCGACGGTGCGAGGCCGAGGCTTCCTGCTGGACCTGCGCGAGCCCGTTTACCGCGCCTGAGGCCCCGCGGCGCGCACTTGCACTCCGGCGAGCGAATAGCTAGCTTCTCCATTGAGATACGACAATCTCCGGATAAGACGTCTTATGATTTTCTTATCTCGATTTGTGCAGCGAGGGAGAGAAGCATGAAGTGGTCGAAGCCCGTTGTCCGTGAATACTGCGTCGGCATGGAAGTAACGAGCTACGAGTCGGCCGAGATCGACCCGCTCTTCTAGCCGTTCGAACACCGAGGGAGGTTTGCAGGGCCGTGTCCGTGCAGGCCATCGTCCTCGGCTCAGCAGCGGGCGGCGGCGTACCGCAATGGAATTGCCGCTGCCCGATCTGCGAACTGGCCTGGGCCGGTGACACGCGGGTCGTCCCGCGAACCCAATCCAGCCTCGCAATCTCCCCAGACGGGGAACGATGGTTGGTCGTGAACGCCTCCCCCGACATCCGCCAGCAGATCGCCTCGAAGCCTCAGCTTCAGCCGAAATCGCTCCGGGATTCGCCGATCGCTGCGATCCTCCTGACCAACGGCGACGTGGATCATGTGGCCGGGCTTCTCTCGCTGCGCGAGGGCCAGCCCTTCACGCTCCTCGCCACGGCCGAAATCCAGCGTTCGCTAAGACAAAACCGCATCTTCGACGTCCTCGCGCCGGAGCGCGTACGCCGCGTGGACGTTCGGCTTGATCAGCCTTTAGAGCCGCTTCCGGGACTTGTGGCGACCTTGTTCGCGGTGCCGGGCAAGGTGCCGCTCTGGCTCGAGGAGGACGAGGTCGCGATCGGCGGTGAGGGCGAGACAACGGTCGGCGTGATTTTCGAGTCGGCGGGCAGACGCATCGCCTATATCCCTGGCTGCGCTCAGGTGTCCCAGCCGCTGCGCCAGCGGGTGAAGGGTGTCGATCTGCTCCTCTTCGACGGGACCGTGCTGGAGGATGACGACCTGATCCGGGCCGGCGTGGGCAGCAAGACGGGCTGGCGCATGGGGCACGTCCCGATGCGGGGCGAAAACGGATCGCTCAAGCGCCTGTCGGACCTGCGGATCGGCCGCCGAGTTTATGTCCACATCAACAACACCAATCCCGTGCTCGTGGAGGGTTCCGACGAGCGGCGGGAGATCGAGGCGGCGGGTTGGACTGTCGCGCATGACGGGTTGAGCATATCGCTATGACGGACGGCATCGTCGACCGACCCTATGCCCCGGCATCCCGCTCGGAACTCCTTTCGCCCGAGGCCCTGGAGGCCGAGCTTCGCCAGATCGGGGCGCGGCGCTATCACAACCTGCACCCCTTCCACCGCCTCCTGCACGGCGGGAAGCTGACGCGCGATCAGGTCCGTGCCTGGGCGCTCAATCGCTATTATTACCAGGCGATGATCCCGGTGAAGGACGCCACGATCCTCTCCCGGATGAACGATCCGCAACTGCGCCGCATCTGGCGACAGCGCATCCTCGATCATGACGGCGAGAGCGAGCAGGATGGCGGCATCGAGCGCTGGCTGAAGCTGACGAGCAGCCTCGACCTGCCCCGGGACTATGTCACATCGACCCGCGGCATACTCCCCGGCACGCGCTTCGCCGTCGAGGCCTATGTTCATTTCTGCCGCGAGCGATCCCTGCTCGAAGCCATCGCGTCCTCCCTCACAGAGATGTTCTCTCCGAACATCATTTCGGAACGCGTCGCCGGCATGCTGGCGAACTACGACTTCGTCTCGCGCGACACGCTTACCTATTTCGACAAGCGCCTCACCCAGGCGCCGCGGGATGCGGATTTCGCGCTCGACTACGTGAAGGAGCATGCGACGACGCCCGCCCTGCAGGCGCAGGCCCTGGGCGCCCTGACATTCAAGACGGACGTGCTCTGGGCTCAGCTCGACGCCCTGCACTTCGCCTATGTCGAGCCGCGCCTGCCTTCGCCGGGAGCCTGGGTCCCGGGTGCGGAGAGCGAGGCATGACCGCCCTCTCACCCTTGGCGGTGCCCCGCCTTCCGCGTGGCGTCAGGATGCGGTTCGATTCGGTGCGAAACAGCCAGGTCCTGCTCGCGCCGGAGCGGACCTTCGACCTCGACGAGACCGCCACCGCAGTGCTGGCCCTCGTCGACGGGCAGCGCACGATTGCGCAGATCGCGACCGAGCTCGCCACGCGATATGACGCAGACCGGGCCGCGATCGAAGCCGATATCCTGCCCATGCTGAGCGACCTCGCCAGCAAACGGGTTCTCGAGACGTGAACGCGATCTCGCCCATTATCCCGGCTCCAATCGGCCTCCTTGCCGAGCTCACCCACCGTTGCCCGCTCCGCTGCCCCTATTGCTCGAACCCCCTGGAGCTGGACCGCCGCTCGGCCGAGCTGGACACGGCCACCTGGCAGCGCGTCCTCAGTGAGGCTGCAGATCTCGGCGTGCTGCATATCCACCTTTCCGGCGGCGAGCCGACCGCACGGGCTGACATCGTGGAGATCACGGCCCATTGCGCCGGGCTCGGGCTCTATTCGAACCTGATCACCTCCGGCGTCGCCGCCGCCATGCAGAAGCTCGAGCCGCTCGCCGCCGCGGGGCTCGATCACGTCCAGCTCTCCATCCAGTCGGCGGATGCCGCCAATGCCGAGCGGATCGGCGGGCTGCGCGGCGCACAGGAGCAGAAGCTCGCCTTCGGACAGAGGGTGGTGGAGCTCGGGCTTCCGCTGACCCTGAATGCCGTCATCCACCGCGGCAATATCGACGAGGTCGAGGCGATCATCGGGATCGCCGTCGAGATCGGGGCGCGCCGGCTCGAGATCGCCCACACCCAGTATTATGGCTGGGCCTACCTCAACCGGGCAGCGCTGATGCCGGCCCGCGCCGACGTAAGCCGCTCGATCGCCATCGTGGAAGCGGCACGGGAGCGCCTCGCGGGCCGTCTCGTGATCGACCTCGTGCTGCCCGACTACTATGCGAAGTACCCGAAGGCGTGTGCCGGAGGGTGGGGCCGCCGGCTGATCAACGTCACGCCGGCTGGCAAGGTCCTGCCCTGCCATGCGGCCGAGACGATCCAGGGCCTGGAATTCTGGCACGTCACCGACCGCGCGCTTGGCGACATCTGGCACCACTCGCCTGCCTTCAACGCCTATCGCGGCACCGACTGGATGCGTGAGCCCTGCCGGAGTTGCGCACGGCGCGAGTTGGACTGGGGTGGCTGCCGCTGCCAGGCGCTGGCTCTGGCGGGCGATGCCGCAGCCACCGACCCGGCCTGCTCGCTTTCTCCGCTCCACGCACGGATCGAGGCGCTGGCGCGCGCAGAATCGGCCACCGAGGTGGCCCCGGATTATCGCTACCGCGTAATCGGGGCGGCATCGCCCCGGGGCGAGGAGATGCCGGCGTGAGACCCTGGGCGGGAGCCGGATTGGCGCTCCTGCTCGCGGCAGGGACGGCGCCCGCCCAAGCGCCTGCTTCCCGCCCCGAAGCCCCGCCGGCAGCCGATCTCCTGTTCGAGACCCCGCAACTTGCGAATGTTCCGCCTGGGAGCGTCCTCACCTATCGCTATCACCGCGCAGGCGGGACGCCGGGCGAGCTCTTCGGTCCGCCGATCGAAGACACGATCCGCCTCACGATCGAACCCGGTCAAGCGCCAGGCGAGCGGACCGTCATCGTTCAGATGTTCACCGGCGCACTGCACAGGGCCGCCGGCCCCTTCGACAACACGAGCTCGAATCCGGCGCTCCTTCTCTTCCTGGAGCACCATCTGGGTGCGTTGGCGAGTGTCGTCGGCGGCAATCCTCGCTACCTGAAGAACGCCATCCGGGCAGCGCTTCGGGACAAGGCGACGGTCACGCCAGCGCTCATCCAGGTGGGTGGGAAGGCGGAGCCCGGCTGGGTCGTGGAGGTGCAGCCCTTCCTGGATGATCCCAAGAAGGACCTGATGCGCGGATTGCATTCCCTGCGCTTGCGCTTCCAGACGGCCGAGGCCGTGCCGGGTCACATCGTTTCGATCACCGCGGAGGCGGAAGCGCCCGAGGGGAAGCTGCTCGATGAGAGCCTCACTTTTGAGAGCGTGCACTAGGTCCGGCCGGTGGCCGGCACTCGTGACAGTCGGCGTGATGTGGCTGGCCTCGACCGCTCTCGCCCAGGACCTGAGCCAATCCGAGAACGATTATCCGACCGTAGCGCGGGCGGATTACGTGTTCGGCTGCATGGCCGCGAGCGGCCAGACGCGAGAGAGCCTCGAGCGCTGCTCCTGCTCGGTGGACGTGCTCGCCACCATCCTTCCCTACGACAAGTACGTGCAGGCCTCGACGGTGCTGTCGATGCGGCAGGGGCTCGGTGGGCGAGCCGGGACGTTCCGCAACGTCAAGATCTTCGACGACATGGTCGCCGACCTTCGCCGGGCGCAGGCCGAAGCGGAGGTCCGGTGCTACAGGTGATGTCAGGAGCCGGCGGCCGGGAATTCCTTGCGGAAGACCTGACCCTGCGTGTCCCGCGCCTCGACTGTCACCGGCTCACCGGTGCTGGCGTAGGAAAAGCGGATCGTCGGATCCTCGCTCAGCGAGATGCCGCCCGTCATCGACAGGAGCGGCCGATCGCCCTGGCGAATCTCGAGTTTCTCCACGTACCAGGCCGGCGTGTAGAGCCGCGTGACCTGATCCATCTGGAGTCCGGAATAGTTCGGGTGGCGAAGCTGCGCTTGCGCCTCCCCGCGTTCCGCAACGACGCGGAACCGCATCTCGCCGAGATGCGCCTTCGCCTCCACGGGATCCTTCGCAGCCGGCGCGGAGCAGCCTCCGGCTGCCTTTACGTAGGATTTCACCATCATGAGGCGACCGTCCTCCGTCTCGGCGATTGCCCGGACGAAGGAGTAGGAGTTCACCCGGATGCGGGTGGAGAACGCGAACTCGCCCCCTGCCCTCCCGATGTTGATCGTTCCCACCACGGGCGCCGGGTTCTCGTCCACGACGAGCGTGATCCGGCTCACTCTCGCTGCGGTATCACCCTTCAGCCGGACGGTGAGCGGGACAAGGGCCGCATCTTCAGCGCGCGTCGGCGCCTCCAGCGCGATCGTGCCGGCACCATCCTCGATCGGCCGGGCCCCGAGGATGTTCGCCCGGATCTCGCTCCAGGCCGTCTCGTCCTGGGCGGCGGCGGGGGCCAGGCTTCCCAAAAGGAAGGCGGCGGCGAGCAAAGTACTTCTCATCCCGGTTCTCCCGGCGAGACTAGCTCATATAGCACGGCGGCGGCCGAGGACGTAGTGTCTCCACGTCGCTACGGCGAGCATCGGGGATGAGCGAACCGAGCCGCCCGGGGCAGCCGAGCGCGCCCCTTCTTTCCGAACTGGGTCGCCGGACGCTCGTCATGGGCATCCTGAACGTCACGCCCGATTCCTTCTCGGACGGCGGCCTGTACCAGGCGCGCGAGGCTGCGCTCGCTCATGCGCTCCAGCTCGAGGCCGAAGGTGCGGATATCCTCGACATCGGGGGAGAATCCACTCGTCCCGGCTACGTTCCCGTTCCCGCCGAGGAGGAACAGGCTCGCGTCATCTCCGTGATCGAGGCCATCGCGCCTCGGCTCGGGATCCCTATCTCGATCGACACCTACAAGGCCTCGACGGCCCGCGCAGCCCTCGCCGCCGGTGCCACGATCGTGAATGATATCTGGGGCCTGCAGCGGGACCCCGACATCGCCAGTGTCGCCGCCGAGCACGGCGCGCCGGTGATCGTCATGCACAATCGCGAGACGATCGATCCCAGCCTCGACATCATGGACGAGATGCGAGCCTTCTTCGGCCGGTCTCTGGAGATTGCACGGCAGGCAGGCATCCCTGACCGTCACGTCATTCTCGATCCCGGGATCGGCTTCGGAAAGAGCTGGGAGCAGCATCTCGAGGCCTTGCGCCGCCTGCCGGAACTGAAGGCGCTCGGCTTCCCCATCCTGGTCGGCGTATCGCGGAAATCGATCCTCGGGCGCGTGCACAATGCGAGCACGGTTCCCCGAGAACGCCTGTTCGGCTCGATATCCGCCCACGTCCTGGCGGCGACGCTCGGTGCCGATGTCGTGCGGGTCCACGACGTGCGCGAGCACGTGGAGGCGATGCAAGTAGTCGACGCAGTCATGAGGCGGCCGGGATGAGGGACCGCATCATCCTGCAGCGCATCGCGATCTACGCCTACCATGGCGTGCTTGCGGAGGAGGAGCGGATCGGCCAGCGCTTCTACGTGTCGCTCGATTGTCGCCTGGACCTCGCCGAGGTCGGCCGGACCGACAGTCTCCTGAACGGCGTCTCGTATGCGGATCTCGCCAGGATCGCGACCGAGATCGCAACCGAGCGCCGCTTCCGGACGATCGAGGCGCTCGCGGAAACGATCGCGGGCGAACTGCTCGCGGGGTTCGCCCGTCTGGAGGCCGTGACCGTGAGGATCGAGAAGCCGGGCGCGCCAGTCCCCGCGATCCTCGACGGCATCCTGGTCGAGATCACACGCCAGCGCGCGACCTGAGCGAGCTCAATCAGCGGGCTCGATCACCTCCAGCGGCAGCCCCGCCTCGCGCCATCCATCCGTGCCGTCCGGATACCAGTGCACAGACTTGTATCCCATGGCGAGCGCGCGCTTCGCGCCGTTCCACGACATCCAGCAATCGCGCAGGCAGAAGAAGACGAGCGGCCGGTCGGGCCGGGCCGCGGCGGCGGCGTTCAATCGGGTGCTGAAATAGCTCTCCGTCTCGGGCGCGAGCTCCCCGTAGCCCGTGTTCACCAACCATAACGCGCCCGGAATGCTCTCGTGCGGCGCCGTGCGCCAAAGCGTGCCGGCCGGCAAGTTTGCGGGCCTGGGTGCACGCGGCATGAGGTCAATGAATATCGCGCCGGCCCGCCAGAGCCCTTCCGCCTGCTCGGTGGTAACCACGACGGCGCCCGCGAGCGTCGCCGGCGTGGACGTGCGGTAGTTGTCGAGCTTGTACCCCTCAGGCTCAGGCGGAGGCGGATTGGCCACGGTGTAGTCGAGCGAAAGCAGCATGCACGCTGCGGAAAGGACTGCCCGGACCAGTCCCCGCGGCGCGCTCAGGATTGGCGCCCGGACATCAGGGCCTGCCGCCGGAAAGCGAGGCGGCGCCGATGAGATGGTTCTCGTCGTCGACGAGCGGCACATCGTAGTCCTGCAGCACCTTCTGGATCTCGGCCCGCTTCTGCCTGAGGATCCGGTCCAGCGTCCTTTTCCAGGCATGCTCGTTCGGTCGGACCGCCAGCGCGATGCGGAAGCTGAGCGCGGGACGGTCCGTCTCGTGCAGGAGAGGCACGATTTCGAGACCGCCTGCCCGGCGGGCCAGGGCTCCCGCAGCCGGTCCCCATAGGACCGCGACGTCCAGCGCGCCCGAGGCGACATCGTCGATCATCGCCGAGGCCGGGGTTGCGTTGCGGTCGCTGCCCAGGATGTAGGGCGAGTAGGGCCGCACCTGCTCGATCAATCCATGTTCGGCCAGGTGATCACCGGGAGGCGTCCCGGCGACCATCCCGATGCGCCTGCCCTTGAGCGCAGGGTCGCCCAGGCTCGTGACGCCCGGGAGTGCCCCGCGCCGGGCGACGAGGACATACGTTGAGCGATAATAGGGGCTCGTGTGCAGGACGAGTTCCGTCCCTGTCGCATAGCCGATGATGACGTCGCAGAGCTTCATGCCGAGCGTGTTGTGGACGAAACCCGGTCCTTTCTGGAGCCAGTAATAGCGCGTCGGCACCCCGAGGGCGGAGGCGATGATCTCGGCGATCCTGTTCTCGAACCCCTCGCCCTTGCGGTTGGAAAGCGGCAGGTCGGCAGGATCGGCGCAGACCCGCAGCACCTCCGGCGTGACGAGATCCGGCAGTTCCTGGCCAACAGTGCTCGCCGCTGCGGTCAGCGACAGTGCCGCAGCGAGCGATGGCAGAGCGCGGTGCAGCCTAGCCGCCAAGGCAGGTCTTCTCCGCGGCGACCGCCGCCTCCGGCTTTTGTTCGCGCTCGTTCGGACGAACACGCCCGAGCGCGTCGTCTGCCCGTGCCCGGAGATAGACATAGATGTCGTCCAGATAACACATCACGTTCATGTTCGTGCCGAATGACGGCATCACGTTGTGTGCCGAGGCATTCACATTCTGGCGCCCCTGGACGACGATCTCCGTAAATTGCTGGTAGGTCAGGTTCTTCGCAGAATCGACGAGCGAGGGCGCGTAGGTCGAACCCATTCCGTCGGGCCCGTGACAGACATGGCATTCGGCGTGGTAGCGGCGATAACCAGAATACGTATACCAGTCGACCTTCCCGTTGGCCGAGATGTTGTATGTCGGCACGTCGTCAGCGTCGAAATACTTGCCGTCGTCCGATCTCGCCGGCTTCTTCGGCTCGGCAGCAGCGCCCATGACCAGGGCTGCCAGAGCAACGGCGCTCATGACGACTTTTCGTGAAGCCGCCCTCACATGCATGTTCCTGAGCAAGGAAAACCCTCCACCGAGGCAGTCTTGGCCCGCAGGCCAGGCCTCTGCTGCGCGGAAATGAAGACGCGAATGACCGGCGCGGAAGACCGCGCCGGTCAGGAGACTCAGCTCAAGCTCTCAATCGGCGAGGGTGAAGACGGTCAGCTGCCCGCCGAGCGCCGTGTAATTGGCGAGCGCCGCATAGCCGCCCACCGCTCCGAGACCCGCGCTCGGATCCGTCAGGCCCGCCGCCAGGCCGATGCCAGCCCACCCGCCGACGCCGGACAGCACACCCACATACTGCTTCCCATTGTGGGTGTAGGTCATGACGTTGCCGATGATGCCGGACGGGGTCTTGAACTTGAACAGCTCACGTCCGGTCTTGGAGTCCACCGCCTTCAGGTAGCCTTCCAGCGTGCCATAGAAGACGATGTCGCCGGCCGTAGCCAGTGCGCCTGACCAGACCGAGAAGAGCTCCTTGTTGCTCCAGGCGATCTTGCCGGTCCGGGCATCCCACGCGATAAAATTGCCCATCCCGCCGTGGCTGTTCGGCGCGGGATACATCGCGAGCGTCGCACCCACATAGGGTTGTCCCGGCGTGTAGCTCACCCGGAACGGCTCGTAGTCCATGCAGACGTGGTTCGTCGGCACGTAGAACAGGCCGGTCTTCGGCGAGAAGGCGGCCGGCTGCTGGTCCTTGGTCCCAAGTGCCGCCGGGCAGATCCCCTTCGTGTTCACGTCCTCGCCGTTCTGTTCGGTCGAGTAGCGCGAGACGACGAGAGGACGCCCATAGGTCTTGGACGACTTGTCCATGTCGACCTTCGTGGCCCAGTTCACCGCGGGATCGTACTTCTCGGCGACAAGCAATTCGCCGTTGATCCGATCGAGCGTGTAGGCAAACCCGTTGCGATCGAAGTGAACGAGAAGCTTACGATCCTGCCCGTTGATAGGCTGATCGGCCAGGATCATCTCGTTGACGCCGTCGTAGTCCCACTCATCATGAGGGGTCATCTGATAGACCCACTTCGCCATGCCGGTTTCGGGATTGCGCGCGAAGATGGTCATCGACCACTTGTTGTCGCCCGGCCGCTGCTTCGGGTTCCAGGTCGAAGGGTTGCCGGAGCCGTAATAGACGAGGTTCGCCTGTGGGTCGTAGGAGTACCATCCCCAGGTGCACCCGCCGCCGGTCTTCCACTGATCGCCCTGCCAAGTCTTCAGGCTGGAATCCTTCCCGACCGGCTTGCCAAGCTCGGTCGTCGTTGCAGGATCGATCAGCATCTCCTCGTCGGGCCCCATCGAATAGGCACGCCACGCCTGCTTGCCGGTCTTCATGTCATAGGCGGTCACGTGGCAGCGAGCGCCGTATTCGCCGCCGGAGACGCCGACGATGATTTTGTCCTTCACGGGCAGTACGGTTGCAGTATTCGTCTCGCCCTTCTTCGGGTCGCCGTTCACGACCTTCCAGGCTTCCTTGCCCGTCTTTGCGTCGAGGGCGACGAGCGTCGTGTCGGCCTGATGCAGGAAGATCTTGCCGTCAGCATAGGCAAGGCCGCGGTTGACCGTGTCGCAGCACATGACCGGGATCACGTTCGGATCCTGCTTCGGCTCGTATTTCCAGATGATCTTGCCGTCGCCATTGAGGTCCAGCGCATAGACGATGTTCGGGAACGGGGTATGAACGTACATCACGTCGCCGATGACCAGCGGCGATCCTTCGTGACCGCGGAGAACGCCGGTCGAGAATGTCCAGGCAACTTTTAGCTTGTTGACGTTCGACCCATTGATTTGATCGAGTTTTGAATAACGCGTATTCGCATAGTCTACTGTCTGCAGGACTTGTTGATTTGGATCCTGCGTTAGTTTCATCACTTCGTCGTTGGCGAGCGCCGGTGACATACCGACCAACCCAACGGCGGCTAGCACTCCGTGAGCTCTCATTGCTTCCTCCCGACAGGACGCAACCGACGCTGCGCCGCAAGGCGCCTCGGCGGAATAATCCCGCAATTCGCAATGGGGATGTCGGAGCCTCGACAGCGTGTCACGACCGGCTGTCGCCTGGACTCACGCGGTGCCTGGGCGGCCGCCAAGTCTGCGAGACCTCACCTTCCCCCGATGAGGCCGTTTGAAGCCGAAGCTTAAGAGGAGCGTAAGACCGTTATCCTCCCGCCGTCAATACTAGCCTCAATTACATCAGAAGATATTGTCACCCTCCCTGTCAACACCATGTCGATGCTTCCTTGCGGCGCAATATCTTCGTGCTGCGTTGCACGAGTATCTAGCTAGAAAGTCATAGTACGGTTCTGTCGATTTGGATTTCATTGTCGACCGGCAAATAAGATCTTAATCAATATGGCTCCGATGCGTTCGGGGAGCAGAGCGCGGCCAATGACGCAACAGCCCCTTGCTTCAAGCGGCCGCTCTCGCATGCGGGCCTTGCGCCGCCTCCGGTGGACCGTTGCCGGGCTCGCCGTCGTCGCGGTGGCGGCCGGTGCACCGAAGTCCGCCGACCTGTCGCAACGGGATCTCGCGCGCCTCGCTGCCGATCCGGAGAGGCTGCGGGCCGCGGATCTCGCCGGCAAGGATCTGAGCGCGCTCGACCTCAGCGAACTCGACCTGCGCGGCGCTGCCCTGCCTTCCGTCGACCTGTTCGGCGCCGACCTGACACGCACGGATCTACGCGGCGCGAAGCTCGTCGGCGCGCGCCTCGATCGGGCCGTCATCATCGGCACCAGCTTCGCCGACGCCGATCTATCCCAGGCCTCGCTCCTGCGCGTCGCGGCGTTCTCCGGGCTCGCGGCAAGCCGCGACGAGGCCCCTAACTTCGCCCGGGCGAAGCTCGCCGGGGCGACCATCATCGGGCGCCTCGCTCACGCGGATCTTCGAGGCGCGGATCTCCGCCACGCCCGCATCGGGCAGACTGCCCGCCCGGATCGAAACCCAATGATCGAGGCGCTGACGCCCACCGACCTCACGGCCTCGGACATGAGCGGTGCGCGGCTCGAGGATGCAGACCTCAGTGGCGTGCGGCTGGCGTTCGCTTCGCTCGTCGGCGCAAATCTGCGCGGCGCCAAACTCCACCGGGCAGACCTGACCGGCGCGAACCTTACCGGGGCGGATCTCACGGGAGCGGACCTGACCGGAGCCGTTCTGGACCAAGCATTGCTTAGTGGTGCGCTTGGCCTCGACCCGTCGTTGCTCGCCAGCGTGCGGCCCTGATGCGCCTCGCGGTGCTCGTCTTGCTCCTTTGCGCCGGGCCGGCGGTGGCCGCCCTCGGCGAGCCTGCACCGGCACCACTTCCGGCCCGCATTGGAACGGCCCTCATCCTCGCGGTCGACGTATCGGGATCCGTTGATGCCGAGCGGTTCCGCCTGCAGCGCGACGGGATCGCGGATGCCCTCTCCGATCCGGCCGTGCAGAACGTCCTCCTGAGCCCCGCCGCGGCGCCGCTGGTGATCACAGTCGTGACCTGGGCGGACCGCGCCCGTATTGCCGTCCCCTGGACGCCGCTCGCCACCCTCGACGACATGAGGGCCTTCGCGCTTCGGGTAGGCAAGATCGATCGGGTGGGAGGCAGCTTCACCTGCGTGTCCGCGATGCTCGGCTTCATTGCTGATCGGGTCCTCGCGAGCCTGCCCTCCCCTGCCCGGCACAGCATCGTGGACGTCTCGGGTGACGGGAGCGAGAACTGCAATCCGAGCGCTCCCGCCTCGGCGCGGCGCGACGAACTCGTCGCACTCGGGGCGACGATCAATGGGCTGCCGATCCTTGAAGGACGCGAGGCCGCGACGATCGAGGACTGGTACGCCCAGAACGTCATCGGCGGGCAGAGCGCCTTCACCATCGCTGCACGCGACTTCGGCGATGTCGGGCGCGCGATGCGGCTCAAGTTCACGACCGAGGTCAGTCGCTCCAGGCAGGACGACAGCGCCGTGCGTTTCGCGGACCATGCAGCGGGGCGGCCTTAGCCGCTACTCCCACTCCAGCTCGTGATAGGCGGAGGTGGCGTTCCGGGCATTGAACGCCTCGAACAACTCCCAGCGCCCCGCCTCCCCCCGCGCCGCGCCCCGCGCGGCTTCCTCGATCGTGCCTCCCCCCTTCACGACCGCCCGCACATCGGCCTCGAGGCTCTGGAGATAGCGGCCGAGCGGCTCGGCGGCCTGCGGCCATGGCATCGACGCCGGCCCATGACCCGGCACCACCCGCGCGGCCTGCCGAGAGACGAGGGTCCGCAGGTTTGCGATCCAGCCCCTCAGCGAGCCATCGAGCGCCGGGAGATGGCGGGCGAAGAGCAGGTCGCCAAGGAACCAGGTGCCCGTCGCCTCGTCGAACACCGTGAGGTCGCTATCCGTATGGCCCGTCGGCCAGGCCTCCAGCCGGATCCGGCGAAGCCCGAGATCGAGAAGCAGCGGTCCAGAGACGAGCCGGGTCGGCGACACGATTCGCGTGCCCGCGAAAGCCGAACCGATCAGGGCCTCGTTGGCCGAGAGGTACTGGGCAGCCCGCGCGGCAAGCGCGTCTGGAAGCCGCGCGTGGCCGATGAACTCCGCCCCCGAACTCGCGAAGGCGGCGTTGCCGAGGAGGTGGTCCGGATGAACGTGCGTGTTGACGACATATCGGATCGGAAGGGTGGTTCGGGCCCGTATCGCGGCCAGCAGGCGTTCGCCGACACGCCTGCTCCCGCCCGTGTCGATCACCGCCACCGCATCGCGCCCGACGATGAAGCCGAGATTGGCGATCGCACCCTGATTTCCCGGCGCGGCGAGTTCGATCTGGGCCTCGAACACGAAGACCCCTGTCGCGATCTCCTGGACCGGCAGGGGATCGTCGGCTTGGGCCGGAGCGGGCGAGATCCGCCCTAACCCGGCACACAGGAGCGCGAGGCCGAGCCAGGCGCCGCTCAGGGCACGTCGCGTCATTCGGCCACCACCTCGGGATAGGTCCGCGCCAGCTCCGCCCGCATGCGCTCCGCCCAGCCGCGGCTGCGCGCCGCTGCCGGCTCGTGGATCGCGAGATCGGCGAGCACCGTCGCCGGACGCGGGCTGAGCAGCAACAAGCGATCCGCCGCCTGTACGGCCTCGACCAGGTCGTGAGTCACCAGCAGCACCGCGCAGGAGAGGCGCTGCGCCTCCGCGAAGACGAGCCGCCGCAGCTCCGAGGCGGCCTGGTCGTCGAGCGATACGAAGGGCTCATCCAGGACAAGCAGTTCCGGTCCGATTGCCAGCGCGCGGGCGAGCGCGACGCGGCGCGCCATGCCGAGCGAAAGTTCGCCCGGGAACCGACTGCGCCAGGGTTCGAGGCCGAGGCCGGCGAAGAGAAAGTCCAGGTTGCGATCCCGGTCGCGGCGCGGCAGGGCGAGCCGCACGTTCGTCTCGACGTCGCGCCAGGGCAGAAGGCGCGGCTCCTGGAAGACCGCCGCGCTCCTGATGCGCGCTGGATCGGGTTCCACCTTCCCGTCGAAGTCGCGGTCGAGCCCCAGGACGATGCGGAGCGTCGTGCTCTTTCCCGCGCCGGAGGCGCCCATGATGCAGAGCGTCTCTGCCTCCTTGATCTCGAACCGGAGATCCCGCAGCGCCTCCACCTCGCCCGCCCGCGAGTGATACACCTTCCGCCGGATCTCGACCCTAAGCGGGAACGGCGCGCCAGCGGGCAGCATGCGTCTCGATCGGCCTCAGCACGAAAAGGTCGAGGGCCAGCATCACAGCAGTGAATACGAGGCTGTAGCCGAACAGCGCCGCGATATCGAAGAGCTGGAAATAGTAGGAGATCGCGTAGCCGACACCGCTCGGGCGGCCGAGCAGTTCCGCGACCAGCACGATCTTCCAGGCAAGCGAAAGCCCGGAACGGGCCGCCGCGATCATGTAGGGCTGGAGTTGCGGCAGGAGGACGTGCCGCGCCCATGTGACCCGGTCGAACCGGAAGGCAGCGCGCATCTCCTCGAGCTGCGGGTCGATGCTCCTCGCCCCCTCCCGCACGATGACCGCAACATTGGGCAGCTTGTTCACCGCAACAGCCATGATCGCGGCGGTCTCGGTGAGGCCAAGCCACACGTAGCAGAGCACTGTCACGACCAGCGCGGGCGTGTTGAGCAACAGCCCGAGCCACGTGTCGAACACACGGTTCGCCGCACGAGACCGCCCGAGCATGATGCCGAGGACCGTCCCGAGGACCATCGCCAAGGCGAAGGAGGCAGCGACCCGGATCAGCGTCGCCCCGACATTCCGCCCAAGCTCGCCCGATCGTGCCTCGCTCGCGACGAAGCTGGCCACGGCAGCGGGGCTCGGAAGAGCGCGCGAGTCGGCGAGTGCGGAACCGAGTTCCCAGGCGGCCGACAGAGCCGCGACGGAGAGGAGACGCGCGGCGACCTCGCCTCCGATTACTTCCTTGCCGATTGCCGCGAACTGCTCCTTCAGGTGCGTGTCGCGCCGGCCGGTGGCATGACGCTGCACTCGCGGGCTCACACCGGGGGATCCCAATAGAGGCCTGGAGGAAGCGACGCACCGCGCCCGACGAGCTTCTCGCCCCCGACCCTTGCCAGGACCTCGAACAGCCGCTCGGCATCGGCCCGCTCAGCAGCCACCGCGCGCCGGGGAATACCATCGAGGAAGTAGCGCCGAAGCGCCTGGAAGGTCGCTTCGTCCGGCGCCTCCATCAGCGGGCGTACGAGGGCCCAGGCGGCATCGCTGGAAACAAGCTCTCCCTTCGCCGCCTGCGAGGCGCGAAGGAACCCTTGGATGAGCCGTATCCGGTCGCCTCCCTGCGGCTCATCGACCAGGTATCCGAGCAGCGCGAGCCGGTCCGTCACCCCGAAGCGGCCGGCGATCTCGTCGGCCCCGATCAGGCGCCGGAAGCCCCTGGCCTCCAGGCGGGCGCAGAACGTCCAGTAGAGCAGTGCGGCATCGAGTTCGCCGCTCTGCAGCTTCTCCGCCAGGATCGGGGGCGCCCCGTAGGCGATCGAGGCGGCGTTGGGCAGATCGAGGCCTTCGCGCTCCGCCGCGGCCCGAAGCAGGAGCCAGTTCTTGTCGAGCGCGCCTCCGGCGATCCCGATGCGCTTGCCTTTCAGATCGCCGAGTTGCGAAATCTCGGTCTCGGGAGGCACCATCAGCGCGCCTTCCGTCGCGGAGAAGGGCAGGAAATGCACCGCCCTGCCCTCGTTGCGGAGGCGCGCGGCCCAGAGCAGGTCCGACACGATGGCGTCCACCTGGCCGCCCAGGAAAGCGATCCGCGCAGCGTCGTTCCCGGCAAGCCGCACCTGCTCGAGCCTGAAGCCCTCGGCCTCGTCGAGCCGGAGAGAGCGGATCACCTCCGCCTCCCACGACACCGTGCCGAAGGGCAGCACACCCAGGCGAAAGCCCGAGGGATCGGCAGCAAGGACTGGCCCGAGCAGGCCGGCACCTGCCGCTGCGGCGAGGACCTGCCGGCGGGAGGGCCTCACGGCCGCGGCCTCGCCGGCCCTTGCGCGCGCCAGCAACGGCCCGCATCGTGCCGGGGCCGAGGAGGGAGGAAGCAATGACCCAACCGCGCGAGCCCACCCTCGACGAGCCGGAGGTTGTCGACAGGCTCCGTAGCGAGCTGCCGCGCTGGCGCCTGGAGGATGGTTGGATCAGGCGAACCTACAAGACGAATGGCTGGAAGGGCACGTTGATGGCCATCAACGCCGTCGGCCACCTCGCCGAAGCCGCCTGGCACCATCCCGACATCACGGCCTCCTATGCATGGGTCGAGGTGCGGCTGATGACCCACTCTGCGAAGGGCATCACCGAGAAGGATCTCGCGCTCGCGCGCAAGATCGAGGAGGTCGTGGCCTGGAACCCTGCGGCGGAAGGCGGGCCGCTCGAAGGCACGCCTTCGGACCCGCGCTTCGCCTACATCAAGCATGACAAGTAGCCTCCCTCGTCAGTGCGGCACGGGCGCGTTGTCGAAGGTGTGCAGGTAGGCGATCAGGTCGCTGACGCGCTTCTCGTCCTTGAGCCCCGGATAGACCATCTTAGTGCCGGGGATCTTTGCCTTGGGGTCCTTGATGTACTCCCGGAAGGTGGCCTCGTCCCAGGTCAGGCCGGAGTTCTTGTTTGCATCCGTATAGGTGAAGCCCGCGACGCTGCCCGAGTGCCGTCCGAAGAGGCCGTTCAGCACCGGGCCGACGCCGTTTTTGGCGTTGGGGCCGACCTGATGGCAGGCCCTGCACTGGAGAAAGACCTTCTCGCCGGCCGCTGCATCCTGGGCATTGCCGGAAGCGGGGGCGAGCAGCGTCAGCCCTAGCACCAGCGCAACGTGAGTCCGCATTCGTATCCTCCCGGCATTCAAGAGCGACCATTCAGAACTGAACGTGCACTCTCTTATTATTTTCACACTATCCAAATCTCACCCGGCAACAGTGATCACGATCGCTACTCACAAATCAAGGCACATCGAGGCATCGGAACTTCGCCTGTTTCGTCGGCATTTTCGTCAGACGGATCGGGAGGGAACAATGCATAGCCGGACACTTACCGCCATTGGCTTCGCGATGGCGGCAGCTCTTTCTGCAACGGCGGCTTGGGCCGGGCCCTGCTCGGACGAGATCGCGTCCTTGCGCCGGGCCCTGGCTGACGATACGGCGATGGGCGCGCCGGTAACAGGCTCCATCTCGGGCACCGCCGCGCGGGGCGCGAGCGGAAGCACGGAGGCGATGACGTCAGGTGCACCGAGCACCTCCGCGGGCGGGCGGACCAGCGGGGAAGGCGGGCTCAAGGAGATGAATGCGGCGTCCGCTCAGATCGCGACGTCGCCCGAAGACGTAAGACGCCAGCAACAGGGCTTGCCCACCGCAGCGCAGGATCCAAGCCGGGCATCCCAGCCGGCCGATTCATCCTCGGCCGCCAGGAACAAGCTCGCGGAAGCCGCCGCGCTCGATTCCCGTGGCGATGCCGGTTGCAAGGCGGCTCTCGGCGAAGCCCGCCGGCTCAGCGGACGCTGACCTCGGCGGGCGCACCGCTGGTCAGCCATGCCGGATCGAACCAGCGGTCGGCTTCCCCGTCATAGGGGAGCCGGGTGATGTCCCAGTGCCGGACATACTGCGCATAGGCCGCCCAGACGGGCGGGCCGCCGCCGATGAAGACGACGCGGTCCCGGAAGCGATCCAAGAGGTCGCCCGGCCGATCCGAGGAGCGTAATTCCACGATCGTCCGGTCGTGGCGGGCGAAATCCGGGATGGAGCGTGCCGTCGCCGGGCCGGCCGCGATCACGTGTCCGCGCGTGAGCTCGAAGAACCGCGCGACATCCGCCCTGAACTCGCGCCTTGGGTCGCCCTCCCAGGGCATTGCGCCGCGAAGGCCGAGTTGTCCTCGCAGCCCGATGGCGCAGATCACGCGGATATCGGCCATCGCCACCTCCCCGCCGCGGCGTTCCGGGAAGGCCGATCCTAGCTCAAACCGAGCAATAGCGCGCCTGGACTTCATCGTCGGCCCGCAGCGCGGCCGCGGTCGCATGGTGGACGACGGCACCGCCGTCCATGACGTAGACGCGGTCGGAGACGTCGAGGGCGAGGTCGACGTTCTGCTCGACGAGCAGGATGGTTGTTCCTGCGCGCTTCATGGCGACGAACTGCTCGAACATTTCCTCGACCAGGATGGGCATGATGCCCTCGGAGGGTTCGTCGAGCAGCACCATGATCGGCTCCGCCATCAGGGCCCGAGCGATGGCGAGCATCTGCTGCTCGCCCCCGGACATCGTGATGGCTTCCTGCTTCAGGCGTTGCTTGAGGCGCGGGAACGTCTCCGCGATGGCCTCGACCCGCCGGGCCTCGTCGCGCCGGCCTGCGGATGCGAGGATCCCAAGGCGAAGGTTTTCCTCCACGGTGAGACCTGGAACGATCCGACGCTCCTCCGGCACATAGGCGAGCCCCCGGTGGAAGCGGGCATGCGGCGGCAGGCCCAGGATCTCCTCGCCGGCGAAAGCGACACGCCCCTCGCGGCGCGGCACGAGACCCATGATGGACTTGAGCGTGGTGGTCTTGCCGGCGCCGTTGCGGCCGATCAGCGTCACGATCTCGCCGGGCCGCACCTCGAGCTTGACGCCCTGGAGAATATGGCTGTGCCCGTACCAGGCCGAGAGATCCTGGACGGCGAGCAGCGGCACCCCTGCGGCGCTGCTCATGCCGACTTGCCCAGATAGACGCGGCGGACTTCGGAATGGGCGCGGATCTCGTCCGGCGTCCCCTCGGCCAGGAGTTCGCCCTGGTGCAGCACGATCAACCGTTTGCAGAGGTCCATCACGAGCTTCATCTTGTGCTCGACGAGGATGAGCGTCCGCTCCGTCGCGAGCCGGCGGACGAGATCCATCATCTCGCGCGTCTCCTCGGGGCTCATGCCTGCCGTCGGCTCGTCCAGAAGGAGGAGCGAAGGCTCCACGGCAAGCGCCATCGCGATCTCGAGCGCACGCTGCTCGCCATGCGCGAGTTCCCGCGCGAGGCGGGACATCCGGGCGCCGAGCCCCACCTCCGTCAGCAGCCGCTCTGCGGTCTCGGTGAGTTCCGGATAGGAGGAGCGGTCGCGGAAGAGCTGGAACCGGACGGATCTCGCCTGGGCGGCGACCCGGACGTTCTCCCGCGCCGTGAGGTGCGGGAAGACATTCGTGATCTGGAAGGACTTCGCGATCCCCATGCGGGCGAAGGCATGCGGCGGCGAACCGGTGATGTCCCGCCCGCGGAACAGGACGCGACCCTCGCTCGGTGCGAACGCACCGGAGATGACGTTGAAGAAGGTCGACTTGCCGGCACCGTTGGGGCCGATCACGGCCGTGATCCCCCCCTCGGGGAAGGTGACGGAGACGTTCGACAGCGCCCGGAAGGCGCCGAAGCGCTTGCCGACGCCCTCGGTCGCGAGGATCGGCGCCGTCACAGGCCGGCCCTCTTCATGCGTGCCAGGAGTTCTCCCCAGATGCCGAGCGGCAGGAAGAGCACGAAGGCGATGAAGATCGCGCCGACGAGAAGCTGCCAATGGCTGGTGAGGCTCGAGAAGACGTCCTGCAGAAGCAGGAATACGCCGGCGCCCACGAACGGCCCGAAGAACGTGCCCATCCCGCCGAGCAGCGCCATCATCACGGCCTGGCCGGAGGTCGAGTAGTGCATCGTCTCGATCGGCACGATCGACAGGTGAATGGCCTGGAGCGCGCCCGCGAGCCCGCAGAAGGCCCCGGACAGGATGAAGGCGACGAGCTTCGTCCGGCGGACGTCGTAGCCGCAGGCCTGCGCCCGATTTTCGTTTTCCCGGATGGCCTCCAGCACGGCCCCGAACGGCGAGGACAGGATACGGGAGAACAGCCAGATCGCGAGTCCGACCACAGCCAGCATGGCGTAGTACTTCGTGGTCGGGTTCAGCAGGTTCAGGCTGAACCCGGGGAGCGACAGGCTGGGCACGTTGATGCCACGCAACCCGTTCTCGCCACCCGTGAAGCGCTCCGCCTGGTAGAAGGCGTAGTAGACGCACATCGAGAGCGCGAGCGTCGTCATGGCGAAGTAGATGCCGCGGGTACGAATGGCGAGGTAGCCCATGACGACCGCAATGCTCGTCGCCAGTGCCGTGCCGGCCACCATGGCGAGCAGCGGGTGCCAGCCGTAATGGACGATGGCGATGCCGCAGCCATAGGCCCCCGCGCCCAGCAGTGCCGCGTGCCCGAAGGACAAAAGGCCCGTGTAGCCGAAGAGCAGGTTGAACCCGAGCGCGAAGAGCCCGAGCACCAGGATGTTGGCCGCTAGCGCCTGGTAGGGCGCGATCCAGGGGAAGATCACCAGGAAGGTGAGCGTGAGCGCGACGCGGTGGCGGGACGCGAAGGCGAGGACGCTCCCGGTCCGGCCCGAGGCGGGCCGCTCGGCCGGAGCGGTCGGTGCGAGGGCGGCGTCGCTCATCCCAGGGCTCCCGCCCGGCCGAGAAGGCCGCGAGGACGAACGAGCAGCACGAGCGCCATCAGCGCGAAGATCGCCATCTTGGTGAGGTCGGGTGCAATGAGCGAGGTCATCGAGACGACGATGCCGACGAGCAGCCCGGCAAGAACGGCCCCCGCGAGTGATCCCATTCCGCCCACGACCGTGACCACGAAAGCCTCCGCCAGGACCGGAATGCCCATCTCCGGCGTCACGCCCTGGAGAGGCGCCGCGAGGATGCCGGCAAGTCCGGCGAGCCCGCAGCCGAGCCCGAACACGACGAGCCAGATCTTGGAGATGTCGATGCCGAGCACCTGGACGATCTGCGGGTCACGCGCGCCAGCCCGAATGATGAGACCGAACGAGGTCCGTTCGATGAATAGGTAGAGCGCCGTGACGACCAGGGCCGTGAACCCGATCAGGAACAGGCGATAGAGCGGGAAGAACCCGATCCCGATATCGACCGCGCCGCGCAGCGCGGGCGGCGCTCCGAACGGCAACCCAGTCAGGCCGAACGCGATCCGGACGCTCTCCACCATCACGTAGGAGAGGCCGAACGTCAGAAGCAGCGGATCGTCGATCCCCCGGCCGTAGAGGGGCCGGACGAGCACCCGCTCGACGGCGAGCCCGAGCACGCCCATCGCGAGCGGAGCGGCGACGAGCGACAGCCAGAAGTTTCCCGTGAGCCCGTACAGGAAGACGCCGATATAGGCGCCGACCATGAAGAAGGCGCCGTGGGCAAAGTTCACGACGTTCATCAGGCCAAAGATCAGCGACAGGCCGATCCCGACCAGGATGTAGATCGCCCCGAGCGCCACGCCCGTGACGACCTGCATGGCAAGCAGGTCGAGGGGGAAGCCGGCGATGGTCATGACATCTGCGCCCGGATCCTCCCCCGTGCAACGGGGGAGAAGATCCTGCCGTCCTGGATCACCTTCACGCCTTGTGGCCGAGCTCTTCGCAGGTGCGGAGCACCTTCTCGTCCGGGCCTTCGGTCGCGAGGATCGTGAACACGTCGTCCGGCGTCTTCTGGTCCTTGTGCTTGGACTCGACGATCAGCACCGACTGGACGAGCTGGTGGTCGCATTTCCGGAAGCTCTGCGGCCCCTTGTAGAAATCGGCCTTCAGTCCCTCCATGGCGGCGATGACCTTGTCGGTCTCGAGCGATTTCGCCGCCTTCACGCCTTCGAGAACCGAACGTACGCCCGCATAGCCGAGCGCGCCGTAATCGGAGGGAACCGCGCCGTTATAGGCGGCCCGGAACTTGTCGTTGAATGCCTTTGCCGAGGGAACGCTGTCCTCCAGCCGCCAGTAATAGGACGTCCCGCCGACCACCCCTTCGAATGCGTCGCCGCCGGCCTTGCGGGCCGTGAAGAGCAGCACGGGCGCGACGAGCTTGGTGGTGCGCTTGAGGCCGAACTCGGTCGCCTGCTGGATCGAGACGACCTGGTCGCGGCCGAAGTTGCAGAGGCAGAGGACGTCCGGCTTCAGGGCGGCGATGCGGGGCAGGAACGCGGAATAGTCGGAGGCGCCGATCGGGTGGCGGATATCGGCCACGACCTCGATTCCGCTCGCCTCGCCGGCCTTGCGGAAGCCGCGCACCATCTCGTGGCCGTACGCGTAGTCGGCGGTGAGGAATGCCACCTTCTTGCCTGAGGCCTTGGGAAACACATAGCGGCCGACGGCGCCGGCGGTCATGTGCGGGTTCAAGGCCTCGTGGAAGGTGGTGCGGCCGAAATCCTTGGCCTCGTTGATGGCATCGGACTGGCTGATCGAATTGTAGATCACGCCGCGCTCGCGGGCGACGTTGTTGATCGACAGCGTAACGGCCGCCGAGAGTGCGCCGACGATGAAGTTGACCTTGTCCTTCTCGATCAACTCGAGCGTGCGGGTGGCGGCCTCGCCAGGATTGAGCTTGTCGTCCCGAACGAGGAGTTCGGCCATCCGGCCCTCGAACCCGCCGGTCTCGTTGAATTCCTTGACGGCGATCTGTGCGGCGCGAACCTGATCGTTCGCCTCCGCCCCGAACGCACCCGTGAGCGGCACCGGGAAGCCGATTTTGATGGGTCCTGAGCCCTGGGCCCAGGCGCTCCGCAGCAGGGCCGGCGCGGCCAGGGCGATGGCCGAAACGCCCGCAGCGCCCTGCAACAGCTTACGTCTGTCGATCCCCTGGCTCATGTGGTCCTCCCGTATCGTTGAAGTTCTGAGACCCGGCTTCCGCTTTCGACATCGAAGCGCAAACGGTGGCGACGCTGCCCGGTGCCTCGGCGCGGGTGCCCGTTTGGTCCCCGCCCCATCACACCACGCCCATTGCCTCGAGGATCACCTCGGGCGTCACCGGTTGCCGGGCGACCCGGGCATCGAATGGCCGAAGAGCGTCGTTGATGGCGTTCACCACCGCGGCCGGTGCGCCCGCCGTCCCTGCCTCGCCGGCGCCCTTCGCGCCGATCTCGGACGACGACGTCGGCGAGACCACGTGCGCGACCTCGATGTCCGGCATCTCGCCCGCCATCGGCACGAGGTAATCGGCCATCGAGCCGTTCAGCAGCTGCCCCTCGCTGTCATAGATGCAGTGCTCGAACAGCGCCCCGCCGATCCCCTGCACGATGCCGCCGCGGATCTGCTCGTCGACGAGGAGCGGGTTCAGGACCGTGCCGCAATCCTCCACGCACCAGTGGCGCAGGAGCTTAACGAAGCCGGTCTCGACATCGACCTCGACATAGGAGCCCTGGACGCCGTTGGTGAAGGCGAAGGGATAATCCTTCGGCACGTAGTGCCGGGTGACCATGAATTCAGGCTGCACGCCGGGAGGCAGGGTGTCGGGCCGAAAATAGACGATGCGGCCCAGTTCCGACAGCGGCATGCGCTCCGTCCCGGTCGCGGCATCCACGATGGCGCCTTCGCGGATGTCGAGCGTCTCCGGCTTCGCCTGGAGGATCGCACCGGCAGTCGCGACGATGTTGGCGCGGAGCGCCTTGCCGGCCTGCCACGCCGCCTCGCCGCCGATGCCGGCGCCGCGCGAGGCCCAGGTGCCACCACCATAGGGCGTCGCCTGCGTGTCACCGGAGACGACCTTCACCTTCTCCATCGGCACGCCCGTCGCGGTGGCAACGATCTGCGCGATGATGCCCTCTGTTCCCTGGCCCTGCTCGGTGACGCTGACGGAGGCCACGACACCGCCCTGCGGATCGAGGCGGATCGTGCAGCCGTCCTGAGAGGAGATGCGGGCGCCGCCGACGCCGTAGAACGCGGCGGACGGGTTGGTGATCTCGATGAAGGTCGCGAGGCCGATGCCGCGATGGATGCCCTTCTGGCGCAAGGCAGCCTGCTCGGCCCGGAGCGCGTCGTAATCCATCATGCTCTTTAGCTTCGCGAGCGCGGCCTGATGGGAGAGCCTCTCGAGCTTGATCCCCGAGACGCCGGAGCACGGATAGGCATCGTCCGGGATGACGTTCCGCTCGCGCACGGCCAGCGGATCGAGCCCGAGGCGCGCCGCCCCGAGATCGACAAGCCCCTCGGCCACCATGGTTGCGATCGGATGCCCCACCGCCCGGTACTGGCAGGTCGGCGCCTTGTTCTGAAGGACCACACGGGCGCGCGCCCGGTAGTGCTGGTGGCGGTAGGGGCCGCCGGTCAGGTTCACGACCTGGTTCGCCTCGACCGCGCTGGTGCGGGGATAGACCGAATAGGGACCGATCCCGGTGAGGTCGTCCATGTCCAGCGCGAGAATGTCGCCCTCGGCCGAGAACGCCATGCGGGCCGTTACCCGATGGTCGCGGGCATGGATGTCACTTGTGAAGCTCTCAAGCCGATCGGCCACGAACTTCACCGGGCGCTTCAGCATGACGGACAGCGCACAGGTGGCCATCTCGTCCGGGTAGATGTGGACCTTGATGCCGAAGGAGCCGCCGACATCCTTGCAGATCACCCGCACCGAGCCTTCTGGTAGCGAGAGGTGCTTGCACAGGATGTCCTGCATCATGTGCGGCGCCTGGAAGGAGTGATGCACGGTCAACGTCGCGTCGGGTGCCGACCAATCCGCCAGGATCGCGCGCGGCTCCAGGCACACGCCCGTATGCCGGCCGAACTGGAACGTCTCCTCGACGACAACGGCCGCATCCCGGAACGCGGCCTCGACATCGCCGACATCGAGCATGCGCTCGAAGGCGATGTTGTCGCCTAGCTCGGCGTGGATGAGCGGCGTCGCAGGATCGAGCGCCGTCTCCATATCGACCACGGCCGGCAACGGATCGAACTCGACAGCGATGGCGGACAATGCGTCTTCCGCCTCGGCCCGGCTGCGGGCCACGACGGCGCAGAAGGGCTCGCCCACCCAGGTGACGCGATCCACGGCGAGCGCATGCTGCGGCGCCGATTTCAGCCCCTTGAAATGGCCAAGCACTCCAACCCAGGGCGAGCAGACTGCGGCGAGTTCCGCCCCGGTTACGACCGCGACGACGCCCGGCATCGCCTTGGCGGCCTCGGTGTCGATCGAGGAGATGCGGGCATGCGCAAGAGGACTGCGCAGGAAGCCTACATGCGCCAGCCGACCGGCTGCGACGTCGTCGACATAGACACCCTTGCCCTCGAGGAGGCGCCGCGCGTTCGGGCGTGGGACGGAGCGGCCGATATAGCTGTTCGGCCGGTCGAGGAAGGTCAGCGCGGTGTCGCTCACGTGGCGGCCTCCCAGCCGGCATCGCCCTTCCGGCGAGCCTCAGCCGTCGTGGCGATCGCGTCCACGATCGCGTGGTACCCCGTGCAGCGGCAGTAATTGCCGGAGATCGCCTCCCGGATCGCCTCGCGGGAGGGCGCCTCGTTCTCCGCCAGCAACTCGGACGCCGTCGCCAGCATGCCGGGCGTACAATACCCGCACTGGAGGGCGTTGCGTTCGTGGAAGGCCTCCTGGAGGTCGGCGATGCGGCCGCTCTCGGTCAGCCCCTCGATCGTTTCGACGACGGCCCCGTCGGCCTGGACCGCAAGCATCAGGCAGGAGCGGATCGCCCGGCCGTCCACCAGGATCGTGCAGGCGCCGCAAACCCCGTGCTCGCAGCCGATATGGACGCCCGTGAAGCCGAACTCCGTCCGCAGCAGGTCGCCGAGATGGGTCCGGGCCGCGGCGCGGCAGCTGACAGGGTGCCCGTTCAGCAGAAAGGAGATCTCGCGTTCACGCTCCACCGGCAGCCTCCATCATGCGGCCGGCGACGCGTCCGAGGAGCACGCGGGCGAGGTGCAGCCGCGTCGCGCCCTTCACGGCGATGTCGTCGGGCGGGTCGATCTCGTCGCCGAGCATGGCCTGCGCGGCCTTGATGTCCCCGGCCTGAAGGGCCGCCGCTGCCGCGCTCGCAAGGACCGGACGGTCTGCGACGCCGAAGAAGGCGAGCCTGACATCGGCCAGCCTCCCGCCTTCGCTCCGCGCGCTGGCCGCAAGCCCGGCGAGAGCGTAGTCGCCGCTCCGCCGCGCGAGTTCGTCGAAGCCCCAGAGCGCGCCGGAGGACGGGATGGGCATCTCGATCGCGACGAGGATTTCGTCGGGCCCGACCGCGGTCGTATACAGCCCCTGGAAGAACTCGGCCGCCGGGACGCGTCTCTCCCCGCCCTGGGCGCGGACCACCATCGTGGCGTCGAGGGCCAGGCAGCAGGCCGGCCACTCGGTCGCCGGGTCGCCCAGCGCGACCGAGCCGCCGATCGTTCCACGGTTGCGGATCGCCGGGTGGGCGATGTGGGGCATCGCCGCCGCGAGCAGCGGCAAGCGCTCCCGGACCAGCGGCGACTCGCCGACCTCTCGGTGGCGCGCCATCGCACCGATCCGGACCAGTCCATCGGATTCAGCGATCCCGGCGAGATCGGGGATCCGGTTCAGGTCGATCAGGAGGGAAGGCGCCGCGAGGCGCATGTTGAGGGATGTGACGAGGCTTTGCCCGCCCGCCAGGAGCCGCGCATCCTCGCCGTGCTCGGCGAGCAGAGCGAGCGCCTCATCGAGCGTGGTCGGCCGCGCATAGGCGAAATCCGGCGCCTTCATCCGGCGCACCCTCCCCTTCACCCCTTGCTCTGCCCCGGGTGATTGGGGCAGGCTGGAGCCTCTTGTTGATCGTTTGATCAATAGAGGCTGCCTTGGAATGGGGTCAAGTAAAATCGAGCTAGACCTTCGGCCGAGCCGCGCGCCCGCACGCCGGCGGCTCGATGCGGGCGCGCGCGAGCGTCAGATCCTGGAGGGCGCGATCGCGTATTTCGCGGAGGTCGGGCTCGACGGGCAGACGCGCGAGCTAGCCCGGCGGCTCGGGATCACGCAGCCGCTCCTGTTCCGCTATTTTCCGACCAAGCAGCACCTGATCGAGCGGATCTACGAGGAGGTCTACCTCAAGCGCTGGAAAGCCGAGTGGGAGGCGATCATCGCCGACGCATCCCGGCCGACCATCGAACGCTTCCGGCGGTTCGAGCTCGATTACCAGCGCACGATCGACGACTATGCGTGGCTGCGCATCTTCGTGTCGGCCGGGCTGAAGGGCTACGGCCTTCCGCAGCGCTATCTCGGCATGGTGCGCGAGCGCATCTTCGCCCCGCTCCTCGCCGCCATGCGGGCCGAGTACCGGTTGCCATCGCCCGAAACGCAGCCGCTCTCGCCGGAGGAGTTCGAGCTTCTCTTCGGCATCCATGGCGCCCTCGTCTATGTGGGGCTGCGCACACAGGTCTACGGCGCCGACGCGCCGTCCGATCACGACGCGCTCCGCGAAGCCTTGCTCGATTCGAGCTTGCCGGGGCTCGGCGAGGCTTTCCGGGCGATCGTCCGCCGCGAGCACAGAGCCGCCGCTCCCAGCCGACCAGCCGTGCACGAGCCGGGCTAACCCAAACAACACCAGGAGGAACGATCCATGTCGCAGGCCCTGTCATCCCGTCCGGCACCAGCGCCCGACCTCGCGGCAGAATTGGAAGCGGGACGCCGCAACGGCTGCGTCGGCACGCGGCTCCTATCGATGGACGATCGCTCCCGGGTCTGGACGATCGAGCTGAAGCCGGGCGAGCGGATCGGCTTCCACACGCATGTGCTCGACTACTTCTGGACGGCCATCACGGCGGGGCGGGCGCGCTCGCATTTCGGGGACGGTCGGGTGGTCGAGACCGAGTACCGGGCCGGGGACATCCAGCACATGACGTTCTCGTCCGGCCGCTCGATGACGCACGACCTCGCCAATATCGGCGACACCGAGCTGATCTTCACGACGGTGGAGTTCCTGGACAGCGCCAATCCGCCCTTCGAGCTGCCTGCCGAAGTGCAGGCCCAGGCTGAAGGAGCGGTGCACGTCCGGGTCTGAGCGGCAGCCCCCTGCCTCAGCCCGGAAGATCGGGCGGCGGGACCGCCGTCTCGGCGAGCACCGCTTCTGGCTTCCGGTGCCGCTCGGCGTCCTCGCGCTGCCGGGCGTCGAGCTGCTGGGCCTGCATATAGGCACCGAGCGCCCGCGACCGCGCCACGATCGCCGCGCCGAAGGGCCGCCTCGTCCGGTCGAGGACTGACAGGGCAGATGGGACGTCGCCTTGCGCTGCGACGAGCGCATCTGCCAGCGCCGACGCGTCGGCCATCGCCTTGGTCACCCCCATGCCGACATGCGGCCGGGCCACGAAGGCGGCATCGCCGATCACCGCGACCCTGCCGCCGAACGCCATCGCGGGCGCCTCAAGGTCCAGGATCGCCTGGAGGAAGGGCTGGCGGGTTCGACGAACGACCTCCGCAAAGGCCGGGGCGAGCAGCCGGTCCGCATCGCTCCGCATCCTGCTCAGGACCTCCGGCCGGATCCGGTTGGGCGGAATGGACAGCTCGTGCCGCGTCCCTTCCGTATCCGTCAGGAGCCGGCCGAGTTCCTCCGGCCCCGCGGGCCTGTACCAGACGAAGTTGAAGCGACGGCGCCCGTGCCGGGTATCGTCGCCCGCGCCGGAGACGGGATAGCCGAGAATCTGCTCGCCCTTGGGCAGGCAGAAGGCGAAATGATCAGCGATCGCGTCCCGGGTCTCGGCCGAGAGCTCGCTCTCCTCCGCCAAGCCGCGCCAGGCGACGTAGCCCGCATAGACGGGAGCGACCGCGGGGGCGAAGATCCGGCGGACCGTCGAGAACAGGCCATCGGCTCCCACGACGAGATCGGCCGTGAAGCTCCGGCCGTCCTCCAGTTGCAAGGCCGCCTCGCCCGAGCCTGGCTCGATCCGCACGACATTGGCGCCGAGCGTGACGATCCCTGGCGGGAGCACCTTCCCCAGGGCGCCATAGAGGCGCCCCCAGCTCGCGAGCACCTGCGGCAGCCGTGTCTCGCCGACGATGCGCCCCTCCCGGTTGAGCACCCGGCGGGTCTCGACCGCGACGCCGAGGCTCGCGGGATCGGCGCAGGCATCCAGCCGGGCCAGGATCGCGTGCATCTCCGGATGCGTGACGATGCCGGCTCCGCGTCCCGCGAGGTCGGCCTGCGAGCGCTCGAAAACGCGGACATCGGCGCCGATCCGTGCGAGCAGCGCGGCGGCCGTCAGACCCGTGATCGAGCCCCCGACGATTGCGATCCGGAGTGGTTGGCGGCTCGGCACGAAGGCTGATCCATCATCGTTGACGCGCTCGCCGGCGAGGGCCGAGCAACGAAGCTGGATAGAGGCTGCAATCCGTCCCGTCGAGCGATCACGGGCCCGGCAGGAGCCCCAGGCGCCGGCCGAGGGCCGTCGTGAGCGTCGCCCCGCCGAACATCGTCACGGCGAAAACCCAGCCCGATGCGGCGCCGGCCGAGATGCCCGACAGCAGCGTGCCGATAGAGCAGCCAAGCCCCGTCATGGCTCCCCAGCCCAGCAGCACGCCCCCGGCGAGGCCCCGTGCGACATGGCCTGTCCGCGGCCGCTCGGGCCGGAACTGGCCGGCCAGCAGGGCCGCCCCGAAGGAGGCGAGCACGAGGCCGGTCACGAACAAGCCGTTCGGGGTCAGGAGAGCGTCGCGCACGAGCGTGGCACAGCCCCTGAACGTGTCGAGCCCTTCCAGCCGGGCGGGAAGAAGCCCCAAGGAACCGGCCGCCTGGCGCGATCGGGAGCCGATCTCGGCCGTCACGCCGAGCGGGCCGACGCGCAGATAAGCGATCGTCGCAATCGCGCCGACGGCGATTCCGCCGAGCCAGGCAGGCCACCGATTTCGGAACACGGCGTGGAGCGGGTCCGGCGCCGGGGAAGCGGGCGCGACCGGTCGGGCGTGCATGAGCCACAACGCAATCGCCGCCAGAACACCGAGGCCGAGCGCAAGCGCGCCGCCATAGCCGAGAAAGCGCGGCAGCCAGAGGATCGGCGCATCCGACACGCTCGCGAGATAGAGCGGGTTCCAGGTCCGGAAGGCGAGGACGAACCCGACCGCCGTGCCGAGAAGCGCGAAGGGGGCCGTCGGGGACCCCTCCCCCAGCCGGTAGAGATGCGCGCTGATGCAGGAGCCGGAAATCGCCATGCCGGCCCCGAACGCGAGGCCGGCCAGGACGAGGACCGGGCCGACCGGACCGATATGCGCATCCGGCGGCAGCCGCGTCCCGCTCGGGTCGGGAAGCCATCCGCCGATCACGGCCGTCGTGCCGGCCAGCGCCACTGCGAGCGCGGCCAGGATGGCGAGCACGCCGCGCGGATCGCCTCGATCGAGCAGGTCGCGCCAGTGGCAGGCGAAGCAGAAGCGCGAGCGCTGCAGGACGAAGCCGAAGAGCGCGCCGAAGAGGAGCGACAGCGAAAGCTTGCCGCTGCCCGGTTGTGACGAGAGGTGCCACACGCCGGCTACGAGACCGACGGCAATCAGGGCCGCGAGCGCGGCCCTGACAGGAGACAGGTCTCCGAGCCCCGGGCCTGCCCGGAGCACCGGATTGGAGGCCGAGCTCACGCTACTTGCCGCCCCAGACCGTGCCAGCGAGGTTGGCGATCGGCACCCCAACCGCGTTCCCGTATTCCGTCCAGGATCCGTCGTAGTTCGCCGCCTCGTAGCCGAGCAGGCGGGTCAGCAGGAACCAGGTATGGCTGGAGCGCTCGCCGATGCGGCAGGTCGTGATGATCGGCTGCGACCCGTCCACGCCGACCTCTGCATAGATCTTCTTGAGCTCGGCCACGGACTTGAAGCTCCCGTCAGGGTTGACGGCCCGGGCCCAAGGCACGTTGACCGAGGTCGGAATGTGGCCCGCGCGGATCGCGAGTTCCTGGAAGCCGGCCGGCGCGATGATCTTGCCTGAGAACTCGTCTGGCGAGCGGATGTCGAGGATCTTCGCCTTCCGATCGCCCTTAGCCACCGCGACCACGTCGGCGAGGCGCGCCCGCAGCCCCAGCTGTGCCGCCGCGACGGTGAAGTTCGAGGGCGCCACCTCGGCGGTCCGGGTGTCGAGCGGGCGCTTCTCGGCCTCCCACTTCTTGCGGCCGCCATCGAGCAGCTTCACGTTGTCGACGAGGCCGTATTGCGCGAGGACCCACGCGCCCCAGGCGGCGAACCAGTTGTTGTTGTCGCCATAGAGGACGATCGTGCTGTCCCGGTCGATGCCGAGGCGGCGGGCCAATGCCTGGAACTTCTCTGGCCGGGCGATGTCGCGATCCGTGGTCTCGACGAGATCCGTGTGCCAGACGACGTTCTGCGCGCCCGGAATGTGGCCTCGCTCGAACAGCCCCGGCTCGACGGAGACCTCGAGAACCCGGAGCTTCGGCTGGTCGAGGTTCTTCTCCAGCCACTCCGTCGTAACGAGCGCCCCGGCAGCCGTTCCCTGGGCGGAGGCCGGGCCTCCGACGATGATCCAGCTGATCAGGGCCAGTGCGAGCGCCAGGCTCAGCGCTCCCAATCGGTGGCGAAGTCGAAAGGGTCGCCCTCCCTCCGGGGACGTCAGCGACGCCGTCGCTCTCCCTGGCCAATAAGCTTCGGTTGCCCCCACCACGATCGTTCTCCACCAATGTTTGGAGCAGGCATCGTCGTCACCCAGGCAACAAAGATCAACTAGCATGACTACGCTTTGTTACACTCGAAACCGGAATTTCAATCTCCCGTTCCTGCGACTTGTAGAAGAAATAATCTACGGCACGCCATTCGAATACATGCCCTCCGCAAAGGTGGTTGCCAGACCGAGATCCCCCGCCATGCCGCCTCGTTGCGAAACGGGAGCGAAGTGACTCCTTCGGCGTCGCCAAGTCATGCCCGGAACGCACCAGCCCAGAGCCGATACGCAATCGGCCAACGGCTCACACCTGCGTCGGCGGCACGCCGCATCACATGGGGGTCAACGGCGATATCGCTGACACGCGATGTTGGACTAGGCCCGGCAGCTCCGGTTCACCGGAGAAAGCCGGCCTCGCGCAGATAGCGGGCAGCGCCGGGATGCAAGACGTCCGGGCCGGAGATGGCCGCGACCGTATTGCCCGCCGTGGTCTCGGCGCCCTGCGGGAGCGAGGCGGCCAAAGCCGGCTCAGCGCGATTCAGCGCCCGTGCGAGGCGATAGGCGAGCGCCTCGTCCAGATCCGATCGCACCAGGATGAAGCTCCACGAGCCGACCGACGCAATCGGTGCATCCTGTCCCGCGTAGGTCCGGGCCGGAACGAGAAGCGGCTTGAGGAAGCCGTGCTTGGCGCGGATCGCCTGGATCTGTGCCGCATCGGGCGCGATGAACCGGGCTCCGTCGGGCGACCCAGCCACGGATGCGAAGCCGGGCCATCCGAGTCCCGCGCCCCACAGGGCGGACGCACGGCCGTCGAGCACCATGGCGGGACCATCGCCCGCCCGGTCGAGGAAGATCGGCTGGAAGTCCCGATCGAGATCGAGCCCGATCCCGTCGAGGACATAGCGGGCGAGGACGACCAGGCCCGAGCCCCGCGCCCCAAAGGCGACCGGCTTTCCCCGCAGGTCGGCGATGCTGCGCGCGGGGCTGTCTGCCCGGACCACGAACATCCCAGGCTGGGAATACATCGCGCTCAGGATCTTCACGCGGGCGGAAGGGCGACCGGGTCCGGCAAGCGCTTCATGCAGCACCTCGCCCGTGACGAGACCGAGGTCGAGTTCACCCCGTTCCAGCATGGGTACGTTCTCGGTGCTGCCCTTCGTGCCGCGTTGCTCGATCTCGAGTTCGGGATCGACGGTCTTGAGCGCCGCGACGAGCGCCGCCCCATAGACCGGGAAGCCGCCGCCCGGCGTCGCCGTGCCAAGCACGACCTTCACCGGCTGCGCGCTGGCGGTCACCGGCAGGAACAGAAGAGGAGCCGCGAAAGCGGACCCGAGGAGGCGTCGTCGGTCGATCTGCATGACGCCTCGCACAACAGGATGAGCGGATCAGGCCTTGAAGGCTCGAGCGAGCGCGTCGGCGCCCGAGGCCATGGTACTGAGATCGGAGCCGACCGCCACGAACTTATAGCCCCACGCGATGGAACGGCGCGCCTCCGCTCTCGGGCCCGGCGCTGCCGTCACGCGCCAGTCATTCGCTCTACCCCATCGTCGATCCAGGCCCGCGTCCCGTCCAGCACCTCATCCGAGAGCGCTGGATCGTCGATCGCCCGTGCGAGGATCACTGCCCCGACCATGGCTGCCCAGATTCCGATCGCGGCGCGGCGTCGCTCTGCCGGATCGGCCTCCGGAAGCGACTTGCCGATACGGTCGACCCGCTGCCGAAGGCCCTCCGCCATGGCCGAGCGGGCCCCGGGGGTCTGGTGGCGCGCGGCGGCGGCGAGACTCGCAGTCGGGCAACCGCCTCCGGCATCGTCACGGTGACGCGGCGAGAGATAGGCATCCACATAGGCCCGAAGATCCTCGCCTCCGGTTGAGCCGGCGAGGACATGGGTAAGAGCGTGTTCGATCAGGTCGTCCTTGGACCTGAAGTGGCCATAGAAGCCGCCGTGGGTCAGCCCGGCGGCCTTCATCACTTCCGCCACGCTGACCGCGTCGAAGCCCTTCTCGCGAAACAGCCGGCTCGCCGCGTCCAATATCCGGCGGCGGTTCTCCGCCATCTGCTCCCGGCTCACCTTCATTCCGAGATGTCCCGCGCGGCCCTGTGAGATTTCCACGGTTGACGTCGTGTTTGTCAATCATGATGCATATCATGATTAGAACTGATCAGGGGAAAGAGCAACGCCATGACACTCGCTCCATCCGTCCTCGTCACGGGAGCCTCCACCGGCATCGGAGCCGCGTACGCGCAGCGCTTCGCGGCACGCGGGCACGACCTCGTGCTGGTTGCCCGTGACATGGCCCGGATGGAAACCCTGGCCGCCCGCCTGCACCAGGAAAATGGCGTATCCGTCGATATCATCCAGGCCGATCTCACGCGTCCTGCCGAGCTTGCGACGGTCGAGGCGAGGCTAAGCGACGACGCCCGCATCGGGATTCTCGTCAACAACGCCGGCACGGCGCTTGGCGGAAGCTTCATCGAGCAGAGCCCGGATGAGGTCGCACGGCTTGTCGCGATCAACACGACTGCACCCCTGCGTCTCGCCACCGCCGTCGCGCCGCGGCTTGCAAGGGCGGGCGAAGGGGCGATCGTCAATATCGGATCAGTGGTCGGCCTGGCGCCGGAATTCGGCATGACCGTCTATGGGGCGACCAAGGCCTTCATGCTGTTCCTGTCCCAGGGGCTCAACCTCGAGCTTGGGCCGAAAGGCGTCTACGTCCAGGCCGTGCTTCCCGCCACGACGCGCACGGCAATCTGGGATCACGTCGGCACGGATGTCAGCGCGCTATCCTACGTGATGGAAGTCGACGACCTCGTGGATGCAGCCATGGTCGGGTTCGACCGCCGCGAAGCAGTGACCATCCCGCCGCTACCCGATTCCGGGCAGTGGGACGCGTTTCAGGCCGCACGCCAGGCCATGCTGCCGAACTACAGAAACCGGCTTCCCGCCGAGCGGTACCGCATGCACGCCTGAACACCACCTGGGCCGTGGGCAGGATCACCGTCGGCGAGGTCTCTCCCCCGCCGACGCGCCGCACAGGCCGGAGATCGACCAGCCCCCTCGCAGGCTCCCCGCCTACTCTCGCGGGCTGGACGCGCAAAGATTGCCGGACAGTCGAGCAGCGGCTCGCCGTCACTCCCACTCGATGATCTGAATCTGGTGACCCATTGTAAAGCGAGGCATTTTTCAAGTTTGTAGAAGTTGAGTAACCCAACTCACGAACGAAGGAATGCACATCGGCGCAGGGCTCCGTCGTACCATCCTGCCGGGCGGCTGCTGTTCCGACCTCCGCGCCGCACGTTTGTTATTACTGAGTCCGTTTTGGACGCCGTCCCTTCCCCTGTCGAACAGCGCACTGACGATCTCATTATGGCCGCAAGAGGTCCGTCTGCTTCTGAGAGGGCGCCCGTGCAAAGCGGACGTGAGCTCTCGGCCGCTGTCGACCGAAGTCTGAAGTTCAGAAGGTCGGGTTCTTTGCTCCGTGATTAGGTATCGCATCTTGGCCGAAAGCCGACTGGCTGCTTTTCGACTGATTTCAGCAGTCAGACATACACCAGGGACGATTTGAGCAACTGATCGCATCCCTACTCAAGCCGGATTTTCTCGTAGCGTAATCGCACCAGCAGCCATGTTGGAACTCGGCCGTACGGGGCAACCGTGGCCTCAGGTGTCGGCGGCTCGCCATGGTCAACAGCTTCAACAGTGCGGTGTGCAGCTTAGCGCCTCGGTCGCCTTGCTAATGTCGGTCACCGTGACGGTTCGGAGCGAGGCCTACTTAGGCACGATTGAGTACGTCCCCTCGCCACCACCGGTCGAGTGACCGATATGGACGACATTCCGCCGGTCAAGATGCTCGGCTACAGCAGCGGCATCCGCTGCGTAGTGATCCATGTCGTGGCCGTCCCTCACCTGTGTCGAGCGACCATGTCCACGCCTATCATGGGCCACGACCCGATAGCCTTCCGCCAGAAAGAATAGCATCTGGGTGTCCCAGTCATCAGCTGATAGCGGCCAGCCGTGATGGAACATGATCGGCTGGGCATCCTTCGGCCCCCAATCCTTGTAGAATATCTCTACGCCATCGGTGGTGGTGATCGTGCTCATCGGCGCTCTTCCTTTCTAGTTTGCAGTGGGAGGGATCGGCCGAACACCGATCTGATGCCTTCGGCCGCTGGCATCAGAAGGGTGGTGGCCACGCTCCAGCCCCAGCAGGGCGTTGCGTCAGGTGAAGCTGGCTGAGACAATCCCTTGGCGGCCGGCAGACCGGTAAGGGGCAGCGTCCACACTAGCCGTTACGCCACGCACAGCGGAGCGCACGCCGGCTAATGGTCCCAGAAGACCGGGACCCAGCGGAAGGTATCGCCCTCGGCGGCGACCCGACCGACGGATGGGAACGGCAGGTGGGTTGCCACCAGCTGCTCGCCGGTCGCCGCAAGTTCCGTCAGAAGACGGAGGCGGACACGGCGGCCTCTTCGGGGTCGTGCTCGAAGCCGTTGTGCCAGTCGGGATGCTCGAACCCGACCGCGAATACGGCGTCGCCCGCGAAGGTGAGGCGGTCGCCCTTCGATTCCAGACGGACGACGCTATGCCCGGGGGTGTGGCCGCCGGTCCGGCGCACGACCACACCCGGGGCTACCTCGTGTTCCTCATCGAACTGGCGGAGCTGGCTGCGGTATTCCTTCACAAAGCGCTTTGCAGCCGCTCGAAGCGCATCCGGAAAGCCGGTGGGCATATGTGCGTGGCTGAAATCCGGTGAGTTCCAGAACGCGACCTCGGCAGCGGCCACGTGGATCCGCAGGTCCGGGCGGAGCCGGTCCTTCACCCCATCCACGAGCAGCCCGCCGACATGGTCCACGTGCATGTGGGTGAGCACGACGTCGGTCACGGAGGAGAGCTCGATGCCGGCACCCTCGAGACGCTGGATCAGCTGCCCGGCGCGCGGCAGGTTCAGGTCCGGATCCAGCCCGAGCCCGGCATCGATGAGAATGGTCTGCTTGCCGCTGCGGACCAGGACCACGTTCAGCGACCAATCGAAGGCATCCGCCGGCAGGAACATGTCCTTGAGCCAAGCCGTCCGGGCGGCCTTGTCAACGTTGTGTCCCAGCATCTCGGTCGGAAGCGGCAACACGCCATCGCTGATCACCAGCACGTCGATATCGCCGACCTGCACCGCGTAGCGCGACGGCACCAATTCCGTCGAACTCAGCCGAGCGTCGCGTGAGCTAATGTTCAGTCCCATGATCGTCTCCTTGCAGGCGCCGCGAAGAACGGCGACGATCCAGGGTAAAATTGCGCGCAGATTAGATCGATTGGGCCGGGGGACAGCTTCACCTATTCTAGGGCATAGGACGCGGATTGAAGTCTATGAATTGCGTACAGCCCAAGCACCCGGATTGTTCCATCTCGGCAGACGCGCGCGACCTGCTGTTGCCTTCACCATTGCCGTGCGGATGACTGGCACTCAGCAATGAGGATGAAACACGCGATGTTCCCGGACAGATTTCGGTTTCCGCCGAATTACGGAGGCCATCGCACGCCCGATTGAGCGTCCAAACCTCGACCGGTCTCGCCCGTCCGCGAACGGCGATCGGCGCCGCCCCGGGAACCAGCTCGACTGCAAGCTCGCCCACCTCCTCGCGAACGCGTGCGATCAGCTCCTGGCTAGCGACCAACGGAGTACCGAGACGGCGGGTCAGGACCTCGAGACGGCTCGCCGTATTGACGGTGTCGCCGAGGACAGCGAGTTCCAGGCGCCGCTCGTTCCCGATCTCGCCGAGCACCACGGGCCCGAAATGGAGACCGATCCCGACGCTTAGAGGAGGCTCGCCGATTGCGCACCGGCCCACGTTCCAGGCCTCAAGTTGATCAAGCATTGACTTGGCGCAGGCAAGAGCGTCGGCCGCGTCGCGGGTGCCCGGGCGCGGTGTGCCGAAAGTGGCCATCACGCTGTCGCCCACGAACTTGTCGAGCGTTCCGCCGTGCTCGAACACGCAATCGGCCATGCGCTGATGGGACCCGCGCAGCATCCGGATGACGCTGGACGGCGGCATGGTCTCGCACAAGGCCGTGAAGCCGACGATGTCGACGAACAGGACCGCGACCTTCTGGGTCCGGACGGGACCGAAGGGCTCATCGATCTCGGCGAGTTCGTCGACGAGGTTCGCCGGGACGAAGCGAGCGAGGTTGTCGCGCGTGCGCTCGATCCGCGCCTGCATCTCGACCAGGCGCTGGATCCGGCCGACGATCACGGCCAGAATTCCGGCGATCAGAAAACCGGTGAAGATGTTCGAAGCTCAGCCGGCCGTGTCGATGAAGCGGGCATCGAGGTAATGCGCGAGATCCTTCGGGCTGCTGCCGGGCATTCCGAAGCCCAGCAGCGCTCCGGGCTGCCATGCGAGGAGCGCGACCCCGCAGCTCCAGGTTGCCGCGATGATGATGGTGGCCCCGATGACAAGCGCCGGGGACAGCGTGAAGGTCGCCCATGCGATCAACAGGATGAAGAACGGAAAGGCCGGAGGCCGAAGTTTCATCTGGATCGGCCAGGGAGGATGATCGAACGGGTTGGGAAGGAGGAGCGTGATCGTCAGCAGGATGGCGTTTGCCAGCACGAAACCCAGCACCAGCCAGGAGGGCGTTGGCCGGCGTGCAAGCCAGGCCCACCCGGCGGCAAGCCCGATGAACCCCGCAACCAGGGCAAGATAGAAGATCGCTCCCGGCCAGGGGTGGACCAGGGCGCACCAGACCGCCACGGCCACATAGGCGAGCGTCAGGGCATGTGCGCCGGTGCGACCGCTCCGCTGTCGCTCCTCGGCCAGGGCGGCCGCCGCCCGGCTGTCGAGATTGCCGGAGCGGTGCGGCTTGGCGGGAGGGCGGCGTTTCCACCACGCGGATTGCGTGCCTGCCCCGGAGAGTAGTTGAGCGGCAGGCGAATGAAGAACCTGGGCGAGGTGATGCGGCCCGTCTTGCGCAAGTGCGGCCGCTACCGAGCCACGGATCGCCTTGTCCGGCATGATCAGCATCCAATCGCTGTGCAGGGCTGGCCAGATCAGGCCGCGCAGAGGCCCGGCCCTGGCATCGAGAGCTTGTCGCTGAGATCCTGCCGGGCCGGTATGATGCTCCGGGATAGGTAGACCGATCCGGCCGTCGGGCGTTTGTCGACTTCCTGCGGGACCATCGCGCGCGATGCATGGATTTCCATAGGGTGCAGCCGGCGAGGCGTGGACCTACGATCCCGCCGCATGAGCGCCAATCCAGGGGCCGAGGCCCGTGCAGGACGGTTCCACGCCCCAGCTTTTGCCGGACAGGAGCACGCGACGGTGACAGCTCTGCTGCGGGACCGACCCCAGGCCGTGGCCATCCTAGCCTCCCTCCTGGCAATTGACGACCTCCGCCGTGACGGGATCGCTTCTCGGCCTCACCGTGCCGGTCGCGGCCGCCTTCGTCTACGCGCCTCCGAAGGCGCAGACGCCCCTGCTCGCGATGCTGGCCCTCGCCTTCGCGGCTTCGGCCCTCCTGGGCCAAGTTCTCCCGGCGAACAGCCGCGAGACCTTGCTGTTCTGGTCGGCTTTCCTTGCTACCGCGGCCTGCCTCGGCGCGGTGGTGGCGAGCGCCTCCGGGTGGAGAAATCCGGAGGCCGTGGAGGCGCTGCGCATCATCGAGAGCATGCCGGCCTTAACCTGGTCGGCAACCGCCGATGGCCGGAGGACTTTCGTCAGCGCGAACCTGCTCGGCTTCATCGGTCGGCCCAACCCGGGCGCGGGGCTCTTCCATGAGCTCACCAACACCGAATGGCGGGCTGTCTTTCATCCCGACGATTATGGCGAGGTGCTCAGCCGGCGCCGAGCGGCCCTGGATGCGGGCGATCCGTACGACGCGAACTTCCGGCTTCGCCGGTTCGACGGCGTCTATCGCTGGTTTCGCTGCTTCGGGACGGCCCGCTACGACGAGCAGGGGCGAGTCGTCGGCTGGTACGGCACGATGGTCGACATCGACGAGCAGGTGCATGCCGAGGAAGCCCTGCGGCAGAGCGAGCGGCGCTATCGCGACCTGTTTCACTACATGCCGATCGGCCTCGCCCAAGTCGATGCCAGCAAGCTCATCCCCCTCTTCACCGAACTGCGCGCGAAGGGTGTCCAGGAACTCGGGCCGTATATCGACGAGCACCCAGACGTCCTCCGCCAGGCGGTGGAAGCGCTCGAACTGGAGGAGGCCAACCAGCATCTCCTCGCTATGTTCGGAGCGCGCGACCCCACGGAAATGCGCGGGCCGGTCACCCGCTACTGGGAGCCGAGCCTTCCGACCATCCGCCGCTCAATCGAGGCACGCTATCGCGGCGAGGAGGTCTTCCAGGAGGAGACCAAGGTCGCCCGAATCGATGGCAGCGTCTTCGATGTCCTGTTCACGACGGCACGTCCCGGCGCAGTCGCCAACAAGAGTCTGGTCGGCTTCATCGACATTACGGAGCGCACGAAGGCCGAGAAGGTCCTGCGGGAGAGCGAACGGCAGCTGCGGCAGCTCACGGAGACCGTTCCGGCGCTGATCTGGTCTACCACGGCCGACGGCACGCCCAATTACGTCAACAAACGGCTGACCGATGCAGTCGGGCTCCGTCCCGAGGACTTGCTCACGGAAGGAGGCTCTCGGTCCCTTGCCGACATCCATCCTGACGACAGGCGCGAGGTGGAACGGGCTCTCGTGCGCTCGTTCGAAACGGGCGCCCCTTTCGCCATGACCTACCGCCAGCGGCGGGCAGACGGAACCTACAGGTGGACGGACGGCCGCGCGGAGGCTCTGCGGGATGAGTCAGGACGCATCGCACAATGGTACGGCGTCTGCGTCGACATCCATGATCTCGTTGCCACGCAGGACGCGCTACGCGAGCGAGAGCGGGAGCTCTCCCATCTCGTCGATATGGTTCCGAGTTACCTCTGGCGTCTTTCGTCGGATGGCGAGCCGAACTTCTTCAACAAGCGGCTGATCGCATTCGTTGGGATGAGCGTCGGCGATGCCGACAAGCCGGATCGCAGCCGGCTCAGCGCAGTTCTGGAGGCGATTGTACATCCTGACGAGGTCGAAGACCTCGCCCTCGCGCTGAGGCACACCATCGCCACGGGCGATCCCTTTGCCATGAGATACCGCGTCGCCGGGCCGATGGTGTCTATCGCTGGATGGACGGGCGCGCGGAGCCGATGCGCGACCCGGCCGGACGCATCCTGCAATGGTACGGGCTCTCCCACGACATCGACGACCAGCTCCGGATCGAGGAGGCCTTACGAGAACGCGAGCGCTCCCTTTCGCAGCTCGTCGAGACGCTGCCGGCGATGATCGACTGCGCCGCGCCGGACGGCGAGCCGGTCTACCGCAGCCGGCAACTTCGCCAATTTGTCGGCTACGATCTTGAGGAACTGGACGGACCCGGCAAGTCGCGGCTTGCCGGTACCCTTGATGCCGGCGTCCATCCCGAGGACCTGCCGGGCGTCAAGGAGCGGTACGCGCATTCCCTGACGACGGGGGAGCCCTACGCAAGACGGCACCGCCTTCGGCGCTTCGACGGCGAGTATCGCTGGGTAGAGACGCGCGCAGCCCCGATGCGGAACGCCGCGGGCGAGATTGTCCAGTGGAACATTATCTGCCTCGACATCGAGAACGAGGTTCGGGCCCAGGAGGAACTGCGCCGCGCGCGGGAGGGCATGGCCCGCGCGAGCCAGGCGTCGAGTCTTGCTGAGCTTTCAGCCTCCATCGCGCACGAGGTGAATCAGCCGCTCGCCGCCATCGTAGCCAATTCAGAGGCCTGCTACCGGTGGCTCTCTGCCGATCCTCCGAACGTTGACCGGGCTAAGATCACGGCCGAGCGGATCATCCGTGACGCCAACTCGGCGGCGGACGTGGTCAACCGGATCCGCGCCGTCTTCAGGCAGTCAATCGAGCTGCGGGACGATACGGCGCTGTCGAGCGTCATCGAGGAAGCGGCACGGCTCATCACGGATGAAGCAGCGCGGCGACAGGTTCGCATCGCGGTCGATATCGAGAAGGACCTGCCCCTGGCGGCTCTCGACCGCGTCCAGATCCAGCAGGTCCTGATCAACCTCATCCGCAACGGCATGGAGGCAATGGACGGCGTCACGGGCGAGAAGGCGCTGAACATCCGCGTGCGCCGGACCGAGAAACTCATTCGGACGGAGATATCGGATTGCGGTCCCGGCATAGCGGCACCGGAGCGGATCTTCGAGCCGTTCTTCACCACCAAGACGTACGGCATGGGCATGGGGCTCGCGATCTGCCGTTCAATCGTGGAATCCCACAACGGTCGGCTCTGGGCGGAGACCGGCACCCCTCACGGAGCAACCTTCATCTTCACGCTGCCCCTCGTTCCCGAGGAGGCGTGACGATGAGTGGTGGCTCGATCGTCTTTATCGTGGACGACGACGGCGCGATGCGGGAGGCGCTCCAGGAGCTCCTTGCCTCACACGGCATGGATGCGGTCGCCTTCGCGTCGGCCGGCGAATACGTGCGGGCGGACAAGCCGGACCTTCCCGCCTGCCTCATCCTCGACGTCGCCTTGCCGGACATCAACGGCCTCGATCTGCAGAGGCAGATGGCGCAGGGCGAGCACCCTCCCATCGTCTTTCTGACGGGCCAAGGCGACATCCCGTCCTCCGTGCAGGCGATCAAGCACGGCGCGGTCGATTTCCTGACCAAGCCGGTGGCGGGATCGGACCTGATCGCCGCGGTTCATGCAGCGATCGCTCAGGACCAGGCCGCCCGCGCCGAGCGGGTTGAGGTCGACCTTCTAACGAATCGCTATCTCTCCCTGACGCCTCGGGAGCGCGAGGTCATGAGGCTCGTCATCAGCGGGCTCCTCAACAAGCAGGCGGCCGGGGAGCTCGGCATCAGCGAAGTGACGCTGGAGGTCCATCGACGAAACGTCATGCGGAAAATGGCGGCGGCGTCCCTCGCCGACCTCGTCCGCTTGGCAGAGCGGCTGGAGATACCAGTCACGCACTCGCGGCGGACCTGAGGAGTTTGACCTTGAACACGCGCAGCTACGTCGTGGCGATCGTCGACGACGATCCACGCCTGCTCGAGTCGGTCGGCAACCTGCTCGAATCCGCCGGGTACAAGCCCGTGAGCTTCGCATCCGCGGACACGTTCCTAAAGGCCGGGCTGGCGGGGGTCGACGTGCTAATCACGGATATCGGCATGCCCGGCCTCGACGGCTTCCAGCTCCGCAACCTCGTGAGCCGGGAGCGCCCCGACATGCCGGTCTTCCTCATCACCGGCCGGCACGAGCTCGCCGAGCAGGGTCGGGCGCAAGGGATCAGCGGCATCTTCCGGAAGCCCTTCGACGGCAAGGCACTGCTCGCGGCAGTCGGAAGGGCCCTGGACGCACGAAACGGAGGAGCGATGCGATGAGAACCGAACAGCCATCTCTCCGTGACTCGGCACATCCAGTGGAGCGGCGCGGAGGCGAGACCGAGATGCCGGTCGTCATCATCGTCGACGACGACGAGGCCGTGCGCGACGCACTGGCAAACTTGCTCGACTCGGCGGGTTTCGACGCACTCTGTTTCGCATCGACACGCGAGCTTCTTGCCACGAGGGGAGCGCTGGAGAGGCCGGGTTGCCTCATCCTGGACGTCCGCATGCCCGGAACGAGCGGCCTCGATCTCCAAGCTGACCTAGCCCAAAACGGCACGGCCAAGCCCATCATCTTCCTGACCGGGCATGGGGATATTCCCATGACGGTGCAGGCCATGAAGGCGGGCGCCGTGGACTTCCTGACCAAACCTGCGCGAGAGCAAGCGCTGCTAGACGCCGTCGCCTGCGCCATCAAGCTCGATGTCGCACGCCGGCGCGAGGCCGTGGCCGTGGCGCGAAACGTCGAGCGGTACGAGACGCTCACACCGCGCGAGCGGGAAGTCCTGGCAAACGTGGTTCGGGGTCGCGTCAATAAGCAGATCGCTTTCGCTCTCGGGATTAGCGAGGTCACCGTGAAGCTCCACCGCAGCAACGGGATACGAAAAATGGAGGTTACGACGCTCGCTGCGCTTCTGAAAGCCTGGGATACATTACCGACAACGACGGCACAAATCTGACATCTCGCTGTCACGACCTATCCGGCCAGATAGCTAGAGCTGCTTCTATCCGGAGAATACCTTCCGATATGTAGCGGCGAGGGCAAGCGTCATGGCTCCTCGCGCTCCCCCGAACGCCGTTCGGGCGGCTTCGAGGAGGATGGAGCTCGACCATGAAACAGAGGCTCGTGATCGTCGGCGCCGGCTTCGCCGGCATGTATGCGGCGCTTTCCGCTTCCCGCCTGCGCGAGCAGACAAACGGCCCCGCCCGCGATCTGGAGATCGTCCTAGTCTCGCAAAAGCCGGAGCTGGTAATTCGTCCCCGGCTCTATGAACCCAATCCCGAGCGCATGACGGCTCCGCTGGGCGATGTCCTCGACGCAATCGAGGCCACATACGTTCAGGGTGAAGTCGAAGGGGTAGATACCGATACCAAGTCGATTGAGATCCGCGAGGCTGCCGGTGTGCGCCGGTCGCTGACCTATGACCGGCTGGTTATCACGACAGGTAGCCGGCTGTTCCGTCCGCCTATCCCTGGGCTCCAGGAGCACGGCTTCAGCGTCGACCAGCTCGAAGATGCCATCGAGCTCGACCGGCATCTGAAGAGCCTCAGCTCGCGCGCCGCTACGTCGGGCCGAGATACGGTCGTGGTCGCGGGCGGAGGCTTCACCGGCATCGAGGTGGCGACCGAGATGCCAGCCCGTTTGCGCCGCGTCCTCGGGAATGGGTCGGGCCGCGTGGTACTGGTCGAGCGCAATCCCGCCGTCGTGCCGGATATGGGGCCCGGACCGCGTCCCATCGTAGAGGATGCGCTTCGCACGCTCGGGATCGAGACCCGCCTCGGGGTCGGCGTGACCGCCTTGGACAGAGGCGGTGTGACGCTCTCGGACGGCGAGCGCATCGACAGCGATACCGTGATCTGGGCCGCCGGAATCCGGGCAGCGCCGCTGACGGCAAAGCTCCCGGCGGAGCGCGACAATTTCGGGCGCCTCCTGGTCGACCGCGAGTTGCGAGTGCCAGGCCTGGAAGGCATCTTCGCTGCGGGGGATGCGGCCAAGGCATCCTGTGACGACATCGGAAACCACGCGCTGATGTCGTGCCAGCATGCGACCCGGCTCGGCGCTTTCGCGGGCAACAATGCCGCCGCCGATCTGCTCGGGCTTCCGCTGCATCCCTACCACCAGGAAGCCTATGTCGTCTGCCTCGATCTCGGCGAAGCGGGAGCCGTTTTCACGCGCGGCTGGGATCGACAGGTCAAATTGGTCGGCGCGGAGGCAAAAGCTTACAAAACTGAGATCAACACGCTCTGGATCTACCCGCCACCCGCTGAAAGGGGCGCCGCCCTCGCGTCTGCCGATCCCGAACAGGTGACCCGGCTCTAGGCCGGCGAGGATCACACCCATGAATGTGCTTCAGAACAAATCTGCCATCGTCACCGGCGGTGGCGCGGGGATTGGCCTCGCGATCGCGCGCCTCTTCGCTCAAAGCGGCGCCCGGGTCCTCGTGACGGGCCGCCGCCAGGAGGCCATCGAAGAGGCGGCGGCCTCCCATCCGGCGATCACGGGCTTTGCGGCCGATGCCGGCGATCCGCTCGCGGCGGAGGCGACGGTCGCGCGTGCCGTCGAACTCTCCCGGCGGCTCGACATCCTGGTCAACAACGCCGGGGCGGGCCAGCCGGAGGCTCTCGCCGACATCACGGCGGGCAGCCTGGATGCCACGTTCAGGACGAACGTCTTCGGCCCCGCCCTGCTGGCCAAGGCAGCCGTCCCGCATCTTCGGGCAACGAAGGGCTCGATCCTTAACCTGTCGAGCACGCTCGGCCGCAAGCCGATCGCCGGCTTCTCGGCCTATGCGGCCAGCAAGGCCGCGCTCGAACATCTGACGCGGGTCTGGGCCCTCGAACTCGCTCCCTTCGGGATCAGGGTCAATGCGATCGCCTCCGGACCGGTGGAGAGCGACTTCCTTCGTGATCGCATGGGCTTCTCGGATGAGGAGATCGCGACCATCAAGGCGAAGGAGATCGAAATGATCCCGCTTGGCCGCCGCGGTGTGCCGGACGACATCGCACGTTGGGCGCTCGCGCTCACCCACCCTGAGAGGACGTGGGTGACCGGGCAGGTGCTCGGGATCGACGGCGGCTTCAGTCTTTGACGCGAGGGCGGCCGTGCCGAGCTGGTCAGAGAACGGCTTCGAGAGACCTGCAGCGTCTCAGTCATGACCGAACTCTTCTGTCTGCTTCCCCAGCCCCCGCCCCGAGAACCGGACATTCGGGTTTCGGCCAGGATGGGTCAAAAGTGGGATCAGGATGCCTGTAAGCGGACGTCCTGAGCTTCCGAGATGGGTCGAAGGCGGCCGAAAGCCACTTGCGCTACTCGCGTCCGCTTTCGGGCAGGCGCCTGGAGGCTGCTCATGGCGCGGTCGGGTCGCCAGATAATTTCTGCGCCCGCTGTAGTCTGCTTTCTGGAGCAGAGGGGTGGCGAGGTGCTGGTGCAGCCCGTCTGGCTCCGGGCGAGTAAGCGCTTGGCCGAGCCGACCAGGGCGCTCCAGCGTGCGCTCGATCTTCGACCGGCAAGGAGTAGATGAGGGGACCGGTCGTGTTTCAGAGGGCGCTGCGGGTTCGTGCTGCGGCTTTGGGCAGAAGCGCTCTCCAGCTTGAGGTCGGAGCAGCGGCGCGGCGCGTACGAGGCTTGCGCCAACCGCGCGGACGCGGCGCTCACGCCTCCGCAGACGCTGGGTCCCGTGCGGCGGTCCGACTCTGGACTCGCTGGTGAGGCCGCAAGCGCATTCGGGCCGCCCTCGACGCAGATCAGCCGGTGGCGGTTGACGTCGAGCACCGCGGGGTATCAACCCGGGCACCTGCCTCGTCTAGATCGCTCTTCGCTTTGCCCTCGAAGCTCGTCGCAGTGGCATCATCCCAAGCGCGCGCCGTGCGGCGGAGGGATTGTGGCGGCTGGCCGAAGATCCGGATGAAGGCGCGTCGCATCCTCTCGGGGTCGCCGAAGCCGGCCGCTTGCGCGATCAGTTCGATCGGATCGTTCGAGAACTGGATTCGCTCCCGTGCGACTTCCACGCGAAGCCTCTCGACAGCTTTCGAAGGCGTGGTGCCGAGTTCGGCGGAGAAGGCACGCGCGAAGTTCCGCGCGCTCATTCCGGCGCGCGCGGACAGCTCATCGACCGTAAGCGGTAGGTGAAGGTGCTCTCGCACCCAAGACAAGAGTGGGCTGAATCGACCGTTCGGCGACTTGAGTTCCAGCAACGACGAAAACTGGGACTGGCCGCCGCTTCGCCGATAGTAGATCACAAGCTGGCGTGCCGCTTCATAGGCGACGTCCTCGCCGTGGTCAGTTGCGATCATCGCCAGTGCCAGGTCGATGCCGGCGGAAACGCCGCCTGACGTCCAGACCGTGCCATCACGCGTGAAGATCTGGTCCGGCATCATCTTCACGTCAGGAAATTTCGCGCTGAAGTCCCGCGTGAGCGACCAATGGGTGGTGGCGCGACGCCCGTCGAGCAAGCCGGCCTCAGCCAGGATGTACGCGCCGTTGCAAACACTCGCGACGCGCGCGCCATGGCCCGCGACGGCGCGGACGAACGCGAGGGTCGCCGGACACTGCGACGCGTCCGGAACGCCGAGCCCTCCAGCCACGATCAGGGTGGAGAGCGCATCGGGAGGCGGCAGGCCGCTCGCCAGCATTTCGGCGCCGGACGAGGAGCGGACCGGCCCGGCCTGCAACGCGATGACACGCACGTCGGAGACGGTCGGCTTGCTGCGCCTTCCGATCTCGAAAACCGAGATGGGACCCGCCGCATCGAGAAGCTGGAATGCGGGGAAGATCAGCAGACCGATCACGGCATTGTCCGAAAACGAGGGAAATACGGCATATCAGCCAAGAGGACAGCATGTCAGCTTCCGTAGCAGTGATCTCGCTTGGAGTTTGACCGTGGCGACCCCGCTCGAAATCGGCCTGCTCGTCTTTCCTGACTTCACTCAGTTGGACCTGACCGGGCCGGTTCAGGTCTTTTCCAGCCTGCCGAACGCCAACGTCCACCTGCTCTGGAAGCGGATCGAGCCCGTCAAAAGCGACGGGCCGATCGTTCTCTCGCCGACCAAGGCTTTCGCCGATAGCCCGCAGCTCGACGTCATCTGCGTGCCCGGGGGCTACGGCACGGACGCGCTTATGGAGGATGGAGAGGTTCTGGCCTTCCTTCGGCAGCAATCGAGGGAGGCCGCCTATGTCACCTCCGTCTGCACCGGCTCGCTTGTGCTCGGCGCTGCCGGACTGCTGAAGGGCTATCGCGCGGCCACGCACTGGAGTGCGCGGGAGGCGCTACCCTACTTCGATGCGATCCTGTCGGAGGAGCGCGTCTGCGTCGATCGCAACCGGGTGACCGGCGGCGGGATCACGGCCGGAATCGATTTCGCGCTGACGCTCGTCTCGCTCCTGGTCGACAGGCCGACCGCCGAGGCGATCCAGCTTCGCATGGAATACAATCCGGCGCCGCCCTTCAACGCAGGTTCGCCGGACACGGCACCGAGACAGGTACTCGCGGCCATGCGGGAGAAGATGGCTCCCGGGCAGGCCCGCCGGCTCGAAGCCGTAAGGCGCATCGTGGCGCGGTGACCATCCACCGGCCGGCGCCATGGTGGCCGGCCGGTTCGTGACCGAACGCACGCCAGCAATCATCAGCAGAAGGGGTGATCGATGGTCCATCAGCGAGCACAAGCACCACTCACGCGGGCCGGATGCCGGCTAGTCCTCGGTCTCTGTTCGGCCCTCTTCCTTGTCTCGGCGGCCTGCGTCGGTCAGGCCGCCGAACTGTCCGGGGGGGTCGTTAAGGTGGGGATCGTCAATGATCAGGCCGGACCACTCTCCGACCTCGCCGGCCGGGGATCGATCGCGGCGGCCCGCCTGGCGATCGAGGATTTCCGGAAGGAGACGCCCAGCCTCAAGGTCGAGATCCTGACGGCCGATCATCAGAACAAGGCGGATGTCGGCGCCCAGATCGTGCGCCAGTGGCTCGACGCGGATGGCGTCGACGTGGTTGTGGACGTCGGCAACTCTGCGGTTGGGCTCGCCGTCCAGGCGATCGTCCGTGAGCGAAACAAGCTGGCCCTCTACGCGGCGGTCGCCACGACCGAGGTCAGCGGCAAGCAATGTGCGCGGACCGGCCTGACCTGGCTGCACGATTCCTACAACCTGGTGGCCGGCCCGATCCGCCGTCTCGTCGCCCAGGGCTCCGACACCTGGTTCTTCGTCGCTGCCGACTACGCCTTCGGCCGCAACATGATCTCGGAATCTCAGCGGGTCCTGGGTGCCGCGGGGGGAAAGTCGGTCGGAGCGGTGTTCCATCCTCTCGGCACCACCGACTACAGCTCCTTTCTGCTGCAGGCCCAGGCATCTGGCGCAAAGGTCGTGGCCTTCGCCAATGCCGGAGCGCAACTCGTCAGCACGATGAAGCAATGGCACGAATTCGGGATGGCCGGTTCGGCGCAGATCCCGGTCGCGCAGCTGATGTTCATCACGGACGTGCACAGCATGGGTCCGGACATCGCCAAGGGCATTACGACGCTTACGGCGTGGTACTGGGACCTGAATGATGAGACGAGGAACTTCGCGAAGCGGTTCCACGCGCTTCACGGCGCGATGCCGACCGCACCTCAGGCTTCCGTCTATTCCTCGATCCTCCACTACCTCCGGGCTGTGGCGAGCACGGGAACGGACGCAACCGACCCCGTGCTCGAGGCGATGCGGTCGACGCCGGTGAACGACTTCTACGCCCGCGGGGCGCGGCTGAGAGAGGACGGCAAGCTGATCCACGACTTCTACTTGGTGCGGGTCAGGACCGCCGCGGAGGTGAAGAGCCCCTGGGCCTATTACGACGTCATCGAGCGCGTGCCGGCGGCCGAAGCCTTTCTGCCCTTGAGCGAGAGCGAGTGCCCCCTGGTCGCCCAGGTGTCGGCGAAGAAGTAGCGGCTCCCAGAACGAGGTGACGATATGACCGACAAGCCGATCGAGATCGGGATCCTGTTCTTTCCCGGCATGACCCAGCTCGACGTGACGGCACCGTTCGAGGTGTTCGCGCGGCTCCCGAATGCCCGGGTCCACCTCCTCTGGAAGCGCATCGAGCCGATCGTCAGCGATGTCGGCCTCTCGGTCATGCCGACCTGCACGCTCGACGACTGCCCGGAGTTGGACGTGTTCTGTGTCGGCGGCGGGCCGGGACAGGTCGCCCTGATGGACGACGGGGAGGTCATGGATTTCGTGGCTCGGGCCGGCGGCTCGGCTCGTTACGTGACCTCCGTCTGCGCGGGCTCGCTGATCCTGGCGGGAGCCGGCCTGCTGAACGGCTACCGAGCCGCCTGCCATTGGCTGTCGCGGGATCAGCTTGCCGTCCTGGGCGCGATCCCGGAAGACGCTCGCGTGGTGGTGGACCGGAACAGGATCTCTGGTGGCGGCGTGACGGCGGGTCTCGATTTCGCATTCCAGGTCGCGGCGGAGCTGTCCGGGGAAGACGTCGCGCGCCGGCTTCAGCTCCTTCTCGAATACGATCCGCAGCCTCCCTTCCCGATCACTGTCAGGAACGCGCCGCCGGAGCTGATCGCGACGATCCGAAAGGCGGCCGCGCCGATGCTCGACGAGCGCCTGCGCGCCAGCGAGCGTTCGGCGGCACGGCTCCGGGGCAAGGCGGGGGACATCGGAGCCCGCCTGACGCCTTGATTATGTTCTCGGCGATACGCCGGGTAAGGCCGGGATCGAACCGCGGCGCCTTGCGGGAGACAGCCAGAGCGTGAGCGTTTGATGCACGAACTCGTTTTGAGCGGTGGCCGCGTCATCGACCCGGAAACCGGCCACGACGGAGTGGCGGATATCGCGGTCAGCCAAGGCCGCATCGCGGCGATCGGGGGCCATCTCGGCCCGGCCGAGCGAACGATTTCCGTCGACGGCCTCGTGGTGGCACCCGGCTTCATTGACCTGCACGCCCACGGCCAGTGCATCGCCGCAGACAGGATGCAGGCCTTCGACGGGGTCACGACGTCGCTCGAGCTGGAGCTCGGCGTCTGGCCGGTCGCGCGCTGGTACGACGAGCAGGTCGATGCCGGCCGGGTGCTGAACTACGGCGCCTCGACCGGCTGGGTCTTCGCCCGCATTGCGGCGATGACGTCGCAGCAGACCGAGTCCAGCATCGCCGGGATGGGTCGCGCCATGCAGGACAGGCGCTGGGCCGACGAGGTGGCGAGCCCGGCCGAGACTGCGGACATCGTCGCGCGCGCGCGGGCGGGCCTGGACCAAGGCGGCCTCGGGATCGGCTTCCCGAATGCGTACGCGCCCGGAGCCGGCCTCAAGGAGATATCGGAGCTCTGTAGCCTTGCGGCGTCGACCGACGCGCCGACCTTCACGCATATCGCCTACATGTCGAACGTGGACCCGCTGAGTTCGGTCGAGGCCTATACCCGGCTGATCGGCCTCGCCGGCTCCACCGGCGCCCACATGCATATCTGCCATTTCAACTCGACGAGCCTTCAGGATGTCGAGCGGGCGGCGGAGCTCGTGCGCAATGCACAGGCGCAGGGCCTGAAAGTGACGGTCGAGGCTTATCCCTACGGCACCGGCTCGACGGTGGTCGGCGCCGTGTTCTTCTCGGACCCGGCCTTTCCCGAGCGGACCGGGACCCGCTACGACGCCGTCGAGTCCCTGGCATCCGGCCACCGCTTCGCCGATCGGGAAGAGCTTCTCGCGGCGCAGGACGAGGATCCGGGCGCGCTCGTGCTCTGGCATTTCCTCGATACTGCCGCGAACGCGCGGCACCGCGATCTCCTGGACATCTCCGTGCTGTTTCCAGGCGGGGCGATCGCGTCCGATGCCGTCCCGTGGCTCCTTCCTGACGGCTCGACGTACGAGGGCGATGCCTGGCCGCTGCCGGAGGACGCAGTCTCGCACCCGCGATCGAGCGGGACTTTCACACGCTTCCTGCGCGAGTGGGTGCGGGAGCGGCAGGCCATCTCGCTGGTCGAAGGGCTGCGCAAGTGCTCGCTCATCCCAGCGCAGCTCCTGGAAGCGAGCACGCCGGGCATGCTCCGGAAGGGGCGGTTGCAGGTCGGGTGCGATGCCGACATCGTCTGCTTCGACTTCGATCGCCTGACGGACAGGGCTGACTTCCGCAATCCGAACCGGGCCTCGGAAGGCGTCCGCCACCTGCTGGTGGGCGGCGCGTCGGTCATTTCGGAGGGCGCGCTGGTGCGGGACGCACGGCCGGGCAGGCCCGTCCGGCGGCCTTCGGCCGCGTGACCATCCCGGTCGTCCTGGTCGCGGGCTTCCTCGGAGCCGGCAAGACGACGCTGGTCAACCAGCTCCTGCAGGAACCCGGCGGCCGACGGATCGCCGCCGTCGTCAACGATTTCGGCGCGGTCGACGTCGACGCCGCCCTGCTGGGGTTGTCGGCGGATGGCGTGGTGAGCCTCCGCAACGGCTGCATCTGCTGCAGCCTGCAGGGCGACCTGATACGCACCCTCTCGACCCTGATGCGCCGGGATCCCGCGCCGGACACGATCGTCATCGAGACGAGCGGTGCATCGGACCCGGCGGAAATCGTCCGCTCCCTTATCGATCCGGCAATCTATGCGGAAACGCCGCTCGACACGGTGGTGACGGTCGTCGATGCTCGGCACCTCGCGGACCGGCCGGATCTCTTCGACGACAATCTCTGGCGGTCGCAGGTCACGGCTGCGGATTTCTGCCTGCTCGGCAAGACCGATCTTGTGGACGCTTCCGAGCTCGAGGGCGTCCGTGCGGCTCTCGCGCGCCAAAAGGCCCCGAGCCTCACCTTCGATGCGGCAGGTGGACCCCGGGCATGGGGGTACCTGCTGTTATCCGGCCGGGACCATGCGCCCGTCCCGCCGGCACGAGGTTCCCGGCTGTCTGCGGCTGAGGAAGGCTTCGAAACGGTGAGTTGGACGGCGGGCAAGCCCGTTTCGCTCCAGCGCTTCCAGGTGGCTATCGGCAGGCTTGCGCCGCGCCTGCTGCGGGCCAAGGGCTTCGTGACCTTCGACCATCAGCCGGATCGCCCGATGCTGTTCCAGCTCGTCGGCTCGCGCGCCACCATCGCACCGACCGAGGTTTCGCCGCAGCCGGGCCGCGCGGCCAGCCTCGTGCTGATCGCCGAAGCCGGGCGTCTCGACCTCCAGGAAGCGACCATGCTGCTCGACGCGGCGGCCGTTGCTGGGCACCACGTCAGGGCCGGAAGCGGCCCGGGCTGAACGGCTCGGCCGGAACGAACGGGCGCTCTCCGGACATCGCCTCCGCCAGGAGGCGACCGGACGCGGGTCCGAGCGTAAAGCCCTGATGTCCGTGGCCGAAATGGAGCCACAGCCCGCGGTGCCGCGGCGCCTCTCCGATGACCGGGAGCATGTCGGGCATGCAGGGACGCGTGCCGGACCAGGGCGCATTATCAACGGGTGACCCGAGATCCACGAGGTTCCCGGCAGCGGCTTCGGCCCGTGCGAGTTGGACCGGACTGACGCTAGGGCCAGCAGCCGACAACTCGGCGCCCGTCGTGATACGCAGGCCCTTAGCCATGGGTGCCATCACGTAGCCGTTTGCCGCGTCCAGGATTGGCAGGCTTGGCGCCTGGGCACTCCGCCAATGCCGGTGGTAGCCACGCTTGCGCACCATCGGAATCCGATAGCCGAACCGGCGAAGGAGCCCCGTTGACCAAGGCCCGAGCGCCACGATCGCAGCTTCCGCGTCCAACGGCCCGTCCGCCGTCTCAACACTCCAGCCAGCCCCGCCCTGCTTCAGCGTGCCGGCGTCGCCGCGCCGGACGGTGCCGCCGCGGCGGCGGAACAGCTGGGTGTACGCAGCCACGAGTCCACCCGGGTCGCTCACCGACCAGGAATCGAGCCAGTGGATGGCACCTGCGCCGGTCTGCTTGAGCGTCGGCTCCGCTGCCGCGAGCTCGGCCGGCGACAGTGCGAGCGACCGGACACCGAAGCGCGTCCGGAGTCGCTCCGCATTGGCCGCGGCCTCGTCCATGGCCGCCTGCGTGCAAAGCAGGACGCGGAAGCCGCCCTGGCGCACCAAACGGTCTGCGCCCGACGCAGCGACGAGAACCTCATGCTCGGTCACGGCCCGGGCGATCAAGCCGGCATAGGCCTGCGACACGGTCTCATGCCGAGCTGGAGACGAATGCCACCAGTAGCGAAGCAGCGCACCGAGGTTGTCACGCAGGCCGCCCAGATCCCAATGGACGTCGTTGCTGCGTCGTGCCGCGATGGAGAACAGCCTCGGCCAGTCGCGCGGCATGGCGTAGGGCTCGACTGCCTCGCTCTGGATGATCCCGGCATTGCCGTAGCTCGTCTCGCGGCCCGGCTCGCCCTTGTCGACGAGGGCCACGGACCAGCCGCGACCCTGGAGATGAAGCGCCGCGCCGATACCGGCCATCCCGCCGCCGAGAACGATCGCACTGCGCAAAGCCGAGCCCTCAGTTGTGCCAGCCCTGGCCCGCCCCGCTGAGGCTCGCCTCCTCGAATGCGTCGCCGAGCGTCGGGTGCGCGTGGATCATGTCCGCAATGCCCTCGGGCCGCGAGCCCATCTCCAGCGCGAGCCCGAAGGCGGCGGACCGCTCGGACACGCCGACCCTGACTGCCTGCATGCCGAGCACCAGGTGGTTGTCAGCCCGCGCGTCGACGCGCACGACGCCCTCGTCCGATCCGAGTGTCATCGCGCGACGGCAGGCTCCGGAACGAACAGGGGCAGCCGTTCACTCGGCGTCATCGTGGTCTCCGTCCGCCTCGGGCGAAACTCGGGTGACGGGCGCGAAGCTCCATCCGGGCCATATTACGCCGCCGTGGAGCCGTGCCCAGCCTGAGACGTCGCTTCCCAGGTAACCGCCCGCCGCACGGCGGGGTGCCGGGAGCTGCGCATCCACGGACGCCGGGATCCCAAGCGCGATCCTCGCGGCCTTCACCTCGTCCGATCACGTCGTGAGCGCGACGGCCCTCAGCTCGTAGCGCGAGCGCTGCGTGTCGCCCAGGAGCCGCACGATGCCGTCATACGGGCCGTTTAAATCCGCCTCGATCACGACCTCTCGCAGGTTTTCGTCCGACATCGGGTCCCTCGGCGCGTTTCAGCGAAGCGCCATCTTATCTGCCCGGGACGGCGATTTCTTTCTGATCCGAACATGGAATTGCGCAGCGTCAGAACAGAATGTCCGAGAATGCGTGAACCACGGAACAGGCCATCTGCACGTCGCGCGTACCCCGTTAAGCTGAAGACCATCTCGCCGTTCCTAAGCCGAGCTTTGAGCTCGACATATTCCTCGGTTGCAAGCTGCCTTGCCTCTCCGAGATCCTTCGTCCGGAGCGACTTCCGAAAGTACCGCTGCTGCTCCCGAACCCAACACGACATCTGCCACACCTTCCCGCTATAGATGGTGCGAAAGAGCCGAATGTTGCCCTCAAGGAGGTCGTGAGACTCCGTCACATATGCCCCGCGAGTAGTCTCGTCGCAAGCGGTCTCGGATTTATGCATCTGGATAACGAGGGGAGTTTGTCAGGTATGAACCCGTGTAGGCTCTAAACCCTTGTCTCCCAACGTGTTTTGTCAAAGTTTGTCACTCGACCTAGATCGTGCAAGCTACTGATCCGTCAAGGCTTTCTAGCGGAAAATACTGTCGAGGATTATTCCCACTCAATAATTCAACAGCGCTAACACACTGGTGAAAATGATGGTTTTTGGAGTTTGCGGAATCTGAGCAGCCTTGGTCTCAAAGGGTGAAAAGGACACCGTGGCCTTGGCCGGTGCCCTCCCGGACGTAACGCCTTATCGGCTCCGTCGGATCGAGCTCAATCTCGGAACGGTGTACCCTGCTGTTCGAGGTAATCCGCCCAGCCGGGCACGGTAGGATCATGGGGGCGGAACTTGTAGTACTCGATCAGGGGCCTCCAACGCTCGAGGAGCTCGCCGAGGGCATCGACTGCGTCTGGTGCGCCGTCCCGCTTCGGTACGAAGTCTATGCGCAGATCCGTTCGGGCATAGGGCTCGGTCTCGTAGACGATCAAGCAAGCTGAACGATGCCCCCCTGCATCGCCACCTTGGTCTCGACCAGCCTTCACACACGCTAGCAAACGATCCTCGAAAAGCATCCCGGCCGTCTCTTGCCAAGCTTCGTTCATGGCCGGGACCACACGATCGGTCTTCAGCATGTTCCCCATCACGACGTAGTTGTCGCCATGGACGGCATCGCTAAAGGGCTTGCAGGCTGATCCGGTGTACACTGCCGAACGGCCATTCCGGTCAACGATGCCGATCTGCCGATGAGCAAAGTGAGGATCGCTCTCGCCAAGCTCCTTGATCACCTTTTGCGGTGAGTAGCCGAGCGCGAGGAGTCCGACACCGAGAGGCCCAAGGCCCGGGTCGGTGAAAGCTTGGGTGCAAACGGCTCCCACATTGGCGCGGATGAACGGACATCGCCCGCCGACTGAAAGGGGGTTTGTGCTTTGCGCAATCCCCAGCAATCCACGGTCCGGGTCACGCGCCACTACTGACAACGTCATCTCTCGCTCTCCATCGACCGACCAGGATCAGACCGCGTAGGGGTTCTGGGGCAGGCCCTTCTCCTGAAGCACGGAACGGAACCGCGGCACCGATGTCGGGTCGAGCGTACGTTGGACGTAATACGGGATCAGCGGCTTGAACCAATCGTAGATGCGCCGAAGCTCGCCCGTCGGCTCAAGCGCGGCGTCGACTCGAAGGTTGACGGTGGGAAACTCGTAACGATCGTAGACCACGATCGCCGCGGAGGTCTGGCCGTCGGGCTGACCACCCGCGTCACGGCCTGCCTCGAGAGCTCTCATGAGGCGATCTTCCAGGTCTGCGCCATCCAGAGACGCGAACGTCTCTGACATCGACCGTACCACCTGCTCGCCGACCAGCACGTTCCCGGTTGCGACGTGATCGGACCCGACCACCTCGCCCGCCCAGGGATAGGCCTTCTCGCCCGTGTAAACGGCTGCAACGCCGGTGAGATCGAGGATAGCGATCTGGCGGTAGGCGAAGAACGGATCTCCCGCCTCGAGAGACTTCAGTATGCCCTGTGGTGTATGGCCGAGTTCCATGAGGCGCTTGGCGATTTGAAGCTGGCGATAGTCCCCGTGCGCCTGGACAGTCAGTACGCCACGTCCGCGCACGACATCAGTGCATCGCCAACCGACGGCAGGCGTGCTCGTCGACTGGGCAAAGCCGGTCTTGCCGGTCTTTGGGCAGAAGCCCAGGATGGAGAAGGTCATGACATACCTCGCTGATTGGAGTGGGCGGATCACTAATCCCGCATGGTTGGATCGAGGGCGTCCCGAAGAGCATCACCAATGATGTTCAGGGACAGGACGAGCAGGAGGATCGCGCCGCAGGGGATCAGAGACACGTGTGGCGCCGTGAGCAAGAGCGACCGTCCCTGGCTGACCATGACCCCAAGTTCCGCCACCGGGGGAGCAATCCCGAGACCGAGGAAGCTTAGCGAGGCACCGAGAAGGATGACCTGCCCGAACCGGAGCGTCCCGTAGACGACGAGAGCAGGCAAGCAGTTGGGAAGGATGTGTCGGGCCAGGATCGCGATGTTCCCCAGCCCGATCATCCGGGCTCCAGTCACGTAGTCGAGGCTGACGATCGACAATGCGCTGCTGCGCGCGATCCGGGCGGCCGGCCCGATTGTCGAGACAGCCAGTGCGATCACGATTCCCGTGAGCCCCGGACCCGTCGCACCGGCAATGGCTAGACCGAGCAGAATGGCGGGGAACGAGAGGATCACGTCGACGCAGCGCATCAGGAAGTTGTCGACCTGTCGGAAGTAAGCGGCGGCAAAGCCGATGAGGCTTCCGACCGTCATGCCGATAGCGAGGCCGAAAAGCCCGGTCGCGAGGGTGAGGCGCATCCCGAAGAGGATGCGGCTGAGAATGTCCCGTCCTTGCTCATCCGTGCCCAGCAAAAACTGGCCCGAGGGCGGGCGGGCTCGGAACCGCAGGCTGGTCTGCATCGGACTATACGGCGCGAGAACGTCGGCGAACACCGCGCCAGCGACTGCGGCACCAAGCACGACCAAGGCCACCGCAAGGAACGGGTCGCGGAGGAGGAGAGATGCCTTCCGGCGGGCCAGGCCCGCTCGACCCAGAACGGTGGCCAGCATCAAACCCGCCCCGAACGTGGGTCCAGGAGGGCCGTCACGACGTCCACGGCAATGTTGATAAGGACGAACGACAGCGCGAGGAAAAGGATGGTACCTTGAGCCATTGGTGTGTCACGGCTGGTTATCGCGCTCACGGCCAGTCGCCCCAAACCTGGCCAGGCAAAGATGGTTTCGGTGATGACGACACCCCCCAGCAGGTAGCCGGCCTGGAGGCCTATCAGGTTCACTGTGGGGACGAGCGCGTTACGCAGGACGTGCCGGATCGTCACGCGCCGCTGCGACAAACCCTTGGCGCGCGCTGTCCGAACGAAATCCTGACCGGCAATCTCCAGCATGGAGGTTCTCGTCATCCGCGCAACCGGTCCAACGAGCACCAATGCAAGTGTCAGCGCGGGTAGGATGATGTGGCGCGCAGCCTCCCAGTTCGTCGGTGGGCCGACGCGCCCCTGAACAGGCAACGCGTTCAGCTGGACGCCGACGATGTTGATCAGCATGAGACCGGTCATGAACACCGGCGTCGATATCCCCAGAACTGCTCCGGACACGATCAGGCGGTCGAGAACCCGGCCGCGGAACACGGCAGCGATGCAGCCGAGCGCTATTCCAGGTGGTATCGCGAGAAGAAGGGAGCCGACGAGCAACTCGAAGGTCGGCGGCAGAGCGCGTCCGACCTCTTCCAAAACGTCGGCTCCATTCAAGAGAGATCGGCCGAAATCGCCCTGCAAGATGCGAACAAGATAGCGGACGAACTGCTCTGCGATGGGGCGATCCACCCCGAGCTCCGCGCGGATGCGGGCGAGCACCTCCGGTGTCGCTCCCTCTCCGGCGAGGATCGCTGCCGGATCGCTGGGGACGAGAACCATCAATCCGAAACCGAGCAGCATCACACCCAGCAGCACAGGTACGGAGATCGTCAATCGGTAAACGAGCTGTCGGCCGAGCATGTCGCGATCCAGCGCTCGCGTCAGCGCGCGGGGGCGAAGTCGAGCCCCTTGTAAAGCCCGTTGCCCGCAAGGCCGTGGGGTTTCAGACCCGTGACACGAGTCTTGTTCGACACGACGAGCATGCGCTCGTGTGTCAACGGCACCCAGAAGGAGCCGTCCGCGACCAGCTCCTGAGCTCTATCGAAATACTCCGTCCTCTTCGCGGGATCGAGTTCACGCCGGCCTGCGGTGATGAGCGTCGCGACTTCCACCCCTTGCTCCTTGGCGAAGAAGAACGGCGATACGGGTTCGGTCGGAAGAAAATACTTCTGGAGAACCTCGCCGACAGTCGAGTATGAGCCGAAGTATCCAAACAGGTCGAAATCGTCCTTGCTCAGCATCCGCGCGACCGCGACAGGCGTGTCGGCCAACTCAAGCTTGAGGTCGACGCCAATTTCGGCCAACATTCCCTGAACGGCCTCCAGCCGCTCGCGCCAGGTATTATAGCCGACAAGAACCGGGGCCAACTTTACGCCGTTCTTCGCACGGATGCCGTCGGAGCCCGGCCGCCAGCCAGCGTCATCAAGGATCTTCCGAGCGGCAGCCTGATCGAACCGCGGAAGGCGCGCCTCAAGGGCCTTGTTGTAGCCGTTGAATCTCGGCGACACGGCAGAACGAGCGGGATCAGCCTCTCCCGCATACAGGGCCTCCACAATGGCTTCCCGGTCGATCGCCAGGTTCATCGCCTTGCGGACAGCAGGCTCCATCATCGGCCGGTGGAGCTTCGTTCCAAGGAAGGCGATCCATCCGAAGGCGCGCGGCTGCGAGACTTCGAAGCGCGAGTCTTTCCTGATCTCAGCGATGGAAGACCATGGAACGTAGTACGACGCGTCCGACTGACCGGTGAGCAACGCGGCAACTCGGGAATTGTCCTCCGGCATAATCTTGAACACGACACCCGCAACCCTTGCAGGTCCCTTTGTGTCATATGGCCCCGCTCCCCAGGTATAATGGGGGTTGCGGGTCATGGCGATCTCATCGCGCGGCCGCCAGTGTTTCCAACAATACGGACCGGTGCCGTTCATCGTCTGGACCGCAAAGGCGTCCCCGAGACGCTTTGCTTCGGCTGCGTCGATGATGCCGGCATAGGGCGAGGCGAGCTGGATCAGGAAGTCAGCGTAGGGCTCCCGGAGCTTGAACTCGACGATGCTATGATCCTTGGCCGTGACGCTAGACAACGGCCCGAGCAGGACAGTGTTCGTAGACTTCGTCGCCGGGTCGAGCCAGCGGAGGAAAGTCGCCGACACGTCGTCGGCCGTCAGCGTTCGCCCATCGCAGAAGCGCAGACCCTGCTTGAGAGCGAAGCTATACGTCAGCCCGTCCGGCGAAACGGTCCACTTCTCCGCGAGACCAGGTCGGATCGTCGCCAGATCGTCCTCGACCGTCACGAGCGTATCCAGCATGAACGGAAGGATCTCTCCAACGGACCGCGAGATGATCTTGTGAGGGTCGAAGCTCCTCGCGTCGGTGTTCTTCTGCAGGTAGACCGTCTTTTCCTGAGCGATTACGGGAAGGCTCGTCAGAGCACCGAGAAGCAGCGCAACGGCCCCGATTGTCCGTTGCCACTGCGACACCAGAGAGGTTCGGGCGCGGCACTGATCAGATGCCAAACGCAAATTGCGGCTACGTTGAACGGACACTCGCTACCTCATACGTAAACCGGAGCGCGCAAAGCCCAGAGCACCCTTGTCTGCTCCTGACCTGCGTTCTCGAACCGATGCGGAATGGTGCTCTTGAACCGGAACGAATCGCCGGCTGCGAGGATCAGGGTTTCGGTTCGCACGAACAGCCGCATCGAACCGGTTAGCACCGTGCCCGCCTCTTCACCTGGATGAACGTAGAACTCTTCTCCCGATGAGGCTCCGGCCTCCATCGTGACAAGGAGCAATTCGATGCCGTCCGGGTCGTCAGGCGTGAGGAGCTCCTTCCTGATGCCTTCCGCGAACTGGATGATACGCCGTCCAGCGGCCCGTACGATGATGTTCCCGAGTTCTTGGCACTTGTTTTCATCGACCACGCCGAAGAAAAAAGATGGACCGACACCAAGGCAGTCGCTGATCAAGCGAAGATGCCTCACGGTTGGAGACGAGATACCCCGCTCGATCTGACTCAGCAGCCCAATCGATAGGCCCGTCTCGGCACTGAGCTTCTGCAATGGCAGTCCTTGCGCCTGCCGCAGCAGCCGCATGCGCAAGCCGACTTCATCGAAATCTTGGCTGAGAGGAGCTGGTGAAGCTGGATTCACAGTAGGCCCGTCCGACAAGCCCAACATCCATTCACGATCCTGAAAGTGTCAATGCCATTTTGCACGCGGCATGCACAATTTCACGGCAGCTCAGCTTCATGCCTTAATCCGGCATTGTCGGACGTGAACCTTATCGTCGATCTTCGGTGCGAGGCCGAGAGATGGTTCGTCGAGGAGGAGCACTGCCGGCTTGGACATGAGCGCCCGCGCGATCGCGAGCATCTGCTGTTCCCCGCCGGACAGCGTCCGGGCTTGCCCGTCCCAGGTCCAGATCGTGAACGAGACCTTTAACCTGACCGCCCCGGAGCTCGGCCGTTCGAGCCGCATCCTCGCCGCGTTCGAGGTAGAGGAAGCCGGCGAGCGTCGGTACAAAGGTGATCCCCTCGACCCAGAGCCGGTTTGGAGCGTCGGCCGTTAAGTTGCGGTCGACCAGGTCCGGAGCCGGCCGAGCCTCTCGATCACGACGGGCCGCGCAGCCGGCCCCGTACGTGCCCCGCGAGACGGCGTGGGCTGTCCGGATGCGCCTCAGCAGCAGCGCGTCGGCACGGGATCGAGACGAGGGCTCGCGCTCCAGCCAAGCGTGATAGCCGGCTCGCGAGACGTCGAGCACGCGCGCCATGGCGGCGATCGGGAAGACGGCCGGGTGCGCGCTCGTGAACTGGAAGATCCGGACGGGTTCATGCCGGTCTCCCGCGCGAACCGGCTGCCGCCTTTGCCAGGATGTCGCGCTCCTGGCGCATCTGGCGGTTCTCACGCCGGAGCCGGCTCAGATCCTCCCGCTCGGCCGAAGGCAGATCCTCGTCTCGACGCACGCCGCCATCACGGTCGGCCTGACGTACCCAGTTCCAGATCGCCTGGGCGGTCGGCTCGAATTCCCCCGAAAGCTCCTCGGGCGTGCGACCCGACCGACCAGATCGACCAGCTGCCTACGAAACTCCGCCGGATAAGGTTGCCGATGTCTCGGCATGTGAACACCTCCTGCTCAAAGGAAAAGGTGTCCACGAAAACGGGGCAACTCCAGACTCAGAACAGCAAACTGATATACTAGGGCGGCGGATACATCCAATCCTCGTACACAGACCAATTCCGAGCCGAAATCGGGCAACCGCATCTTTTCCGGTTTGCGGCGGCGATGACCGCCGTCTACATCGAGCAGCAATGCGCAAAAAGCCGACGTCCCGGCGCTGCGCTACCTCGTAATCACCGACCTGAGGGCCGTTCCGCCATACGGTCACTCAAGCTCGCGAGCCTAGATGGCGAGGCACTTGTCCCGTGCAGCTCGGTGGGCTCCTGCCTTGCCGGCGAGGTCTGCCGACGTATTCGGACTGCGCCAAAGAGGGGGCGGGCCCGTGGTTGTGGAGGTCGAACACAGTGGCCGAACACCAGCCGGTGAGCTACGGCACCCGGTGTTCAAGAGGTGGCACGCGGGATAGCTGGGAAGCCGTTTGCGACGGGTCGCGCTGAGACTCGGAAGCACTCGCTGGCGAAGCACAAAGCCGCATTTCAACCGCGGAACGCCAAGGCCATGTACCATTGATCTAAGAGCCGCCGCACGGGCACCTCGATAATCTGGTCCAACAGGCGAACCCCTTCGCTCACTGCGGCTTGGTCTCGCGCATCGCCTCGTAGTTCGATTGGCTCCATGTAGCGGGAGATCAAGTGAGCGCCCTCAATCCGCTCACTGTGAAACGGAAGGACGGTCGCCCCGGTTGTGAGTGCAAGGCGGACTGCCTTGCCGAGGTTCCCGTCCGTCCGCAACGGCCGACCCAAAGAAGGACCCCAAACCCTTCCACTTGCGCTCTCGTCTGCCGCTACCATGAAGATGCCGCCAGGCTCCCTGAGCTTGGCCAGCCCGTGTCGCCATACAGTTCTGGATTTGACTAGAAGATCCGCCGGGACCTTGCTTCGCACCCGCTCGGCGATGACTGCACGCGCGCCGCTTGCTGGTGGGGCGACTATCACCGCAACACGCCCTGGCGCTCTGAAGCCGAACTGCATTTCTGCGAGTTCCCAGTTCCCGAGGTGTGGAAACAGAGCGATGATCGGTCTGCCTGAACTCAGCGCCGCTGTAAGGTGCTCCTCTCCATCAATCGCCACGCGGCCCGCCTTGAGCATCCGGTGACTCACGGCAAACTCGGCGAACGTCCGGCCGACGTTGGCCCAGAGTCTCTCGACCGTCGCATCGGCTTGGTTCGGCTCCAGTCGCTTCAGAAGTTCCGTCGCCCTCTGGTGGCTAACAGGGTTGGCCACCTTTCCCAGGCGTGGCGCTAACCGCGCGCCCAGAGATGAACAAACGTCGGTAGGAAGGCCGCGCATCGCGAGATGGAGCGACCAATCACGGAGATCGGGCAGGAGGGTTTTCACACAGTGGGCGGTAGCTCGTATCTCGGCCCGCGCGCATATGGCAGAAGCGCGCGGCTCGCCGCCGTTGCCATGCCCTGCTCGTCGGGCTTGGCTGAGGCGCGGCTTGGATCCATCGACTTCAGGCTCTCAGCGATCGTCGTCTGTTCGTCGTGCTCGAATTGCGCGAACTCCTGCACCTTAGCGTTTGATGCCTTTTGCAGCGCGATGTTACTGGTCTGGAGCGCCACCGGCGCGCAAGAGGTACAGACCGGCGCGGACCCGGCATGCGCGACCAGCCTGGGCAACCCATAGGCGGAACAGTTACCTTCGAGAACCAGCATTCGGACGATCGGCGGCAACCCTGGGCGCATTTCAGACGATAGTGGCCTCGACGACTTCATCGGTGCTAACAGGCAGGCTATTATAGAGAACCAACTCGCTTACTCTGTCAGCTCCCCCCGATCCCTTATCGCGGCAGCGACATGGAGAAGGGTGGATGCATCAAACACTCGCTTGTTCCGCAAGGAGCGCAGCTGTGGGGTGCTTGGACTAGGAGGAACGGAAAGCTCTCACGTCCGTGGATGACATGTCTGAGCACGCTGGACATTACACGGGACCTACCCGGGGCTAACAGGCAGGCTTATATAGAAGAATCAAATCTCTCATTCTGTTAGCCCGCGTCTAAACGGAGTGGACCTAAAAAGGGCGGGAGCCTTTTTCCCGGTACACTGGACCAGTCGCCGAAAAAATCTGCGTCAGCGCGTCCATTGCCCCAATCCAGAATGAGCGCGGTCGGTCGGCGTCCTCGGCTGGGACCTAATCCGGTGCCTGGATCGATCATCGGAAATATGTTGTTGTTCAGGGCCGCTGGGTGGCCTTTCGCCTGCTGGACCCTGTTCCGATGTCTTCGGGTAGTCGGGTCAGCTAATCGATGGTGAGGCCCCCTGCCCTGCGTCTTAGGTGATGCTCAGTTTCGCCCGAGATCGCCCTCGGTGCTCGCGCAGCGCAGCGCCAGCAGGTTCTTCACGGTCTGGGGAGCGAATGGGCGCCCGTTGCGGGATCGGTGCCCTGCCTCGTTCAATCGCGCGGCGATCCTGGACAGCGACTGATTAGGCCCGAGCGCATTAATCACCGGTAGCATCCTCGCCGCGAACTCCTCAGCGGCTACCCGATTCTGTTGAGCCAGAGCGATCCCGTTCGAGCCCAACCGGACACCCCTCTCCCCTTTGCCTGCTTCAGGGCTAGCCGGGTTCGCTCGGAGATGAGCCGCCGTTCCTCCTGCGCCAGCGCGGCGAAGATGTGGAGTTGGAACTCCGTTGCGTTGGGCAGCTCTGCAATCGTGAGACGCACGCCTGACTCCATCATTCCCGCGATGAAGCTCACGCGTCTGGAGAACCGGTCCAGACGAGCGATGAGGATCGAGGCCCCCTTCCCTTTCGCAAGACTAACAGCTTTGGCGAGTTCGGTCCGGTTGTCCTTCCTTCCCGACTGGATCTCGACGAACTCAGCCAGCAACCGATCCGATCCGGAGAGGAAGCTCTGGATGCTGGCGCGCTGCGCCTCCAAGCCCAGCCCCGAGTGGCCCTGAGCGGCTGTGGACACGCGATAATAGGCTACGTAGCTGGTCAGGGGCACCTCGCTTCAAACGTAAACGACCGTCTACGTTTGAAGATCGGACCAAATGCAGAGCGACTCCAGCACATTTTTCCTGATGGCACCGCCGATCGGCGTCGGCTTCTATCTTGCCTGCAAGATCGGGGATGTGTCTCCCGACGAAGCCATCGGGGCAATCTGGCCGTACCTCGTCGCGCTACTCATCGGGCTCGTGATCATCGCGTCTGTGCCTTGGATCTCAATCGGCCTTCTGTGATGGACGGTCACATAACCGCTCACGCTACTGTCCTTGTCACTGCGAAGTGTCCGAGGCCTAGTTCGCCGTGATCGAGTAGTGCTGCAACCCTCGACCACTGCCAAGAGGCGCTCGATGAACGCAGGACAAGGTGAGTTTCGATGATGTAGACGTCGCTTGCGAGCAGATTGTCGTTGGATCTGGCGGAGCCCATCCGTTCACGGCGGGTGTTACAGGGCTAGTGACGAGCAGCTGACCGTGTCTGAGCGACGGCTGAGCGACGTGCTTACAAGCGAGCACCGGAGAGAGCCGGCGGGAAGTCCGCTTCTCCGGTGATTTTGCGCGTAAGCTGCCGTTCCGCCCTCGGCCAAAAGCTTCTCCCTCTGCACTGTCGTGATGTCTCCTTTTCCGCCGGCGAGTGCCGGTGAAGGAGACGGACGATGGGTCATTCCGAGTACGATCCGAGCTTCAAGGAGCGCCGGGCATGGAACGCAGGGCGAAAGCTCGGTGCGAAACGAGCGCTGAAACCGCAGCAGGTTTGGGCTGTGCGGTTTTGGTTGGATCGCGAAGGTCGGGTACGCGACCGTGCCATGTTCGACCTAGCGATCGACAGCAAGCTGCGGGGCTGCGACGTCGTGAAGGTCCGGATTGGTGACCTCGTAAGCGGCGGCCGGGTCCGCTCTCGCGCGATCGTCATTCAGCGCAAGACGGGCCGACCTGTCCAGTTCGAGCTGCTCGAACCGGCGCGCGCGAGCATCCTGGCTTGGCTTGATTGCCGAGGTGGAGCGCTCGACGACTTCGCCTTCCCGAGCCGGACCAACAACGCGGCTCACATCAGCACGCGGCAGTACGCCCGTCTCGTTGACGAGTGGGTCAGCGGCATCGGGCTGCGCCGAGAGGACTACGGCACCCACTCGCTCCGACGAACGAAGGCGTCGATCATCTACAAGCAGACCGGCAACCTGCGTGCCGTGCAGATCCTGCTCGGGCACACAAAGATCGAGAGCACGGTGCGCTACCTCGGCGTCGACGTGGAGGACGCGCTCATGCTCGCCGAAGGCACCGAGGTCTGACGACGGTGGCTCCTCGGGCGCAAGCTACCGGGGAGCCTTCAAAGTCGCCGCACTGCGCCCACACCGGTCTTTCCACACCGGCGGGGCTATGGTCCAAAGCGGACATAAGTTCGGGCAGACAAACACGTCTGCAATCGCTCGGGAGATTATCGCTTAGCGTGATGGCTCCAACTTAGACGGTGTAGCCAAGCCGCCCTCGCAACTGCCCTGCAAGGCGATTCCCAGCAGTCGAAAGGGCGAAGATCATCGCGATGTAGATCGCGGCCGTGGCGGTGAGCACCTCGAGCGGCTCGTAGTAGCGGTTTACAATGCGCTGGCTCTGGAACATCAGGTCCGGCACCGTGATGACGCTAACCAGCGTCGACGACTTGATAATTACGGTCACCTGGTTGATTAGCGCCGGCACGGTGGCGAGCAGCGTCTGCGGCAGGACGATCCGGGCGAGCGTCTGCAAGCGGGACATGCCGAGCGAGGTCGCGGCCTCCGAATGGCCGCGCGGGATGCCCTCGATTCCGGCCCGGAAGGTCTCGGCGAGATAGCCCGCCGATTGCAGCGCCAGCGCCACCCAGCCAGCCGTGAAGAAGCTGGTCGGCCAGCCGAACACCTCCGGCCAGACATAGTTCACCCAGACGAGTTGCACGAAGATCGGCGTTCCCCGAAAGAACTCGATCAGGGCGATCGCGACCGGCCGGAGCAGCGGCACGTAGAGGCGTACGAGGCAGAGCACGAGCCCGCCGATCACGGCCGCCGCGAACGCGAAGCCGCAGACTTGCAGCGTGACCAGCAGGCCGTCGAGCAGGACGTGGCGCTGGTTCCAGACCAGCCGCTCCCAGTTTCCCATCCGGTCAGGCCATGATGGTCCGGCGCCACCTCTCCGCGCCGAAGCGGGCGAGCGTGGACACCACGAAGATCACGGTGAAGTAGGTCAGCGCGGCGCCGGTATAGAGCGGGAGCGGTTGCATCTCCTGCTGGGTCACCATGGTGACCCGGTACATCATGTCGGGCACCGCGATGAGCGACACGATTGTGGTCGCCTTGAAGAGCGACACGAAGTTGTTCATCGCCTCCGGCAGCATGCGGCGGACGACCTGCGGCAGCAAGATGCGGCGCAGGATCTGGAACTCGGACATCCCGACCGACCGGCCCGCCTCGATGTTGCCGATCGGGATCGTCTGGAACCCGGCCCTGAAGGTCTCGGCCAGATAGCCGCTATACACGAGACCGAGCGCGATCACGGCGGAGAGGAACGGGTCGAACTCTACGCGCCGGCCGATGAGTGTCCCGATCAGGATCGGCATTACGAGATGCACCCAGATCAGCATCACGTAATCGGGCGCGTTGCGGAAGATCTCCACATAGAGCGTTCCGGCCGCCCGGAGCGGGCCGTGCCGGCTCGTCCGCAGTAGCGACGCCGCGAGGCCGATCGTGAGGGCCGCGGCCGCCGCGCAGGCGAATACGCCCGCGTTGAAGAGCAGCCCGCCGAGAAGGATCTGGCGGTACTCCCAGAACAGCCCGAGATCGAGCGCCTGACGCAGCGCCTCGCTCAAGCGGCGTCTCGCGCGAGGTGCTTGGCGAGGAACTGCCGGCAGCGCTCGGATGCGGGTCGCGAGAACACCTGGGAGGGCGGCCCCTCCTCCTCGATCACGCCCTGGTGGAGAAACAGCACCCGGTCGGAGACGTCGCGGGCGAATTCCATCTCGTGCGTCACGACGATCATGGTCGTGCCGGCGGCGGCGAGCTCACGCATCACGCCGAGCACCTCCTCCTTCAGCTCCGGATCGAGCGAGGAGGTCGGCTCGTCGAACAGCATCACCTTCGGCCGCATCGCGAGCGCGCGCGCGATCGCCACGCGCTGCTGCTGCCCGCCGGACAGGCGCGCCGGATAGGCGTCCTGCTTGTCGAGCATGCGCACGCGGGCGAGCTCGCCGCGAGCGATCTCGACCGCCTCCTTCCGCGACATCCCTCGCACCCGGATCGGCGCCTCGACGACGTTGCCGAGCACCGTCATGTGCGGCCACAGGTTGAATTGCTGGAAGACCACGCCGAGGTCGCGCCGCATCCGGTTGACCTGGCTCAGGGGACGCTGGCGCACCCGGCCGTTCGCGTCGGTCGTCGAGCCAAGAGGCTCGCCATCGATGAAGATCTCGCCTGAAGACGGAACTTCGAGATGGTTGATGCAACGCAGAAGTGTACTCTTCCCCGACCCGCTCGCACCGATCATGCTCACGACATTGGCGCGATTTACATCGAACGATACTCCCTTGAGCACGTCGATATCGCCAAAGCGCTTGTGAACGCCGCTCACCCGTATAGTAGGGACGAGACCAGTACCACGTGCCATGCCGAGATTTTGTCTCCAGATACGTGTCGACGCGGCGCGCCGGGCGTGACTATGATGCGCCCCAGGATGGCAGGCAACCCGCGATCGATGCAGAATCCTCCGGCCGAAACAGGAATGTCGATCGACGAGATCGACACGCCGGCATTGATCGTCGATCTCGGCGCCTTCGATCGAAACATCGCCAAGATGGCGGGCTACGTCGCGTCGGCCGGCATCGGGCTCCGGGCCCATGCGAAGACGCACAAGAGCTCCGCCGTGGCGCGGCGCCAGATGGCCGCCGGCGCGGTCGGGCAATGCGTGCAGAAGGTCGGCGAGGCGGAGGTGCTGGCGGCGGCCGGCATCCCGGACATCCTCGTGTCGAACCAGGTCGTCGATCCGCGCAAGCTCGACCGGCTCGCGGCCCTCGCCCGGGGCGCCACCATCGGCATCTGCTTCGACGATTTGGATCAGGTTTCGCTCGCCTCGGCGGCCGCGACGAAGGCAGGGGTCACGCTGAACGGCTTCGTCGAGATCGAGGTCGGCATGGCGCGCTGCGGCGTCGCCCCGGGCCGGCCGGCCGCCGAGCTCGCCCGGCGCATCGCGGATGCGCCCGGGCTGCGCTTCGAGGGGCTGCAGGCCTATCACGGACGCGCCCAGCATCTGCCGACCGCTGCCGAGCGCGAGGCCGCGATCCACGGCGCGATCGGCGCCGTCCGCGACACACAGGAGGCGCTCGGCACCCTTGGGCTGGAAGCCAGGACCGTGAGCGGCGCCGGGACGGGCACGTTCCGGGTCGAGGCGGAGAGCGGCGTCTACACGGAGCTGCAGGCCGGCTCCTACGCGTTCATGGATCTCGACTATGCGGCCATCGCGGGCGCGGACGGCCGTCCTTATGACGAGTTCGAGCACAGCCTGTTCGTGCTCTCGGGCGTCATCAGCGTCTCGGGCCGCGACTGGTTCGTCGTCGATGCGGGCCTGAAGTCGTATAGTGGCGAGAAGGGTCCGCCGCGCGTGCATCGCGCCGACGGATGGACCTTCCTCGGGATGTCGGACGAGCACGGCAAGATCGGCTTGTCCGCCGGCTCTGCGCGGCCGAAGCTCGGCGACAAGGTGGCGCTGATCCCCGGCCATTGCGATCCGACGATCAACCTGCACGACTGGTATGTCGGCGTCCGGAACGGACGTGTCGAGGAGATCTGGCCCATCGATGCGCGAGGCGCCAGCCGCTGAGCGGGCTTTCGGGCAATCACAAACGGAGAGGCGGATGAGCGAGCGGATCGAGGACGGCAAGCGCGACTTTCTCAAGGGCGTCGCGCTGGCGGGTGCCGCGGCAGGCGCCTTCGCGGCCGCCGGTGCACGGCCAGCCATGGCGCAGATGCTCGACAGCGGGGTGCCCGAGAGCTCCGTGCTCGCCAAGTGCCGCAAGGAAGGCGTGCTACGGGTCGGCTATTCCCAGACCGGGCCCTGGTTCTACAAGGACGCGAAGACCGGCGATCTCGGCGGTATCTACAAGGACGCGGTCGACCAACTCTGCCGCGAGATGGAGGTGAAGGCAGACTACAAGGAGGTCACCTTCGCGAACTCGACCGTCGGGCTCCGCCGGGGCGATTACGACCTCTACGGCTCCTCCCTGACCTACACGATGGCCCGGGCCGTGACGGTGAACTACATCGGACCGCTCTACGCCAAGGGCAGCCTGCTCGTCGTGCACAAGGACGACGCGGCGAAGTACAAGACGCGCGACGACTTCAACAGCCCGGACGTGACCTTCTCGGTCGTCGCGGGGGGCAGCGAGGAGCCGCGAATCCCGATCCTGTGGCCGAAGGCCAAGCTCATCACGACCACCGGGCAGGTCTATCTCGGCGCCGAACCGGTCCGGGCGCGCCGCGCCACCGTCTGGATGTGCGGCGACAGTGACGCGCTCCTCTTCGCGAAGCGCAATCCGGGCTGGGCAGTCGTCATCGAGCCCGAGAAGCCGATCGACCGGCGACCGAACACCTGGGCGGTCCGCTACGGGGACAGCGAGTGGAAGCAGTTCCTCGACATGTTCGGCGCCTTCATGGTCGCGAACGGCGAGATCGACCGGCTGTTCAAGCTCCACATGGAGAAGCTCGGCGCGGCTTAGGTGCAGCCCGCTCGCGCGATCCTCCCCCTGCTGGGGGAGGTGGCGGCCCCGCAGGGGCCGACGGAGGGGGAAGCCCTCTCGACCGCCACGACCCCGCCCCGCTCGCGCCACAGGCGCGAGTCGGCCCTCCCCTGCAGGGGAGGGATCGACAGCCGCCGCCAGCTTCGCAGCCCATGATCGTCGATTGCCACGCCCACGTCTTCCGCAACTGGACGGAGTCCTGCGGGCATCCGTCGACGGAGATCCATCTCAAGTACCTGCAGAAGATCGTCACCCGCCCGAGCGCGAAGGTGTTCCGGCTGCGTGATGGTACCCCGGCCTCGGCGGCGCCTCTGTTCCGAAAGGACGACCCTACCTGGGAAGGATTGACCGACCTCGCCTTTCGGGTCGGTCGCTACGGGCAGCTCCAATTCACGTATGAGGGCGAGGATTACGCGGTGCAGTACATGCCGGTCGGCATGCAGGTGATCGAATCCCCGCCCGAATTCATGATCGCGCAGATGCTGGTCGCCGAGGTGGACCACTGCATCCTGCAGGCGGGCGGCGGCTACGGCGCCATGAACGACTTCAACGCGTTCGCCCAGGCGCAGCACCCCGACCGCTTCTCAGGCCTGTTCTGGGTCGACGAGGCCACGGCCGACCGCGAGGGCACCCTGGCCGAAATAGTCCGCGCCAAGGACAAGCTCGGGCTCAAGGGCCTCTACTACGCCCAGGACCATTCGCGGCATGGCTATGCGCGGAACCTCGACCACGCCGATTTCGGCCCGCTCTGGGAGCTGATCGCCTCCATGAAGGTGCCGGTCTTCGCCGAGCTGTCCGCCACGCCGGACTACGACCGGGCGAGCTACCTGGCGAACCTCGAAGCCTTCGACCGCCTGCTCGCCCGCATGCCGGACACGACCTTCGTGCTGGTCATGGGGCCGCCCGTCGGCCATCTGGCGCCACGCGGAACCTGGGAGTTTCCGGCCGAGGCGCTCGCGACCTATCGGAGGCCGAACCTGCTGATCGAGGTGATGTTCCCGATCACCTGGGGCGGGATCTGGGATTACCCCTATCCCGAGGCGCAGGGCCTTGTGCGTGAGATGCGGGACCTGTTCGGGGCGGACAAGCTCGTCTGGGGTTCGGACATGCCCAATGTCGAGCGCTTCTGCACCTACAAGCAAAGCCTCGACTACGTCCGGCGCTACTGCGACTTCCTCAGCGGTTCCGAGAAGGACCGCATCCTCGGCCTGAACGCGGCCGAGCTGATGGGGCTTCGGTGATACCATCCCCTTCTGCACGACCAACGGAGCGCATGACATGACCCTTCGCGTCGGCATCGACATCGGCGGCACCTTCACGGACATCGTGATGCTGGCCGCGGGGGGCGGGGTCTCGACCGTGAAGGTGCTGTCGACGCCGGACGATTACAGCCGCGGCATCGTCCAGGGTCTGTCCGGCCTTCTTGCGGACGGAAATGTCGCACCGGATGGGATCGCGCAGATCATGCACGGCACAACCGTCGCCACGAACGCGCTGCTCGAGGGCAAGGGGGCTCGCGTCGCCCTGATCACGACCGACGGCTTCCGCGACGTGCTCGAGATCCGTCGGCTGCGGATGCCGGCGCTCTACGACATCCGCTTCCGCAAGCCGCCGGCGCTCGTGCCGCGCCGCCTGCGCTACGAGGTGCCGGAGCGGATCGATGCGAGCGGAAAGGTCGAGCGTCCGCTCGACGAGGCGGAAGCGGAGCGCGTAGTCGAGGCGGCGCTGGCCAGTGGCGTCGACACGATCGCGGTGTGCCTGTTGAACGCATACGCCAACGGCGCGCACGAGGAGCGGCTCCTCGAACTGATCCGGGAGCGGGATGCCGAGATCCCCGTCTCGCTTTCCAGCCGCATCAACCCGGAAATCAAGGAATACGAGCGGACCTCCACAACGGTCGTGAACGCCTACGTCCTTCCGTCCGTGAAGGCCTATCTCGGCCGTCTCGGGTCGGAACTCGCCGGCCGCGAGATCCGGACTCCTGTACGCATCATGCAGTCGAATGGCGGCGTCATGCGGTCGGAGGCGGCGGCCGAACGGCCGTTCAACATCATCGAATCCGGTCCGGCGGCCGGGGTTGTCGGAGCGGCGGAAATCGCGCGCCAGCTCGGCGGCGAAAGCCTGCTCGCCTTCGACATGGGCGGCACGACCGCCAAGGCCGCGCTCATCGAGAAGGGCGAGTTCCTGCGCGTAGGCTCGCTCGATGTCGGTGGCGGCATCAACATGTCCGGGCGTCTCCTGAAGGGCGGCGGCTACCACGTGAGCGCCCCGGCGATCGACATAGCCGAGGTCGGGGCGGGCGGCGGCAGCCTCGTCGGGTTGGATGCCGGCGGCGGCCTGACCGTGGGGCCGGAGAGCGCGGGCTCGTCGCCGGGCCCGGTCTGCTACGAGCAGGGCGGAGGCGTTCCGACCGTCACCGACGCCAATGTCGTCCTGGGCTTCATCAATCCCGAGTCGCTCGCCGGCGGCTCCTTCCCGATCCGGCACGAGCTTGCGCACGCAGCGATCACGGAGCAGGTGGCGAAGCCGCTCGGCCTCTCGGTCGAGGAGGCCGCCTGGGGCATCCACCGCGTCGCCGATGCCAAGATGGCGCGTGCGCTGCGGGCAGTTTCGACGGAGCGGGGGCTCGACCCGCGCAGCTTCGCCATCATGGCATTCGGCGGCAACGGCCCGGTCCATGCCGCGACGCTCGCGTCGCTGCTCTCGATTCGCCGGATCCTGGTCCCGCCGATCGCCGGTGTCTTCTCGAGCCTCGGTATGCTCTTCCCGGAGGTCGAGCATCATTTCACCCAAACCTTGAAACGCCTGCTGGAGAACCTGGACGGGGAGGCGCTCCGGGGCGAACTCGACCGCTTGGTCGCGGAGGGCCGGGAGGCGCTGGCCCGCGAAGGTATCGGCCCGGCCATGATGGTGTTCGAACCGGCGATCGACCTCCGCTATGCTGGTGCGAACACGGAGCTGACCGTGGCCCTCGACATCGCGAAGGCGAGCGCGGCCGATCTGCGCCTGCAGTTCGAGGACGCGCACGAGCGCCAATACGGGTACCGCTCGCCGGAGGAGCGTGTCGAGACCGTCAATCTCCGCCTCGTGGCGCGCGGCCGGGCGCAGACGAAGAGCGTGCCCGACGCCATTCGCCTGAAGGCGGGGTCGGGCCGGCGGCCCGGGACCCGCGCGGTCTATTTCGGGCCGGCCGGCCAAGTTCAGACGCCCATCGTCGCGCGGGGCGATCTGCGGCACGACAGCTGGACGGCCGGACCGCTGCTCGTCGAGGAATACGATTCGACGACGGTGGTGCCGCCCGGTGGCCGCGCCCGCCTGATCGCCTGGGACACCATCGAGATCGAGCTCGCCTGATGCCAGTCCAGACAGCACCGAACGCAGTCCCACAGCCGGAGCTCCGCGACCCCTTCGCGCTGGAGCTCGTCAAGAACGCGCTCGCCGCCGCTGCCGACGAGATGGCGCTGACCATCGCGCGAACCGCCCGCTCCTTCGTGGTCAAGGAGGCGCTCGACTTCTCGACCGCGCTCTACCTCGCCGACGGCGAGATGATCGCGCAGGGCACCTGCCTGCCGTTTCACCTGGGCGCCATGCCCTACGCGGTCGCCTCCGTCCGGCGCACCTACGAGGGCCGGATCAGGCCGGGCGACCTCTTCATCACCAACGACCCGTATGACGGCTCGACGCATCTCCCCGACATCGTGCTGGTGAAGCCGGTCTTTCGCGGCAAGGAGTTGATCGGCTTCTCGTCGGCGCTGGCGCACATGACCGACATCGGCGGCCGCATCCCGGGCGGCAACGCGTCCGACTCGACCGAGCTGTACCAGGAGGGGCTGCGGATCCCGCCGTCGCGCCTCTGGCGACAGGGCGAGCCTGACGACGCGATGTTCCGGCTGATCGAACGCAACGTCCGCGTGCCCGACAAGGTGCTTGGCGATGTCCGTTCGCTGATCGCCGCGTGCGCGATCGGTGAGCGGGAGATGCTCAAGCTGTGCGAGCAATACGGCATAAGTGATTTCGTATCGCTCTGCCGGGACCTGCTTGATTACACCGAGCGCTTCACCCGGGCCGAGATCGCCAAGCTCCCGGACGGCACGTATCGCTTCGTCGACTACATCGACTCCGACGGGATCGATCCAACGCCGATCCGCTTCGAGGTCGCGATAACGGTGGCGGGCGACGCCATCGTGGTCGATTTCGAGGGCACCTCGCCCCAGGTGCGAGGCGCGATCAACTGCGTCTACCCGTTCACCCGCTCGACCGCGCTCGGCTGCATCCGGTCGATCCTCGACCTCGCGATCCCTAACAATTCCGGCTACTTCCGCCCGATCACCGTGAAAGCGCCGGAGGGCACGATCGTGAACCCACGTCCGCCTGCCGCGGTCGCGGCGCGCGGCCTCACAGGCGTCCGCATCGGCGATACCATTTTCGGCGCGCTCGCCCAGATTAGGCCGGACATGGTGCCGGCCTGCGGCGCCAACGCCCCCGAGGTCGGCGTGTCTTTCGGCGCGACCGGGCCCGACGGACGGCCCTACGTCTATCTCGAGTTCCTGGTTGGCTCGTGGGGTGGCGGGCCTGATCGCGACGGCATGGATGCCTGCACAGGCACGCTCGTGAACTATGCTAATACCCCAGCCGAGCTAATCGAGGCGGACTTACCGATCGCTGTCGAGCGCTACGGTTTTGCGCCGGATACGGGCGGCGCCGGCCAGTGGCGCGGCGGTCTTGCGGTGGAGCGGCACCTCCGCTTCAAGATCGACCGTGGAACGCTCCAAATCCGGTCCGATCGCCGCAAGCATCTGGCCTATGGCCTCGCGGGCGGCGGCCCCGGCGCTCCGGCGGCCGCGACCGTGGTCCGCGCGGGTGGGCGGGAGGAAGATTTCCCGGCGAAGTTCCTAACAACCGTGAATACGGGCGACATCCTGAAGGTCCGCCTCTCGGGCGGCGGCGGGCATGGTGAGCCATCAGCACGCGACCCGCGCCTAGTCGATGAGGACTTGGCCGAGGGAAAGATAACCGCTTCCCATGCGGCACGCCACTACGGAAGAGCCTAAGCTATAGCATTCACCAACCCGGCGTTTATAGATTTAAGTGCCGGTCGTTGCTGGCAAATGGCACCGGCGCAGCGTCCCATTTTGCGGGCTCGGCATAACCCGCCCGTCTGAGATGCGCACGATGAAAGCCGAACCGGCGAGAGCGATCGAGCGTCACTGCGCCGGTCACGATGTCTCGCCGCCAGCGGAAGAAGGCCTCCTCCGAGATCTCGCGACCGGAGAGGATGTCGATGGGGCCTCCATGACCCTCGGCATCAGCCTTGCGACAGCCAAGACGCACCGCACCCGGCTCTTCGCCAAGCTCACGTTAAGCGCCGGGCCGACCTCCTGTCTTTACTGGCCGGCCTCGTTCCGCCGCTTGACCCTGTTGGATAGCTGGTGCGGGGCTGCCGTTCCTGCATCGCGCAAGAGTTCTTCCCGCATCGAGCGAATGCGCGGAGCGTCTGCTTCCCAGCCGATCCGCCCGAAATCAGCCGGACCGCTTTCGGCCAGACTTGGCCGAAGACGCGTCAGAATTGGACTCCAGGTGCCTGGCCGAACGCGGACATCAGCAGCGCAGATCAGCCAGGGCCACTTCCGACCCGATCCGAGCCTTGACGGTTACGGCGGGTATGAGCCGCCGGTACGGGCCTGCCGGTCTTCTGCTGTACGATGGTGGCGCGAAGCCGGATCGGGTCTCCGAGGTGAGTGCCGGCGACACGAAGTCGGACGAGGTCGCAGCCCCGGAGCTTACCGTCGATTGCGGCATTGGACATTGCGAGGTCGCGAACGCGCCCTTCGTGCTGCAACCGGGTCCGAATGGCCAGATATGCCTCGGTTCGAGAGGCGGCTTTGGTCCGAGGAGAGGTCAGAACCACAGCCACCCGATCCCGGATCGCCACCGGGCTGCCCCACAAGCGGAACTTTGGGTCGGCGCCCGAGAGCGGACGTTCCGGACTGGGTCGACAGCGGCCGGGAGCTCACGTCCGCTTTGCACGGGCGCCCTCTCCGAAGCAGACGGACCGCTTGCGGCCACCTGCAAACATGCGACCAGGTTTGACCTATGTTCCTTTCGAGTCCGAAGCGGACCTACAGGAAGACAGACCTCGGGGCTAACAGACAGGCATCATATAGAAAAACAACTCTCTCTTTCTGTTAGCCCGCCCCGCTTTATGACGCCTCATTCGATGAGAATGCTCATCGCCGCGTCATTCCGCCGACGACCCTTCGTGAGCTTGTTGCGCATCAGATCGATGTCGACGTGCCCGTAGTGATCCTCAATGTATTTGACGCTCGTGCCCATGTTCCGCGCGAGCAAGAACACGTCGACGCCCTTCATCAGTCGGAACGTACAGTAGGTATGGCGCAGGCTGTAGTAGGTCAGCTTCTTGCCGCCATCCCTCAGGCCCGTGGCGTCCATCAGCTCGTTCCAGAGCCGATAGAGCACCTTCTTCGTGATTTGCTCCCCGGTCTGGTTGTCGACAAACACCCAGTCACCCTTGCCGGTGTGGTTCGAGTAGCGCCGGATCCGGTCGAAGAGGCCGCCCTGCATTCCCTGCACAGGTCGAGCCCCGGTCTTCGTGTCCGGTGGAACCATGATCCGGACGTTGCGCCGGCCGTTCTCCTCGTAAACTTGCACCATGCTCCACTTGAGCTTGCGCATCTCACCGAAGCGAAGGCCTGTGTTCGCGGAGATGAGGATGAAATCGCGGACGAACTGCCGGTTCGTCTTCTCTGCCTCGTCCTCAGCGTTGTCAGCCCAGTGGGTGACGTGCTTATAGACGGCGTCCCACTCTTCCGCCGTGAAAGCGTCTCGGCTGTCCTCCCGGCCCACATATTTCTGCGTGTTGGTCGCCAACTTCTCGAAGACCGGCAGGTTGGCCTGAGTCAGGTAGCGTCGCTCGACCGCGTAACTGTACAGGCCCGTGATGACGCTCCGCTCGTTCTTGAGCGTGACTGACCGAACGCTCGGCTGTGCCTTCCACCGCTGCTTGAAGTAGTTTTTGAACGAGAGGGGATCGATCTTATCGATCCGAATGCTCTCCCCGACAAAGGGCAGAAAGTGTCGTGTCAGCACCGTCCTGAGGAGGTCGTGGCGGCCCTGGGTGATGCCGCCTTGGTGACGACCCTGCGGACGGACGCGCTTGGCTTGCTCGGCCAGGTACTCGTCAACCAGGGTGCGAGCGGTCTTGGAGAAGACCATCTCGCCGTTCCTGAGCCGAGCTTTGAGCTCGACATATTCCTCGGTTGCAAGCTGCCTTGCCTCTCCGAGGTCTTTGGTCCGGAGCGACTTCCGGAAGTATCGCTGCTGCTCCCGGACCCAACACGACATCTGCCACACCTTCCCGCTATGGATGGTGCGAAAGACCCGGATGTTACCCTCAAGGAGGTCGTGAGACTCCGTCACATATGCCCCGCGAGTAGTCTCGTCGGGAGCGGTCTCGGATTTATGCATCTGGATAACGAGGGGAGTTTGTCAGGTCTGAAACCGTGTAGGCTCTAAACCTTTTTCTCCCAACGTGTTTTGTCAAAGTTTGCAACCCAACCCGGATCGTATAAGTTACTGATCCGTCGAGGCTTTCTAGCGGAAGATACTGTCGAGGATTATTCCCACTCGATCGTGCCCGGGGGCTTCGACGTCACGTCGTAGGTCACGCGGTTGATCCCTTTCACCTCGTTGACGATCCGGGCCGAGACGCGGCCGAGGAAGGCCATGTCGAAGGGATAGAAGTCGGCCGTCATGCCGTCCACGGACGTGACGGCGCGCAGCGCGCAGACATAGTCGTAGGTGCGGCCGTCGCCCATGACGCCGACGGTGCGGACGGGCAGCAGCACGGCGAAGGCCTGCCAGATCGTGTCGTAGAGGCCGGCCTTGCGGATCTCGTCGAGATAGACCGCGTCGGCCTTGCGCAGGATCTCGAGCTTTTCGCGCGTGATCTCGCCCGGGCAGCGGATGGCGAGGCCGGGGCCGGGAAAGGGATGGCGGCCGACGAAGGCCGGCGGCAGGCCGAGCTCGCGCCCGAGCGCGCGCACCTCGTCCTTGAACAGCTCGCGCAGGGGCTCGACGAGCTTCATGTTCATGCGCTCGGGGAGGCCACCGACATTGTGGTGGCTCTTGATCGTGACCGACGGGCCGCCCGTGAAGGAGACGCTCTCGATCACGTCCGGGTAGAGGGTTCCCTGAGCGAGGAACTCGGCCCCGCCGATCTTCTTCGCCTCCGCCTCGAAGACGTCGATGAAGAGCCTGCCGATCGTCTTGCGCTTGACCTCGGGGTCGGTGACGCCTTCGAGCGCCTGCAGGAACATCTCGTCAGCCCGGACGTGCACGAGCGGGATATTGTAGTGGTCGCGGAAGAGGCCGACGACCTCCTCGGCCTCGCCCTGACGCAGGAGCCCGTGGTCGACGAAGACGCAGGTCAGCTGCTCGCCGATCGCCTCGTGGATCAGCACGGCCGCGACCGCGGAATCGACGCCGCCCGACAGGCCGCAGATCACGCGGCCCTTGCCGACCTGCTCGCGGATCCGGCCGATCGCCTCCTCGCGGAAGGCCGCCATCGTCCAGTCGCCGGAGCAGCCCGCGATGTCGCGGACGAAGTTGCGGATCAGGAGTTCGCCCTGCGGGGTATGCGCGACCTCGGGGTGGAACTGCACCGCGTAGAACTTGCGCGCCTCGTCGGCGACGACGGCGAAGGGGGCGTTCTCCGAGAAGGCGAGCGGCTCGAACCCGTCCGGCAGCTTCGTGACGCGATCGCCGTGGCTCATCCAGACCGGGTATTTGTGACCGACATGCCAGACGCCGTGGAACAGCGGGCTGTCGGCCATGATCTCGATCTCGGCCCGCCCGAACTCCGCATGGTGGCCGCCCTCGACCTCGCCGCCGAGCTGCGCGGCCATCGCCTGCTGGCCGTAGCAGATGCCGAAGACCGGCACGTCGCCCGAGAAGACGTCCTGCGGGGCCCGGGGGCTCGACTCGACCGTGACGGATTCCGGGCCCCCGGACAGGATCACGCCCTTCGGCTTCAGCTCACGGAAGGCCTCTTCCGCCTTCTGGAAGGGGACGATCTCGCAATAGACCCCCTCCTCCCGGACGCGGCGCGCGATCAGCTGCGTCACCTGGGAGCCGAAATCGACGATGAGGATCTTGTCGTGGTCGTGGGTGGTCATGAGACTCGGTATTCGCGAAGTGATTTCAAGCGCGCCACGAGCGACTCGTCCGCGAGACGCCGGCGGCAGAGGGAAACGAAATCCTCGTCGGCGGTGACGAGCACCGTGTCCCACCGCTGGGCCAGGGCGAGGTATAAGCAGTCATAGATCGGATGCCCGAGAGTTCGCGCAACCTCCGTGGCAACCCTGATCAGCGCTTTCGAGGGGACCAGTTCAGGGCAGGTCAGATCGAGATCGGCGAGCGCCAGATCCAAGAGTTCATCGGCGAACTTGCCGGCCCGGTTCTGCCTCAGAAGAGCGTTCACGACCTCCGGGAGGAGGATGTCGGGCGCAATGAAGAGAAGGCTTTCCGCCTCCAGCAGACCGAGAGCGAGCTCGCGATCGTGCTCATGCACGTACCACTTGACGGCAACCGAGGCGTCGAGAACGATCGGTCTCATCAACGGGCGCGGTCTTCTCGTATCAGGTCGACCGAGTTGATCGGCGAGGGATGCGCCTGAGCGGCCTGTATCGCGCGCGCGCGGGCGGCCCGGTTTCCAGAGCGGGCACGCAACCCCACTCGGATCAGATCGGCCGCGAAGCTCTCGGCATCGACCCCGAGCCGATCGGCGGCCTGCCTGAGCTCGAGCAGCAGGCTTTCGTCGATGTTGCGGATCGTCATCTCGCCCATGGCCGGCCCTCAGCCCTCCCGCTTGATCATAGCGACATAGAACCCGTCCGTCCCCGTCCGCAACGGCGACATCTGAAGCCCATGTCCGGTGAGGCGGACGGCCTCGCCCAGTCCCGAAAGCCCGGCTGCGGCGAGGGCCTCCCCCGCCGCCACCACCGAGAATTCGGGGCGACGTTCCCGCAGGCCGGCGACGGCATCGTCGTTCTCCTCCGGCAACATGGAGCAGGTGATATAGGCGATGCGCCCGCCGGGGCGTACGAGCTCGGCAGCCCGGTCGAGCACGGCCGCCTGTTCCTTCAGCCGGACCTGGAGGCTCCCTGGCCGCACGCGCCACTTGGAATCCGGGTTGCGCCGCCAGGTGCCGGTACCCGTGCAGGGAGCGTCGACGAGAACGAGGTCCGCCTTTCCCTCGAGGTCCTGCACCGCATCCTCCCGCCCACGCGGCGTCCTGACCTGGACGTTCCGCACGCCGGCCCGCTCGAGCCGGGCATGGATCGGAGCGAGCCGCCGCTGGTCTGAATCCGTCGCGTAGATTTGGCCGTGATTGCCCATGGCGGCCGCGAGTGCGAGCGTCTTGCCGCCGCCCCCGGCGCAGAGGTCGATCACCTGGTCGCTGGGCCCGGCGCCGGCGATCATGGCGGCGAGCTGAGAACCCTCGTCCTGGATCTCGATCTCGCCCTTGAGGAAGGCCGGATCCGACTGGATGGAGGGCGCCTTCTCGCCGGCGCCATGGATGATCCGCAGGCCGAGCGGCGAGTAGGGCGTCGGCGCGGCCGAGAGATGGGCGAGCTCTGCCTGGACGAGCTCCCGCGAGCTCTTCAGGGCATTGACACGCAGGTCGAGCGGGGCACGTTTCGCGAGAGCTGCCGCCTCCGCGGCGAGTTCGGCGCCGAAGAGCCTTTCCAACGAGGGCGAAAGCCACTCGGGGAAGTCCCCCGAGACATGAGGGGGAGCATCGTCGAGGCTCCCGGCATCGAGGCGCCCCCGCTCGGCGTCGCTCAGGGGCGCCGGCGCGAAGCGCTCTCCGGAGCAGAGGCGGGAAATCTCCTCGGCAGACAGGCCTCTCTCCAGCCGCAGCATTCCCAGCAGGATGCCGCGCGGATTGTCATCGCCCATGAGCCAACCCGCGGAGGCCCTGCGACGGAGCGTGTCGTAGACCAAGCCGGCGATCGCGGCACGATCGCCCGACCCCGCGAAGCGGTGCGACAGTCCCCAATCCTTCAGGGCGTCCGACGCCGGCCGCCGCCGGGCTGCGATGTCAGCGAGGACCTCCACGGCCGCGGAGAGGCGTGCCGCCGGCGTCATCGGGCGTCCCCCGGTAAGCGAAGCGTCACCATTCGGGCGCAGAACGTCAGCCCTGTCCGGAGGGAACGCTCCCAGCGCGCCTGCCCGGCTTCCGGAGAAAATTGCCTCATGACCACCTTGTTGCGGCTGTCCGTCGTCGCCGCCCTGACATTCACGATCGCGGCCTGCGCCTCGGCCCCGCCGCCTCCGCCCGACTACCCGCCGCCCGGTCAGCGCCAGCTCGACGCCAAGACACAGCTCGAATCCGGCCGCCGCTACTGAGCGCCCGCGGTCCGCGTGGGCCCAAGGCTCACGCGGGCCAAGGTCCCGCGAGGATGCGGATCGCGAAGATGATCCACATCACGACAAGCACGAGGACGCCGAGGACGAAAGCCCCGAACCGGTACGGGACGTGGTTCGTACTGACATAGACCGCAGCATGGGCAAAGCGCGTGAGCACGAAGATCCAGCTGAGGGCAACGAACAGCAGGTCGGCCTTCCGCGTGTAGATGGCGAGGATCACCAGCACGTAGAAGAGGACGGGCACCTCGAACTGGTTCCCGAAGGCGTTCGCCACCTGCTGCGCCGGTGCCGGCCAGTTCTTCTCGCCCAGGGAGACCTCTCCGGCCTCCACCGCCCGCGAACGCAGCAGCCGGAAGCGACGCAACCCCGTCCACATCAGCAGCGCGAAGGTGAGCGCGACCTGCACGAACAGCGGCAGGAGAATGGCCGGGATGCTCACGCCGCGCCTCCCGAATGCCGGGCTCCCACCACTCGCCTCACACCCGCGTCGGGTAGTTGGGGCTTTCGCGCGTGATGGTCACGTCATGGACGTGGCTCTCGCGGAGGCCGGCATTGGTGATGCGGACGAAGCGGGCCTTCTCGCGCAGCTCGGGGAGCGTCGCGGCGCCGACATACCCCATGGCGGCACGAAGCCCGCCCGAGAGCTGGTGCAGCACGTTTGCGACCGGACCCTTGTAGGCAACCTGTCCCTCGACTCCCTCCGGCACCAGCTTCAGCGCGTCCCGGACCTCCGCCTGGAAGTAGCGGTCGGCCGAGCCGCGCGCCATCGCGCCCACGGAGCCCATGCCCCGGTACGACTTGTAGGACCGACCTTGGTAGAGGAACGTCTCGCCCGGGGCCTCGTCGGTTCCGGCCAGCAGGGAGCCGACCATCGCGCAGGACGCGCCCGCTGCAAGCGCCTTGGCGAGATCGCCGGAGAACTTGATGCCGCCGTCGGCAATGATCGGAACCCCGGCCGCATTGCCCGCCTCCACAGCCTCCAGGATGGCGGTGAGTTGCGGGACGCCGACGCCCGCGACCATGCGGGTGGTGCAGATCGAGCCCGGCCCGATCCCGACCTTCACGGCGTCGGCGCCGGCATCGATGAGCGCCTGCGTGCCCTCCCGCGTCGCCACGTTGCCGGCGATCACCTGGACGGCGTTCGACAGCTTCTTCACGCGGGTGACGGCATTCAGCACCTGCACCGAGTGACCATGCGCCGTGTCGACCACGATGACGTCGACGCCCGCATCGATCAGCATCTCCGAGCGCTCGAAGCCGCCCTCGCCCGTGGTCGTCGCGGCGGCGACGCGGAGCCGGCCCTGCTCGTCCTTGGCGGCGTTCGGATAGGCGACCTGCTTCTCGATGTCCTTCACGGTGATGAGGCCGATGCACCGGAAGTGGTCGTCGACGACGAGCAGCTTCTCGATCCGGAACTGGTGGAGCAGGCGCTTGGCCTCGTCCTGGCTCACGCCCTCGCGGACCGTGATCAGCCGGTCCTTCGTCATCAGCTCGGAGACGGGCTGGCTGGGATCGTTGGCGAAGCGCACATCCCGGTTGGTGAGGATGCCGGCGAGACGGCCGCGCGAGCCGTTCGGCCCCCGTTCGACGACCGGGATGCCGGAAATCCGATGGCGCTTCATGGTCGCAAGCGCTTCGGAAAGCGTCTCGTCCGGGAACACGGTGATCGGGTTCATCACCATGCCCGACTCGTATTTTTTCACGAGCCGGACCTGCTCCGCCTGGTCGGGTGCGTCGAGGTTGCGGTGGATGACCCCGAGGCCACCATTCTGGGCCATGGCGATGGCCATGTTGGCCTCGGTGACCGTGTCCATCGCCGAGGAGATGATCGGGATATTCAGGGCGATCGAGCGGGTCAGCTGGGTTCTGACATCCGTCTCCGCCGGCAGGACTTCGGAGCGGCCTGGCCGCAAGAGCACGTCGTCGAAGGTAAGCCCCTCGACAAAGATGGTGGAACCGCCGCTTTCGATCATCGCCAACCCTCATCGGCTCGGTCGGGAAACTGCGATATCGCACCGCAGCATCAGGTCCGAGAGTTGGCGAGGGTCCGTAGCACGCAGGCCGCGGCAGCGCTAGCGACTCGCCACCGGTTCTTCGCCGATGGGAACCGGACGGAGCCGCGGACGCTTGTCGCACGACCTTGACCGAGGTTCCCCATGCAGTTCGCCCCTCTCGCCCATGCCTGCCTTGGCCTCCTGGCGCTGACCGGCATCGCGGCAGCCCAGGAAGTTCCGCGCACCCCGCCCCAGCCCGAGTTGGAGGCTTGCAAGACAACGGGCCTTCTCGCGCTGAAGGAACGCAACCCGGCCATCACGGATCTTCTCATCGACCCGGATGCGGTCTCGATCGCCAAGGCGGACACGAAGGTCGAGGACACGCCCGTAAAGGGCGTGATCATGGGCGAGGCCTATCTGGAAAAGAGGAAGACAGAGAAGCCGCACCGCTTCGTTTGTCTCCTCGGCGAGAAGGGCAAGGTGCTGCTCACCTTCTTCACGCAGGAATAGGAGGCGCCCTGCCAGGTTGCGCAGCCGCCCCGGCAGGTTCACAGAGCCGGCGCCCCGGGCCGCGTCGCCCATTCTTCGCCAACCCGTCCTGATGCGTCGCGAACGCCTCATCCCGATCATCGTCGCGACAGCGCTGTTCATGGAGAACACGGACTCGACCGTGCTCTCGACGGCCCTCCCGGCGATCGCCGCGGACCTCAACCAGGACCCGATCGCCCTCAAGCTCGCGCTGACCTCGTACCTGGTCAGCCTGGCGGTGTTCATTCCCGTCTCGGGCTGGATGGCCGACCGCTTCGGTGCCCGGAACATCTTCCGGGCGGCGCTCGGCGTCTTCATGGCGGGCTCGATCGCCTGCGCGGTCGCCGGCTCGCTCACCGGCTTCGTGGCCGCACGGTTCCTGCAAGGAATGGGCGGGGCCATGATGGTGCCCGTGGGGAGGCTGGTCCTCCTGCGGAGCGTGCCCAGGAGCGAGCTCGTGAGCGCGATGGCCTGGGTGACCATGCCGGCGCTCATCGGCCCGGTGATCGGGCCTCCGCTGGGCGGCTTCATCACCACCTATTTCGACTGGCGCTGGATCTTCATCATCAATCTCCCGGTGGGGGTCGTCGGGATCCTGCTCGCGACGCGCTTCATGGGAGACATCCGCGAGGAGGAGAGGCGCCCTCTCGATGTCTTCGGGTTCCTGACCTTTGGCTTCGGCCTCGCGCTCCTGATGCTCGGCTTCTCCACGGGCGGCCGTCATCTCATCCCGATCGAGGCTTCCTTCGCCGCCAGCCTTTTCGGTGCCGCGCTCGTCGCGCTCTACGCCTGGCACGCCCTCCGCACGCCGCATCCCCTCGTCGACCTCTCCCTCCTGAAGCTGCCGACCTTGAGGAACGGGATGATAGGCGGGGTGCTGTTCCGGATCGGGGTGGGAGCTATCCCCTTCCTGCTGCCGCTGATGTTCCAGCTCGGGTTCGGGCTCAGCCCCGTGCATTCGGGGCTTCTCACCTTCGCATCGGCGGCCGGCGCAATGGTGATGAAGGGCCTTGCGGCGCGGATCCTGCGGCAGTTCGGCTTCCGGCAGGTGCTGATCTGGAATGCGCTCGTGGCCTCCGGCTTCATTGCGGCCTTCGGCCTCTTCCAGCCGACGACACCGGCGCTCGTAGTGCTGGCAGTGCTGCTCGTCGGCGGCTGCTTTCGGTCGCTGCAGTTCACCGGTCTCAACACGATCGTCTATGCGGATGTGCCGAGTTCGCGGATGAGCGGAGCCACGAGCCTCGTGAGCGTGACGCAGCAGGTGGCCCTTAGCGCCGGCATCGCGGTCGGCGCGGGCGTGCTCCAGTTCGCAAGCCAGGTCGGACACGGGCACGAACTTGCCGCAAGCGACTTCTGGCCGGCCTTCCTGGCGGTCGGCCTCGTCTCCGCGACGTCCGTCTTCTTCTTTGCCCGGCTTGATCCGGACGCGGGCGCCGAGATGTCCGGCCGGGCTGCGATCCGGGCGAAGCCGATGGCGGAGAGCGCCTAGTCGGCTTCCTGCGGCTGGGCTCCGGCGCCGCGGAAGCCCGTCGCAAGCACGTAGAGCTCGGCAGAATCGGAGCGGCTCGCGGCCGGCTTCACGTGCCGAACCTGGGCGAAGTCGCGCTTCAGGTCGGCGAGCAGCGTGTTCTCCGTCCCGCCCTGAAGCACCTTGGCCACGAAGGCACCGCCCGGCTCGAGCACGAGGCGGGCGAAGTCGGCGGCGGCCTCCGCCAGTCCCATGATCTTGAGGTGATCGGTCTTCTTGTGACCCGTTGCGTTGGCGGCCATGTCGGACATCACGACATCCGCGCCGCCGCCCAGCATCTCCTTGAGCCGGTCCGGGGCGTGCTCCTCCATGAAGTCCAGCTTCTCGAAATCGACGCCCGGGAGCGGATCCATGTCGAGGAGGTCGATGCCGACCACCCTGCCCTTCCCGGCCGGCCGCCCTACGCGCTGGGCCGCAATCTGCGACCAGCCCCCCGGGGCCGCCCCGAGGTCCACGACCCGTCCCCCGGGCTTGAGGAGCCGGAACTTGTCGTCGATCTCGATCAGCTTGTAGGCCGCACGCGAGCGATACCCATCGCGCTTCGCGCGCGCCACATAGGGGTCGTTGAGTTGCCGCTCGAGCCAGGCGCGCTGGGACGGCGTCTTGTTGCCCCCCTTCCTGACTCTCTGTCGACCCGGTGTCTTCGAACGGCTACCGTCTGCGCTCAAGCCGAACCCCGGCGCGTCCAGACCTTGTCCTCGCGCATCATGCTCATCAGAATTCCCTCCCGCAGGCCGCGATCGGCGATGCGGAGGTAGTTGGCCGGGAAGGCCCGGCGGATCGCCTCGAGAATAGCACAGCCCGCGAGGACGAGGTCGGCCCGATCGCGGCCGATGCACGGGTTTTGTGCCCGCTGGTCGAGATTCGTGTCGAGCAGCCTGTCGATGACGGCCGAGATCTCGTCCTCCCGCATCCACATTCCGTCGACGCGCCGGCGGTCATAGCGCTCGAGCCCGAGATGGATGCCGCCGACGGTCGTGACGGTGCCGGAGGTGCCGAGAAGATGGAAATTCGCGGCCCCCGCCGCCGCTCCGGCCTTCAGGGCGAAGGGGAGCAGCCGGCCAGACACCTCGTCGACCATGTCCTCGAAGATCTCGGGCGTAACCCGTTGGCCGCCATGACGTTCGGCGAGGGTGACGACGCCGACCGCGAGGGAATCCCAGGCCCGGATCCGCTCGCTCGGGCACAGGACGGAGGACCCGGTCTGGCCGTCGAGCCAGGCGACCTCCGTCGACCCACCGCCGATGTCGAAGATGATGACCGAGCCGGCCTTCGGGTGCGCCAGCGAGGCGCAGCCCATCACGGCGAGCGTCGCCTCCGTCTGGCGATCCACGATCTCGATATCGATCCCCACGTCGCTCCGGACACGCTGGATGAAGGCGGCTCCGTTGGAAGCCAGGCGGCAGGCTTCGGTCGCGATCAGCCGCGACCGCACGACGTTGCGGGCCTCGATCTTGGCCCGGCAGACCTTCAGGGCGGCGATCGTGCGGTCGATCGCGTCCTCGTTCAGCCGATCCCCGATGCCAAGGCCCTCGCCGAGGCGCACGATGCGCGAGAAGGCGTCGACGACGCGGAACTCGTGGTAGGAGGGCTCGGCGATCAGAAGCCGGCAATTATTGGTGCCGAGGTCGAGCGCCGCATAGGCGCGAGCGGCCCGGCGAGGGCTCGGATGGTGGCCGTTGCTGCGCGTGGCAACGCGACGCTGCGCCGGCGTATGATCGTCGGCGGCACGCTGTGCCCGCTCGGCGGCACCGGCGGGGGCGAGTTGTCCGCCTCCATCCTGCACGGTCGCAATTCCTAGATGCGTGAGCGGATGCCCGCGCATGTGAGTTGATTCACTGTAACAATGGGAATGTGAGCATGCCAAGCCGAAACGCCTAGTGACTTCAGATCATGAGGTACACTTGCGGCGCTTCGCCGACGGGCTAAGACCCCCTCGAAAGCCGGAGTCCTCGCATGTCCGCCCACGCCCGCATCTCCCCTGACGCGACCTCTTCCCGGACCTCGCGCTTCTTCGGCGAGGAGCACGAGATGCTCCGCGAGCAGGTGCGACGCTTCGTCGAGGAGGAGGTGAAGCCGAACGGCCTCGCCTGGGAAGAACAGGGCTTCGTGCCGCGCGAGGTGCTGCGTCGCATGGGCGAGCTGGGCTTCCTCGGAATCCGCTATCCGGCCGAATACGGCGGGTCGGAGCTCGATACGCTCGCGACCGTGGTGCTCGCCGAGGAACTCGGCCGGTCGACCTTTTCCGGCTTCGCCATCACGGTCCTGGTCCATACCGACATGGCGTCGGTGCATGTCGCCAATGCGGGCTCGCCCCAGCAGCAGCGGGCGCATATGGCGGATATCGTCGCCGGCAGGAAGATCTGTGCCGTCGCCGTCACCGAGCCCGGCGCCGGATCGGACGTGAAGGGCATCCGCACCCGCGCACGGCGCGAGGGCGGCGACTACGTGCTCAACGGCTCGAAGATCTACATCACGAACGGGGTCCACGCGGACCTGTACTGCGTGGCGGCGAAGACCGGCGGCGAAGACGAGCGCCCTTCCCGCAGCGTGTCCATGTTCCTGGTCGAGAAGGGAACGCCCGGGCTGCGGGTCGGCCGCGCCCTGGACAAGCATGGCTGGCGCTCATCCGACACGGCCGAGCTCTTCTTCGAAGATTGCCGCGTGCCCGAATCCGCCGTCCTCGGAGCGGAAGGCCAGGGCTTCTACGCGATCATGCGCAACTTCCAGAACGAGCGCACCGTGATCGGCGCCATGGCGATGGGCGAGGCGCAGGCCGCGATCGACCTCACGCTCGAATGGGTCATGAGCCGGAAGGCCTTCGGCGGCGTCCTCTGGGACAAGCAGGCCATCCGGCAGAAGCTCGCCGCCCTCCAGGCCAAGGTCGAGGCCGGCCGGCAGCTCGTCTACCATGCGGCTTGGCTGGACGCGCAAGGGCGGGACGCCACCCGCGAGGTCTCGATGGCGAAGGCTTATTGCGGCGAGTTGGTGAACGAGGTGATGTATGCCTGCCTGCAGTTTCACGGCGGGCTCGGCTTCATGCGGGAGTCGACGATCGAGCGCATGGCGCGTGACGCGCGCGTTCAGGCGATCGGTGGTGGCGCAACAGAGGTGATGCTCGAGGAAGTGGCGAAGCGCATGGCGCCAAGATGAGCCGTGAACAGCCCGCGACACGCCCCGAGAACCTACTCCGGAAGCGCCATTAAGCAACAAAATCTACCACCATCTTTTACCCTAACACGCGTCACTGGTTGAAGTTTTCAGCGCATCCTAACAAGTGTCCGGCAACGGTAACTTGGAGGAGTCAACAATGAACGCCGAGCTGCACGGTAGCTCGATTCCGTCGGAGGCCGAGAGCTCCGGTCCGGTCTCGTTGTCCGACGTAAAGAACGAGAACCCGCGCGCCGAGATGGAGAGCTCGGTCCTGGATGCTTTGCGTCCTCTGCTCCGGCCGAAGCGCAAGAAGGACCGCGACGGCGATGCCGGCGCGGACGTCGCGGCGTCCGGCGCTGCCGAGGAAACCTCCGAGCACGATATCGACTACCTCGAAGATGTGCGGACGATTACGGGCACGGAAGACGATCCCGGTCCCGGCGAGACCGTGTGGGACACCTTCATGGCCGTCGGCGAGGATCTCGAGCGCCGGAGCCGCCAATCCGCAACGATGGCCCGGCTCCTGGAGCAGCACCGCATCCAGCTCCACACGGCCGAGAAGGAGCGCGACGCCGCCTACGAGAAGTTCGCCCGCGTCGTACCCGTCGTCCAGGAGACCGCTCAGGCTCTTCGCGAGGCGCTCGATGCGCGCAAGCTCGACGAGGATCCCGCCAAGATGCACCGGCTCTTCATGCTGAACGGCCGGGCGCTGGACGAACTCGAGAAGGTCGCGGTGACGCTTTTCGCCGACTTCCTCTGGGTGAAGTCGGCCTGGGAGCAATATGCCCGCAGCGCAGAGGATGCTCGGAAGCTCCGCGCCAGCCTCGACGCGAGCGCGAATTCCTGAGCGGGAGCGCTCGGGCGTTGATGGATCGGAGCGCGGGTCTCAGTACCCGCGCTTCACTTTAGCGAGCGCCTGCCCGAACTCGTCCGCGAAATGCTCGCGCTCGGGAGGCGAGAGTTCTCCGGCGATGGTGATGCGTTCGCCGCGGGAGACGAGCGCGAGGCGCTGCAGCCCGAACTCTTCGTCGGCTTCCTTGTCGAGCCGGGTCCAGAGCGGGTTCAGCCGCCATTCCCGAGTTTCGCCGCGATGCGTGACCCGGCGGAAGAACAGCTCGATAGGCGTGAGCACCACCTCCTCGAAGGATCGGCCGCGCCGGTAGTTCACCCGGAACGCGATGTAGAGGCCGATCAGGTCCAGCGCGAGAAAGCCGCTGACGGGCCAGAAGCCGAGCGCAATGAATCGCGCCGCCATGAAGGCGACCACCGCCGCGCAGATCAGCATCATCGCGCGAAAGCCGCTCCGGCCGAGCGACCTGTGCGGCCGGATCAGGGCCGCAAAGACAGGGCGGACGGCGTCCTCCCCCGCGTCGGGCTTGCGGCTGTCCATGAGCCAAATATAACCCCCGGATGGCCGACCGGAAACCGTCTACGACGCCCAAGATCCGGGGCCGCAATTCACTTACCATTCGCCCGGCGCCCGCCCGCCCGACGAAGGCTCCCAAGCCCGTCGACGACGCGACGCTGATCGAGATCCTGACGCGGTTCGAGGCGGCAAACCCGCATCCGGAGGGGGAACTCGAATACACCGATCCCTATACGCTGCTCGTCGCCGTGGTTCTCTCGGCGCAGGCGACGGACAAGGGGGTCAACCTCGCGACCGCCAAGCTTTTCAAGGCGGCGAGCACGCCGGCGCAGATGGTCGCGCTCGGCGAGGAACGGGTCGCGGAGTACATCCGGACGATCGGCCTGTTCCGGAACAAGGCGAAGAACGTGGTCGCCCTGTCCCGCATCCTCATGGAGGAGCATGGCGGGGTCGTCCCACCGGCCAGGGCGGTGCTGGAAGCCCTTCCCGGGGTCGGTCGCAAGACCGCCTCGGTGGTGCTGAACGTGGCGTTCGGCGAGCCGACCATCGCGGTCGACACCCACGTCTTTCGCGTGTCCCACCGCATCCCCATCGTCATCGGCAAGACACCAGACGAGGTGCAGGTAGGGCTGGAGAAGCGCATTCCGCGCCACTTCCTAGCGCACGCGCATCACTGGCTGATCCTGCACGGGCGCTATGTGTGCAAGGCGCGGACACCCGAATGCCCGCGCTGCCTTATCAACGATCTCTGCCGGTATCCGGCGAAGACGCTGGCCTGATCCCGGCTTAGCGGCCGAGCAGACTCGTCCGCGCAAGCTGGTCCTCGATCCCGAGGGTCTTCAGGTCCCGCGTGCTGGGACGGTAGCCGCTCTCGACGGCTGCGGCGCAACGCAGAGCAGCACCGGCCATTTCAACGAACGTACGGATCGCCTCAAAGCCGCGGCCGCGATTGGCAGCCGGCGCGAGAGCGGAGGAATTCATGGTTGTCGTGACCATCGGACCACCTTTTCTGGAGTATCCCGATGAGCGTCTCTCCCAGACGGGAATAATGTATACCAATGTTGCAGCGCAACAAGGCTCCGGCGGTCGAGAGCCGGCATGCGCTGGGCGCATGGTCGGCTTCATCGTCCGCTAACGATGCTGCAACGCAAAGATCGATCTCTCGACAATCCTGGCGACGGAACGTTTAGCGGCGGCTGGTACAGCCGGGGGCATGATCTCCCAGAGCGAGCGCCTGCAAGGGCCCGCGGCCGCGGCCGGGCGGGCAGCCCGGCTGCTGGTCGGCTTCGCGCGCGACCGCAGCGAAGCCGGCGCCGCGCGGCGGCTCGCCGCGACGGCCTTCCTGGCTCGCGTCTTCAATGCCGGCATCGGTTTCGCCACCCAGGTTCTGCTGGCGCGGTGGATGGGCCATCGGGAGTTCGGCATCTACGCTTACGTGTGGGTCTGGGCTCTGCTCGCCGGCGGCATCGCTTCGCTCGGCCTGCCCGTCGCCGCCCTGAAATTCGTGCCCGACTACACGGCCCGGGGAGATCTCGCGGGCCTGCGCGGCTTCCTGCGGGTCGCAAGGGGGCTCGCCCTCCTGCCCTGCATCGCGGGCGCGACGGTCGCGGCTCTCATGCTGCTTCTCGTGGCGGACGGGGAGGCCGGCGCTTACCTGCCAGCCGCGCTCATCGGCCTCGCAATCCTGCCCGTCTACGTCCTGATGGACATCCAGACCGGGATTGCCCGGGCCTATGACGACGTCGACCTCGGGCTCGCGGCAGACTACCTGCTCCGCCCCGGGCTGCTCCTGGTCTTCTCGGGCTTCGTCTGGTTCGCGGGGCTCGGCGGCACCGCCGTGAACGTCATGGCGGCCACCCTGGCATCCGTGGCCGTCACCGCCCTGGTCCAAGGAGCCGTTCTCCAGGGCAGGCTTCGCCGCCGGATCCCGCCGGGAGAGCGCCGCATGGACCTGCGGCGCTGGGCGAACGTGTCCTGGCCGCTGCTGGTCGTGACGAGCTTCACGCTCCTGCTCGGCTCGACCGACATCCTGGTGTTGAAGCTCTTCGTAGGGCCGGAGGAGATCGCGCTCTACTTCGCCGCCACGAAGATCGTCGCAATCGCGTCCTTCGTCTCCTACGGCGTCTCCAACACGAGCGCGCACCGCTTCGCCGAGCACATGGCCATGGCCGATCGCGCCGGGATGGCGGACCTTGCCGCCCAGACGGTGCGCTGGACCTTCTGGCCCACGCTCGCGGTAGCAGCCGGGCTTTCGGTTCTGGGCGGGCCGCTCCTTTCGCTATTCGGCCCACACTTCTCGGCCGGCTACCCGATCGTCGCGCTTCTGGGCCTCGGGCTGGTGCTCGGCGCGGCCGTAGGGCCGGCGGACAGGGCGCTCGCGATGGCCGATCACGGCAAGGTGACGGCTTACATCTACGGGGCGTCCTTTGTAGCGAACCTCCTGCTCGCGCTCGCCCTCATCCCGCTGCTCGGTCTGGCCGGCGCGGCGCTCGCGACCGTTCTCGCAACCGGGATCCGCTCTCTCATGCTCTATGCCGCGGCCAGGAGCCGATTGGGGCTCGACATGTTCGTGTTCTCGCCGGCCCGCCGCGCCGCGGCCGGGCCGCCGGACCACGTGCCGGAGCCGCTCACGGCCGAGATCCTGAGACCCGAAGAGGCAGCCCGGATCGCGCCGGAATGGCGGCAGTTGGCCGACCGCGCGCTGGAGCAGAACGTCTTCTACACGCCCGAGATGGCGCTGGCGGGAATGCATCACTTGTCCGACGGCGGCAGTGCCCGCCTCCTCGCTGCCTGGCGTGGGGCGGGAGCGGAGCGACGTCTGGTCGGCGCTCTGCCCATCCTCCCGGCGCGCCGGCGCTACCTCAACGCGCTCCCCGTCCGCAGGGCCGCGGGCTTCTACGGCACGCTCTCCACGCCTCTGGTCGATCCGGACCGCCCGGCAGAAACCCTGCGGAGCATGCTCGGCGCGCTTCGGCAGCATGGCCAGGTCGGCCTTGTCCTTCCTTACATGCATGCCGCGGGTCCGGTTGCAGCGGCCCTGAGCGAAATGTGCCTCCAGGACGGGATCGAGGCGGTCACGCTCGACGGCCATCAGCGTGCGATCCTGCGGAGCCCCCTCCCCGGTGGTGAGTATATCCGTGCGACCCTCGAAACCCGCCGCCGCAAGGAAGCCGAGAGGCAGCGCCGCCGGCTGGCGGACGAGGGCGACCTGCAATTCCGTATCGCGACCCAGCCAGAGGAGGTCGCCCGCGCGCTGGACGAGTTCCTCGCGCTCGAGGCAGCGGGATGGAAGGGCCGGGCGGGCACCGCGCTCGCGCAGGCGCCGGGTGCCGCCTCCTTCATCCGTGCCACGGCCGAGGCGCTCGCCGCGCAGGGCGCCTTCTCCGTTGCTCAACTGACCCTCGATGGGCGGACGATCGCCGCCGGGCTCCTGCCTCGGCACGGATCCCGGGCCTATTACCTGAAGACCACCTACGACGAGGCCTTCGCGCGCTTCTCGCCCGGCCTCCTGCTGACGCTCGACCTCACGGCCCGGCTCCTCGACGATCCCACCGTCGACGAGGTGGATTCCATCGCGGTCGCGGACCACCCCATGATCGACCGTGTCTGGGTGGAGCGGCTGCCGGTCGCCTGCATGGTGGTCGCGACGCGGCCCGGCGAGGGCGTCGGCTTCCGCGCGGCCGTCGCGGCGGAGCGCATGAGGGAGAATGCCGTCGCCCGCGTGAAGGCGCTTCGCGCAAGATTGCGCGAAACCCGAAAACCGGCCGCTAACGATCCCGGGAGGAAGAGCCCGGATCGGGAGGCGACTTAAAGAGACAGAGAGAGGCGCCGGCCATTCTCCGGCCATGGGACATGGCCAGCGCGCCATGTGACGGGAGCATCAGATGACGTCCCTTATCGAGCTTGCCGCGGAAGGTCGCTCGGCCTTCCCGCATCGGCCCTTTTCCCTTCGTCACCATCTTGCGGACAACCCGCTCTTCTCGCTCGAGAAGCTCGTCGAGGTCGCGGGCCGGATGCCGTCGGACGGCGTCGAGTACAATTCCGGCAAGGTCGGAATCGATCAGAAGCCCGAGGAGACCCCGCTCGTCGACCTGCCCCCGACCGAGGTCGTGCGCCGCATCCGGGAGGCGAATGCCTGGATGGTGCTGAAGCGCGTCGAGCGCTTCCCGGAATACAAGGCCCTTCTTCAGGAGGTCCTCGACGGCGTGGCTCGCGACATGGGCCACCGGGACGCGGCGGATGCCGGCTTCACGAACCTGGAGGGCTTCGTGTTCGTCTCCTCCCCGAACGCGACGACGCCCTTCCACTCGGATCCGGAAGACAACTTCTTCGTCCAGATCCACGGCGACAAGTTCTTCCACGTGATCGACAACACGGACAGCTCCGTGGTGCCGCCACAGGCCTTCGAGATCACGCCCTCGATGCACCGCAACCTGCCCTATCGCGACGAGTTCGAAAGCAGGGCGACGGTGTTCAAGATGAAGGCCGGCGACGGCTGCTTCGTCCCGTATCTCTGGCCGCACTGGGTCCGCACCGGCGACAGCTATTCGATCTCCATGGCGATGACCTGGAAGTCGGCCGCGGTGCGCCGGTCCAACAAGGTCCTGTTCATGAACGGCCTCCTGCGGAAATGGGGCTTCCCGCAGAAGCCGCTCGGCACGAGCCCGGCGCTCGACGGCATCAAGGCCGCCGCCTACACGGCCCTGCGCGCCCCGCTCGAGCCGCTGCGCCGGAGCGAGAGGCTGCGCAACCTGCTCCGCGGCGCGCTGTTCGGGCGAAACGCCAACTACTACCTCGCCGGCCGCAAAGGCTGAGTTCGAGACCCGCCCCGGACCGCGCTCCCCTTGCCTACGCGACACCTGGCGAGCAGATCGTCAGGTAGCCGCGGGACGGAAGGAGCGCACCGGCTGGGAGGGCTAGGGTCCGCGGATCCGAAAGCCCCCCAAACCTCCGGCCCGCCCTAGTATCGGTTGACCGGCAGCACCGTGATCTCCGCGATCTGGACATGCGGGGGCTGGTCGAGGGCGAAGATGATCGTTCGGGCGACGTCCTCCGGCGCGAGCGCCATCCGGAACTGGTCGAAATAGGCCTGCTCCTTGGCCGTATCGCCGCGGTAGCGGGTGCGGATGATGCCGGTTCGGGTCAGGCCCGGCTGGATCTCCGTCACGCGGATGGCCGTCTCGGCGAGTTCGCCGCGGATCGTCTCGGTGAACATGTGCACGCCCGCCTTGCTGGTGCTGTAGGCGGCCATGTCCGGGATGATTCGGATGGCGTTGATGGAGCTGATGTTCACGATGTGGCCCGCGTCGCGCGCGACCATGCCCGGCAGCAGCGCGCGAGTGACCCGCATGGTGCCGACGAGGTTGGTGGCGATGATGGCCGACCAGTCGTCGGCCGAGCCCTGGTCGAAGCGCGTGCGGCCGCCGATGTCGTGGCCGGCGTTGTTGATCAGCACGTCGACAGGCCGGAATGCCTCGGGGACGAGCTCCGGCAGCCGGTCGACCCGGCCCTGGTCGGTGATGTCGAGCACGATCGTGCAGGCCGCCTCGCCGAGTTCGGCCGCAAACGCCTCGAGCGAGGCTGCGTCCCGGTCCACGAGCACCACCCGGCGGCCGCTCGCGATCGCGGCGCGGGCGATCGCCCGCCCCATCCCGCCTGCAGCCCCGGTGAGCAGAACAACATCCGCCATCCCATCCTCCCGCTTGCTTCCACCTGTCTCTGACAAGCATATTGTCAGGCAATTGCGATGCAAAGCCCGATATTTCCGGGTTCGGGAGGGACGATGATGGAGAGCACGGCAAAGGAGCCCGCGTCGGCCGCCCTCGGCGCGTTCGGGGCCAGCTCCGGCGCGATTCCGGCGCCGGTGCTGCAGCACGGCAAGCGCTCGCTGCTGAACGTCTTCGGCACGGCGCTCGGATCGGCACGGTCGCTCGCGGCGGAGCGCGCCGTGCGCGTCATGGCCACCCTTTCGGGTGCGGGCGAGGCGACCGTGATCGGCCGCAGCGAGCGATTGCGCCCTGCCCAGGCGGCGTTCGTCAACGCGATCTCCATGAACCTCCTGGATTTCGACGACACGCATCTGCCGACGATCATCCACCCGAGCTCGCCGGTCGCGCCGGTCGCGCTCGCGCTCGGGGAGGAACTGGGCTCGACCGGGGCGGAGGTGCTGGCGGCCTTCGTGCTCGGGGCGGAGGTCGCCTGCCGCATCGGCAACATGGTGTCGCCCGGCCATTACGCGCGCGGCTGGCACATTACTTCCACCTGCGGGACGTTCGGGGCCGCCGCCGCTGCCGCGAAGCTGCTCGGCCTCGATGCGGCCCAGGCGGCGCACGCGCTCGGGATCGCGTCGAGCCTCGCCGCCGGCAACGTGGAGAACCTGCCCACGGCGGGAAAGAACGCCAGCATGGGCCATGCGGCGCGCGGCGGGATCCTTGCCGCCTACCTTGCCCGCGAGGGCTACGAGGCGGCGCCGACTGCGCTTGAGGGAAGGCTCGGCTGGGCGCGGGCCTGCGGCGATGCCCCGGACGTGGAGAGGGCGCTAAACGACCTCGGCCGGACCTGGGAGCTCCAGCTCAACGCCATCAAGCCCTACCCGTGCGGCATCGTCTTTCATGCCGAGATCGACGCCTGCCTGGAGCTGTCGCGGGAGCACGGCCTACAACCCGTCGACATCGATCAGGTGATCGTCAGGGGCGACACCCTCTTCATCGCGCGCGGCGACCGGGTGGTCCGCACGGCCGGCGACGCCCGCGTGAGCCTGCACCACGTGGCGGCCGTCTCGCTGGTCCGTGGACGGGCCGGCGTGGGCGAATTCGAGCAGGAATGCGTGGACGAGCCTGAGATCGCGGCCTTCCGCGCGAAGGTCCGGGGCGAGCTGGATGCCGCGCTCCCGCCCGGCGCGGTGACCGTGGAACTCCGGGTCCGGGACGGCCGGACTCTCTCGAGGACTGTGGAGCACGCGCGCGGCAGCATCGAGCGGCCGATGAGCGATGCCGAGATCGAGGAGAAGGGCCGCACCCTCGCGGCCTCTGGCGGCACCGCCTGCGACTTCGACCGCATCGCCGCGCTGGTCTGGCAAATCGATGAGCTGCCCGACGTCAGGGGCCTCATGGAGGCGGTGCGCGCCTAACTCACCCGCTCACCCCGGCGCAAGCCGGGGTCCAGAGCGGGACTGCTGGGAGCCGGCTTTCGCCGGCAGGAGCGGAACCGCCTCTGTCAGCTCTGCATGCCCCAGCGGCGGATCGTCCGGCGCTCCAGCGTGCGGAAGACGAGGTTGTCCACCAGGAGGCCGAACACGATCACCATCAGGAGCCCGGCGAAGACGTTCGGGATCTCCAGCAGGTTCTTGTTCTGGAAGATGTACCAGCCGAGCCCACCGCCGCTCGACGAGACGCCGAAGACCAGCTCCGCGGCGATCAGCGTGCGCCAGGCGAAGGCCCAGCCGATCTTCAGGCCCGTGAGGATGCTCGGCAGCGCGCCCGGGATGAGGATCTTGGTCACGTAGGCAATCTGCGAGAGGCCGTAGTTCTGGCCGACCATCCGCCAGGTCGGGCTCACCGACTTGAACCCCGAATGGGTGTTGAGCGCCACCGACCACAGGACGGCGTGGATCAGCACGAAGATGATGCTGCCCTCCCCCAGGCCGAACCAGATCATCGCCAGCGGCAGCAGCGCGATGGACGGCAGCGGATTGAACATCGAGGTCAGCGTCTCGAGGAGATCCGCCCCGATCCGGGTCGTGATGGCGAGCGCGGTCGCGAGCGCCGCGAAGACGAGGCCGAGCACGTAGCCCTGCAGCAGCAAGCCGATCGAGTGGAAGGTCGCGCTCGTCAGCTCCCCGGAGCGCAGGGACGCGAAGAAGGCCCGCGCGGTGTCGGTAAAGGTCGGCACCAGCAGCGGATTGTCGAGCCAGACCGCATAGAGCTGCCAGCCGAGCGCCATGAGGGCGAGCAGCACGGCCTTGCGGACGACGTTGTTGTCGGCGAGGCGCTCCCACAGGCTCAGCGGCTTCGCGACGACCCCGAAACCCTCCGGCAGGTCCGTGTTGACGATGTCGGGCCGCGTGACTGCGACCAACCCTGCATCAGCCATGGGCGCTCGCCCGCGCAATGGGGGCCTCCTCGAAGAGCAGCGACTCGATGCGCCCCGAGAGCGTCCGCCCGTCGGGGCCGAGCGCGTCGACGCCCGTGCTGCCGAGTTCGGCCCGCACGCGGCCGGGATGCGGCGAGAGGAGGAGGATGCGATTGCCGATCCGGACCGCCTCCGGGATCGAGTGCGTGACGAAGAGCAGCGTCACCTTCGTGTCCTCCCAGAGCTGGAGCAGTTCTTCCTGCATCTTGCCGCGCGTGAGCGCGTCGAGGGCAGCGAAGGGCTCGTCCATCAGGAGGATCTCGGGCTCCATTGCCATGCCGCGGGCGATCGCGACGCGCTGCTTCATCCCGCCCGAGAGCTGGTGCGGATAGCTGTCGGCGAATTTCGAGAGATGGACCTTGGCGATGTACTCGTCCGCCCGCTCGGCCGCCGCGCGTCCCTTCAGCCGCCCGCTGGCCGTGAGCGCGAAGAGCACGTTCTCGCGGACCGTCTTCCAAGGCAGGAGCTGGTCGAATTCCTGGAACACGAGCACGCGGTCCGGACCGGGCCGGGTGATGTCGCGACCGTTCAGCCGGATCGAGCCCTCGACCGGCTTGATGTAACCGCCCACCGCCTTCAGCAGGGTGGATTTCCCGCAGCCCGACGGCCCGAGGATGACGTAGCGGTCCGAGGCGAGGACGTCGAAGCTGACCCGGTAGGTCGCCGTGACCAGGCTTTCGCGCGTCCGGTACTGGAGCGTGAGCCCCTCGACCGTGAGGAGCGGCCTTGCGGTCGGCGCCTCCGCCATCGCCGGACCGGGGCTCTGCGTCATCGGCCTCAATTGCCGCCCGCGACGTCGGGATTGTCGAAGAAGAGGTCGTTCAGGCCCGCAGCCTTGTTCTTCAGCGAGCCGATCTCGTGCATGAAATTGGCATAGGTCAGCACGTTCTCCGGCTTCATCGTGTACTTGGTGCCGGGCTCGTTCAGGATCTCGACCAGTTCCTCGACACTCCAGCCCTTGCCGCCCATCGCCTCGAGCAGCACGGCCGCCGCCGCCTTCTTGTCCTCCGCGATCATCTCCTGGGCACGCTTCAGCGCCTTCACCACCGCACCGAAGACCTTTGGGTTCTCGCTCTGGAAGCGGCTCGTGGTGGACATCATCGTGAAGGTGGTCGAGCCGCCCATCACGTCGTCCGAGTTCATGATGGTCTTGATGGCGGGGTTTTTCAGCTCGCGCTGGTCGAAGGGCGCGGAGGCCCAGTGCCCGACGATCGTTCCGCTGCCCGAGGTGAGCGTGATCAGCGCCTCGGGATGCGCCATGGTCACCGTGTAAGGATCGAAGCGGAAGACCTGCTCCTTTCCGTACTTCTTCAGGGCGTACATCTGCATGATGATCGACGGGATCGAAACCTTGACGGAGGTCACGGCGATCTTCTGCGAGCCCGAGATGCTGTCGAGATCCTTCAGGTCGGACACGCGCGCGTTCAGGCTCATCGGCATGGAGCTGATCGCCCCGATCGATTTGACGCCGATATTCCCGCGCGTCCGGTCCCAGAGGGTCAGGAAGGCGGGCGGCCCCGCGGAAATGAAGTGAGCGGAACCTGAGAGAAGCGCGTCGTTCATCACGGCCGGGCCGCCGATATTGGCCCAGTTCACCTTCACCTTGAGGCCCGCCTCCTCAGCGTATTTCTCGATGAGGCCGTGCTTCTGCATCATGTTGAGAGGCAGGAAGCCGAAGCCGCCGGCGCCGAGCGGGATCTTCAGCTCGCTCACCTCGGCGCGCACGCCGGCCGGCAATGCGCCGAGAACAAGCGCGGCGATCAGGGCCTTCCAGGTCTTCATCGGTGCGGTTCCTCCCCTTGGGCCGTGTTGGCTCTTGCGGCTCAGCCCGGGATGCAGGGTGCGATCAGGCGGGCGGCATCGTCCAGTTCGTCGATAGTCCAGCAGGCTGCGATCGCGGCGTCCGCCTGTGCGGGCGTGATCACCTTCGCCTGGTCGCGGAACTTCGCCTCGAGCTGCGCATCGGAAAGCGGGCGCTTCAGGTTGCCGAGCGACTCGGTGAGGTGCATGCCGATCTCGCGCCCGTCCTTCAGCCGCACCGTCACGACGACCCCGTCCTCATGGACGGAGGGGTCGCCATTTGCTTGGGCCAGCAGCCGGATGCGCTTCAGCGCCGGATCGTTCACCGCCTCGTCCGTGAACTCGGCAAGGCCGCCCTTGCCGCGCCCGAGGCCGATCGCAGCCGCGTGGTAGATGGAGAACTTGCCCTCGAGCCCGACCGAGATCTCCTTCTTGTTGCAGAGATCCTTGACGAGCGGCGCGACGCGCAGCTCGACGGCTTCCACGTCCTCGGCCCCGAAGCCGTGCTCCTCCCGGAGCTGGATGCAGGCGTCGATCGTCGGGTGCACGACGATCCCGCAAGGGAATGGCTTGTAGGTGTTGTCCGACAGCTCGAAATGGCTGCCGAGATCGACCGTGAGCTTCTTCAGGTCGTACTCGGCCGAGGTCACGGCCGCGAAGCCGCGCGGTCCCTCGAGGGGATAGCGGCCGCTCGTGAACCCCTTCTCGGCGAGCAGGGCCGCCATATACCCGCGCTGGGCGGAGGAGCCGGGGTGGAAGCCCTTGCCCATCGACCCGAACATCTCGCGGATGCCGGCGCCTTGGGTCGCCGCAAGGCCGATCGCCCAGGTCATGCGCTCGGCGTCGAGGCCGAGAAGCTTGCCCACCGCGACCGCCGCCCCGAACACGCCGATCGACCCCGTCGAGTGCCAGCCCGCTTCGTAGTGCGCCGGGTAGGTGGCATTCCCGATCCGCGAGATGATCTCGAAGCCAAGGATGAAGGCGTGGAGGAAATCCGGCCCGCTCACCTTGTTGACGCTCGCATAGGCGAGGAGCGCGGACGCGACCGGCGAGGACGCGTGGATGTAATTCTTCGGCAGCGTGTCGTCATAGTCGTGGACGTGGGACGACAGGCCGTTCAGGAGTGACGCGAAGAGCGGATCGAAGCGCTCCCGCCGCCCGATCACCGCGGAGGTCGGCTGGCCCGCATAGGGGCCTAGCGCCGCGATCGCGATGTCCATCGCCGGATGGTCGGCGCCCCCGAGCGCGCATCCCACGATGTTGACGAGCGCGCGCTTTCCCTCGTGCCGGATCTCGGCGGGGATCGCCTCGAGCCGGCTCGCCAGGATGTAATCCACAAGGGCCGCCGTCTGGACCATCCGATTCCCCTCCCCTGTCGGGTGCCGGCAGCGGTCTGCTCCGCGCCTCTGCCCCGGCCCGATCTCTTGAGGCCAGAAAGCGGATTGTCAGGCAGCCTGTCAAGCAGGCATAGTGGAAGCCAGCGAGGATCCGGACGCGCCGGAGCCTGGAGCCATGCCGCCGAAAGAGCGGCACCAAACACGGGAGGAACGGGATGGATTGGATCAACGGGCGGCTGGGGCGCCGCAGCTTCCTGGCGGGCGGCACAGCGCTTGTTGCGGCCGGCATGGTCAGCCGGCCTGCCATCGCGGCTGAGAAGGTTCGGATCGGCCTGCCGACCAAGACCTACTGGCCGACCATCGTGGCCGAAGCGGCGAAGGCGCAGAAGCTCTACGAGAAGGAAGGCCTCGCGGCCGAGCTCACGATCTATCGGGGCGGGGCCGAGACCTTCGAGGCCCTCGCGGCCGGGGCGGCCGACGTCATCCTCGATCCGCCGTCGCTGGTGGCTGCTGGGCGCAAGCGCGGCGTCGCCTCGAAGATCGTCGCCGGCGGCACGATTGCGAACCACGGCTGGTTTCTGATGGTGCCGGCGAAGTCCCCGATCCAGAAGGTGGCCGACCTCCAGGGCAAGAAAGTCGGGATCACCTCCGCGGGTTCGGGCTCGGACATCCTGGCCATCTGGACGATGGCCGACAGGAAGGTGAACTTCACCAAGGTGCCGCTGGGCGGGGGCGGGCTCGTGCCGAACCTCCTGTCGGGCAACGTCGATGCGGTGGTGCTCTACTCGCCCCTGAGCTTCCAGCTCATGAAGTCCGGCGAGGCACGCTCGCTGATCGACTTTACGAAGGAGGTTCCGCCGAACATGACCTCGGGCTGGATCGCCTCCGACAAGCTGATCGCGGAGAAGCCGCAGCTCGTCCAGAAGACGCTGAACGCGCTGTTCGGCGGGGTTGCCTTCCTCCAGTCCAACCGCGATGCGGCCATCAAGCTGATCGCCGAGACGAACGAGATCCCTGCCGACATAGCCGCGGAGGAATACCAGCACACGACCATGCAGCTCCTCCCGGACGGCCGAATCTCGCGAGACGAGATCGCGCGTTCGCTCGAGCTCGCCCGCCTGTCGGGGCCGGTCGATATGGCGCCCGTCGACGAGATCTTCGTCACGAACTTCAAGCCCGTTCCGACGAAGGCCTGAAGTGGCGCTGACCGAAGGCCGCCGCGCGAGCCTCGCGCGGCTCGCCATCGTCCTGGCCCTCGTCGCTCTCTGGGAGCTGCTGTCGCGGACCGGCGCGGTCAATCCGCGCCTGCTGCCTTCGGCAAGCGAGGCGTTCACGACGCTCGCCGAGCTTCTCCAGCGCCCGAAGCTGCGGGGCGATCTTCTTGTGACGGGAAGCGAGGTCGCAGTCGCCTTCCTGCTGGCCGTGCCCGCCGGCGCGGCGATCGGGCTGCTGATCGCGGAGAGCCGCTACTGGGGCGAGGTCCTGCGGCCGCTGATCTTCTTCCTGTTTTCGATTCCGAAGTCGATTTTCCTGCCGATGTTCATCCTGGCCTTCGGCATCGGCTACGCCCAGAAGGTCGGGTTCGGCTTCTTCTCGACCGTATTCATCGTGGCGATGAGCACCGCGGCGGCCGTGGAATCCGTGAAGCCCGACCACGTCACGGTGGCGCGCTCCTTCGGGGCGACGCGCGGCCAGATCGTCTCCCGCATCTACCTGCCGAGCATGATGCCCGTCCTGCTCGAGGCCCTGCGGATCGCGATGATCTTCAACTTCACGGGCGTGATGCTGGCCGAGATGTACGCCTCCCGCGAGGGCCTCGGCCACGCGATCTCGAACTGGGGCGAGAACTTCCAGATGCGCCAGCTCTTCGCCGGCGTCGTGCTCGTGTCCCTCATAGCGATCCTGTTCAATGAGGCGGTCCGCTGGGCCGAGAGGCGATGCGAACATTGGCGAACGTGACCGAGTTGCGCCCGGCCGCGGCGATCCGGGTGGATGCCGTAAACCAGACCTATGGCTCGGCCAAGGGCGCTGTCGCGGCCGTGGAGGACGTGTCCTTCGAGGTGGAGGCCGGGCGCTTCGTCGTGCTCGTGGGCCCGAGCGGCTGCGGCAAGTCCTCGCTGCTCATGATGATGGCGGGGCTTCGCCATCCGACGGAAGGGCGCATCCTGATCGCGGGCCGGCCCATCGACGATCCGGATCCCGACCGGGTCGGCGTCGTCTTCCAGGAGGCGAGCCTCTATCCCTGGCTCACGGCCGAGCAGAACGTCGAGTTCCCGCTCTCCCTGAAGCGAACACTGCCCAAGCCGGAGCGTCTGGCGCGGGCTCGCGCGCGGCTGGATCTCGTCGGCCTCGCCGGGTTCGAGGCGCGCTACCCGCACGAGCTGTCCGGCGGCATGAAGCAGCGCGTCTCCATTGCGCGCGGCCTCGTCCAGGACCCGCCCGTGCTCCTCATGGACGAGCCCTTCGCGGCGCTCGACGAGCAGACCCGTATGACGATGGGAGACGAGCTGCTGCGCATCTGGGCGGAGACGCGCAAGACGGTGATCTTCGTCACTCACTCGCTGACCGAGGCCGTCTACCTGGCCGACGAGGTGATCGTGATGTCGGCTCGCCCGGGACGGATCATCGACCGGATCAAGGTCGATCTGCCGCGGCCGCGAACCTACGAAATGCTGGGCGGCGAGATCTTCGGCCGCCTCCGGGACCGGATCTGGCGCCAGATCCGGGCTGCTGCCTAGGCGCCGGCCGATGAAGCTCACGCCCACCCAGACCCGCTACCTGATCATCGCCGCGCTCGTGGTGCTGTGGGAGGTGCTGCCGCGGGCGGGGTTGATCGCGCCGCTCTTCCTGCCGCCGCTGACGCAGACGCTCGCGGCCGGCTTCGGCGATGCCCGGGCCTACGCCTCCCACCTTCTCGTGACGCTCGGCGAGGTGGCGGTCTCGATGATCTTCGCCTGCGGGGGCGGCATCCTGGTCGGGGCTGTGGTCGGCAGCGTGCCGAAGCTCGGGCGCCTGCTCCTGCCGCTGTTCTCGGGCTTCTACGCGGTCCCTCTCGTGGTCCTGTATCCGGTATTCACCGCCTGGTTTGGGATCGGCTCGGAATCCAAGATCGTCTTCGCCTCGATCTACGGCTTCTTCCCGACGATGCTGGGCACGGCCGCCGGAATCGCCACGATCGATCCGCATTATCTCGTCGCGGCGCGGTCCATGGGCGCCACGCTCCCGCAGCGCATCGTGCGGGTCGTCGTCCCGGCCGCGATCCCGACCGTGCTCTCGAGCTTTCGGATCGGCGGCGCCCTCGTGATCGTCGGCGTGGTCGTGTCCGAGATGCTGACCTCCTCGGCCGGGATCGGCTACCTGATCACGAGCTACCGGACGGTCCTCGACAGCCCACGCGTTTTCGCCGCGATCATCCTCGTCCTTATCCTGGCGGTCGCGTTCGACGCCCTCGTCCAGCTCGCGGAACGGCGGACGGCGGCATGGCGCCAGGCCGGGCGCGCAGCAGCGAAGACCGCGCGCGGCACGCGGCCGGGCGGCGCGATGCAGCCGGCCTCGGTAGCGCCCTGACATGGCCGCGCTCACCCTGACCTTCGACAACGGGCCAGAGCCCGAGGTGACACCCTACGTCCTCGACGTGCTGCGCGAGCGTGGGATCCTCTCGACCTTCTTCGTGATCGGAGAGAAGCTCCTCGACCCGCCTCGCCTGGCCCTGGCCGAGCGTGCCCGCGCGGAGGGCCACCGCATCGGCAACCACACCTTCACGCATTCTCTCCCTCTGGGGCTGATGCGGAACGAAGGCGCCGCCGAGGCGGAGATCGCCCGCACGCAGGAGCTGATCAGCGAGCTCGCCGACCCGGACAAGCTGTTCCGCCCCTTCGGGAATGGCGGGATCATCAGCCGCGCGTTGCTCTCGAAAGCCGCCGTCGACCACCTCGTCGGCGGCGGCTTCAGCTGCGTGCTCTGGAACGCGATCCCGCGGGACTGGGAGGAGCCGGAGGGCTGGGTCGAGCGGGCGCTCGACCTCAGCGCCCGCCAGGACTGGACACTGATCGTCCTGCACGACCTGCCGACGGGCGCAATGGCGCATCTCCCGCGCTTCCTCGACGCGATGGCGGCGCGGGGCGTGACGTTCCGCCAGGAAATCCCGCCGGACCTGATGCCAATCCGCCGGGGGCGGATCATGCGTCCGCTCGACGACTACGTCTCGGCCGGGCTCGCCGAACTCTCCGCCTGACACAACCAATCCCGGGAGCACACGGATGACGAACACCCTCCTGCCGACCACCGTCGTCGGCAGCTACCCGCAGCCCGATTGGCTCGTCGACCGCGAGCTTCTGGGCTCCAAGATGGTGCCGCGCGTGCGCGCCAGGGACGTGTGGCGGGTGCCGGAGCCCTTCCTCGAGCAGGCGCAGGACGACGCGACGCTGCTCGCGATCCGCGACATGGAGCGCGCGGGCATCGACATCATCACCGACGGTGAGATGCGCCGCGAAAGCTACTCGAACCGCTTCGCCACCGCCCTAGACGGCGTCGACAACGACAATCCGGGCGAGGTGATCGGGCGTACGGGCCAGCCGACGATCGTGCCGCGCGTCGTCGGGCCGATCCGGCGCCGCGGCGCCGTCGAGGTGCGGGACATCGAGTTCCTGCGCCGCAACACCGACCGCGGCGCCAAGATCACCCTGCCCGGCCCCTACACGATGGCGCAGCAGGCGAAGAACGAGTTCTATGCCGACGACGAGGAGATGGCGATGGCCTTCGCGGCCGTCGTCAACGAGGAGCTCAAGGACCTCAAGCGCGCCGGCGCGGACGTGATCCAGCTCGACGAGCCCTGGCTGCAGGGCCGGCCCGAGGGCGCCTACCGCTACGGCGTGAAGGCGATCAACCGCGCGCTCGAGGGCGTCGAGGGGCCGACAATCGTGCATCTCTGCTTCGGCTACGCGGCCATGGTGCACGAGAAGCCCTCCGGCTACTCCTTCCTGCCGCAGCTCGCGGATTGCACCGCCGACCAGATCTCGATCGAGGCGGCGCAGCCGAAGATCGATCTCGGCGTCCTGAAGGATCTCGCCGGCAAGTCCATCCTGCTCGGCGTGCTCAGCCTCGGCGACAAGGCCGTCGAGACGCCCGAGACCGTGGCCGAGCGCATCCGCGCCGGTCTGAAATACGTCGCCCCGGACAAGCTCATCCCGGCGCCGGATTGCGGAATGAAGTACCTGTCCCGCGAGGCCGCCTTCGGGAAGCTGAAGGCCCTCGCCGACGGGGCTGCCATCGTCCGCCGCGAGCTGCAATAACTCGCGAGCTATATCCGCCCGCCGAGGCCCGACCCCGAGGCTTCGGCGGGCGCCTCGCCTCGCCTCATCCAGGAACAATAAGATGCGCTTCTCCTCCGTTCGCACGCCCTCGGGCGACACGCTCGCCGCGAGGCGGGACGATGGCCTCTACGATCTCCGCAGGATCGACCCCTCGCTCCCCGATGGGGTCGGTCCGCTCGTAGCCGGGGGGCCGGACCTGATGGCCCGCGCCAGGAAGGCGGCCGAGGGCGCCACCGCCTCGGCCCGGCTCGACGAGGCCTCGCTGCGCTACCGGCCGCTGATCGAACGCCCGGGTAAGATCATCTGCATCGGCCGCAACTACGCGGCTCATGCCCGCGAGGGCGGCGCCGAACCGCTCGACTTCCCGGACGTGTTCATGCGCGGCGCGAACTCGCTCGTCGCGCATGGCGAGCCGCTCGTGCGGCCGCGCTGCTCGAACAAGTTCGACTACGAGGGTGAGCTCGTTTTCGTGGTCGGCCGCAAGGCACGGCATATCAGCCAGGCCGACGCCTACGGCATCATCGCGGGCTATTCGATCTTCAACGAGGGCTCGATCCGCGACTACCAGCGCAAGGCCACGCAATGGACCATGGGCAAGAACTTCGACGGGACGGGAGGCTTCGGCCCGGATCTCGTCACCCCGGATGAGCTGCCGGACGGTGCCGACGGGCTGCGCCTGACCACCACCCTCAACGGGGAGGTCATGCAGGACGGCAACACGCACGACTTCATCTTCCCCGTGGCGAAGGTCGTCGCGATCCTCACCGAGGCGATGACGCTGGAGCCGGGCGACGTGATCCTGACCGGGACGCCCTCCGGCGTCGGCTATGCCCGGAAGCCGCCTGTGTTCATGAAGCCCGGCGACACCGTGGAGGTCGCGATCGAAAAGGTCGGCACCCTGCGGAACACCGTGCGGGACGAGGAATAGCCCCACCCCCAGGGCGCCGGGCGATCGATCCAATCCGTTGTGGAGCTAGGCAACCGCCCTGCCCCACGACGTAATCTCGCTTAGTAATGGGCTGCCGAGCCGATCGATAGAGCCCGCCTGAACCCGACCTCGAGACAGATTTCTCCAGCCATCCAAAATAGCGCCGTCACCCAACGCGGCGCCGAAAAGCTTTATCTGATACAATTCTAATCTGAATTCTTAGCTTGACGCGGCCTGTTACTCGAACAATGAGGCGCCAGGTCCGAACGTCGTCGGGCGTACTCGCATCGACGTGATGCGGGCCAGTCCTGGCGAGCCGAGATCGGCCGTCGACAGCGAGCCGCCCTGCAAATGCCAACCTCCTCCTTGTCCCGGCGGACCGCGCTTCTCGGAACGCTCGCGGGCGCGGCCGCCGCCTCCGTGCCGGCCTTCGGCGCCGCGCCGCAGGATGCTCCCGCCACGATCCAGGATGCCGTGCAGTTCGAGCTTGGCGGCGAAGAGGGCCGCGACCCGTGGCGCGTTGTGCTCTACGTGCCGCCCGGCGAGGCGCCTGCTGCCGGCTGGCCCGTCCTTTACGTGCTCGACGGCAACGCGCTGACCGCGACGGCCATCGACATGGAGCGCGTCCAGGGACCCTCGCTCGGGGATAGCGGCCTGCGGTCCCGGTTCGCGGTGGTCGGGATCGGGTACCGGACGACCCACGCCTATAGCGCCCAGCGCTGGTGGGACTACACGCCGCCGCCCGGGAGAACGTACCCGCCGCGGATGCCGGGCGGTCAGTCGATGCGGACGGGCGGCGCGGACGCGTTCCTGCGCTTCATCGAGACCACGCTCAAGCCGGCCGTGGCTCGCCGCTGTCCGATCGACCGAGGGAGGCAGGCGCTGTTTGGACATTCCTTCGGCGGGCTCTTCGTCCTCTATGCGCTGGCCCAGGATCCGTCCGCCTTCTCCCACTGGATCGCGGCCAGCCCATCGATCTTCTGGGAGGATCTCGCGATTCTCCCCAGCATCGAGCGGCTTGAGCGGGCGCGCGCCGCCTCCGCCCGGGTGCTCCTATCCGCAGGCGAATACGAAGCGGACCTCGCGCCGTTCCAGGCGAATGCGCCGGATCGTGACACCCTCCGGGCGCGCCTGGCGGTGGCGCAGACCGTATCGCGGGCCCGCGACATGGCCGCCCGGCTCGGCAGGATTCCCGGCATCGAATGCGGGTTTCGCCTCATCCCGGGGCGCACGCACGTCACGGTGCTGCCAGAGGCGCTCAACGACGGTGTCGCCTTTGCGTTCGGTTCGGGCGTCGCGTCCGGGACGCCGTAGGAGATAATGGAACGGCCGCCCCTGGCAGCGCGTCGGCTCAGCTCTTCACGGCCCCGGCAGTCAGCCCGCCGACCATGTAGCGCCTGAACGCGTAGTAGATCGCGGCGGGCGGCAGCGCGTAGATCAGCCCCGTCGTCATCAGGAGTTCCCACGGCGAGTCATCCGCCGCCAGGAAGTTGCCGAGGGCCACCGGCAGCGTGAGGTCGCTGTCTCCCGACAGGAGCAGGAAGGCGAAGAGATACTCGTTCCAGGCGAGCAGCAGGGCGTAGATCCCGATCGCCACCAGCGAAGGCGCCATCAGGGGCAGGTAGACGAGCCGGAAGAGCTGCAGCGGAGAGGCGCCGTCCATAATGGCCGCCTCGTCGAGTTCCAGCGGCAGCTTGTCGGAAGCCTGCTTCAGCACCCAGATCGCGTAGGGGCTCGCGATGGTCACCATGGCCAGAATGAGCGCCCACTTCGTGTTCAGGAGGCCGTAGGCGCCCATGGTCTTGTACATCGGCACGGCCAGGAAGGCGGCCGGGATGAAGTAGGTGAACAGGGCGAGGTTCATCACCGTCCGCCCTCCCTTCACCTTCAGGCGGCTGATCGAGAAGGCCGCCGCCGTGGCGATTAGCAGCGTCAGGGCGCCCGTCGCGAAGGCGATAAGGACAGAGTTCCAGAGCTGGGCCCAGAAGTGCGACAGGAAATAGTGCCGCTGGCCGAAGACGATCTCGAAGTTCCTCAATGTGGGGTTCGTCGGGAAGAGCGCCCCCGAGAAGGCCGCCTCCTTTGGGGAGATCGCAAACAGGACCAGGTGGTAGATCGGGACCAGCGTCCACAGAAGGACTGGGATCCCGACGAGAAGAAGCTTCGCCTCGGTGCCGGCCGCCCGCAGCCATTCGGGACGGCGCCGCGGCGACGCCCTGAGCGCCTGGGCTGTCGCAGCCGGCGCGCCTGCGATACCCGCGCTCATTTCGAGAGCCTCCGCATCAGCACATAGACGAGCGGCAGGACGAAGGGCATCGCGCACACCACCGCCGCCATCGAGAGGTCCACCTGATCGAGCCTCAAGTAGCGGATGCCGAGTGTCGCCAGCACATGCGTGAGATCGGCCGGCCCGCCGCCCGTGAGCAGATAGACGCTGTTGAAATCACCCAGCGTCCAGATCATCGAGAGGATCGTGCAGGTCACGTAGAGCGTCTGCATGGACGGCCAGGTGACGTGCCGGAATTTCTGCCATCCCGTCGCGCCGTCGACCGATGCGGCTTCATAGAGGTCGGACGAGATCGAGAGGCGGCCGGCGAGAAGGATCAGCGTCCAGAACGGCAGCGACTTCCAGATATGGACGGCAATCGCGAGCGTGAGCCCGAGCCGGGGATCGTTCAGCCAGTTCGGGCCGTCTTCTGCCGTAAGGGAGAAGATGGTCTGGTTCACGATCCCCCATTCGGGGTTGAGCATGAAGCGGACGGACAGGATCGTCGGGATCGACGGCACGGCCCAGGGCAGGATGAAGAGGACTGCCAGGAAGCGGATCCACCACCGCTCGTAGGTGAAAAAGCCCGACAGGAAGAGCGCGATTGCCATCTTCACGTTGATCCCGACGATCAGGAAGATGAGCGTGTTGACGACGGTGCCGGCGAAGATCGGGTCGGCCGCGAGGTGGACGTAGCTCGAGGGATGCCGGGCGAGCCAGAGCCCGTAGCCGACCGGGTAGACGACGAAGAACAGGAACACGAGCAGGTAGGGCGCGATCAGGATCGCGCCCCAGGTCTGCCAGGGGGTCAGGCGGAAGGGCCGGCGCGGGAGAGCCGGTTCAGCGCGATCGACCGTCGTGGCGAGCGTAGCCGACATTCGGCATTTCTCCCTCTGTCCCGCTCGCCCCGGCTAGAGCCGGGGCCCAGGGTGTCGGCGGATACCGGCTTGCCGGTACGAGGCTGGGCCTCTTGCGGGCCCTACTGCCCCGCGACCTGCTTGATGCGGGCGAGCATCTCGTCCGCCGCCTTCTCGACCGGGACCTTCTCGCTGACCACCCGGTTCATCGCCTTGGCAAAGACGTTCTCATTGTTCAGCTGCGTGAACTTGTAGTTCTTCACGTAGTCGAACGAGTCCGTGCCCGACTTGAACTGGTTGTAGACCGCCTTGCGGTGCTTGTCGGCCTGCCAGAACGGGCTCTCGATGCTGTCCTTCGTGACGGGGAACCAGCGGCCCAGCGCGCCTTCGATGTAGGGCCGGAGGTTTTCCTCCTCCATGATGAACTTCACGAATTCCTTCGCGGCCGCCTTGTTCTTGGCGCCCGAGAACACGACCCCGTGCTTGACATCCGCCCTGTAGGTCATGGGCTTTCCGTCCGGCCGGTTCGGGAACGGCGCCGTGATGATCGTCTCCTCGTACGCCTTCTTGGCGGCTTCCCGCTGCTCCGGCGTCGCGCTCGGATTGACGCTGTCCTCGTACCACTTCGCGGCGATCGAGATGGTGAAGTTGTGCGTCATCACCGTCGTCTTGTTATGAAAGGCGACGTTGTTGTCGGGGTCTTTCCACGTCGTCGCGGAGGGAGGCACGCAGCCCTTCACATAGGGGTCCGTGTAGTCCTTCAGGGCCTTGACGAGGCCCTCGCGGACCTTCGGGTCGTCGACGAGGAGCTTCCCGTCGTTGTCGACGAGCTTCACGTCGTAGGCGTCCATGAAGGCGTAGAACGACTGGAAGCTGTCGGTGGATTCCACGCCCATCGGCGCGCCGATCCCGTAGACGCGGGAGCCCGAGGCCTTGCGGTAGGCCGGCTGGACCTTGTCGCACCAGAAGGACCAGTACTCGGCCCAGTTCGTCGGGATGTCGCTCTGCTTGAACCCGGCCTTCTCGAGCATGTCGCCCCAGATTTCCGTGTGCAGCGTCTGCCGCTTCATCGGGAAGCCGTAATAGCCCTTCTTCTTCGCCTGGTCGTTGTAGAGGTGCATGTGCTCGACGGTCTGCGGCGCGAACCGCGACATCATCGGCTGGAGGATGTCGGTGAGGTCCTCGAGCTTGCCCTCGAAGGCCCATTTGCCGGCGGCCTGGTTGTTGTAGGTGTCGGCATAGCCGACATCCGGCGGCGAGCCGGAATCGAGCGCAGCCACCGTCTTCGGGATCATGTCCTGGATGGCGTATTGCGACAGTTCGACCTTGATGCCGGTCTTGTCCTCGAACTTCTTGATGGTGGCCCAGAGCGACTCGTCCTCGGACCGGTAGAAGCCCTTGCTGAACCAAACGGTCAGCTTCTCCTGCGCGAGAGCCGGCAGCGCAGTGGAAACCGCCAAGCCGAGCGACAATGCCCGGACAATCCCTAGCCTCATCGAAGTCCTCCCTTGGATCGCCTCGTTGATCGGGCGATTAGGCAGAGTTCAGCACGGGATGCAGGGCGAGCGCAATGCGACGAAGGCCGGCTGCCGGGGCCGTCGATTCAGCTCCTGATCTTGTCCAGAGCCGCCCAGTCGAACGCGATACCATGCCCAGGTCGATCGGGAGCGAGCGCAAACCCGTCCCGGATCGCCAGCGGCTCGGCGATGTAGCGGTCGAGCCCGAAGCCGTGCGCCTCGAGATACGAGCGATTCGGGCAGGCTGCGAGGAGATGGACCGTGACGTCGTGCGCGCCGTGGCTGGTGACCGGCAGGTTGAAGGCCTCCGCCAGGTGCGCGATCTTCATGAAGGGCGTGACGCCGCCGCAATTGGTCACGTCCGGCTCGGGGAAGCTGACCGCACCCGCGCCCACGTAGCTGCGGAACTCCCACAAGGTCCGCAGGTTCTCGCCGGCCGCGATAGGCACCCCGCCCTCCCGTAGGACCCGGGCATGCCCTGCCGGGTCATCCGGGATGGTCGGCTCCTCGAGCCAGACGAGCTCGTGCGGCTGCAAGGCCCGCGCCGCGCGGATCGCCTCGTCGATCGTCCACTTCATGTTGGCGTCGGCCATGAGCGGAAAGCCGCGGCCGAGATGCTCCCGCATCGCCGCAACCCGCTCGACGTCCTCGTGCAGGTGCTTGCGGCCGACCTTCATCTTGATGGCGCGAAACCCCTTGGCGAGGTTGCCATCCGTCTGCCGCAGCAGAGCATCGAGCGGCAGGTCGAGGTCGATGCCGCCGGCATAGACGGGAACCTTGGGGTCGAAACCGCCGAGCAGCTTCCAGAGCGGCAGGCCGGCGCGCCGTGCCTTCAGGTCCCACAGAGCGGTGTCGAAGGCCGAGAGGGCCAGCACGGTCGGCCCGCCCCGGCCGCCGTAATGGGTCGCCCACCAGATCTTGTGCCAGAGCCGCTCGATCGCGTCGGCGTCCTCGCCGAGCGCCAGCTCCACGATCTCGCGCCGGAGCACGGCGTCGATCGCGCCGCCGTTGCGTCCGACCGTGAAAGTGTAGCCCACGCCCTCGGCACCGTCCGCGTCCCGGACCCGGACTGTGTTCAGCTCGAAGGCCTTCATCTCGCCGTGGGTGGAGTCCGTCAGGACCTCCGGAAGCGGGATGCGATAGAATCCAGGCTCGATCGAGGTCAGCTCAGGCATTTCATCCCCGGGGTATTTTCCGGGATCCTGGCACGAGCCAGGCCGAGCTGTCACTCGCCGGGAGGTCGGGGTCGACGTTCCAATTCCCCGATCCGAGTTCCCGGTTCGGGAGGGCGAAGCCTCGCGGGTGCTGCGTCTGTCAAGGAGCGCGGCAGGGGATGGCGGGGGCGGCCTGCACGATGCTCGCGGCCCTCGCCCGCAGCTCTCGCGAGACAGTCTTCAGCTCGGAGACGCGGTAGGCTTCCTGCCTGAGCTCCTCGTTGCAGCCGCAGGACCGGTTCGTCCGGTCGAAGCACGCGTCGTGCCGCTTGCACACCTCGTCCAGAGGGTCGGTCGAGACGAGTTCGTCCCCCCGATTCCCGCGGCCGCAGAAATTGCCGTGGAACAGGTCCGCACCGGTTACCGCCGCCGCGATGTCCCCGCCCGGGAGCTGCTCGCGAGCCCGGTAATCGCCCGTGTTGAGCTCGTTGGCCGGCCCGCCAGCGCGGTTGGGCTTCCGCTGGAAGCTCGGGATCAGCGGCTTGTCGGGCGTCTGGGCGGCGACGGGCGCGTCATACTGCAGGGCCCCGGTCGGGGAATTCTCGTCGGGGAGCGGATGCTCCTGCTGGGCCAAGGCGCCGAGGGGGATCAGGCCGGCGACAAGGGCCAGCACGCGAAGCCAGCGGGTCATGGAGCAATGTCCTGGAATGACTAATGCGGTGCAAACACCGAGCCCTCCTCGCCGGTTTCACACCCCGCAGTGCAACATTGTCCCAGTCTGCTGCAGCCTTGTTCGGCTCCTCCGCGTTGCCTATGACCAGCCCCGGCTCAGATGGATCAGGCATGCGCTTCAAGGGTACGGACAGCTACGTCGCGACTGAGGATCTCAACGTCGCCGTGAACGCCGCGATCGTCCTGGAGCGGCCGCTCCTGGTCAAAGGGGAGCCCGGAACGGGCAAGACCGTGCTGGCCGAGGAGATCGCGCGGGCGCTCGGCGCGCCTCTGCTGACCTGGCACGTGAAGTCCACCACAAAGGCGCAGCAGGGCCTCTACGAGTACGACGCCGTATCGCGGCTGCGCGATTCCCAGCTCGGCGATCCCCGGGTCTCCGACATCCGAAACTACATCCGGCGCGGAAAGCTGTGGGAGGCCTTCGCGTCGGAGACGCGGCCCGTCCTCCTCATCGACGAGATCGACAAGGCTGATATCGAGTTCCCGAACGATCTTCTCCTGGAGATCGATCGGATGGAGTTTCACGTCTACGAGACCGGCGAGACGGTCCGGGCGGCGAAGCGGCCCATCGTGGTCATCACCTCGAACAACGAAAAGGAGCTGCCGGACGCCTTTCTGCGCCGCTGCTTCTTCCACTACATCCGCTTCCCGGACGCCGACACGATGGCCCAGATCGTCGAGGTCCATTACCCCGGCATCAAGCGGCGCCTCGTCGAGGAAGCGCTGCGGCTGTTCTTCGAGGTGCGCGAGGTTCCGGGCCTGAAGAAGAAGCCCTCGACCTCCGAGTTGCTCGACTGGCTGAAGCTCCTGATGAGCGAGGATATCGGGCCCGAGCAGTTGCGGGAGCGCGACCAGCGCAAGCTCATCCCGCCCCTGCACGGGGCACTGCTCAAGAACGAGCAGGACGTTAGCCTGTTTGAGAAGCTGGCCTTCATGGCCCGGCGGGAGGCACGATGATGGATGAGGATCGCTTCAACATCGAGCTGCGCAAGTTCCTCAAGCACGTCGGCGTGACCTCGCAGCGCGAGATCGAGAAGGCCGTGCGCGAGAGCGGCGCTTCCGGCCGGACCATCCGGGTGAAAATGGTCCTCACCTCCGAGGACGTGCCGCTCGACCACGTCGTCGAGGACACGATCGAGCTCGAATAGCCGCCATCTCGGGGGCAAGCGCGCCGTGCGCTCGCGCCTGAAGCGCTGGGCGCGAGCCATCAGGCGCGATGTCGTGGCACTCTGGCTCGCCGCACGTGACCCGCGTGTTCCCTGGCATGCAAAGGCCGTCGCGGGCCTGGTGGCCGCCTATGCGCTAAGCCCGATCGACCTGATCCCGGACTTCATTCCGGTCCTCGGCTACCTGGACGACCTCATCCTCGTCCCGCTCGGCATCCTCCTCGCGATCAGGCTCATTCCCGACGAGTTGATGCGTGAGTTCCGGGCGGAGGCCGCTCGCCGCGAGCGCCCCGCGAGCCGGTTGGGCATCGCGCTGGTCATTCTGGGATGGATCGGGGCAGCGGCCGCGCTGGCCTGGCTATTCTGGCCCCGGCAGGCGGCGTGAGAGCGAGCTGCCTCGCTGCATTGACTCCAAACAAAAAAGAGGCCCGGACAATGCCGGGCCTCTCGCACGGATCTCAGCAATCCGTCTTGGTCTTCTTGACCGTGTCGCCCATGTCATTGGTCCGGGTCACGGATTTCGTCTCGCAGCCGACGCTTCCGGTCGACTCGACCTTCTTCTTCACGACGGTCCCGCCCATCGTCTCCCGCTTGATGACGGTTGTCTCGTCAGCAGGCTTCTCGCGAACGATCGTCGTGGTCTGGGCATGGGCAGCCGAGCCGATCAGGGCCGCCGCCAGAGCAAGGGTCACCGCTTTCATCGGATCTCTCCGGGGTTGAATGTACACGGCCCTGCAACGCCCGTTCGAAACGGAACGTTCCAGCACTGCCTCGGCTTTGCACGCCGGCGTCCTCGAACCCTGAAGATCGCGTTGTGCAGCGCTCGATGGCCCATTGACGCCCGCCACCTCGGCCCGTAAACGGACCAAGTCGCTTCGGCGGCAAGCCCAGGTGGCGGAATTGGTAGACGCGCTGGTTTCAGGTACCAGTGGTGCAAGCCGTGGAGGTTCGAGTCCTCTCCTGGGCACCAACCACTCTCTAAGTGGTTGAGCCGCAACGATAAGCGGGATTTGTAAGGGCTGCGCCTCTCGCCCTGATCCGTAAGAGGGGCCCACACCAACATACTCCATGGCGCAGCCGCCGAACTCCCGTGACACGGGCGCGTGGTACTGCCGTGGCCGCCGATCCGGCCGACATTCAGCACAAGTGGCGGGCCGAGGCTGTCGTTCGCGGCGGGCGGCGGGGACTGACCCGTTTCCCTCGACCGAGGTTTGGACAGCGCGGGCGTGTCTCGGCACAAGGACGTGCGCGAGGCGGTCCTCCGTCGCGCCGGGGCTCGCGCCGTCCGTCAGGTCCGCGCGTGGCCGGCGTGTTCGGAGCGATTGCCCTCCTGCCGCTCTGCCCAGGCCTGCCGAAGGATCTGCATCGACGACGACAGGAAGATGCCCGCCATCACCGCGGCGACGACGAGGTCCGGCCAGGCCGTTGAGGTGCCCCAGACGCCCAGGGCCGCCGCCATGACGGCTACATTGCCGATCGCGTCGTTGCGCGAGCACAGCCAGACGGACCTCACGTTTGCGTCGCCGTCTTTGTAGTGTCGGAGCAGGAACACCGACAGCAGGTTTGCGGCGAGCGCCAGGAAGCCGATGACGCCCATGACCTCGGCCGCAGGTACGCCGAGGATGAGGGTCTGGTAGACGGTCGAGCCGAACACCCAGATCGCCATCGCGCTGAGCGAAAGGCCCTTGAGCAGGGCCGCGCTTGCCCGCACCCGCAGGCTGGTCCCGATTACCGCGAGGCTCAGGCCATAGGTGACGGTGTCGCCCAGAAAATCCAGCGCATCGGCCTTGAGCGCCTGGGACCCCGCGACCTGGCCTGCCGTCATCTCGGTCAGGAACATCGCAGCGTTGATGCCGATGACGGTCCAGAGGACCCGCTTGTAGCGCGGGTCCACCCCGTCGAAGACCGGCACGCCCCCTGAGCACCCGCAGGCGGCCGAATGCTCGCGGCCGCGAGGCAGTTCGAGCGCCGGAGGAGCACAGCAGGCGTGTGCGGGGGCGCAGCAATCGTCAGCCATGAAGGAGCCTTTTCCGTTGCAGGAAACGCGTCTACGACCTCTAGCGACTAGAGGTGCAAGCCCCATGGACATCGCGATAGGCGAGCTCTCCCGCCGGGCCGGGGTGAAGGTCCCGACGATCCGCTACTACGAGGGCGTCGGCTTGATGCCGCCGGCGCCGCGAAGCGAGGGCAAGCAGCGGAGGTACGATGAAAGCCATGTCGCCCGGCTCAACTTCATCCGGCACGCCCGCGAGCTCGGTTTCGAGGTCGACGCCATCCGCGAGCTCCTGGCTCTGTCGGCCGATCCTGATCGCCCTTGCGCTGAGGTGGACGTGATCGCGAGACGGCACATGGCGGCCGTCGAGCACCGTATCCGGCAACTCACCGCCCTCAAGAAGGAGTTGAGCCGCATGATCGAGGGATGCGGTCGGGGGCGGGTTGGCGAGTGCCGAGTGATCGAAACCCTTGCGGACAGCAGCCACGAACACGGGCGGCTCGCCTCGGACTGAGGCAGCGAGGCCAATCGCAGAGGCCGGCCACGAGTGCCGGGGACACTCGGCGTGATCAGGGTCGCCGCGGCAGGCTTCTTACCCAGCCGAGACCAGCAGCCCCACAAAGCGCCCCCGGCGCAGCCGGGTCACGGACTGAGCGAAACAGAGCGAAACCATGACCGAAAAACCTCTTGCACCTCTAGCCGCTAGAGATTGTAGAGGTTTGCGAACCACCACGCGGGAGCGCTTCGCATTGAAGATCACCATCCAGGCCGGCCTTGTCGGAGCCGCGCTCGCTCTCTCCAGCCTCGGGCCAGCCTTCGCCCAGCACTCCCATTCACACGCCGCGCCGAACGGGGGGCAGATCCAGCAGATCGGCAAGGAAGTCGAGGGCGAGCTCTTGGTGAAGGGCTCGGAAGTGACCCTGTTTCTCGTCGACCAGAACGAGAAGAAGATCGAGGCGGCGCCCTATGCGGCCACGGCCATCGTGCTGGCCAAGGGGAACCAGCAAAAGACGATCGAGCTCAAGCCGGCCGGCGAAAATAAGCTCGCAGCCAAAATCGACTTTCCTTTAGAGGGCAAGTTCCGGGCCTCGCTGACACTCAGGAAGGGCGCGGCGGAGGTCGGCAAGGCCCGCTTCAATCTCGACCCGAAGTAGACGTATAAGCCGGCGGCATGATTCGAGCGGTTCAGCAGGGCTGGGGCGTCCGGCTCCGGGGGGCTCTCGCCTCCTGGCGGCGCGCGCTCGCGCTGCTGATCTGCGTTGCCGTCCTGGCCGCGGCAATCCACCCCGCGGCCGCGGATCTCGCCCCGGCGCGGGACGGGGCGTCCGAAATCGTCTTGCTGGACGGGTCTCCCAACCCTTGCGGCAACGCTCTGGATCCCGGCGCCGCGCATTGCTGCGCCTGTCAGCACCAGGTCGCGGCGATCACCTTCGCTCCCCCGCTCGCGACGCCTCTCGCGCGCATCGCGCGCTTCGCGGCGGCACCCAGCGCCGCGCCCGCCTGGCCGACGAACCCGCCCCCGAGGCCCCCTCGAACCTGATCCGGGCCGGCTGAGCCGTCCCTGCCGCGACGTCCGGGCGCGCTGCGCCTCGACGGGCATTCTTCGCGCGCGTTCAGGTCAGGATCTCATGAAGAAGCTTTTGGCGTGCCTCGCCCTCGTGGGGCTGGGGCTCATTGCCGGCACGTTCGTGCCGGGGGTCTCCGAATCCGTCCGCCACCTTGCCGGCCTGGCGGTGCCGCCAGCGCCGGCAGGCAGCGACGGCCATGGTCATGCGCACGGTCACGGTCATGACAGCCACGGCGAGAGAGAGGGTCCCGAGGGCCACGTCCCGATGACGGCCGAGCAGATCGAGGCAGCGAGGATCGGGCTCGCGGCGGCCGCCGGCGGCACCCTGGCGCGCAAGCTCACGGTGCCCGGCATCGTGACGACCGATGCCGACCGCGTCTCGCGCATCGCCGGAAAGGTGGTCGGCACGGTCGCCGAAATGCGCAAGCGCCTCGGGGAGCCCGTCGCGAAGGGAGAGGTCGTCGCCGTGCTCGACAGCCGCGAGGTGGCGGAGGCGCGCAGCGAGTTCTTCGCCGCGACCACCAATCTCGAGCTGCAGCAGACCCTGTTCGAGCGCGAGCAGACCCTCTGGGAGAAGCGCATCTCGGCAGAGCAGCAATATCTGCGCTCGCGCCAGACCTTCACCGAGGCTCATCTGCGGGTGGAACTCGCCTCCCAGAAGCTTCAGGCGCTCGGGTTTTCGGAGGCGGACGTCGCCGATCTGGCCCGGCGCTTCGGCCCGGCTCAGACCGCCTCGGCCGGGTCGGTGAGGCGCACGGTCTCCGGGCTGCAGAAATACGAGATCCGCTCTCCCATCGCCGGCCGGGTCATCGAGCGGCTCGTGGACCTAGGCGCCCCGGTCGGCGGCGAGAGCGAGGCGAAGGAGCTCTACGTGGTGGCCGATCTCTCGTCGGTCTGGATCGACCTCGCGGTCCCGAGCGGCGATCTCGCGACGATCCGCGAAGGGTTGGAGGTCGCGATCTCGGCCGGCGCGGGCTCGGAGCCGCACAGGGGCAAGATCGTCTTCGTGAGCCCGGTCTTGAACCAGGAAACCCGATCGGCGCGCGTCATCGCCTCGGTCGAGAACAAGGATAACACCTGGCGGCCAGGGTCCTACGTCACGGCGCAGGTGACGATCTCGGAGGAAACCGTCGACGTAAGGGTCCCGCGCTCGGCGCTGCAGGCCATCGCTGGCGAGCAGGTCGTGTTCGTCCGGAACGAGAAAGGCTTCGAGAAGCGCGAGGTCGTCCTCGGCAAAGGTGACGACACCTCGGTCGAGATCGTGTTCGGGCTCGATCCGGGCGAGACGATCGCGGCCACGAACTCCTTCGTCCTCAAGGCGGAACTCGGCAAGGCCGAGGCCGAGCACGTGCACTGAGGGCGGGACCGTGATCAGCCGTATCCTCGACTTCTCGGTGCGCCAACGCTGGCTGGTGCTCCTCGTCTCGCTCGTCGCCTGCGCGGTCGGCGTCTGGTCGCTGACCAAGCTGCCCATCGACGCCGTCCCGGACATCACCAACAACCAGGTCCAGATCAACGCCGTCGTGCCGTCGCTCTCGCCCTACGATGTCGAGAAGCAGGTCACCTACCCGATGGAGACGGCGCTCGCCGGCATCCCGGGCCTGGAATACACCCGCTCGCTCTCGCGAAACGGGTTCGCCCAGGTCACGGCCGTGTTCAGCGAGCGGACGGATCTCTACTTCGCCCGCCAGCAGGTGAACGAGCGGCTGTCCGAGGCGAAGGCGAGCCTCCCGCCCGGCGCGGAGGTGCATATGGGGCCGATCTCGACCGGTCTCGGCGAGATCTACATGTGGACCGTCCACTTCAAGGAACCCGGCGACGGCCGGCCCGTGAAGGACGGACAGCCCGGCTGGCAATCGGACGGAAGCTACCTGACTCCGGAAGGCCAGCGGCTGCGCTCGGATTTCGAACGCGCGGCCTACCTCCGAACGGTGCAGGACTGGATCATCGGCCCGCAGCTGCGGACGGTGCCGGGCGTCGCGGGCGTCGACGTCATCGGAGGTTACAAGAAGCAATATCACGTACAGCCGGACCCGGCGAAGCTGATCGGGTTCGGGCTCTCATTCAAGGAGGTCGCCGAGGCGGTCGAGACCAACAACCAGAACCGCGGCGCCGGGTACCTGGAGCGCAATGGCGAAGGTTACGTCGTCCGTTCGGCCGGACGCCTGGAGAGCGCCGACGAGATCGGCAATGTCGTGGTCGCGACGCGCGGCGGCGTCCCGGTCCGGGTTAAGGACGTCGCGACCGTGTCCATTGGGCGCGAGCTCCGCACCGGCTCCGCCTCGGAGAACGGCAAGGAGGCGGTGGTCGGGACCGCCCTCATGCTCATCGGTGGGAACAGCCGCGAGGTCGCGGCTGCCGTGGACGCGCGGATGAAGGAGATCGCGCGCTCGCTGCCACCGAGCGTGGAGGCCAAGACGGTGCTGAACCGCACCCAGCTTGTCGAGGCGACGATCCGGACCGTCGCCAGGAACCTCGCCGAAGGCGCGCTCCTCGTCATTGCGGTGCTGTTCCTGCTGCTTGGCAACATCCGCGCGGCCGTCATCACGGCCCTCGTCATCCCGGTCGCCATGCTGATGACGATGACCGGCATGGTGCAGGGCCGCATCAGCGCCAACCTGATGTCGCTCGGCGCGCTCGATTTCGGGCTCATCGTGGACGGTGCCGTCATCATCGCCGAGAACTCGCTCCGGCACCTCGCCGAGAAGCAGCACGAGCTCGGCCGCAAACTGACGCTGGAGGAGCGCCTCGCGACGGTCCGGCGCTCGGCCGAGGAGATGATCAAGCCCTCCGTCTACGGGCAGGCCATCATCATCCTCGTCTATGTGCCGCTTCTCACCTTCACGGGCGTCGAGGGCAAGATGTTCGCCCCGATGGCGCTGACGGTCATCATCGCGCTCGCGGCGGCCTTCGTCCTGTCGCTGACCTTCGTGCCGGCGCTGATCGCCATCGTGATCACGGGCAAGGTGCAGGAGAAGGACGTCTTCCTGGTCCGCTGGCTGAAGGCCGCCTATCGGCCGGCGCTTCTCGGCGCCATTCGCCATCCCACGCTCGTGGTGACCGGTGCCGTGCTGCTGTTCCTCGCCAGCGGCCTCCTGTTCCTGCGGCTCGGACAGGAGTTCATCCCGCAGCTCGACGAGAAGAACATCGCCATGCACGCGATGCGCATCCCGTCGACCTCCCTCACGCAGTCCCAGGAGATGCAGCTCGCGGTCGAAAAGGCGGTCAGCTCCTTCCCGCAGGTCGCCTTCGTGTTCGCGAAGACCGGCACGGCCGAGGTCGCGGCCGACCCGATGCCGCCGAACGTCTCTGACACCTTCATCATCCTGAAACCGCAGGCGGAATGGCCGGACCCGTCAATGTCCAAGGACGCGCTCATCGCGGCCATCCAGGCGAAGGTCGGCCAGCTCGCGGGCAACAACTACGAGTTCACCCAGCCGATCCAGATGCGGTTCAACGAGCTCCTGGCAGGCACGCGCGGCGACCTCGCGGTAAAAGTCTTCGGCGAGGAGTTCAGCACGATGCTTCCGGCCGCGAACCAGGTCGCGACGGCGCTGCGCTCCGTCCAGGGCGCGCAGGACGTCCGGGTCGAGCAGGTCACGGGCCTGCCCTTTCTGGAGATCGGCATCGACAAGGCCGAGATCGCCCGGCTCGGCCTCAGCCACTTCGCCGTGCAGGACGTGATCGGCGCCGCTATCGGCGGCCGCGAGGCAGGCGTCCTGTTCGAGGGCGACCGCCGCTTCGAGATCGTCGTGCGCCTGCCGGACGGGATCAGGGACGACCTGGAGGCGCTGAAGAACCTCCCCGTGCCGCTGCCGCCCGGAACGTCTGGCAAGGCCGCCTCCGTCCCGCTGAAGCAGGTCGCCGGCTTCTCCTTCTCGGAAGGGCCGAACCAGATCAGCCGCGAGAACGGCAAGCGGCGCATCGTCGTGACCGCAAACGTCCGCGGGCGAGACATCGCCTCGGTGGTGGCTGAAGCGCAGGCGAAGGTCTCCTCCTCAGTGACCCTGCCTCCGGGAGCCTGGATCACCTGGGGCGGGCAGTTCGAGAACCTCGCGGCGGCGCGTCAGCGTCTGATGATCGTGGTCCCGGGCTGCTTCTTCCTAATCTTCCTCCTGCTCTACCAGGCGCTCGGCTCGCCCAAGGACGCCTTGCTCGTCTTCAGCGCCGTTCCGCTCGCGCTGACGGGCGGCATCGCGGCCCTGTGGCTGCGCGGGATGCCTTTCTCGGTCTCGGCTGCGGTCGGCTTCATCGCCCTGTCCGGCGTCGCCGTCCTGAACGGCCTCGTCATGCTCACCTACGTCCGGCAACTGGTCGAGGAGGGGCGGCCCAAGCTCGACGCGATCCTGGAAGGCGCCATGACCCGGCTTCGGCCGGTCGCGATGACCGCGCTCGTCGCCTCGCTCGGCTTCGTGCCGATGGCGCTCGCGACCGGCACGGGCGCCGAGGTGCAGAAGCCGCTCGCGACCGTCGTCATCGGCGGCCTCATCAGCGCGACGTTGCTGACGCTTCTCGTGCTTCCAGCCCTCTACGCCCTCTTCGGGACGGCGGAGACATCAGCGAAAGGAGAAACCGAGCCGAGGGCCGAGTACCGCGACCTTCATCTTGCGGCTGAGTGAGCCATACCGGCTCCGGCTCCTTCCAGCCCGAAAGCTCGCACCCGATGAAGGCATCTTGTTGCGAGCTCGTCACGCCGTGACCTAGCGTATCGGCGACTCGGGACGGCGCAGGGCTGCCCTGCCGCGACCGGGGACGAGCAAGGCATAATGGCAGCCCCGGTGACGGATATCGGCTCGTACAAGGAAGTCATCCTCTTCCTTGCGACGGCCGGCGTGGTCGTTCCCCTCGCGACGAAGCTCCGGATCAGCCCGGTCCTGGGCTTCATCGGCGCCGGGGCGCTCCTCGGTCCGTCCGGCCTGGGCCGCCTCACTCAGGCGGCGCCCTGGCTCTCCTGGATTACCATCGCGGACCGGGGCGAGGTCTCACACCTTGCTGAGCTCGGGGTGGTGTTCCTCCTCTTCATGATCGGCATCGAGCTGTCCTGGGAGAGGCTGCGGGTGCTGCGGCGGCTGGTCTTCGGCCTGGGTGCCGCACAGGTGCTGACATGCGCGCTGGCGATCGGAGGGATCGCCATGCTGCTGGGCGTGCCTCCTGTCGCGGCAGTGCTGGCCGGTCTTGCCCTCGCCCTCTCATCGACGGCGATCGTGGTTCCCGTCCTCGCGTCCCAGAAGCGGCTCGGTTCGCCCACCGGCCGCTCCACCTTCGCGGTCCTGCTCTTCCAGGATCTCGCCGTCGCGCCCGTCCTCTTCACCATCGCGGCGCTCGATGCCCCGTCTCTTGGCGGGGGCCTCGCCTGGAACCTCCTGTTGGCCCTGGGACAGGCTGCCGTCGCACTCGCGCTGATCGTCCTCGCCGGCCGCCTGGCCATGCGTCCGCTCTTTCAGCTCGTCGCGCAGACCGGCAGTTCGGAGCTGTTCCTCGCGACCTCCTTCCTCACCGTCATCGTGGCGGCCCTGCTCGCGGCCGCGAGCGGGATCTCGATGGCGCTCGGCGCCTTCGTGGCTGGCCTTCTCCTCGCCGAGACCGAGTACCGGAGGGCGATCGAGGCAGTCGTCGATCCTTTCAAGGGACTTCTGCTGGGGGTGTTCTTCGTCTCGGTCGGGATGGGGCTGGACGTGACCGCGCTGCTCAAGGCTCCGGCCACGATCCTGGCGACCTCCCTCGGCGTCCTGGTCGTGAAGGCCGTCCTGGTCGTCGGCCTCGCGCGCGCCTTCCGCCTCCCGGCCCGGGTGGGTGTCGAGATGGCCCTTCTCCTGGCTGCCGGCGGGGAATTCGCCTTCGTCCTGGTCGGGGCCGCGATGGCGAGCGAGCTCCTAACCCCGGATGTCGGGCAGGTGATCCTTCTCACCACCACCGTCACGATGATCCTGATCCCGCTCCTGGCCCGCATCGCGAGGCCCCTGAGCCAGCGGATCGCGCCAGACAGCACGGCCGTGAACCTCCAGAATCCGCCCGCGGAGCCCGATCGCGTGGTGATCGCGGGCTTCGGCCGGGTGGGGCAGCTCATTGCCGACATGCTGCGCCGCCACGGCATTCCCTATGTGGCGATCGACTCGAATCCCGCGCTGGTCTTCGCGCAGCGGGAGGCGGGGCAGCCAGTTTTCTACGGGGATACGACCTCGCCGCTCTTCCTGCGGACCTGCGGCCTCGAAACAGCGCGGGCGCTGGTCGTGACCCTGGACGCATCGAGTGCCAGCGAAGCCGTGATCGAGACCGCCCGCGCCTGGCGCCCGGACCTCACCATCGTGGCACGCGCCCGCGACGCGCGGCATGCGGCCCAGCTCTACAGGCTCGGCGTCACGGACGCGGTGCCGGAGACCATCGAGGCGAGCCTGCAGTTGTCGGAGGCCGTCCTCGTGGACCTGGGGATCGCGATGGGGCCCGTCATAGCCTCCATCCACGAGCGCCGGGACGAGTTCCGCCGCGTGCTGCGCGGCGAGGAGGGGGATGGTGCCGCCGAGGCCCCGGGCCGCCGGCGCGGCGAGTTCCGCGCGCGGCGATCCTACGGAAAGCGCTGATCAGGCCGCGGCAGCGAGGCGACCCACCAGGCTGTCGAAGAGCGCCTTTCCGTCCGTCCCGCCGACGATCGGATCGACGAAGTTCTCCGGGTGCGGCATCAGGCCGAGCACCTTCCGGTTCTGGGAATAGATGCCGGCGATCGAGTTCGTCGAACCGTTCACGTTCGAATCGACGGAGACCTCCCCGTTCGGGTCGCAGTAGCGGAAGGCCACCAGCCCGTAGCCTTCGAGCCTCGCCAGCGTCGCGGGATCGGCCGTGTAGTTGCCCTCGCCATGCGCCACGCAGATGTCGATCACCTGGCCTGCCCGGTACTGCCGGGTGAAGTCGGTATCGGTCCGCTCCACGCGAACGTGCTGGCGATGGCAGATGAAGCGCAGCTTGGCGTTCCGCATCAGGGCACCCGGCAGAAGCCCGGACTCGCAGAGGATCTGGAAGCCGTTGCAGATCCCGAGCACGAGCCCTCCGCGGGCCGCATGGGCGCGAACTGCGTCCATCGCCGGAGACCGTGCCGCGATCGCGCCGCAGCGCAGGTAGTCGCCATAGGAGAAGCCGCCCGGCAGGACGGCCAGGTCGGTACCCGCCGGCAGCTTGTCGTCAGCATGCCAGACGGTCTGCACGTCGGCTCCGGAGAGGCGAAGGGCCCGCACGACGTCGCCGTCGCGATTCGAGCCGGGAAAAAGGATGACGGCTGCCTTCACGTCCGGAACCTCACGGATGTCCTTCGATCGGCATCTCGGCATCCTCCGCCGCCTCGACCGTCGGGTCTTCGGCGGAAAGCGTTGCCGGGACGCCATTGCGCCCGCGCTTCTTGCCGTTCTTGGCCTCGGCGCCTTCGAGTTCGTAGCGGAAGTTCTCGATGACGGTGTTGGCGAGGAGCCTCTCGCAGGCCTCCCGGAGCAATGGCTCCGCCTCGGCGGGATCGTCGGTGGCGAGTTCGATGTCGAAGACCTTGCCCTGCCGCACGCCGAGCACGCCCCGGATGCCGAGCGAGGTCAGCGCGCCTTCGATCGCCTTGCCTTGCGGATCGAGAACGCCTGACTTGAGGGTAACGGTGACGCGCGCTTTCATCGGGAACCCGGCTGGAGAATTGACCGCTCTTACCGTGGCGAACCTCGCCTTGTCATCCTGTGGCGCCTGGAGCGGAATTGAGCCCGCCCCTTGCCCGCACTAGAAGGTGCTCATGTTCCTCAACTTCTTCACGGAGCTGCGCGCGGCCAAGGTGCCCGTCACCCTGCGCGAGTACCTGACCTTGATGGAAGCGCTCGATCGCGACCTCGCCGAGAAGCGGGTCGACGAGTTCTACTATCTGGCTCGCGCCTGCCTGGTGAAGGACGAGCGCAACCTCGACAAGTTCGACCGCGTGTTCGGCCACGTCTTCAAGGGGATCGAGACGCTCGCGGGCGCGCTCGAGAAGGCCGAGATTCCCGAGGAATGGCTCCGGAAGATCGCCGAGAAGTACCTCACCGAAGAGGAGAAGAAGCAGATCGAGGCGATGGGCTGGGACAAGCTCCTCGAGACCCTGAAGGAGCGCCTGAAGGAGCAGAAGGGCCGTCACCAGGGTGGCTCGAAATGGATCGGGACCGGCGGCACCTCGCCCTACGGCGCCTACGGCTACAACCCGGAGGGAATCCGGATCGGCCAGGACAAGAACCGGAACTTCCGCGCCGTGAAGGTCTGGGACCGGCGGGACTTCAAGGACTACGACGACACTGTCGAGCTCGGCGTGCGCAACATGCGCATCGCCCTGCGGCGCCTGCGCCGCTTCGCCCGGACGGGCGCGGCCGAGGAACTGGATCTAGACGGCACCATCCGCGAGACGGCCAACAAGGGCTATCTCGACGTGAAGCTTCGGCCGGAGCGGCGCAATGCCGTGAAGGTCCTGCTCTTCCTGGATGTCGGCGGCTCGATGGACTGGCACATCGAGAAGGCGGAGGAGCTGTTCTCCGCCGCACGGCTCGAGTTCAAGCATTTCGAGCACTTCTACTTCCACAACTGCCCATACGAGCGCGTGTGGAAGGACAACCGCCGCCGTCATTCCGAGGTGATCCCGACGCTCGATGTCATCCGGACCTATCCGTCCGACTATCGCGCGGTCTTCGTCGGCGACGCCTCGATGAGCCCCTACGAGATCGCTATGCCGGGCGGCTCGGTCGAGCACTGGAACGAGGAGGCCGGCCAGGTCTGGATGGAGCGCCTGCTCGGCCACTTCCACCGGGCCGTGTGGCTCTCGCCCGTGCCGAAGAACCACTGGGGTTACACCCAATCCATCGGCCTCGTTCGCCAGCTCATGTCGAACCGGATGTTCCCGCTCACCCTCGAAGGGCTCGATGCGGCCATGCGCGAGTTGGTCAGGTGAGAACCTTGCGCCAAGAGGCCGCAGGGGCCATCTCAGGCGCATAGTGAAATCACGACATAAGCAGACAGGCCCGACTCCCCTGCCCTCGCGGGAGGAGTTGGCCGCTTTCATCGCGAGCGCGCCCGGCAAGGTCGGCAAGCGCGAAATCGCACGAGCATTCAACCTCGGCAGCGCCGACCGGATCTGGCTCAAGGACGCCCTTCGCGAGTTGGAGGACGACGGCACGCTGGCCCGCCGCGGCAAGCGGCTGCGCGCCAACGGCGCCCTCCCCTCCGTGCTCGTCGCCGAGATCACGGGCCGGGACCGCGATGGCGAGCTCCTGGCGGAGCCGGCCGAGTGGGACGAGGCATCCGGCACGAAGCCGAGGATCGTCATCGTTCCTGGGCGGCGGGTACCGCCCGGCGTTCGCGCCGCGGGCGTCGGAGACCGCGCGCTCGTCCGGATCGACCTGCGGCCGGGCGAGAACGGCGCCCATGCCGGCCGGATCGTGAAGGTCCTGCCGAAGGAGCGCACCGACATCCTCGGGGTCTTCCGCTCGCTCTCGTCGGGCGGCGGGCGGATCGTGCCGGTGGACAAGAAGGCTCAGGGCCGGGAAGTTCTGGTCGCAGAGGCCGACCAGAACGGCGCGAAGGACGGCGACCTCGTCTCGGGCGCGCTCATCCGGGCGAGCCGCTTCGGGCTACCCCAGGCGAAGATCCGCGAGGTCCTGGGCTCCCTCAAATCCGAAAAGGCCGTCAGCCTCGTCGCGCTTCACGCGCACAACATCCCGCATGTCTTCCCGTCCGAGGTGCTGGCGGAGGCCGAGCACGCAAAGCCGGTCGGCGCCAAGGGACGCGAGGACTGGCGCGACCTGCCGCTGGTGACCATCGATCCGCCGGACGCGAAGGATCATGACGACGCGGTGCATGCTGCACCCGACACCGACCCTGAGAACCCGGGCGGCTTCGTCCTGACCGTCGCCATCGCGGATGTCGCGGCCTATGTCCGGCCCGGCTCCCCGCTGGATCGCGAGGCGCTGAAGCGCGGCAACTCGGTCTATTTTCCGGATCGCGTCGTGCCGATGCTGCCCGAGCGCATCTCGAACGACCTCTGTTCGCTCCGGCAGGGCGAGGCCCGCCCTGCCCTGGCGGTGCGAATGGTCATCGGCTCGGACGGACGGAAGAAGCGTCACAGCTTCCACCGGGTCACGATGCGGTCGGCTGCGAAGCTCGCCTATGCGCAGGCCCAGGCCGCCATCGATGGCCGGCCGGACGACGTGACCGGCCCGCTTCTCGAGCCCGTCCTGAAGCCGCTCTGGGCCGCCTATGCTGCGCTCGGCCGGGCGCGGGACAAGCGCGGGCCGCTCTTTCTGGACCTGCCCGAGCGCAAGGTCGTGCTGAACGCGGAGGGCCAGGTCGAGCGCGTCCACGTTCCCGAGCGCCTGGATGCGCACCGGCTGATCGAGGAGTTCATGATCCTCGCGAATGTCGCTGCGGCCGAGGCGCTGGAGAGAGCGAACTCTCCCCTCGTCTACCGCGTCCACGACGAGCCATCGCTCGAGAAGATGCGGGCTCTTGGCGAGGTGCTCGCTTCCGTGGGGCACAAGCTGCCGAAGGCAGGCGCGCTGAAGCCCGCCTTGTTCAACGGCATCCTGCGCGCCTTCGCGGGCTCCGAGCACGAACCGTTCATCAACGAGGTCGTGCTGCGCTCCCAGGCGCAGGCCGTCTATGCGGCCGAGAATCTCGGCCATTTCGGCCTGAACCTGCGCCGCTATGCGCATTTCACCTCGCCCATCCGGCGCTATGCCGACCTCATCGTGCACCGGGCGCTGATCCGTGCCTTCGGGTTCGGCGATGACGGCCTTCCGGCGGGCACGACGACGGAGCAGCTGTCGAAGATCGGCGAGGAGATCTCCGCCGCCGAGCGCCGCGCCATGGCGGCCGAGCGGGACACGATCGACCGGCTGATCGCCTTCCACCTCGCCGACCAGATCGGCGCGACCTTCACGGGCCGCATCTCCGGGGTGACGAAGTCGGGGGTCTTCGTGAAGCTGGCCGAGACGGGTGCGGACGGCTTCGTGCCCGCCTCGACCATCGGGGCGGATTACTACCGCTATGAGGAACGGCAGCACGCGCTCGTCGGCGACCGCACGGGAGAGACCTATCGGCTCGGCGACACCGTCGAGGTCAAGCTGGTCGAGGCTGCCCCGATCGCTGGCGCGCTCCGCTTCGAGTTGCTGAGCGAAGGCAGTTCGGGCCGGACGAAGCGCCGCGGCGCGCTGGCCAAGCCTTCCCGCCCGTCCGGCGCTAAGAAGCGCGTCGTCGACATGGGTGGCGGCACCAGGCGGAAGCGGGGCAGAGGATGAGCGAGATCCGGGCCTATGGCGGCGACGCCGCCGCCCCGACGACGGGCCAGGCGGTCTGGCGCGGCTTCACCTGCCGCTGCCCCCGCTGCGGGGAAGGACGCCTCTTCGGCAAGTTCCTGAAGGTGGAGCATGCCTGCTCCGCCTGCGGGCAGGAATTCCACCATCACCGGGCGGACGACTTCCCGCCCTACATCGTGATGTTCATCGTCGGCCACCTCCTCGGCTACGGCATCTACGTGTCCGAGATGAGGTTCGAGGGCCTGCCCCTCTGGCTGCATGCCCTTCTCTGGCCGACCCTGGCGATCGTGCTGTGCCTGGCGCTCCTTCAGCCGATCAAGGGCGCTGTCGTCGGCCTGCAATACGGTTTAGGGATGCACGGCTTCGGGCGGCCGGGATCGGCCGCGCAGATCCGGAGCCGGGCAGGAGACGAGAGTGAGCGACGGTCACGCTGAGCGGCTAACCGAGTATGTGTCGAGCGTCGCCCGGGAGCGACGCTGGCCCAACCAGAGGCCGAAGGACGCCGCCACGCTCATCATCATCGATCGCCGAGGCTCGAGCCCCAAGGTCCTGATGGGCAAGCGCCATCACGGCCACAAGTTCATGCCGGGCAAGTTCGTGTTCCCGGGCGGCAGGATCGAGTCGGACGACCGCAAGATGCCCGCGATGGGGGCGCTCGAAGCAGCCGTCGAGGCGGCGCTGATCGCCAGGACTGTCCGGCCGTCGCAATCGCGCGGCCGTGCCCTCGCGCTCACGGCCATCCGCGAGACCTACGAGGAGACGGGCCTGATGATCGGCCGCAAGGCCGATTCCATGCCGGCCGGCCCTGCCTCGGGCTCCTGGGCACCATTCTTCGAGAAGGGGGTCCTGCCGGACCTCGCCGCCGTGCAGTTCATAGGCCGGGCGATCACGCCCCCGCGCCGGCCGAAGCGCTTCGATACCCGCTTCTTCGCCATCGACCGCGAGGCGATTCTCCTGGAAGACCCCGGCTTCATCGGGCCGGACAAGGAACTCGTCGAGTTGGTCTGGGTGGAGGTCGAGGAGGCCATGAAGCTCGACCTGCCGCCGATCACCGTCGTGATGCTGGAAGAGCTAGAGCGGCGCGCCGAGGAGGGCTTCGGTCACGACCTGCCCGTGCCCTTCTATTACGAGCGGCAGAAGCGCTTCGTCCGCGAATTGCTGAGCGCGGCCTGAATCGCATTGTCATCCTTGACCTTGGCGCCCATTTCGGCGAGGAGGAACCACGATTTGCGCCGGCCTGGCCGGCTGCGCCGCTTTGGGCGTGCGCTACCCCACTCAGGAGATCGTCATGGCCAAGGCCGTCACCATCAAGGTGAAGCTCGTTTCGACCGCGGATACGGGCTACTTCTACGTCACCAAGAAGAACTCGCGGACGATGACCGACAAGCTCGCGATGAAGAAGTACGATCCCGTCGCGAAGAAGCACGTCGAGTTCAAGGAAACCAAGATCAAGTGAGATCGGGCTTTCCGGTCTTATCCAGCTGAAAGGCGCCCATTCGGGCGCTTTTCTGTTTTAGGCTCTCGATACGCCGCGCGTCATGGCGCGCCGACAGGACTGAGCCATGTCAGATTCCCTAAACGGACGACCGGCCGAGGCAACGCCGAGCGAGATCGTGCTCGACGGCTCCGGGCTGTTTCACCTGCCGCTCTGCAGCCGGGACATCGCCGTCTCGAAGCACGACCGCATCGCGGTCGTATGGTTCCACACTGCCTCGGGCGACCAGCGCGTCGGGGTTCCGATCCCGGTGGAGGCCCTGCGCGAGCTCGCCCTGGCGACCGTCGATGCGATCACGAAGGAAGCGCCGCCCGCCGCCAAGGCGGAAGCCCCTTCGAAGTGAGGTCGTGAAAGCCGGCGCTGCCCGCACTACACTTCGCGGCAGCGGAACGGCGGGAGCGGCATGCGGGCGTGGTCGGCTTGGGCACTGGCCCTCAGCGTCTGCCTGCATGCAGAATTCGCATCGGCCTCGGATGCCGGCGGCGCGTGCCAGCTGATTCCGAGTGCCTCCGAGCGGCTGCGCTGCTTCGATGCCGAGGCCCGGTTCGATTTCGCGGCCCTGGTGCGCCGTGAACTCGAATGCGACGGCCCTCCCCGGGCAGCGGAAATCATCAAGGTCCTGATCCGCCGGAATGCGGTGAGCAGCCTCACCTTCCAGATGGATGAAGGGATGAACTATTTCGCCCTTCAGCGCCCGGAGAAGGTGGATGGCCTCACCGTCGTGGCGGTGTTCGCCTACGACGATTCCGGCCGCTTCCCGTTTCTCCGATCCCGCGGCAATTCCCGTGGGGCGGTGTTCGGAATCGTCACTCGCGACGACATCGAGGAGGTCGACAGGTGGCGGCTGAGCCATTCTCCGGCGCTCCTGGCCGATGACAGCAGGAGCTCGATGATCGGCGCTACCGATATCGGATGCTTTGCACTGACCCGTCGCGACACACAGACGACGGCCAGGGAACCCGCGCCACCCGCCGCCTCGGGCACGCTGGAGGAGAACCTTGGCGACGATGGCAGCCTCGCCAAGCGGCCCTGAAGCAGAAAGGTGGCCGGCCGGGAGCGGCGATGAGGAGGCTGGTGCCGCTCCCGAGCCGGCCTAGCCCTCGAAACCCAGGAGATGCGGCGGACCTGAGAGTCAGAGGGCGTTTCAGGCGGCGCCTGGGCGCCGCCGGTACGTCAGGAAAGTACAGCCGGCCCTGCGCGAAACCAATACATGAACGGCGAGCGACGCCGTTAAACGCTTGTCAAGGTTAAATCCTTGCCCTGCCCTTCCATTGCGGCCTCAGGCGGCAGCGGCGATCACCCGGTTCCGGCCCTGGTCCTTCGCACGGTAGAGAGCGAGGTCGGCGCGCTTGAGAAGGTCCTGTGCGCTGGTGTCCGAGGGCTGGCGCGCCGCCACCCCAATCGAGACCGTGACATCAAGGGCCCTGGTCTTGTCCGCGAAGCCAAAAGGCGTCGAGCCGACCCGCTCCCGGATCCGCTCCGCAACGAAACGGGCCTCATCGAGCGACGCTTCAGGCACGACGACGACCATCTCCTCGCCCCCGTACCGGGCCACGAGGTCGACCCCGCGCGTCAGGGTGCGGATCCGGGTCGCGAATTCGCGCAGCACCTCGTCGCCGGCGTCGTGGCCGAAGCGATCATTGATGGATTTGAAGCGGTCGATATCGAGCAGCAGCACGGCAAGGCTGGCGCCCCGCTTGGCGGAATCCTCGAACAGGTTCGCGAGGCGAACATCGAGGTAGCGCCGGTTATGGAGCCCCGTGAGGGCATCCGTGATCGCAGCATCCATGGAGTGCTGCACGCCGTCCCGCAGGCGTTCCGCAAAGCGCTTCCGGCGCACCTGCGTGCGCACCCGCGCGACGAGCTCGTTCCGGTCGACCGGCCGCACCAGGAAATCATGCGCCCCGATGTCTAGCCCCCGCAGGACCTTCGACCGGTCGTCCATGTCGGCGATGAGCACGACCGCGACATGCCGGGTCCGCTCGAGCGAGCGAAGCTGGCTGCAGAGCCGAAGCCCGTCGAAGCCCTGGAGGTCGAGGCTGATGAGGACGATGTCGAACTCGTTCTCCGCAGCCCGGATCATGGCAGCCTGCGGATCCGCCTCCACCTCGACGCGGTGATACTGCGAAAGGGCCGCCGAGAGCCGCTCGTAGGAGCTCGGGCGATCGTCGACGAGGAGCACCCGGCCGTTCTGCCCGGTTTCCGCAGTCGCCGTCGCCAGCGGGTCTCCGAAGCCGTGGCGGGATGCCATGAGCCGCGCCCGGAGTTCGTCCGTGACCGCCTTCAGGCGCACGAGGCTGCGCACCCGCGCGAACAGGGCAGTGTCGTCGACGGGCTTGGTGAGGAAGTCGTCGGCGCCGGCATCCAGCCCCTTCAGGCGGTCGCTCGGCTGGTCGAGGGCCGTGACCATGACCACCGGGAGGTGCGCGGTCGTCGGCGAGTTCTTCAGCCGACGGCACACCTCGAACCCGTCCATGTCCGGCATCATCACGTCCAGGAGGACGAGGTCGCAGAGCCCCTGCTCGCAGATGGCCAGCGCGTCCGGCCCGTTGGAAGCGGTGAGGACGTCGAAATACTCGGCCGACAGCTTCGTCTCGAGCAGTTTCACGTTTGTGGCGATGTCATCCACCACAAGCACGCGCGCCGACATGACCTCTCCTCGGGCTTTACGCGGCGTTCAGATAGGTCCGAACGGTTTCCAGGAACTTGGCAACGGAGATAGGCTTCGACAGATAGGCCTCGCATCCGCCTTCGCGGATGCGCTCCTCGTCCCCCTTCATCGCGAATGCCGTCACCGCGATCACCGGGATTGAGCGAAGGTCCTCGTCCTCCTTGAGCCACCGCGTCACATCCAGGCCCGAGACTTCCGGCAACTGGATATCCATGATGATCAGGTTCGGATGGTGCGCCCGGGCCAGCTCGATAGCCTCGATGCCGTTACCGGTCTTCAGGGTCGCGTAGCCGTGCGCCTCGAGGAGGTCGCCGAAGAGCTTCATGTTCAGCTCGTTGTCCTCGACAATGAGCACGGTCTTCTTCATCGGACGTGTCCTGGTCCCGGCTTCGAGGCGGCCCGCCGCTCGCTCAGCCTCGCTCGGGCGCTTACGAGGTTAGCAAGCACATGTTGATGAAAGGCAAATCCACAAATCCAGCGGCTCAGACCCGCTCAAACGGGGTAAGTCACGCCGAAAATGTGGCTGTTGCTGCGTTCAATCGCCTCATCGCCGAGCCGGAGCGGCTGGCCGCCTTCCTGTCAGTGACCGGATTGAGGCCCGATACGATCCGCGAGGCTGCCGGCCAGCCAGGATTCTACTCCGCGATCCTCGATTACGTGTCCTCAGACGAAGGCTTGATCATCGCCATTGCTGCCGAACTCGAGATGCGCCCGGAGGAGATCGCCGCAGCACGGGCCCGGCTCTCGCCCGAAGCCGCTCTCGAGGATTGAGATGGGGCGCATCCCGACCATCTGCCGGGATTGCGCAACCGGCCAGCACTCGGAGGAGGGCTCGCGCTGCGCTTCGTGCGGCTCCCCTCGCCTCCTTCGTCACCCCGAGCTGGACGAGCTCACGATCGCGCATGTGGATTGCGACGCATTCTACGCAGCCGTTGAGAAGCGGGACGATCCGGCGCTGCGCGATGTGCCTGTCATCATCGGAGGCGGCACCCGCGGCGTGGTCGCGACGGCTTGCTACATCGCGCGGACCTACGGCGTGCGGTCGGCGATGCCGATGTTCAAGGCCCTGAAGGCCTGCCCGCATGCCCGGGTGGTGCGGCCGAACTTCGAGAAGTACTCGGCCGTCGGCCGCGAGGTTCGCCAGCTGATGCTGGAGCTGACGCCGCTCGTCGAGCCGATCTCGATCGACGAGGCATTCCTCGACCTGACCGGCACGGAACGCGTCCATCACGCGAGCGCCGCGCGCACCCTCGTCGCCTTCGCCCGAAGGATCGAGCACGAGATCGGGATCACCGTCTCGGTCGGGCTGTCCTACAACAAGTTCCTGGCCAAGATCGCCTCCGACCAGGAGAAGCCGCGCGGCTTCTCCATTCTCGGCCGGTCGAACGCGCTGGACGTGATCTCACCCCGTCCGGTCGGCATCCTGCCGGGGATCGGGAAGCAGACCGAGGCGCGCCTCCAGCGGGCCGGCCTCAACCTCGTGCGGGATCTTCGCAACCGCCCGCCGGCGGAGCTGGTCCGGCTCCTCGGGCGAGACGGAGAACGATTGTCCCGCCTGGCGCGCGGCGAGGATGCACGTCCCGTCGAGCCCCGCCGCGAGACGAAGAGCGTCTCCGCCGAAACCACGTTCAACACGGACATGGCTCGCTTCGAGGAGCTCGAGCCCATCCTCTGGCGACTTTGCGAGAAGGTCTCGTTGCGACTGAAGCGGTCCTCGCTTGCAGGGCGCAGCGTCGTCCTGAAGCTGAAGGACCGAGACTTCCGCCTTTCGACCCGGACGCGTTCGGGGCTGCCTGCGACTCAGCTCGCGAAGCGGTTGTTCGAGCCGGCCCGCGCCATGCTGCGGGAGGAGGCCGACGGCACATTCTACCGCCTGATCGGCATTGGCGCCTCGGACCTGTGCCCGGCAGAAGAGGCGGATCGCGGCGACCTGGCCGACCTTCACCTAGCCGAGGAGGTCAAGGTCGAGGCTGCGATCGACAGGATTCGCGAGAAGTTCGGCGCGGCTGCCGTCCAGAAAGGGCTCGCCTTCCCCTTCGTCACTTCTGGCAAGGCTTCTCCGGCAGGAGCTCCAGCCGGGTCATCTCGCCCTTCAGGGCGAAATCTCCGTAATCGAGACGAAGCGCCCGGCTGACGCCGTTCTCGTACAGGTCGAAGCTCAGCACGTAGACGGGAGTGTCGTCCTTCTTGCCCGGCTTGAAATAACTCATCGTGACAGGCCAGCGGGCGAGCTTCGCCAACCCCTCCTGCCGGGCCGGCTCCTCGAGGCCGGCCGCATTGCCCGGTTCGATCCTCTTCCCGATCACCGACAGCGTCTCGTACACGGTCCGGCCGTCATCCGATCCGTCGAAGATTTTCATGTTGAGGGTCGTCTTGCCGGCCCTGGCAGCAACGATCAGGTCGCGCATCTGGGTATTCGGAAAGACCGCCTCGCCGTCCAGGGAGACATTGTCCCGCTTGGGCGCTTTCAGGCGAACCGCAAGGGGACCGTTCGCCTTGCGCTCGGCATTCCCATCGACGCTCTGCGCCGGCCCTTCGCCGGATCCGGTATCGTTCCGGAACCGGAAGGTCTTGCCGTCGCCGCTCTCGAAATTCGCCGTGCGCAGATCGGAGGTCTTGGTGCCGCTTTCCGCGCTCTCGATCACCGTGACCTGCCGGAACTTGAGCGCGTAGCCCTCGCAGGCGTCGCCCGTGAAATCGAACGCTATGCGCCCCCTGGCCGATTCGACGGTTCGCGCGCCTTTGCTCGCCGCCAGGGAGAGGTCGTACACTGCGCGATGCGGCGCGAGTTGCGGGGGCTTTCCCGTCGGGACCTCGGCATATGCTGGGAGGGCAAAGGCAAGAACTGTCGAACCGAGGACGACCGGGAACCGCATGGTGTCTCCGCGAGGCGAATAGGACCACATTAGGAACGCAGCCGGAGTCCGGCAACGAGCGCTTGCAGGCAAAGATGCTGTCGTCCAGAAATCCGGCAGAAACGGGGAGTTCGACGTGGCAGGACAGATCGAGTCGAAGCTGCAATCGCTCGGGATCAAGCTGCCGCAGGCGGCGGCGCCGGTTGCGAATTATGTACCCTTCGTCCTCTCCGGGCGCCTCCTCGTCGTCTCCGGCCAGCTCTGCCTGGGCCCCGACGGGAAATTGGCCCCGGAGCATGTCGGGCGCGTCACCATGGACGTCACGGCCGACGCCGCGAAAGACGCTGCGCGCCTGTGCGCCATCAACGTGATCGCGCAGGTGAGGGCCGCGATCGGCGACCTCGACCGGGTGGTCCGCTGCGTGCGCCTGGGCGGGTTCATCGCGAGCCCGCCCGACTTCACGGGCCATGCCGGCGTGATGAATGGCGCGTCCGACCTGATGGTCGAGGTGTTCGGCGACAAGGGCCGCCATGCACGCTCCACGATCGGGGTCTCGGGGCTGCCCCTCGGCGCGTCCGTCGAGGTCGAGGGGATGTTCGAGGTCGAATGAGCGCACCGGCCTGGCTGACCGAACGGCCCATCGCGCATCGTGGCCTCCATGTTCCGGACGAGGGCCGGTTCGAGAACACACTCTCTGCCGCGGAAGCCGCCATTGCGGGCGGGTTTGGGATCGAATGCGACGTGCAGATCTCGGCCGACGGGGAAGCCATGGTCTTCCACGATCACGTCCTCGATCGGCTGACGCAGGCGAACGGCCCCGTCCGGGAGCGCAAGGCCGCGGAACTCGGGGAAATGCAAGTCGGTGGGAGTGAGGATCGGATCCCGACCCTCGCCGGCTTCCTCGACCGGATCGGCGACCGGACCCCTCTCGTCATCGAGATCAAGAGCCGCTTCGACGGCGACGATCGCCTGGCCCGGCGGACCGTGGAGGTGCTGGCCGGACGCCGGGGGCGCTTCGCCCTGAAATCCTTTGATCCTGCGATCGTAGGATTGCTGCGACGCATTGCGCCGGATGTGCCCCGAGGCATCGTCGGGCAATCGCGCTACGATGGGGGCGATGCCGCCCAGCTTCCGCCCGAGCGCCTGCGCGAGATGACCGACCTCCTGCACTGGGACGAGACCCGCCCCGATTTCGTGTCGTGGCGTCATCTCGACCTGCCCTGCGCGGCGGCCTTCCTCCCGCGGCAGCTCGCCGGGGTGCCCGTGATGACCTGGACGATCCGGTCGCAGGAGCAGGTGCAGCGCGCCCTGCCCTATGCCGACCAGATCGTCTTCGAAGGCTTCGTTCCTGCTTGAGCGGCTGCGCAGGTTTCTTTCTCCCCACCCCATATCCGGCGGGGCGCCCCACGTGAGCCTACCGGACGAGCCCGACGTGGGCCTTGCGATCTCGGTTGCGACGAACCTGAAGGCTGTCGATGCGGCTGAATGGGACGGTTCAGCAGGCAGCGACAACCCGTTCGTTTCTCACGCCTTTCTGTCGTCGCTGGAGGAGTCGGGCTGCGTCGGTCCACGCACCGGCTGGTCGCCTGCCCACCTCATCGTTTCCGGCGCGGAGGCATCCATCCGTGCGGCCGCGCCCTGCTATCTGAAGACCCACTCGCGCGGGGAGTACGTCTTCGATGCCGGCTGGGCCGACGCCTATGAGCGCGCTGGCGGGCAGTACTATCCCAAGCTGCAGGTCAGCGTGCCGTTCACGCCCGTCAACGGCCCGCGCCTGCTGGTGCGGCCCGGTGAGGACGGCAATCTCATGCGCCGCGCCCTGCTCTCGGGCCTCGAGGCGGTGCGCGACCAGACCGCGTCCTCCTCCACCCACCTGACCTTCCTCGAGGAGCAGGATCGCGCCGCGGCGCAAGCGGCCGGATACCTGATCCGCACCGACCAGCAGTTTCACTGGGTCGATGAAGGTTTCGGCACCTTCGACGGCTTCCTCGACGCGCTCGCCTCGCGCAAGCGCAAGGCGATCCGGCGCGAACGACGGGAGGCGCTGGCACCCGGGATCGAGGTCGAGTGGATCACGGGCACCGACATCAGGGAGGAACACTGGGACGCGTTCTTCGCCTTCTACATGGACACGGGCTCGCGGAAGTGGGGCCACCCCTACCTGAACCGCCGCTTCTTCTCCCTCATCGGCGAGCGCATGGCCGACCGCGTCCTGCTCGTGATGGCGAAGCGCGCCGGCCGCTACATCGCCGGGGCAATCAACTTCATCGGGAGCGAGGCGCTCTACGGCCGCAACTGGGGCGCGGTCGAGAACCACCCGTTCCTCCATTTCGAGATCTGCTACTATCAGGCCATCGATTTCGCGCTCGCGCGTGGGCTGAAGCGGGTCGAGGCGGGCGCGCAGGGCGAGCACAAGCTGGCCCGCGGATATCGGCCGGTCACGACCTACTCGGCCCATCGCATCGCTGATCCCGGGCTGCGGCGCGCCATCTCGGACTATCTGCGCCGCGAGCGCCTGTACGTGGATCAGGCCCAGGAAGAATACGAAGAGGCCGTGCCGTTCCGAAAGGGCGACCGGCCGATTGTTCCCGGCTGCCCGGAGAGCTAATCAGCGGGCGCGTCAATTCGCCGAGCGGAGCCCATGAGCGCCTACGATCCGTCCAACATCTTCGCCAAGATCCTCCGCGGCGAGATGCCGGCCGAGAAGGTCTACGAGGACGAGAAGACCCTCGCCTTCATGGACATCATGCCCCGCACGGACGGGCACACGCTCGTCATTCCGAAGGCGCCGGCCCGCACCTTCTTCGATGTCGGCCCGGATGACCTCGCCGCGCTCTATGCCAGCGTGCAGAAGATCTCGCGCGCCGCCGTGAAGGGACTCGGCGCGGATGGGCTCACCATCCAGCAGTTCAACGAGCCCGCCGGCGGGCAGGTCGTGTTCCACATGCACGTCCACATCCTGCCGCGCTGGAACGGGATCGCGCTGCGGCCGCATACGGGCGAGATGGCACCGAAGGACCTCGTCGCGGCGAATGCCGAGAAGATCCGGGCCGCCTTGCGCTGAGCTTCAGCAGAACCGGTCGAGCCGGATGATGCGGCAGCGCTCGCCGGCTGCCGCTTCAGGCGCATGGGGGGCGCGGACGATGAGCGCCTCGGAGGCTGCGAGCGTGGCCAGCATGGACGAATCCTGCCGCCGTTCCGCGGTCGCGACGAGTTCCCCCTCCTCACGCTCGAGCCTGGCGCGCATGTAATCCTGCCGCGTGTCGTTCGCCGGCAGGTCGCGGCCGAGCAGGCCGGCTTCCGTCGGGTCCTCGCCCGCATGCGGATCCCCGAGCAGGGCTCGGATCGCGGGGACCACGAACAGGATCCCGCAGACGATGGACGACACAGGGTTGCCCGGCAGCCCGAGCAGCATCGTCGATCCGAGCCGGCCGTGCATGAGCGGCTTGCCGGGGCGAAGCGCGACCCGCCAGAAGCCGAGTTCCATGCCGCCCTCGGTCAGGGCCGCCTGGACGAGATCGTGCTCGCCGACGGAGGCCCCGCCGAGCGTGATGAGGAGGTCCGCCCTCGCTTCCCGCGCCGTGTCGATCGCACGGCGAAGGTCGTCCAGCGTGTCGCGGGCGATCCCGAGATCGAGCGCCTCGCCACCAGCCCGCTCGACGATCGCCCGGAGCGCATAGGGGTTGGAGGCGACGATCTGGTCGGGGCCGGCAGGCTCGCCGGGCCTGACGAGCTCGTCCCCGGTCGCGAGGATCGCGACGCGCGGCTTGCGCCGGACCGGCAGCTCCGCATGGCCCATCGCGGCAGCGAGCGCCAGGCGGCGGGCATCGAGCCGTTCGCCTGCCCGCAACAGGAGCTGCCCTTCTCGGAAGTCGAGCCCGGCCGGGCGGATGAAGCGGCCCGGCGAAACGTGCTCGCGGATCTCCACCTCGGGGTCGCCGAGATCGGTGTCCTCCTGAATCACGATCGCGTCGGCCCCGTCCGGTATGGGCGCGCCCGTGAAGATGCGAACCGCCTCACCCGGCCCGACCGGCCCGGGGTGCCCCCTTCCGGCGACGCTTCGGCCGATGACCGTGAGGCTGGCCGGCACGATGGCGAGGTCCGCCGCCTGGACCGCATAGCCGTCCATGGCGGAGGCTGCGAAGGGCGGCTGCGTCCGAAGCGCCGCAAGATCGGTGGCGAGCGTCCGTCCGACCGCATCCCCGATCGGGACGATCTCTCCCTCAACAGGACCGGGGACGCTCGCGAGAACCCGCCCGAGTGCCTCGTCGACGGAGATAAGCGCCATCAGGCTTCCGCCCGATACTCGCCGGAGCGGCCGCCGCTCTTGGCCAGGAGACGGATCCCCTCGATCCGCATGCCGCGGTCGGCAGCCTTGACCATGTCGTAGAGCGTCAGGCAGGCGACGGAGACGGCCGTGAGGGCCTCCATCTCGACGCCTGTCTGGCCCCTCACGCCGACCTCGGCGGCGACTCGCACGCCGGGGAGCGTGTCATCCACTTCGCACTCGACCTTTACCTTGGTCAGCAGCAGGGGATGGCAGAGCGGGATCAATTCGTGAGTGCGCTTCGCCGCCATGATGCCGGCGAGGCGGGCCGTCCCGAGCACGTCGCCCTTCTTGGCGTCGCCCGCCCGGATCAGGTCCACCGTCTCCCGGAGCATCACCACCCGGCCCTCGGCTCTCGCGATCCGGGACGTCTCGGCCTTGTCCGAGACGTCGACCATGTTGGCCGCGCCGGTCCGGTCGAGGTGGGTGAGCTCGCTCACGCCAGCTCGACCGCCGGGGAGAGCAGCCGGCGCGTCGCTTCGGCCACGTCGGCCTGGCGCATCAGGCTCTCCCCCACGAGGAAGGTATGGATGCCGCAAGCTTGCAGCCGGGCGATGTCGGCCGGGTTCGCGATGCCGCTCTCGGCCACGATGATCCGGTCCTTCGGGACCATCGGCGCCAGCCTCTCGGAAGTCGCGAGGCTCGTCTCGAAGGTGCGCAGGTTGCGATTGTTGATGCCGATGAGGTTCGCATCGAGCTTCAGCGCCCGCTCGAGCTCCGCCTCGTCGTGGACTTCGACCAGCACATCCATGGCGACGGCTTCGGCCGTGCCGATCAGGGCCTGTGCCTCGCTGTCGGTCACGGCCGCCATGATGACGAGAATGCAGTCCGCACCGAGCGCGCGGGCCTCGAACACCTGGTACGGATCGAACATGAAATCCTTCCGGAGCGCCGGAAGGGAACAGGCGGAACGCGCCTCGTCGAGGTATTCCGGCCGGCCCTGGAAGGAGGGCTCGTCCGTCAGCACGGAAAGGCAGGTGGCGCCGCCCTGCGCGTATGCCTTGGCCAACGCCGCCGGATCGAAATCGGCCCGGATCAGGCCCTTGGAGGGGCTCGCCTTCTTGATCTCGGCGATCAGCGCCGCGCGGCCCTCGGCGAGGGTGTCGCGGATCGCCGACAGAAAGCCGCGCGGCTTCGACACCGCGAACGCACGGTCTTCCATCGCGTCCGGGTCGATCCGCTCCTTGGCGGCCGCGATCTCCCGCCGCTTGTAAGTGGCGATCTGTTCGAGAATGTCGCTCATGGCGAGCCGTCGTTCGAAACTGCGATCAGGCGGTCCAGCGCGCCTTTTGCGGCACCCGTATCCACCGACGCCGCAGCACGCTCCACGCCTTCCCTGAGATCGTGCGCCTGCCCGGCGACGACGAGAGCTGCCGCCGCATTCAGGACTGCGACATCGCGATACGGGGTCTTGCGCCCGTCGAGCACCGCTCGCAGCTGCTGGGCGTTGTGCTCGGGATCGGCGCCTTTCAGGTCCTCCGGGCGGGCGCGAGAGAGACCCACCTCCTCCGGCGTGATCGTGAACGACCGGATGGTGCCGTTCTCCAGCGCGACGACCTCCGTGGGACCGGTGGTCGTGATCTCGTCGAGCCCGTCCGAACCGTGGACCGTCCAGACCCGCTCGCTCCCGAGCTCCTGGAGGGCCCGGGTGAGTGGCTCGAGCCAAGCTCTTGAAAACACGCCCAGAACCTGCCGGCGCACGCCGGCCGGGTTCGACAGGGGTCCGAGCAGGTTGAAGAGCGTGCGCGTGCCCAGCTCCACCCGGGTCGGCGCGACATGCCGCATCGAGGCATGATGGGTCTGGGCGAACATGAAGCAGAGGCCCGCATCATCCAGGCACCGCTCCAGTCCGGCGGGATCGAGCCCGAGCCGCACGCCGAGCGCGCCGAGGACGTCTGCGGCGCCCGACTTGGAAGAGGCCGCGCGATTGCCGTGCTTGGCGACCTTCACGCCGGCACCGGCGACGATGATCGCCGCGAGGGAAGAGATGTTGTAGCTGCCCGAGCCATCGCCGCCCGTGCCGACGATGTCGATCGCGTCAGGCGGGGCGCTCACGCGCAGCATGCGGCCGCGCATCGCGTCCACCGCGCCGATGATCTCGCCCTGCGCCTCGCCCCGAACACGCAGGGCCATGAGGAAGCCGCCGGCCTGCGACGGCGTGACCTCGCCCGAGAGCAGCGTCTCGAAGGCTTCCCGGGCTTCTTCCCGCGTCAAGGCGGCGCCCGTCGCGACCTTCGCCAGATAGGGTTTGAAGGAGTCCATGCCGGCTCAATGCACGGCGCGGCCGAGCTTGTCACGCCCGCCCGTGTTCCACCGCCGCGCGAGATCGAGAAAGTTCTCCACGATCAGCCGTCCGTGCTCGGAGGAGACACTCTCCGGATGGAACTGCACGCCGTGGATCGGCAGCGTTCGGTGCGATAGCCCCATGATGCAGCCATCCCGCGTCTCTGCCGTGATCGCCAGGTCCTCCGGGCAGCCCTCGCGGGCAACCACGAGCGAATGGTACCGTGTCGCCCGGAACGGGCCGTTGATGCCCCGGAACAGCGTCTCGCTGCGGTGGCTGATCTCGTCGACCTTGCCGTGCATCGGAGCGGGTGCGCGCACCACGGCGCCGCCGAAAGCCTGCCCGATGGCCTGCAACCCCAGGCACACGCCCAGCGTAGGCACCTCGGGTGAAACCTCTCGGATGATGTCGAGCGAGATGCCCGCCTCGGTCGGCGTGCAAGGCCCCGGCGACACCACGATCGCGTCGGGCGCGAGGGCCTGCACGGCCCCCACCGTCACCTCGTCGTTGCGCACGACCTCGATCGATCCCGCGAGCGGGCCGATCAGGTGCACGAGATTCCAGGTGAAGGAATCGTAATTGTCGACGACGAGGACCTTGGTCATTCGGCAGGCACTTCCGCTGCGGCATGTGTGGTCCGGACGCCTGCCGGGTCAAGGATTACCTTCAGCGGGCGATAACCCGGGCGTGCTAGCGCTCTCGCGCCCTCATGCGAATTCTCCTCGCCAATACCGGTCATCCCGCCACCATCAAGGGCGGCGCCGAAGCCGCCGTGCTCGATCTCGGCCATGCGCTCGTGGCCCGCGGACACCATGTCGCGCTGGCCGTGCACCATGCAGGCGCGGAGCTGGAGGAAAGCGACGATGGCGGCGTGCGCGTCTACGCGCTTCCCAATCGCAACCTCTATTTCGGGTTCGACGGGCGCCGCCGCCCTGCCCCGCTCCGCCTCGCCTGGCACGGGGTGGACAGCGCCAATCCGCTGATGGCGCGCGCCTTCGGCGAGATCCTCGATCGCGAGAAACCGGATCTCCTCAACACGCATGTCGTGGTGGGGCTGTCGCAACTCGTCTGGCGCGAGGCGAGACGGCGTGGGGTGCCGATCGTCCACTACCTGCACGAATACGGCACGATGTGCCCGCGCGGCTCCGCTTTCCGGGACGGGCACCTGTGCAAGAGGCCCTGCGCCAGTTGCTCGCTCCTGACCCGGCCGAGGAAGCGCCTCTCCGCCCTGGTCAACACCGTGGTGGGCGTAAGCCGGTTCACCCTGCAACGTCACCTCGACTGGGGCTTCTTCCCGAATGCCCGGCAAGCCGTGCTTCCGAACATCTTCCACGGCCTGAGCTTCCGGGGGCGCGCTCCGGCCAAGTCCGGCCCGCTCAGGCTCGGCTATTTCGGCCGCCTCATCCCGGACAAGGGCGCTCACGTCCTGCTTCAGGCGCTCCAAGCCATCCCGGCCGAGAGCTGGACGCTCGACATCGCCGGCACCGGGGACGAAACCTATATCGAGCAGCTGAAGCGCGAGGCCGGCCGGAACGTCCGGTTCCTGGGCTGGACCGGCGCCGCCCCGTTCTTCGCCGGCATCGACGTGCTCGTCGTTCCCTCGATATGGCCTGACCCGCAGCCCCGCGTGATCTTCGAGGCCTTCAGCCACGGCGTGCCCGTCCTCGGCTCAAGCGCCGGCGGGATCCCTGAGCAGATCGACGAGGGCGAGACGGGGTGGCTCTTCGACGCGGGCTCCGTCGAGAGCCTCGCCGCAGCGGCCGCGACATTGGCCGCAGATCGTAGCGACCGTCGGATCAGGCCTGCCAGCTTAGAGCGCCGGCTGGCGCGGCTCGCTCCCGAGCGGGTGATCGCGGAATACGAGCGGGTCTACCAGGAGGCTTCAGGTGTGGCCTCCGCGCCATCCTGCACAGCTTAACGGTCCCGGAGCACTGGACGGCGGCCCCGCTCGACCTCATTTGCTCCAGCAACAACCATCGTGATAGGCGGCGGGCTCCGCCCTTCATCAGATTCCGAGCCCTGAGGAGCACTACTTGATCACGCCCGCTTACGCGCAAGGAGCATCCGGGCTGCCTGCGATGGACACGCTCCTCCAGTTTGTCCCCTTCGTGCTCATCTTCGTCATCATGTGGTTCCTCATCATCCGGCCGCAGCAGCGCCGAGCACGGGAACATGCCGACATGATCAAGGCGGTGCGCCGCGGCGACACCGTCGTCACGACGGGCGGGATCGTGGGCCGCGTCACGAAGGTGACGGATGATCCGGAGATCGAGGTCGAGATCGCGGACGGCGTGCGCGTGAAGCTCGTCAGGACGATGATCACGGACGTTCGCACCAAGGGCGAACCCGTCAAGGCCTGATCCGGGGCTCCCGGACGGAAATCGGCGACGAGCACATGCTGCGCTACTCGAAAACAAAGACGCTCCTGACCCTGGGCATCATCCTGCTCGGCCTGGTGCTCGCCGTGCCGAGCATGATGTCCAAGGAGCAGCGTGAAGCGTTTCGGGCGGCGTTTCCGTCCTGGGTTCCGTCCTGGCTGATCCCGCATCGGGCCATTGTGCTCGGCCTCGATCTCCAGGGAGGCTCCCACATCCTTCTCGAGGTCGATCAGACTGACCTCATCCGCACCCAGGTCGTGGCGCTGCGCGACGACGTGCGCCGCGTGCTGCGCGAGACCGGCGTTGCCGTCGAGGGCGGCATCCAGACGACGCCTCGGGGCATCTCCCTGCGAGTGCCGGATGCTGCGGCCCGCGCGCGCCTCATGCCGAAGCTGCGCGAGCTCTCGCAGCCGATCACCAACACCATTCTCGGCCAGACCGGCGCCCGTACCCTCGATGTCACCGAGAACGACAGCGGGCTGATCCAGCTCACGCTGTCGGAACAGGGCATCCAGGACAGGGTGCGGCGCGCCGTCGACCAGTCGATCGAGGTCGTACGCCGCCGCGTCGACCAGCTCGGCACGACCGAACCGTCCATCCAGCGCCAGGGCGCCGACCGCATCTTGGTCCAGGTCCCGGGCCTCCAGGATCCGACCCGCCTCGAGCAGATCCTCGGGCAGACCGCAAAGCTCGAGTTCCGCCTCCTCGGCGATGCAGGCTCGACCGATACCGAGCTCATGCCATCAAAGGATGCCGGCGGGCAGCGCGTGCCGGTGGAGCGACGCGTGATCGTCTCGGGTGAAGACCTCACGGACGCGCAGCCGGGCTTCGACTCTCGGACCAACGAGCCGATCGTCAATTTCCGCTTCAACCTCCGAGGCGCGCAGCGCTTCGGCGAGACGACGACGCAGAATGTCGGCCGGCCGCTCGCGATCGTCCTCGACAATGAGGTGATCTCCGCGCCGCGCATCCTGCAGCCCATCACGGGCGGATCCGGCCAGATCTCGGGCCGGTTCACGGTCCAGCAGGCGAACGACCTCGCGGTCCTTCTCCGGTCCGGCGCCCTCCCGGCGAAGCTGACTGTCGTCGAGCGCCGCACCGTCGGACCCGGCCTCGGTCAGGACTCGATCGAGGCCGGCAAGATGGCGACCTACATCGCCACCCTGCTGGTCGCGGTCTACATGTTCGCGACCTATGGCATGTTCGGCTTCATCGCCAACATCGCACTCGTCGTCCACGTGGGCCTGATCTTCGGCCTGATGTCGGTGCTGGAGGCGACGCTGACGCTGCCCGGCATCGCCGGCATCGTCCTGACGATCGGCACGGCGGTGGACTCGAACGTGCTCATCTACGAGCGCATCCGCGAGGAGGCGAAGGCAGGCCGCTCGGTCGTCTCCGCCATCCAGGCGGGCTTCGAGCGCGCCTTCGCGACGATCATCGATTCGAACTCGACCATGGCGATCGCCGCCATCATCCTGTTCTTCCTCGGATCTGGGCCGGTCCGCGGCTTCGCGGTCGTGTTCATCCTCGGCATCCTCACGACCGTGATCACGGCCGTGACGCTGACCCGCATGATGATCGCGCTCTGGTACGCATACACTCGCCCCAAGGCGATCCCCTTCTAGGACTCGACTCCCGTGCGCCTGCTTCGCCTTTGGCCGGACGAGACCCGCTTCGACTTCATGCGGCTCCGGCACTTCTCGTTTCCGCTGTCGGCGGCGATCTCGATCGCGATCGTCATCACCTTCATGACGGTTGGGCTCAACTACGGCATCGACTTCACCGGCGGTACGCTCATCGAGATGCGTTCGAAGGACGGGAAGGCCGATGTGGGCGCGATCCGCGAGGCGGCGGACAGCTTCGGCTTCGGCGAGGCGGAAGTGCAGGAATTCGGCACCCAGGGCGAAGTCTCCCTGCGGTTCCGCATCCAGCCCGGCGGCGAGGCCGGCCAGACGGCGGTCGTCGAGAAGGCCCGGGGGGCCTTCGGGGACCGGTACGATTTCGAGCGGATAGAGACGGTCGGTCCGCGCGTCTCGGGCGAACTCGTCCAGGCCGGCACGATCGGCGTCATCCTGTCGGTGCTCGCCGTGCTCGCCTATCTCTGGTTCCGCTTCGAGCGGGAACTCGCGATCGCGGCGATCATCGGCACCTTGCACGACATCGTGCTGACGGTCGGCTTCTACGTGCTCACGCAGCACGAGTTCAACATGACCTCGATCGCTGCGATCCTGACGATCGTGGGTTATTCGCTGAACGAAACGGTGGTGGTGTTCGACCGGACGCGCGAGCTCCTCCGGCGCTACAAGCAGATGCCGACGGTCGAGCTCCTGAACCTGTCGATCAACGCCACGATGTCGCGCACCGCGATCACCGCCATGACGACGATCCTGGCGCTCATCGCGCTGGTCCTCTTCGGCGGCCGTGCGATCGAGGGCTTTGCCCAGGTCATGCTCGCCGGCGTGTTCATCTGCACCTATTCGGCGATCTTCATCTCCTCTCCCGCGCTGATCTATATCGGGCTGAGGAGCGGACAACGTGCGGGCAGCCGCGGCGCGGTCCCGCAACCGGCCGAGTAGTGAGCCAGGATCCGCGTCTCGGTCACGGCTTCGTTCCGGGCCGGCACCAGATCGATGCCTATGGCCAGGGCGGCTTCCGGTTCGCCGGCATGTCCCACAAGGGCTCGATCCTGGCGCTCCCGTCAGGGATCGTCGCCTGGCCGGTCGATGCGCCCGGCGAGTTGAGGGCCGAGCACTTCGCCGCAGCCTTGGCGGAGTTGCCCAAGATCGACTTCCTGCTCGTCGGAACCGGGCTCGACCTCGTTCCGCTCGCGGCGGAACTCCGCCGCCCGTTCCAGGAAGCGGGCATCTCGATCGACGCCATGCAGACCGGCGCCGCCGCCCGTACCTACAACATCCTCGTCGCGGAGAACCGCCGGGTCGGCGCTGCCCTGATCGCGGTCGCCTGATGCCGGGTGAACACCAGCCGGAGGGTGCGCAGGCGCATTGCGAGGCGCTCGTCCGCGAGAACGACCCTGATCGCTACTACGCGACCCTGTTCGCGCCTGCCGACAAGCGCGGTCACCTGTTCGCGATCTACGCCTTCTCCAGCGAGATCAGCCGGATCCGCGAGACGATCTCCGGCCCCATGCCCGGCGAGATCCGCCTGCAATGGTGGCGGGACGCGCTCGAGGGGCAGGCGCGCGGCAACGTCCTCGACCACCCTGTCGCGGCTGCCCTGCTGGCTACGATCGAGGCTTTCCACCTGCCGCGGGATGCCTTCCTGAACCTGATCGAGGCTCGGACCTTCGATCTCTATGACGACCCCATGCCCTCGACGGGCGACCTCGAAGGCTATCTGGGCGAGACCTCCTCGGCGCTGATACGCTTGGCCTCGCTCGTTCTCGCAGACGGCCGCGATCCTGGCGCCGCCGAGGCGGCCGGCTATGCGGGCCTCGCCTATGGGATCGCGGGGCTGCTGCGCGCCCTGCCCTGGCATGCCCGCCGCGGCCAGGTCTTCATCCCGCGCGAGATCCTGGAGCGGCACGGCGTGACCCGCGACGACATCGTGCTGGGGCGAGGCGGTCCCGGCTTCGTCGCCGCCTTGGCCGACATGCGGTCGCTCGCGCGCCAGCACCTCGCGCGTTTCGAGGAGCTGCGGGGGACGGTCTCGGCCGAGATCCGGCCGGCCTTCCTGCCCGTCGCGCTCGTCCGCGGCTATCTCGGCCGCATGGAGCGGCCCGGCTATGATCCGCTATCGACCGTCATCGACCGCCCGGGATGGCTGAAGATCGCCCGGCTGTGGCGGACAGCCCGGCGCTGAGCTACTCCGCCGCCTGCGGCACAGGCTCGTCGCCGAGCCAGCGGGCGAGATCGGCGCGGGCGCGGTCGGTCAGGGCACGCTTCTTGGCGAGCGCCTTCTCCGAACCGCGAAGGCGCTTCCCATCCGGCGATTTCGGGGCCCGCTCAAGCGGCGGGAACAGGCCGAAATTGACGTTCATGGGCTGGAAGGAACGCGGCTTGCCCACCGAGACGTCGCCCTCCTCCGGGCCGGCCTCGATATGCCCGCCCGTGATGTGGTTGATGAGGGCGCCGATCGCGGTGGTCAGCGGGAGCGGCTCGATGCTCTGCCCGGCCGCCTCCGCGGCCGCGAACCGTCCCGCCATCAGCCCGACGGCTGCGCTTTCGACATAGCCTTCGCATCCGGTGATCTGGCCTGCGAAGCGAAGGTCCGGCCGCGCCTTCAGCCGCAGCGTGCGGTCGAGAAGCTTCGGCGAGTTGATGTAGGTGTTCCGGTGAAGGCCGCCGAGCCGCGCGAACTCGGCGTTCTCGAGGCCCGGGATGGTGCGGAAGATCCGCACCTGCTCGCCGTGCTTCAGCTTTGTCTGGAAGCCGACGAGGTTGAACAGCGTCCCCAGCGCATTGTCCTGCCGGAGTTGGACCACCGCATAGGGGCGCTCCTCGGGCTTGTGCGGGTTGGTGAGCCCGACCGGCTTCATCGGTCCCCAGCGGAGGGTTTCGCGGCCGCGCTCCGCCATCACCTCGATCGGCAGGCAGCCGTCGAAATACGGGGTGGAGGCTTCCCACTCCTTGAAGACGGTCTTCTCGCCCGCGATCAGCGCATCGACGAAGGCTTCGTACTGGTCGCGCGAGAGCGGGCAATTGATGTAGTCGGCACCCGTGCCGCCCGGACCGGCCTTGTCGTAGCGCGACTGGAACCAGGCCGTGTCCATGTCGATCGAGTCACGATGGACGATCGGCGCGATCGCATCGAAGAAGGCGAGTTCGCCCTCTCCCGTCAGGCCGCGAACCGCGTCGGCAAGGGCGGGGGAGGTCAGCGGCCCCGTGGCGATGATCGTCCGGCCCCAGGCCTCCGGAGGCAGCCCTGCCACCTCTTCCCTGACGATCGTGATCCCGGGATGCGCCTCGAGCGCGGCGGTGATTGCGGCCGAGAACCCGTCGCGGTCGACCGCCAGGGCGCTGCCTGCGGGCACCTTGTGCCGATCCGCTTCCCGCATGATCAAAGAGCCGAGCCGGCGCATCTCCTGATGGATCAGGCCGACCGCATTCGCCTCGGCGTCATCGGACCGGAAGGAGTTCGAGCAGACGAGTTCGGCTAGCCCGTCCGTCTTGTGCGCCTCGGTACCCCGGACAGGCCGCATCTCGTGCAGGACGACCTGCGCACCGGCCTCCGCCGCCTGCCAGGCGGCTTCCGACCCGGCAAGTCCGCCGCCGACGATGTGAATGGCCTGACCGCTCATGGCAGCCGGTTAGCGATGCGGACGGCCTGCCGCAAGCGGTTGCGACCTCCAGACGCGAAAACGCCCGCCTCGAGGGCGGGCGTTCAACGCCGTCTGGTCCGGGACCACTGAATGGATCAGGCGGCGGCTCCGCGGGCCACGCCATCGATCTGATAGCGGGCGATGCCGATGTCCTCGAGTTCCCGGTCGGAGAGGCGCGACAGCTCGCGCACGGTCTCGCGGTAACGGAGGTACTCGCGAATCTTGGACAGAATGACGGAGGTAAACATCTCTCAGGCTCGGTAGTTCGCGTCGAGCGGATGCCCGATCGTGTTGCAATGCATATAGAACGAGCCGGTCGAACCGAGGAGAGATAAATTTCCTCTCCAGCTATGCAACATCAGCATACCTCTGTAACCACTGTGAAACAAAGCGGAGTTCGCCGGAGCGGTTCGCCATGCGCCTGACGCAAATGTAGGCTGATCGCGGATTGTGCAGTGCACGGTCATCACCGGTTGAAGTAGGCATTGGACAGGGTCGGGCCCCATGGCTATGCGTCCGCGACGCCTGGTGGTCCTGGAAGAATGATGTCGCCCAACAACGAGTCCTCCGCTCTCGCCCTGCTCAGCCGCATCGCGGAGGCGCTTGACCGGATCGCGCCGAGGCCGCCGGCCGCCCCGGATTTCTCCGTCGCCGACGCTTTTGTGTGGCAGGCCTCGACCAGGCAGCCTGTGCCCGTGCCGCGCGTGAACCGCGTCGACATGGCCCTCCTGCGCGGCATCGACCGCGTCCGCGACACGCTTGTCGAGAATACCGAAAGGTTTGCCCGCGGCCTGCCGGCGAACAACGCCCTGCTCTGGGGTGCCCGTGGCATGGGCAAGTCCTCGCTGGTCAAGGCCGTGCACGGCGAGATCAACGCCGGCTCCGACCGCCCTCGCCTGGCCCTCAAGCTGATCGAGATTCACCGCGAGGACATCGAGACCCTGCCCGAGCTGATGTCCCTCGTCCGCCAGGACCAGCACCGGTTCGTCGTCTTCTGCGACGATCTCTCCTTCGATACCGACGATACGTCCTACAAGTCGCTGAAGGCGGTGCTCGAAGGCGGGATCGAGGGACGGCCGGAGAACGTCATCTTCTACGCCACGTCGAACCGCCGGCACCTGCTCCCGCGCGACATGATGGACAACGAGCGCTCGACCGCCATCAATCCCGGCGAGGCGATCGAGGAGAAGGTCTCGCTATCGGACCGCTTCGGCCTCTGGCTGGGCTTTCACAAGTGCAGCCAGGACGAATATCTCGACATGGTCTTCGGCTACGCGACCCATCTCGGGCTGGTCGAGGACAAGGCGGTGGTCCGGGCCGAAGCGCTCGAATGGGCAACCACGCGCGGGTCGCGCTCGGGCCGCACGGCCTGGCAATACATCCAGGATCTTGCGGGCCGGCTCGGGAAGCAGATCAGCTGAAGGAGCCGAGCGGATCGGGCCCGAACCGGTTCGGGCCCTCCGTCCCGCGCAGGAAGCCGTTCTCTATGAACGCCCACAGCCAGCCGATCAGCGGCACGAAAACGATCAGGACCCACCAGCCGGACTTGTCGCGATCGTGCCAGCGCTTCACGCCGACTGCGATGCCGGCCACGAGCGAGACGAGCCCGACCACCATCGAGACGAGGCCGCTTCCCGTCCCGAACACGATCCAGTCGACGATCGAAGCCGCCAAGCCCGCCGCAAGCAGGACCACGACCGCGAGCCAATAGGCCTGCCGGCTGATCCGCCCCTCGAAGGTGAAGAGGAGCTGCGACAGGGTCATTCCGCGCCCCCTCCCGGCTCGATCGTGCGGCTCAGTTGCTCGCCAGGTACTTCATCGGGTCGACGGGTGTCGAACCCTTGCGGATCTCGAAGTGCAGCTGCGGCGAGGTCACGTTCCCGGACTGGCCGGACTTCGCGATCGTCTGCCCGCGGGAGACCTTCTGGCCCCGCTTCACCTCGATCTCGCCGTTGTGAGCGTAGGCGGAGACGTAGCCGTTGTCGTGACGGATCAGGACGAGGTTGCCGTAGCCCTTCACCTCGCTGCCGGCGTAGGCGACGGTGCCCGCCTCGGCGGCCTTCACAGGCGTGCCGTCCGGCACGGCGATGTTGATCCCCTCGTTCGAGCCCGAGCCACCGAAGCCGGAGATGACGCGGCCGCGGGCCGGCCAGCGGAAATCGGCGGAGGCAGCAGCCGGCTGCGCCGGGAGCGACGCCGTCGATTCCGGCTCCCTGGTGACCTTCACCGGCTCGGCGGCCGCGACCTTCTGCGGAGCGGCGGCCGGAGCGGGCTTGGCCGCAGCCACCTTCGCGGGTTCGGCAGGCTTGGCCGGGGCAGCCGCAGGAGCGGCCTTGGCCGGCTCCGCCTTGGCTACCTTCAGGGGTTCGGCCTTTGCCGGCTTGGCCACCTCGGCAGGCTTCTCCACCTTCGCGACCTTGACCGGCTCCCTCGCCGGCACAGGCTTCTCAGCCGCAACCTGGCCGGGGCGAGCGGGGGATTTCGGCTGCGTTGCCGGCGCCGTCCGGGCGGGCTCCGCTCCCTGCTTCCAGGCGAGCTGAGCAGGACGGGCCGGCGCCTTTTCAGGCGCGGCGACGGGCTGGGGCTTCGCCTGCGCAAGCTGGCGCTGGGCGGGACGAGCAGGTTCGGGGCGCGCGGCCGGCTCCGGGCGGGCAGCCGGAGCCGCGACGCGCGTCGGAGCGGTCGGACGTGCGACCGACGAGGGGGCGCCTGCCGCAGGATTGAGGCCTGCAACGGAGCGGGAGGAGTTGACGCCGTCCATTGGAGCCGGGCGGTTATACGCCGGGGCGGAGGCGACGTTCTGGGCGGGAGGAGCGAGCGGCGCGGAACGGACGGTGCTGCGCGGCATCGGAGCTGCCGCAGCAGGCTGGTCGACGCTGCCCGTCATGGCAGGCTCGGAGGCCTGCTCGCTCGAAAATGGGTTTGCGAAAGGCGTCCCTGACAGGCGCATCGCATCGGTGCTGCACGCGGCCGCCATGCTGCCGATCGCCCCGATTATCGCGAGCCGAGACACGGTCCGAGCCAACTCGCTCATCACACCGCTACGCATGGAAGCCACCCGAACTGAACGCCTACGCCACGATCGAATTAAAGCCGGATTCAGGTTAAACTTCCGTTTCGCCGGCTCTGTTTGCCTTAAACTTGAGCCTGATCTGTGCTTGCCACGAGCGGCGAAAGCCGGACTGGCGTGCCACAGGCATGCGAGAGCTCGCCCTCCTCGTCCCGCCAGATCGTCAGGAGCTGCGGCGTACCGTCGAGGACCGCACCGGCGACGAGACGTCCGCCAGCGACGATGCGCGCGGTCAGCGCCGGGCTGAGATACGGCAGGATGCCGTTCACCAGGATGCGATGGTAGCGACCCTGGTCCTCGCCCCCTTCCAGGCCATCCCCGCACGCAAGTCGCACGCCCTTGAACCCGCCGGCCTGAAGGCGCCGGGCTGCGCTGTCGGCGAGGATCGGCTGGCGCTCGATGGTGTGGACCTCCGCGCCGATCCTCTCCAGGAGGGCGCTGACATATCCGGTGCCCGTCCCGACCTCGAGCACGCGCTGTCCCGGCCTGACCTCGAGCGCCGCCAGCATGCTGGCGACGACGGTGGGGGCCGTCATCGTCTGACCGCATGCGATCGGAAGCGCCACGTCTGATTTCGCGAGGTCGGCGAAGCGCCGCGGGGCGAAGAAGTCCCTGGGGACGGTCTCCATCGCGCGCAGCACGTTGACGTCGAAAACGCCGCGTTCTCGCAGCGAGAGGACGAACGCGGCGGTTCCCTGACGGAGGAGTTCGAAGTCGGAGGGAGCCTCGAGGCTCAGAGCTGCGGACACGATACGCTACTCGACAGCTACAATGCCGCCGAGATTAGTCATCGAGGGTTAGGGAAAGGTTGTCCGGCGGCGCGGGACCTAGCCGCGCACCAACTCTCCCGCGGCATGCGCGACGCAACGCTCGAAGGCGCCAAGATCGCGCCCGGGATCCGCGACCGGCCCTTGAGGCATGAAGGCGCCGGTTCCCCTCCCCAGCAGCGCCTCTGCGAGCATCAGGTTGTCGAACAGCTCGAAGTTCTCGACCGCACAGCCATCGGCCGCGAAGAGCTGGTCCTGGGCCAAGGTGAGTGGGCCAAGGGCCGAACGAACACGCTCGGCGTGAGAAGCCGGCTCGTTCGTGTAGCCGAAGAGAGGCTTTCCGAGCGCAAGCATGTAGCCGAGTTCGAAGGCAGTCCCCGGATCGGCGCCGACGCCGCGAAAGGGCGTGAGGTTCGCGATCACGGCGTCCGCGTAGTGCATGGCCGCGAGGCAAGCCTGGAATATCGCCGGCGAGGTCGTCGGACCCGCCGCCGGCGCATCGAGATCAATCGGAAAGAGCCCGATCAGCCCGTACCTGGCGCAGATCTCGACCTTGCTGCGCCCGACCGTCACGGCGTCGGGCAGGAAGACCTCCGGCCCGGCGAGATAGACCTTGTGCGGCACGGGGCGGTTGCGAGGCTCAGACGAGCATCGCCATCGGGTTCTCGACGAACTGCCGGAAGGCCGCGATCACCTCCGCGCCCAGCGCCCCGTCGATGGCGCGGTGGTCGCAGGAGAGCGTCGCCGACATGACGGTCGCGACGGCCGGCGCGTCGTTCCGGACCACGACCCGCTTCTCGCCGGCACCGACGGCGAGGATGGTCGAGTGCGGCGGGTTGATGATCGCCGTGAACTGCTTGATGCCGAACATCCCGAGATTGGAGAGCGCAGTCGATCCGCCCTGGTACTCGTCCGGCTTCAGCTTCCTGGCCTTCGCGCGGGCGCCGAAATCCTTCATGGCGTTCGAGATGGCCGAGAGGCTCATCAGGTCGGCCTTCCGCACGATCGGCGTGATCAGCCCGTCGGGGATCGCGACCGCCACGCCGACATCGACATGCTTGTGGCGGAGCATCGAGCCTTCCGTCCAGGAAACGTTCGCGGCCGGCACCTGCATCAGCGCAAGCGCATGCGCCTTGATCATGAAGTCGTTGACCGAGAGCTTGTAGGCGGGCTTGCCTTCCTTGTCCTTGGGCGCGGCCGCATTCAGCTCCTCACGCAGCTTGAGCAGCTTCTCCAGGTCGCAATCGACCGTCAGATAGAAATGCGGCGTCGTCTGCATCGACTGGGCCAGACGGCGGGCGATCGTCTTCCGCATGTTGTCGTGCGGGATCTCCTCGAAGGAGCCCGGCTCGAAGAACTTCTTGATCTGCTCGTCCGACATGACGGGCGCCGGCGCACCTGCCGGAGCCTGGACGGGAGCGGCCGGCTGGGGTGCGGACACGGGGGCCGTGGCAGGCGCACCCGCCTTCGCCGCCCCGCTTTCGATCGCGGCTTTCACGTCGGCCTGGACGATGCGGCCATGCGGGCCGGAGCCCTTCACCTGGGCGATGTCGATGCCGCCTTCCTTGGCGATGCGGCGCGCGAGCGGAGACGCGAAGACGCGTTCCGCGGATGCGCCGCCGGCGCCGTTCGGCTTTGCGGGTGCGGAAACAGGTGCGGCAGCCTGGGCCGGCTGGGCCGGCTGGGCGGGCCCTTCGGGAGCCTCGTTCGCACGAGCATAGCTCGGCCGCGCATCCGCCGAGACCTTGGCATCGTCGGCCGGCTTCTGGGCGGCAGGTGCGGGCGCCTCTGCCCGGCTCTTGGCTGCCGGCTCCGGCGCGCCGCTCCCAGCCGCGACCGCATTCGGGTCCTCGCCCTCTGCCGCGATCACGCCGATCACCTGGTTCACGGGAACATCGGCCGTGCCGTCGGGCACGGTGATCTTGGCGAGCACGCCCTCGTCGACCGCCTCGACCTCCATGGTCGCCTTGTCGGTCTCGATCTCGGCGATGACATCGCCCGACTTGATCGGGTCGCCTTCCTTCTTGAGCCACTTGGCGAGGTTGCCCTTCTCCATCGTGGGGGAGAGCGCGGGCATGAGGATGTTGGTGGGCATCGGATTCAGGCCTCGGAAGAGGACGGCTTGTCGAATGGAAAGAGGTCGTCGAGCGCGAACGAAGCGGCCTCGAACGGAGCGGTCGACACCGTGTCGCCGCGCTGGATGGTGCCGAGGAGAACCCAACGACGGTCCCTCAACTCGAACGCCTCGAGTTCCCCCGCAACGGGGTCGAGCAGCCACAGATGGCTTATCCCAGCCTCGGCATAGATCCGGCGCTTCGCGCCTCGGTCTAGTCGGGCCGTTGAAGGCGACAGGATCTCGCAAACCCAATCCGGCGCAACTTCGATGAAGGCCGTTTCGGGTTCGATCGTGAGGCGCTCACGGCGCCATCCGCCGATGTCCGGCACCACGATCTGCCCGCCAAGGTGCAGTTCGGGCTCGGGAATGAACAGCCAGCCGCCGGGGCCACCACGTCCGCGTTGGAACGGTCCCGTGAGTTCGGTCGCGAGGGCGTTTGCAGCCGCCCCATGCCGCGGCCTCGGCCGGGGATGCGTTTCGAGCACGCCGTCGATGATCTCGGCGACGAGGTGCTCCGGCACGGCTTCGAGGTCGGCATATGTGGCCTGGCGGCTCGCGGGCTGGGCCATGGTCAACGAGGTCCGGCGACGGGCGCCCAACGATACGGCCTGCAGAGGCGGCGCATCAATTGATCGCCTTGGTGGAGCCGAGATCCGTCGGCCTGTTCAGCTCCGCCTCGAGGCCCGCCTGGATCTGCGCGAACGCCTCCTCCTCCGTCATCCCCGCCTCGAGCGCATAGATGCGGCTCGCGTGGCGGGCGAGGTCGACCAGCAGGATGCCCCAGGTGAACGGGTCGTCGAAGGACCGCCGCAGCCCGACGCTGACCGCGCCCTCGACGATCGAGGCGCGCAGGATCTCGACGCCGCCACGCTCGAGGGCGTCGGGCGGGACCGGGAGCTCCTCGAACTTGGCGCTCACGCTCTCACCGATACAGGACGGCCTTGGCCGCCTGCACCACCTCGCCCACGCTCGGGAGCGCAAGCTTCTCGAGGTTCGCCGCGTAGGGCATCGGAACGTCCTTGCCGGTGACGCGTGCGACGGGAGCGTCGAGATAGTCGAACGCCGCCTCCATGATCCGCATCCCGATCTCCGCCGTCACGCCCGATTGCGGGAAACCCTCCTCGACGGCGACGCAGCGGTTTGTCTTCTGGACCGAGCGCACGACCGTCTCGATGTCCATCGGCCGGATCGTCCGCAGGTCGACCACCTCGGCCTCGATCCCTTCCTTAGCGAGTTCCTCGGCCGCCTTGAGGGCGAAGGTCATCCCGATGCCGAAGGAGACGATCGTCACATCCTTGCCTTCGCGGTGGATGCGGGCCTTGCCGATCGGCAGGACGAAGTCGTCCAGCTTCGGCACGGGCATCGAGTGCCCGTAGAGGATCTCGTTCTCCAGGAAGATGACCGGGTTCGGGTCGCGGATTGCGGCCTTCAGCAGCCCCTTCGCGTCGGCGGCAGAATACGGCATCACGACCTTCAGGCCGGGAACGTTCGAGTACCAGGCCGCGTAGTCGTGCGAGTGCTGCGCGGCGACGCGCGCGGCGGCGCCGTTCGGGCCGCGGAACACGATCGGCGCGCCCATCTGTCCGCCCGACATGTAGAGCGTCTTGGCGGCCGAGTTGATGATCTGGTCGATCGCCTGCATGGCGAAGTTCCAGGTCATGAACTCGACGATCGGCTTGAGGCCCGCGAGGGCGGCGCCGACGCCGAGCCCAGCGAAACCGTGCTCCGTGATGGGCGTGTCGATGACGCGCTTCGGGCCGAATTCCTGCAGCAACCCCTGCGTGACCTTGTAGGCGCCCTGGTACTCGGCGACCTCCTCGCCCATGACGAAGACGTCCTTGTCGCGGCGCATCTCCTCCGCCATCGCGTCGCGCAGGGCCTCGCGGACGGTCATGGTGACCATCTCGGTGCCCTCGGGAACCTCCGGGGTCGAGACCGTCTGGGGCTGGGGCGGGCTTGCTGCCGCGGACGGGGCTTTCGGGGCCGCCGGCACGGTCGCCGGGACGCCGTCGCCCGCCGGCACCTCGCCCTTCGCCTGGCCGCCGCCGGAGCCCGCGCCCGACCCGGTCTCGCGGGTCGCATCGATGTTCGGCGCCATCGCGCGCGCCTCGGCCCCGTTCGGCTGCGGTGCCGCCGTGGAAACGTCCTCGCCCTCGGCCGCGATCACCCCGATCGGCGTGTTGACGGCGACGTTCTCCGTCCCGTCCCCGACCAGGATCTTGGCCAGCACGCCTTCATCGACCGCCTCGACCTCCATGGTCGCCTTGTCGGTCTCGATCTCGGCGAGAACGTCGCCCGACTTGATCCGGTCGCCTTCCTTCTTCAGCCACTTCGCCAGCTTGCCCTGCTCCATCGTCGGGGAGAGAGCGGGCATCAGGATGTCGGTTGCCATGGGTGCTCTGTAGGTTGGTGTGGACGGCAGGGAGGCTCTGGATCACGCCTCCCGCAGCACGTCCGTCCACAACTCGGATACGTCCGGCTCGGGATCGTGCGTCGCGAACTCGGCCGCGTCGTTCACGAGTTCGCGCACCTTGGCGTCCACGCCCTTCAACTCGTCCTCGGTCAGCTTGTGCCGCTCGACGAGCCGGCGCCGGACCATCTCGATCGGGTCGTGCTCCTCCCGCATCCGGGTCACCTCGTCCTTCGACCGGTACTTTGCCGGGTCGGACATCGAGTGGCCGCGATAGCGATAGGTCTGCATCTCCAGGATGTAGGGACCCTGGCCGGAGCGAGCATAGTCGAGCGCGCGCTGCCCGGCCGCGAACACCGCCCGGACGTCCATCCCATCCACCTGCTCGCCGGGGATGTTGAAGGAGACGCCGCGCTTAGAGAAATCCGTCTGCGCCGAGGCCCGCGAGACCGAGGTCCCCATCGCGTAGCGATTATTCTCGATGATGTAGACGACGGGGAGCTTCCAGAGCTCCGCCATGTTGAAGCTCTCGTAGACCTGGCCCTGGTTGGCGGCGCCGTCGCCGAAATAGGTCATCGAGACCGTGCCGTCCTCGCGATACCAGTTCGCGAGCCCAAGCCCCGTTCCGAGAGAAACCTGCGCGCCCACGATGCCGTGGCCGCCGTAGAACTGCTTCTCCTTGGAGAACATGTGCATCGAGCCGCCCTTGCCCTTGGAGTAGCCTCCGCGGCGGCCCGTCAATTCGGCCATCACGCCGCGGGCTTCCATCCCGCAGGCGAGCATGTGGCCGTGGTCGCGGTAGCCCGTGATGACCTGATCGCCCGGCTTGGCCGCCATCTGCATGCCGACCACGACGGCTTCCTGGCCGATGTAGAGATGGCAGAACCCGCCGATCAGTCCCATGCCGTACATCTGGCCGGCCTTCTCCTCGAAGCGGCGGATGAGGAGCATGCTGCGATACGCTTCGAGGTCCTGGTCCCGGTTCAGCTCCGGCAACTCGCCCGGGCCCTGCGCCTCGCTTGCGTTTGCGGCGGCGCGGGTTTGCTTGCGCGCGGCGACTGCCATCCAGGTTCCTCCGACAGGTCTTGAGCGAGACGGTAGACCAGTCGAGGGCTGAAATCGAGTGCGCCTGTCAAGGTTCCCCGGCGAAGGGTCGCACGATGACGAGATCGTTCTTGTGTACGCGGCCCAGCATCACGCGGGCCCGTTCCTCCAGGAGGTCGCGATCGACCTGATCCGAGCGGAGAAGCGCAAGACGGTGATTCCAGTCCGCGTACTCGGCCTGGGCCGCTGCCAGTTCCTGCTTCAGCTCGAAGACCTGGAGCTTGAGCGCCCGCTTCGCGAGGAGGCCGCGGTCTCCCATCTTGGCGCTATGGACGAAATAGCCGACCGCCGCCGCCGCGACCGCATAGAGCGCGAGCGGAATGAGAAAAGCCCTGAGGCGCCGGCGAACGACCATGCCGGCAGCATGGCCGCGCATGGTTAAGGCGGCGTTTAGTCGAGGCGCGCCCGCGCCTGCTGCCGCACACCGACGAGCGAGGCGATGATGCCGCCGACGATCATCATCACCCCGACAACCTGCAAGGGACCCGGGATCTCGCCCAGGATCGGAATGGCAAAAAGCATTCCCAGTACTGGAATGAGGGGCGGGAAGAGCTGCGTCTTCGACGCTCCGAGCACCTTCACGGCATGGCCCCAGAACCAGAGCCCGACGACGCTGTTCAGCACGCCCTGGAAGAAGCACTGGAACAGAATCATCCAGAGCGGCACGGCTGCCAGATGCGACACGCCTCCCAAGAGCCAGAAGGGCAGATACGCGAGCGAGATCACGCAGACGATCGCGGCCCCCGCCATGGGGCCTATGCGCCATCGGTGCAGCAGGATCGGGTAGAAGCCCCAGAGCAGGCCGGTGACGAAGAACAGGAGGTCCCCGACCAGCACGTTGCTGCCGCCAGAGGCAGATCCTGCCGCCGCGATCGTCGCAAGACCCGCGAGGATCGTCGCAAGCCCGACAACGGACAGGATCGATGGCCTGACCGCGGCGGCGATCATGCCGTAGACCACGCCGACCGTGGTCACGGTGCCCGGCCCGAGCGCCGCTCCGTGGGCGGCAGGCGAGAGGGACAGGCCCGTGTTCATGCAGAGCGTCATCACCGCTCCGCCGGAGATCGAGAGGATCAGGCCGCGGCGCCAGCCGATGCCTGCGCAGGTGGCGACGCCATGCCGGATGAAGACCGGCAGAAGGATCAATCCGCCGACGCCGAAGCGCGCGGCAGCGAGATCCCCCGGGGTGAGGCCGTAATAGGTGCCTAGACGGGTGACCGCGAAGTTCGCCCCGTAGATCACCATCGCGCCGAGGATCGCGAGAACGGCGAGGCGGGGACTCACGAGCGAGAGAGGGAGGTCGACATCGACCTCCGCCTAATCAACTCCCGTGCCGGAGACTACGCTCAGGACGCAGACCTGATCTTCAGCGCGCCGCGGCCGGCATAGCGAGCCGCCGCGCCGAGCTCCTCCTCGATGCGGATCAGCTGGTTGTACTTGGCCAGCCGGTCGGAGCGGGCGAGCGAGCCGGTCTTGATCTGCCCGCAATTCGTCGCGACCGCGAGGTCGGCGATCGTCGAATCCTCCGTCTCGCCCGAGCGGTGGGACATCACGGCCGTGTAGCCGGCGCGCTGCGCCATCTCGACCGCCGCGAGCGTCTCCGTCAGCGAGCCGATCTGGTTGACCTTCACGAGGATGGAGTTGCCGAGGCCCATCTCGATGCCCTTCGAGAGCCGCTCGACATTGGTGACGAAGAGATCGTCGCCGACCAGCTGGCAGCGCTCGCCGACCCGGCGGGTCAGCTTGAACCAGCCGTCGAAATCGTCCTCCGACATCCCATCCTCGATCGAAACGATCGGGTAGGTCTCCACGAGCTTGGCGAGGTACTCCGCCTGCTCTTCAGGCGAGCGGGTCACGCCCTCGCCCTCGTACCGGTAGGCGCCGTCCTTGAAGAACTCGGTCGCCGCGCAGTCGAGCGCGATCATGACGTCGTCGCCCGGCTTGAAGCCCGCGGCCTCGATCGACTTCATGACGAAGTCGAGCGCTGCCTCCGCGGAAGGCAGGTTCGGCGCGAAGCCGCCCTCGTCGCCGACATTGGTGTTGTGGCCGGCGTCCTTTAGGGCCTTCTTCAGCGTGTGGAAGATCTCGGCCCCGGTGCGCACCGCCTCGGCGAGCGTGGGCGCGCCGACCGGCATGATCATGAATTCCTGGAAGTCGATCGGATTGTCGGCATGGGCGCCGCCATTGATGATGTTCATCATCGGCACGGGCAGCAGGCGCGCCTGCGTGCCGCCGACATAGCGATAGAGCGGCAGGCCGGAGGCCTCGGCGGCAGCCTTCGCGACGGCGAGCGAGACGCCAAGGATGGCGTTCGCGCCGAGACGCGACTTGTTCGGCGTCCCGTCGAGCTCGATCATCGCCTCGTCGATCTCGACCTGGTCCTCGGCCTCCATGCCGCCGAGGGCGTTCATGATCTCGTCGTTGACCGCCTGGACGGCCTTGAGCACGCCCTTGCCGCCATAGCGGCCCTTGTCGCCGTCGCGCAGTTCGACGGCCTCGTGCGCGCCGGTCGAGGCTCCGGACGGGACCGCGGCGCGGCCCATCGAGCTGTCTTCGAGCACCACGTCCACCTCCACCGTCGGATTGCCGCGGCTGTCGAGGATCTCGCGGGCGACGATGTCGATGATGGCGGTCACGGGGCTTTACTCCAGGAGAGCGGGCTGCTCGGCAGATCGGCCGAAAGTCCGCGGCTTATTGACCGAAAGCGCTGACCGGGCAAGCGATTGGCGCTATCGGTGCCAGTTCCTACGTGAGCCGCTAATGACAGACGACCTTTCCCGGGGGGGCCTCCAGCTCGGCCAGCCGACACCCCTTCCCCGTTCGCCCGAGGAGGCCCGGCTCGACCGTGTGCCCAACCCGCACCCCGACACCGACTACCTGGCCCGGTTCACCGTCCCCGAGTTCACCTCGCTTTGCCCCGTGACGGGCCAGCCCGACTTCGCGACGCTCGTCATCGACTATGTGCCGGATCGCTGGCTGGTCGAGTCGAAGTCGCTGAAGCTCTATCTGACCAGCTTCCGCAACGAGGGCGCCTTCCACGAGGATTGCACGGTGAAGATCGGTAAGACCCTCGTCGCGCTGCTCGAGCCGCGCTGGCTGCGCATCGGCGGCTACTGGTACCCGCGCGGCGGCATTCCGATCGACGTCTTCTGGCAGACGGGCGAGCCGCTGAAGGGCGTGTGGCTGCCCGACCAGGGCGTGCCGACCTACCGGGCGCGCTGACGCCCGAACAGCACCACCGAAGACACGATCCCGAGTCCGAGGACGCCGACGGCGCAGATGGCGAGCGTCGGCGTCACGCCGAGATGGATCAGCCCGAAGCCGATCACCGGGGTGCCGAGGGCCTGCCCGACGAAATAGCTGAAGGCGTGGAGGGACACGGCCGAGGCGCGCGCATCGGCCGACAGCTCCGTCACCTGCGTCTGGTACGAGTTGTGGAGCATGTAGAAGGCGATGCCGGTCATCATCAGGACCGCGGCCTGGATCGGCCATGCGGGCCCCGCGGCCAGGACCAGGAACGAGACGGCGCCGATCATGCCCGCCGTGATGAGCATACGGGCGACCCCGAGAATGCGCAGCAGCGGCCGGACCGAGAGCGTGTAGAGCATGCCGCCGGCCGCGAAACAGGCGATCATGATCCCCGCTTCCGGCGCGCCGCCCAGGCCGCGCTCCTCGAGGAGCGGCGCGAGATAGGGCTGAATCCCAAAAATGATCCCGCCCTCGATGAACACGAAGGCGAAGAGCGCGCGGGCGCGCGGCATCGCCAGGATCCGCCCATAGCGCTCGGCCGCCACGCGGACGCTGAAGGTGCCTGCGGCGGGCCGGGCGTGGCGCAGCCCGACCACGGCCGCGACGGTCGCGATTGCCGCCAGGATGCCGGCGAGGAAGAAGACGCCGCGCCAGCCGATCCAGGCGGTGAGCACCCCGGACATTGAGCCGCCGAGGAGCTGTCCCGTGATCGAGAACAGGAGGAAGCGGCTGATGGCGACCTGCCGCTCCGCCATCGGGACGCGGTCGCCGATCGTGGCGAGCACGAGCGGGATGATGCCGCCCCCGGCCGCTCCGGAGAGCACGCGCAGGAAAAGAAGTGTGTCGAGATCGGGCATGAAGCTCGCGAGCCCGAGCGTCACGGCGAGCACGAGAAGGCAGATCTTGATGATGCGCTCCTTCCCGAGCGCGTCGCCGACGGGTCCGAGGATCGGCTGGACGAGCGCATAGGGCAGCGCGAAGGCGCTCGCGAGGAGCGCGACGTCGTGGGCCGGGCGGCCGAGGTCGCGCGAGATCTCGCCGACCATGGGATCGACGAAGCGGATCGCGAAGGTGGAGGCGAAGCCGCAGACGGAAAGGACCAGGATCGTGCGCTGGCCGGAACTGTCGGGGATCATGTGGGCTCGGGCTGTCCGCCGGGCTTTAGCGCCGCGCCGGGCGGAGTGCGAGGCGCTGCAAGCGGGGCGCCCAAGCCCCGGGCGCCCTTGACGTTTCCGAGAAGGCGGGAAAGGCGGGATCGCGCTGCCGGCGCGCGACCCCGCCAGGGATCACCGCGCGCCGCTCTTGGCGAGATCGTCGAAGGCTTTCAGCTCGGCCAGAAGCGCGGGCATGTCCTTCAGGGGCACCATGTTCGGCCCGTCGGAAGGGGCGTTGTCCGGGTCCTCGTGCGTCTCGATGAAGAGCCCCGCCACGCCAACTGCGATCGCCGCGCGGGCGAGCACAGGCACGAAGCGGCGGTCGCCGCCCGAGCTCGTTCCCTTTCCGCCCGGCTGCTGCACCGAATGGGTCGCGTCGAAGATCACCGGCGCGCCGGTCGTCTCCGCCATGATCGGCAGCGATCGCATGTCGGAGACGAGCGTGTTGTAGCCGAAGGAGGCCCCGCGCTCGCAGACCATGACGTTCGGATTGCCCGCGCCCGTGATCTTGTCCGCGACGTTCGCCATGTCCCAGGGCGCGAGGAACTGCCCCTTCTTCACGTTCACCACTCGGCCGGTCTTGGCGGCCGCGACCAACAGGTCGGTCTGGCGGCAGAGGAAGGCCGGGATCTGCAGGATGTCCACGATCTCGGCCACGGGCGCGCATTGCTCGACCTCGTGGACGTCTGTCGTCACCGGCAGTCCGAACCGCTCCTTGATCTGCGCGAACACGTCGAGGGCGGCCGAGAGGCCGATGCCGCGCGCGCTCGAGGCCGAGGTGCGGTTCGCCTTGTCGAAGGACGACTTGTAGACGAGCCCGATTCCGAGCTTGCCCGTCATCTCCTTCAGGGCCGACGCCATCTCGAAGGCGTGGTCCCGGCTTTCCATCTGGCAAGGGCCGGCGATGAGCGAGAAGGGCAGCGCGTTGCCGAAGCGGACCTCGCCGGCCTGGACGATGGCAGCCGCCGCCGTCACGCGCGGCCTCCCAGTCGGGCCAGCGCCTCCTCGATCTGCGCGCGCCTCGCCTCGGCCTCGGCCCGGCGCTCACGCTGCTCGTCCACGACCTCCTCCGGCGCCCGCGCCAGGAAGTCGGCATTGCCGAGCTTGGCGTCGATCTTTCCGATCTCGCCGCCGAGCTTCCCGACCTCCTTGGTGAGCCGGGCCACCTCTGCGTCGATATCGACGATCCCGGCGAGCGGAAGCGCCGCCACCTCACCGCGCACGATGAGCTGCAGCGACTGCCCGGGCGCGACGTCCGAGACCGAGATGTCGGAGATCCGCGCCAGGCGCCGGATCGTCTCGCCCCAGGCCCCGATCCGCGCGCGCGTCCCCTCGGAGGGCGAGATGAGGACGATCGGGACCTGCGCGCCCGCCGGCACGCCCATCTCGGAGCGAACGGAGCGGACCTCGGAGATCAGGTCCACCACCCAGCCGATCTCGCCCTCGGCGGCCGCGTCCGAGAGGTCGCGGGAATCCGGCCAGGACGCGAGCGCAAGCACACCCGTTCCGCCGCGAGCTTCCCACAGCTCCTCCGTCAGGAAGGGCATGAAGGGATGGAGCATCTTCAAAATCAGCTCGAAGACGTGGACGATGGTCGCCCGCGTCTCGTCCTTCTCCGGCCCGTCCGCTCCCTGCAGGATCGGCTTTGCCAGCTCGAGGTGCCAGTCGCAGAACGTGTTCCAGATGAAGCGGTAGGCCGCCCCGGCCGCGTCGTTGAAGCGGTACTCGTCGATGGCGGCCGTCACGGCACCGACGGTGCTCGTCGCCTCGCCCAGCACCCAGCGGTTGAGCGGGAGCCGGACGCCTGCCGGATCGAAACCGGGCACGGTCGCGCAGCCGTTCATCTCGGCGAAGCGCGCCGCGTTCCAGATCTTGGTCGCGAAGTTCCGGTAGCCCTCGACCCGCTGCAGGGACAGCTTGATGTCCCGGCCCTGCGCCGCCATGGCGGCGAGCGTGAAGCGGAGCGCGTCCGCACCGTATTTGTCGATGAGGTCGATCGGGTCGATGACGTTGCCCTTCGACTTCGACATCTTCGCCCCGCGCTCGTCGCGCACGAGGGCGTGGATGTAGACCGTGTCGAACGGCACGCGGTCCATGCAGTAGAGGCCCATCATCATCATCCGGGCGACCCAGAAGAAGATGATGTCGAACCCCGTGACGAGCGTGTTCGTCGGGTAGAAGCGCGCGAGGTCAGGCGTCTTGTCCGGCCAGCCGAGCGTCGAGAACGGCCACAGAGCGGAGGAGAACCAGGTGTCGAGAACGTCCTCCTCGCGGGTGAGATAAGTCGCCGCCCGCTCGGGATCGGAGGCGATGGCAGCGCCCTCCTCCTCGGTGAGCGAGCCCTCGATGACATCGCGCGCCAGCGCGGCCGCGAGCGCCTCGTCGTGGCTCTCGGCAACATAGATGTGCCCGTCCGGCCCGTACCAGGCCGGAATCTGGTGACCCCACCAGAGCTGGCGCGAGACGCACCAGGGCTCGATGTTCTCCAGCCACTGGAAGAAGGTCTTCTCCCAGTTCTCCGGCACGAAACGCGTTTCGCCCGAACGCACGGCGGCCAGCGCCCGCTCGGCGAAGGGCTTCACATTCACGAACCACTGGTCGGTGAGATACGGCTCGATCACGACGCCGGAGCGGTCGCCGTGCGGGACCGCGTGGGTATGCGGCTCGACCTTCTCCAGGAAGCCGTTCGTCTCGAGCATCGCCACGATGCTCTTGCGGGCCGCTTCCCGGCTCTCGCCTTCCAGATGCGACAGGGTCAGCTTCGCCTCGGCCTGCGCCTCGGCGGACAGGCCGTCCCAGAAGGCGTCGTTGTCGAGGATGCGGATCTCCGCGGCCGGACCGAGCACGTTCACGGGCGCGAGATCGTGACGGCGCCCGACCTCGAAGTCGTTGAAATCATGGGCCGGCGTGATCTTCACGGCGCCGGTGCCCTTCTCCGGATCCGAGTACTCGTCCGCCACGATGGGGATCGCGCGGCCGACGAGCGGCAGGATCGCCCGCTTGCCGACGAGGTCGGCATAGCGCTCGTCGTCCGGATGCACCGCGACCGCGACGTCGCCGAGCATCGTCTCCGGGCGGGTCGTCGCGACCGTGATGAAGCGATCCGGCTCTCCCTCGATGGGGTAGCGGATGTACCAGAGGTTGCCCTTCGTCTCGACCTGCTGGACCTCGAGGTCCGAGATCGCGGTGCCGAAGGCGGGGTCCCAGTTCACCAGCCGCTTGTCGCGGTAGATGTAGCCGTCGCGGTGCAGGTCGACGAAGACCTTGAGGACCGCCCGCGACAAGCCTTCGTCCATCGTGAAGCGCTCGCGCGACCAGTCGCAGGACGCGCCGAGCCGCTTCAGCTGGCTGACGATGGTCCCGCCGGACTCTTCCTTCCACTCCCAGACGCGCCGGACGAATTCCTCGCGACCGAGATCCCGCCGCTGGATCTGCTTCTGGGCCAGCCGACGCTCCACGACCATCTGGGTCGCGATACCGGCGTGATCCATTCCAGGCTGCCAGAGGACATCCCGCCCCCGCATGCGCAGGTAGCGGCAGAGCACGTCCTGCAGCGTGTTGTTCAGGGCGTGCCCCATGTGGAGCGAGCCCGTGACGTTCGGCGGCGGGATGACGATGCAATAGGGCTCGGCGCCCTGGCGGTCGGGGCGGCCAGCCTTGAACGCATCCGCCTCCTCCCATCGCCGTGCGATGCGGGCCTCGACGGCGGCGGGGTCGAAGGTCTTGTCCATGATCTGCGCGTGACGTCCTGAAATGCCCGGGCGGAGCCGCAGGGTTTCAGGGGGCTTTGGAGCGCCCGCCGGGCTTCGTCAACCGCTGCCCGGCCGCCGCGCGGGCGGGAGGTCAGTTCCGTCCGCGAGCGACCCGCTCGATCTCCGCTCGGACGAGCCGCTCCACCAGCGGCGGCAGGTTGTCGTCGAGCCACATCTTGAGCATCGGCTTGAGCATCTCCTTCACGAGATCCTCGAGCGTCCGGGCGTTCCGGTTCAGCACCGTGTGCGAGAGCATGTTGAAGGCCTGTCCGACGGACGCGCCCGCGGCGCTGGACAGGAGTTCCTCGGTGATCGCCTGAGCCTCGACCCGGGCCAGCTCGGACGGCTGCGCGGCAGCCTTGACGGCGGCCGCAAGCGGACGCGCCGGCTCCGGCTGGACCGGGCTGGGCGATTCCTGCTCGACCGGGTCGTTGCTGAACACGACTTCCGGAACTGCGATCTCGAGATCGGGAAGGGCTTGCGGCGGCGGCTCCGGCTCGACCACCGGCTCCGCCTCGGAAGCGACGGTCACCGGGTCCGAGAGTTCGAGCACCCCGGCCTCGCCGTCGGGCTGCTCCGACCCGGCCCCTGCCTCCTTCGGAAGGTCCTGGTCCTCCGCGATGATGCGCCGGATCGAGGCGAGGATCTCCTCCATCGACGGTTCTTGCGTCTTGGCGCTCGCCGCACTCATCAAAAAGCCCAGTCTAGGTGAGCGCCGCCGGAGGAATCATCGGCTGACGCCCCGACACTATCCTCAGGCCGAATCGGGGGATCAAGCGATCCAATCGCCCGGCCACAGGCTATTCGGCGTCAGCGGCCGTCCGGAGTCCGCAGGCCCCAGGGCAGATCCTTCACCTGGTCGAAATGCTGCTTGGCGCTGTAGAGGGTCGTCCTCAGGCCCAGGGACTGGGCGCTCAGGCGCCCGATCGACTGCACGACCGAGAAGGAAGCGACCACGCGATCGCGCTGCGCGGTGATCAGGTTCACGCGCGCGTTCAGCAGTTCCTGCTGCTGGTTGAGGACGTCGAGGGTGGTGCGCTGGCCGACGCGGGCCTCCTCGCGCACGCCCGTCAGCGCGACCTCCGCCGCCGCCACCTGCGCCTGCGCCGCCTGCACGGTGGCCTTGGCCGACTCGAGCTGCCCCCACGACGAGATCACGGCCGCCCTCACCGAGTCACGGGTCGACTCGGCCTCGATGCGGCGCTGCCCGGCCGTCTCCTTCGCCTGGCGAACGCGGGCATAGACCTCGCCGCCGGTATAGATCGGGACGCTGATCTGCCCGGCGATGGCCGCCGAGGTGGTCTGGTCGCCGGGGAAGGACGTCTCGAAGGCCTGGTTGAACTGCCCGACCACGTTCAGCGTGGGAGCGAGTTCGCCTTCCGTGACCTTCACCTGCAACTCCGCCACGTCGACCGCGTGCAGCGCCGAGATCACGGCCGGATGCTCCTCGAGCCCGATCTGCACGGCGGCAGCGAGGGTGCGGGGCACGAGCCGGTCGATGGGACGGCCAGGCGCCAGCTGGCGCGGCTCCACACCGACGACCTGCCGATAGACGGCGATCGACGTCTGAAGGTTGCCTTCCGCGACGCTGACCTGCGATCGGGCAGCCGCGAGGCGCGACTCGGCCTGGGCGACGTCGGTCCGGGTCACCTCGCCCACGTTGAAGCGATCGCGCGTCTGGCGGAGCTGCTCTTCGAGCACCTCGACGTTGTTGCGCTGCAGATCCAGGATGGCCGTGTCGCGCAGCACGTTCATATAGGACTGCGCGCCGTTGAAGAGCGTCGTCTGCTCCGTGTTGCGAAGCGTCTCGCGCGCCCCGAAGACCTGCGACTCGGCTTGCCGGACCGAATTGGCCGTCCGGAACCCGTTGAAGAGATTCTGAGTGACCGTAATGCCGAGGGAGCCTGGGAAAAGGTCCCGCCGGAAGTCCGCGTTGCCGCCGAGAATCGACGTGTTCGTCACGCCGGTGGAATAGGTCGTCCCCAGCGAGCCGCTGGCCGTGACGCTCGGCCGATAGCCGGACAGCGCACGCGGAACGTTCTCGTCGGTCGCCCGGACTGCCGCCCGCTGCGCATCGAGGCCAGGATTGCCGGCATAGGCGCGCGCCAGCGCGCTATCCAGCGTCTCGGCGTTAACGGCTGCAGCCCCGGCGAGCGAGACGGCGACCGCCATCGCACTCCGCTGCAAATGCCGGCAATATCTTGATTTCTGTCGTGCCACGCTTTGCCCGCTTTAGCGGCCGAGCCACCCTTTAGAGAAAGCGCGACGCCGCTTCCCATTCGTACCCGCTAAGAAGGCTGGAGAAAACGGCCCGGCGGTTACTGGAGCGCCGTTTCCGACCGCACTGCCGCAAAAAGGCGACAGTTCGGAAGCGCGTCGCCGGGCTGCTAGAATTGGAAAGCCGGCTCGGCCCTGAAGGCGGGAAGCACAGGCGCCGCCGCATCGAACAGGCGCCGCCGGCCGAAGCCCTGCGCCGCGCGGACATAGATGACGGCATGGCACGCCGCCCCGTGCCGCTCGAGGCAGACGAGCCGGCCGCCGTCCTTCAGCTGCGCAAGCAGACCGTCCGGCCGCCGCTCGACTGCGCCGTTGATCATGATCACGTCGAAGGGGCCCTTGCCGGGACATCCTTCGTCCAGAGGCCCCGTCACGACCTCGATCGCGGTGGTGTTGAGGGATGCCCGCGCGGCATCCGCGAGCGCCTGATCCGACTCGAGCGCCACGACGTTCGCGCCAAGGGTCGACATGACCTGCGCGACGTAGCCGCGACCGGTCGCGACATCGAGTGCAGCGATTCCGGGCTCGATCTCGAGCTCCTGAAGGAGCCTCCCGACCACCATCGGCTGCAGCATCCAGCGGACTTCGCCGCCCTCGGCCGAAACCCGGACGTTCTGGTCGAGATAGGCGAACGCGGCCTGGTCCTCCGGAAGGAACTGCTCCCTCGGGATCTGGCCCATGGCGGCGAGCACAGCGCGGTCGGTGATATCGAACGTGCGCAACTGGTTGTCGACCATGTTGCGGCGCGCGCGAGCGAAATCCAGCATCCCGTTTCGTTCCCGGAGACGAACCCTGCCGGGCTTCTCCGGGATCGCGCGGAGAAACGCAAGCTGACCGGAACGGTCGGCGAATACCGGGGCGGCGAACCCAGACAGCCGCGCGAGGACCGAACGGCGCGGAGATCGAAGAATGTCTGGAAGGTGGAGGCCTCGCCCGGAATCGAACCGGGGTGCAAGGATTTGCAGTCCTCTGCGTAACCACTCCGCCACGAGGCCGCCGGAGAGACGCCCCTATACCGCTATGGCGGAAAAGAGCAACCGCCCAGGCGCCGAACGGAAGGCAAAGCGAGAAATTCCGCTCCGAACTGTCGCAGATTGTGGAAATGAGCGCGAAGCGCTTGCACGCTGCGCTCCCGGTGTATATGCCGTCCCCACTGATCCGCGGTAGCTCAGTGGTAGAGCAGCCGGCTGTTAACCGGCTGGTCGTAGGTTCGAATCCTACCCGCGGAGCCAGCCTGAACATCTTCAGGCTCTCCCCTCCAGACAATCTGCACATCTCCTGATCTCAGCAGCACAGTTCTGCCTAAGTTCGATTGCGGTCGCCGCAGTTTGTGTGGTCAACGCCATTCGGAACCCGTTCAGGCGCGAGATGATTTGCTGATCCATGCAGATCGGCCCTGAACCGGGCCATGAAGGAGAGGACCATGAGAGGATTCGGGCCGAGTCGCCTGAAGATTGCGCTCAGCGCGCTTGCCATTGCGGGATCCGCGATGCTGGCGGCTGCTCCGGCGCAGGCCCAATACGGCGGCGGCGGCTATGGCGGCGGTGGCTATGGCGGCGGCTATGATCGCCCGCGCCGGGACGACTTCGACGGCCCGCGCCGCGGCGGGTTTGCCCGCGGAAGCTTCGCCCAGAGCTGCCGCGATATCCAGCAGGACGGTCCCTACCTTTCGGCGACCTGCCGGATGCGTGGCGGCGGCTGGCGGCCGTCGCGAATCGACACGCGCAGCTGCCGCAGCATCGGAAACAACAACGGCCGGCTCGCCTGCGAGTAAGCCGGCGACGGCTCGCTCCGCCGGGAGCGGGCCGTTCCGAATGGCCTCAGGCGGCGCGAGCGACCGCCTGGGCCGCGAGCCCAAGCATGATCTCGGCGTTCTGGACGGCGGCCCCGGAGGCGCCCTTACCTAGATTGTCGAGACGGGCGACCAGAAGCGCCTGACCGACCTCGTCACGGCCGTAGACCCGCAACTCCATCACATCCGTGCCGTTCAGGGCCTCGGGCTCCAGCCTGTCGTCCGGCGAGGACGCGACGACCCGCACCTGGCCGCCCGCCGGGTAGTGATTCCGAAGCGCCGTCTCCAGATCCTTGAGCCCCGGCTTGCCCGGCAGCGCGCCCAGATGGAGCGGGATGGAGACCAGCATCCCCTGCCGGTAATTTCCGACCGAGGGTATGAAGATCGGCCGCGCCGAGAGCCGCCCATATGTCTCGATCTCGGGCAGGTGCTTGTGCGCGAAACCGAGCCCATAGAGCTCGAACGAGGGACCCTGCCCCCCTTCGAACGCCTCGATCATCTGCCGGCCGCCGCCCGAATAGCCGGAGACTGCATTGACCGAGAGCGGATGATCCGTGGGCAACAGCCCCGCATCGACGAGCGGCCGGATAAGCGCGATGGCGCCCGTCGAGTAGCAACCGGGATTCGAGACCTTCCGGGCGGAGGCGATCGCCTCGGCCTGCCCCTTCGCCATCTCGGCGAATCCGTAGATCCAATCCGGCGCGACGCGGTGGGCCGTGCTGGCATCGAGGATGCGCGGCGCCTTGTCTCCGAGCTCGCCGGCAAGCGCGACCGCCTCCTTCGCGGCGGCATCCGGCAGGCAGAGGATCACGAGGTCGACCCCGGCCATCATGGCCTTGCGGGCAGCAGGGTCCTTCCGCCGCTCCGGGTCGATGCTGCGGATCTCGAGATCCGGGCGGCCCTCGAGGCGCTCGCGGATGCCCAGGCCCGTCGTCCCGGCTTCACCGTCGATAAAGACCGACTTCATCGCAACCCTCCGTGCGGAGCTGCGGGCGCGAGGCGCCCATACATCTGGAAGAAAGAGGCTGCCCGGTAGCCGGGACAGAGATGTGACCAGCGGGGTTCGTACCCCAACGCGCCAAGGCGTGGCGCTCTCAAGCGCGTCGTCGTCGCAGGGCGGCTCGGGTCAACATGCCGCGGGATATGAGCGCGCGAGCGGCCTCTGTCAATCGTGGCGGCCGCCGTTGTCATGGTCGAGGGCGAATGCGATCCTTGGCTCATGGACGAGGCCGTGGACCTCTACGAGACCGATCTGATCCGCTGGGCCGAAGATCAGGCCCGGGCGCTGCGGGCGGCCGGGGATGCAAGGGTCAACCTGCCGATCGACTGGGAGCACGTCGCCGAGGAGATCGAGAGCTTGGGCCGATCCCAGCGTACCGAGCTGCGCTCGCGGCTCACCACCGTTATCGAGCATCTGCTGAAGCTCGCCTACTCGCCCGCATCGGATCCGAGGGACGGCTGGCGAAGCACGGTCCGGCGCGAGCGGAACAACATCGAGGCGCTCCTCGATGACAACCGCAGCCTCGTCAGGGAAGTACCGGCGCTGATCGAATGGGCGACCCCTCGGGCGAGCGACCTCGTCGCAATGGATCTCGCCGATCGCCTCGAGGCGGACGAAGCCACCCTGAACAACCTGCGGGCGCGCCGCTTCAGCGAAGCGGAGGTCCTGGGAAACTGGTTCCCCGAACCACCATCGCAGGGCTGAAACGAGAAAGGGCGCCGCGAGGCGCCCTTTCCATGTTCCGATACGGCCGTGCCGATCAGCGCTTGGAGAACTGGAAGCTCCTGCGCGCCTTCTTCTTTCCGTACTTCTTGCGCTCGACCACGCGCGGGTCGCGGGTGAGGAAGCCCTCGCGCTTCAGCGGCGAGCGGAGCTCCGGCTCGTAGTGGGTCAGCGCCTTCGACAGGCCGTGGCGCACCGCGCCGGCCTGGCCGGAGAGACCGCCGCCGGCAACCGTCACGACGACGTCGTACTGCGTCGCGCGGTTCACGAGCTGCAGGGGCTGCTGGATGATCATCTGCAGCACCGGACGGGCGAAGTAGACCTCGACCGGACGATCGTTGACCGTGATTTGGCCGGAGCCGGGCTTCACCCACACGCGGGCAACGGCGTCCTTGCGCTTGCCGGTCGCGTAGGCGCGGCCCTGGGAGTCGACCTTCTTCTCGTAGCGGGGAGCCTCGGGCTCGACCGCCTGCGTGGTCTGGCCGAGATCGGCGAGGGACTGGAGGACGGCCATGCTCAGGCGCTCACGTTCTTGCGGTTGAGGGCGCCGACATCCAGCGCCTCAGGCTGCTGGGCGGCGTGAGGGTGCTCGGCGCCCTTGTAGACGCGGAGATTGCCGAGGATCTTCCGGAACAGCGGGCCGCGCGGCAGCATGCGCTCGACGGCCTTCTCGACGATGCGCTCAGGGAAGCGCCCGTCGAGGATCGCCTTGGCGGAGCGCTCCTTGATCCCGCCGATATAGCCGGTGTGGTGGTAATACACCTTCTGCTCACGCTTGCGGCCGGTGAAGACCACCTTGTCGGCATTGATGACGACGACGTTGTCGCCGCAATCCACGTGCGGAGTGTAGCTCGGCTTGTGCTTGCCGCGCAGCCGCATGGCGACGATCGAGGCAAGGCGGCCGACGACGAGACCCTGGGCGTCGATGACAACCCACTTCTTGTCGACCTCGGCCGGCTTCAGGGAAAAGGTCTTCATGAGTTCTTCCGAGGCGGCCGGGCCGCCAAAAAGCGAAGCCGCCGCAGATGCGCGACGGCGAACGTTGCCGATCTAGGAGCACGAGCCTGCTTCGTCAAGCAGAATCTCACCGACCAGAAAACCGCATATGCCTTCGATTACAAACACTTACAGATTATCGGTATCATAGTACCGCTATTTTCTCGGCGGGATCGAGTACGTGCCGGTCGCATGGCAGACCGCGTCGTCGACGCCGTCGCTGAACAGGCTCACCTCCCCGACGGCGAGGCGGGCGCCCAGCTTGAGGAGACGGCACTCCGCCAGGAGGTCCCGCGGCTCCGGCTTGCGGAGAAAGTTGAAGTTCAGGTTCGTCGTCACCGCGAGCCCGACCGGGCCGATATGGGCCAGGATCACGACGTACAGGGCGAGGTCAGCGAGCGTCATCATGGAAGGGCCGGAGAGGGTGCCGCCGGGCCGGATGTGCCGCGGCCCGGCCTTCATCCGCATGCGGGCGGTCCCGGGCCCGACCTCCTCGACCGAATAGATGCGGCCGTCGAGGTGGATCTGCGGAAACTCGCGGTCGAGAAACCTCTCGAGTTCCTCCACACCCATCACCGGCTGCATGGCACCCCCACCCGTCCGAACCTGCCCGGCGCTTGCAGCATGGGTGCGCGACCCCGACAATAGCTTCGAAAGACTGATCCCACCGGACCAAGGCTCGATGAACGCGCAGGCGACGCTCGCCCCCTCCCCGCTCCGGCGCAGCGACCGCGACGCTATCGCGACCCTTACGCTGGACCGCCCGCAGGCCCGCAACGCGCTCTCCGAAGGGCTGATCGCTGCGCTCACGGCGGAGCTCGACGCGATCGCCGAGGACCGGAGCGTGAAGGCCGTCATCCTCGCGGCGAACGGACCTGTCTTCTCGGCCGGTCACGACCTCAAGGAGATGACGGCCCGCCGCGCCGATCCGGACCGCGGCCGCGCCTATTTCGCCGATGTTCTCGGGCGCTGCTCAGCCATGATGACGCGCATCGTGCGCCTGCCGCAGCCGGTGATCGCGGCCGTGGAGGGCGTCGCGACAGCCGCCGGCTGTCAGCTCGTGGCGAGCTGCGACCTCGCGGTTGCGGGAGCCGAGGCGCGATTCTCGACCCCGGGCGTGCATATCGGGCTGTTCTGCTCCACCCCGATGGTCGCCCTCTCCCGCAACGTCGCGCCCAAGCATGCGATGGAGATGCTCCTGCTCGGGGAGATGGTTTCGGCCGAGGACGCCGCCCGGATGGGTCTGGTAAATCGCGCCGTCCCGGCCGGCGCCGCGCTGGACGAGGCGCGCCGGATGGCGGAGATCGTCGCCTCGAAGTCGACCCACACGGTGCGGATCGGCAAGCGGGCCTTCTATGAGCAGCGCGAGATGAACCTGGACGGTGCCTATGCCCACGCCTCGCGCGTGATGGTCGATAACATGCTCGCGCGTGATGCCGAGGAGGGAATCGGCGCCTTCGTCGAGAAGCGCCAGCCGGTCTGGGTCGGAGCCTGAGATGTCCGACGCACTCCCGGTCGCCGCCCCGCGGCATGAATCCTACCCCGACGAAGCCATTCGCGGGATCCTCAAATCCGTGAAGACGGTCGCGCTCGTCGGCGCGAGCAACAACCCGGCCCGGCCGAGCTTCATCGTGTTCAAGTACCTGCTGGAGCGCGGCTTCGACGTCATCCCGGTCAATCCCCGCCTGGCAGGCGGGGAGATCCTGGGCGTGAAGGCCTATGCGAGGCTGGCCGACATCGAGCGGCCGATCGACATGGTCGAGATCTTTCGCGCCTCGGCGGAAGCCGGCGGCGTCACGGACGAGGCGCTGAAGCTCGACCCGCTGCCGAAGGTCATCTGGATGCAGCTCTCGGTCCGGGACGATGAAGCGGCCGAGCGGGCGGAAGCCAAGGGCGTCCAGGTCATCATGAATCGCTGCCCGAAGATCGAGTACGGCCGGCTTTCCGGCGAGATCGGCTGGCAGGGAATCAACTCCCGCGTGCTCTCCGCAAAGCGCCCTGCCCTCTCGGGCAAGGGCTTCCAGAAGCTCACGATCGACCGGAAGCTCTGATCCCGTTCACCTCAGCTTGAACTCGGGCGCGCCCTGGATCTCGGCCTTGGTGGCGCGGATCTCGGCATGGCGAAGGGTTCCGCCGGGAGGCACGAGGATTACCGTTGCCGGTCCCCTCGGCTCCGGAGCGGTGACGGGCCCCGTTGCCGGATTGACGTTGCCCGGGGCGTCCGGCGGCGTGTTCAGGACTTCGCTGCTGATCTGGGCACCCGGCATCTGCTCGAGCACCCTCGGCGGCGTCGATTCCGGGCCGGTCTCCTTCGTGGGTGCCATGCTCGCACCGAGGTCGGATTGCCGGGCCACGTCGCCCGTGTTCCAGAGGACCTGGTCGAAGGGAACCGCGAGGTTCCGCTCGCCGATGCCCAGCAGCCCGCCGACCCCGATCACGACGGCGTGGACCTTGCCGTTCCGGTCGATCAGCAGGTCTTCCACCTCGCCGAGGCGGGTATGGTCCTGGCCGATGACGGCGATCCCCCGCGCCTTGGTCGCCCGGAAGGTGTTCGGCGCCTCCGTCAGGAACTGGCCATCCGCCGGGGCGCCCTGAGCAAGGGCCGGAGAAGCCGCGGCAAGCACGACGAGCGCTGCCCCGGCGAGTGACGACCTGATCATGATGTCCCCCAAGCCCGCAGGCATGTGGGGGAACAATGTTCAGGAGCCGTCCGGGTTCGGACCCCTGGTCACTCTGCCAGGTAGGCTCCGGCGATGCCGAGGAAGTCGGCGGCGACGAGGCTTGCGCCGCCGACCAGCGCTCCGTCGACATTCGCGACCGAGAGGAGCTCGCGCGCGTTGCCGGGTTTCACCGAACCCCCATAGAGGATGCGCATCCCCGCCGCCTCGGTTTCGCCGACGAGCGTGGCGAGGTCGCCGCGGATGCGCGCGTGCATCTCCGCCACGTCCGCGACCGTCGGCGTAAGGCCGGTCCCGATCGCCCAGACCGGCTCGTAGGCGATGACGACGTTCTCGGCCGTCGCGCCCGCCGGAATCGAGCCGCGAAGCTGGCCCGAGACGACGTCCAGCGCCCGGCCGCCCTCGCGCTCCTCGCGGGTTTCGCCCACGCAGACGATCGCCGTGAGGCCGCTCCGCCGGGCCGCCTCGGCCTTGGCGCGGACCAGTTCGTCGGATTCGCCGTGATCGGCCCGCCGCTCCGAGTGGCCGACGATCACGTAGGTCGCTCCGGAATCGGCCAGCATCTCGGCCGAGACGTCGCCCGTATGCGCGCCCGAGACCTTCGGATGGCAGTCCTGCCCTCCGACCGCGACCCGCGACCCGAGAGCGACGACCGCGAAGGTGCTGACGAGCGTCGCCGGCGGGCAGACGAGGAGATCGACCTTGGCGCGCATCTCGGGCGTGTAGCCCTCCATGACCTCGCCCAGCGTCCTCGCCGAGCGCTTCGTGCCGTTCATCTTCCAGTTGCCCGCGACGAGCGGCCGCGGCGAGGCCCTGTCCATCAATCTCCCCCTAAGCTTGGCGGGCGGCGTAACAGAGCCACCCGCCCGTCGCAACGCTCTGCCGCACCGGCCTTTTCCCGACAGCCTCCATACGGTATCGCGGCCGGATCGCGCGTGAAGGCAGGTCAATGCTCCAAGGCATCAACAGGATCGGACGAAGCTGGGTCGGCCGGGTGGTCGTCTCCATCCTGTTCGGCTTCCTCATCATCAGCTTTGCCATCTGGGGCATCGGTGACATCTTCCGCGGCCAGGTGCGCACGCAGGTCGCGACCGTCGGCAAGCAGGACATCACGGCCGACGCCTTCCGGACGGCCTACCAGAACGAATACCAGAGCCTGATCCGCCGCACTCGGCAGACGATCACGCCCGAGCAGGCGCGCGCCCTCGGCCTCGACCGGAACGTCCTGGCCCGTCTGGTCACCGAATCCGCGCTGGACCAGAAGGCGCAGCAGATGAAGCTGACCGTCTCCGACGGGCAGGTCGTCCAGGCCATCCAGAACGACCCGAACTTCAAGGGCCCGAACGGCCAGTTCGATCGCAACCAGTTCACCGAGCTCCTGCGCTCGAACGGCCTTTCGGAAGGCCAGTATGTCCGCGACCAGCGCGCGGTCTCGACCCGCCTGCAGATGGCCGATGCCGTGTCGGGCGGCGTCCCCGTCCCGATGGCGATGCGTGAGGCCGTCCATCGCTTCCAGAACGAGAAGCGGAACCTCGACTTCGTCGCGCTGACGCCCGCTCAGGCGGGCGAGATCCCGGCGCCGACCGATCAGCAGCTCCAGACATTCTTCGACGAGCGCAAGGCGAGCTACCGCGCACCGGAATACCGCAGCTTCAACCACCTCGTCCTGGACGCGGCGGCGCTGGCGAAGCCGGACGCCGTCAGCGACGAGGATGCGCGCCGCTACTATGACCGCGTCGCCTCGACCCGGTTCGGCACCCCCGAGAAGCGGAATGTCCAGCAGCTCGTGTTCCCGACCATGGAGGAGGCGAATGCCGCGAGCCAGAAGCTCAAGGCCGGCACCTCCTTCGAGGACCTCGCGAAGGAGCGGGGCGTCGACGATGCCACGCTCAACCTGGGCACCGTCACCAAGGGCGAGATGATCGATCCCGCGGCCGCGGAAGCCGCCTTCGGGCTGGCGGAAGGTGCCGCGAGCGAGCCGGTTGCCGGCCGGTTCGGGCCCGTCATCGTGCGCGCCGCCAAGATCGAGCCGGGTTCCCAGAAGCCCTATGAAGAGGTGGCGGGCGAGGTGAAGCGCGAGCTCGCCATGGAGCGCGCGAAGGACGAGATCGAGCGGGTCCATGATGCGATCGAGGACCAGCGGGCGGGCGCGAGGCCGCTGCCGGAGATCGCCAAGGAGCGTGGCCTCGCCCTCGGCGCCGTCCCGCCGATCGACCGCGGCGGACGCGACAAGGCCGGCAACCCGGTCGCAGACCTTCCCGAGCCGAATTCCCTCGTGGCGGCTGTTTTCCGTTCAGACATCGGCGCCGACAGCGAGGCGATCCGGCTCCCGTCGAGCGGCTACATCTGGTTCGACGTGACCGGGATCGAGCCGGCCCGCGACCGCACCCTCGCCGAGATCCGCGACCGCGTTGCGAATGACTGGAAGTCGGAGGAGGTGCAGCGCCGCCTGTCGGACAAGGCGCGCGAACTGGTCGAGAAGCTCAACGGCGGTGCGGAGCTCGCAGCCCTCGCCAGCGAACTCGGCCTGACCGCGCAGAGCGCGACGGACATCACCCGGAGCAATCCCCGGCCCGACCTCGATCGCCCGGTGGTCACCCGGGCCTTCGCTACGCCCGTGGGCAAGGCCGGCGACGCCGCCACGGACGCGGGACGGACCGTCTTCAAGGTCACGTCTGCCAGCGTGCCACCGCTCGTCACGAGCACGCAGCAGGCCGCAGCCGTCGAGGACCAGCTCCGCCAGGCTCTCGCCGAGGATCTGCTGGCCGAGTACTTCGCGGACGTGGAAAAGCAGCTCGGCGTGACGACCTATCCGGAGAACATGCGCCGGGCCATCGGCGGCGAGAGCTAGTCGCCCCGGATGCCGGAGTACCGTGACAGGGAGGCGTTCGGGCGGCTGCACGCGTCGGGCGAGCCGTTTGCCCTCTGGACGAGGCTGGACGGCGACCTGCTGACCGCCGTGGCCGCCTATATGAGGATCCGCGCGGCCCGGACCGGGCCTGCCTTCCTCCTCGAATCCGTGGAAGGCGGCGCAGTCCGGGGCCGCTACTCGATGATCGGGCTTTCACCCGATCTCGTCTGGCGCGCCCGCGACGGCGCGGCAGAGATCTGTCGCGAGGCCCTCGTCCGGCCGGAGGCCTTCGTGGCCGAGCCCGACGGCGCACTCGCGAGCCTTCGGCGGCTGGTCGCGGAAACAGTCTTCGAGCTGGAAGAGGGACTGCCCCCCATGGCGGCGGGGCTGTTCGGCTATCTCGGCTACGACATGGTCCGGCAGATGGAGAGGCTCGGCCCCGCCAAGGCGAGCCCCATCGGGGTGCCCGATTCGATCATGATCCGGCCGACCGCGATGGTCGTGTTCGACAATCTCCGGGACGAGGTCTCGATCATCCATGTCGTCCGGCCGGCGCCGGAGGCCGACACGGATGAAGCCTACGGCGCGGCAACCGCCCTGCTGTCCGAGTTGATCGCCTGCCTCGAGGCGCCGCTCGCCATCCCCGCCCCTCCCCGGCCCGAGACGGGCATCGGGGCGCCGGTCTCCAACATGGATCCGGCCGGGTACGAGGCGATGGTCGCGCGCGCCAAGGAGTACATCCTGGCCGGCGACATCTTCCAGGTCGTGCTCTCGCAGCGTTTCGAGGCGCCGTTCCCGCTTCCGGCCTTCTCGCTCTACCGGTCGCTCCGGCGCATCAACCCCGCCCCGTTCCTCTGCTATCTCGATTTCGAGAGCTTCCAGGTCGTCTGTTCGAGCCCGGAGATCCTGGTCCGGGCGCGCGATGGCCGCGTCACGGTCCGGCCGATCGCCGGCACCCGCCCCCGTGGGGCGACCCCGGCCGAGGACGAGCGCCTGGCGGAGGAGCTTCTGGCCGATCCGAAGGAGCGGGCCGAGCACCTCATGCTGCTGGATCTCGGCCGCAACGATGTCGGCCGGGTGGCTGAGCTCGGCTCCGTCGAGGTGACGGACAGCTTCTTCATCGAGCGCTACAGCCAGGTCATGCACATCGTGTCGAACGTCGAGGGGCGGCTGCGGCCGGACCGGGACGTGCTCGACGCGCTCGTCGCCGGCTTCCCGGCCGGCACGGTGTCGGGTGCGCCGAAAGTCCGCGCGATGCAGATCATCGATGAGCTGGAGCCGGACGGCCGCGGGCCGTATGCCGGCTGCATCGGCTATTTCGGGGCGGACGGGCAGATGGACACCTGCATCGTGCTGCGCACGGCGGTCGTGAAGGACGGCCGCATGTATGTGCAGGCCGGCGCCGGGATCGTGCACGACTCGAACCCGGCTTCCGAGCAGCAGGAATGCGAAAACAAGGCCCGGGCGTTGTTCCGGGCCGCGGAGGATGCCGTCCGCCGGGCCGGCCTGACGAACTGAGCTGCCCCAGCGGCGTCCCGGCGCCCGAGAAGATCTAGAGGCTGCCGCCGCGGCTCGCGATGGCGGCCTTGATGCCCTGGATGAGTGCGGTCGGGGTCGTGCCGATCGCGTTCAGCCCCGCCTTGGTCCCCCAATAGACCGCGATCAGGATGATCGGGACGAGGATCCAGCCCAGGACTTCCTCGAACATCTGCCGCCGCCGGCGGCGCTCCCAGCGCTGCTCGCGCCAGCTCTTCCGGTGCCTCTGGGGACGGGCGGGTGCCGCGTCCTGCCCGTCGTCGGCGAAGCTCGGCGCCGCAGCCGCCGTCGTCGCCCTGCCGAGCGAGCCTCCGACGCGGAAGCGCATACGCGACCAGGTCCGGCGCAGGCGGCGCGCCGGCTCACCCGCTGGAGCCGCCGGTCGCTCGTCCGGGACGATCGCAAAGTCGATCCCGCTACTCTTTGCAGTATCAGCCATCATGCCCTGACGAGTGGCACCTTCGGCACTGTGCGGACGCCGCCGTTGCCGTTGCCGCCGGAGCCCTTGGGCTTCGGTTTCGGCGCCTTCTTAGCAAAGAGCTTGGGCTTGCGCTTCGGCTTCTTGGCCTCGACGACCTTCTCGGGCTTCGGCGTGACCGGCCCTTCCGGATATTCGAAGGCGAGGCTCTGCTTGCCGGCCTCGTCCGACTGGACCACGACGCGCACCGCGCCGCCGTTCTTGAGCTTGCCGAACAGGACCTCGTCGGCGAGCGGCGTCTTGATCGTCGACTGGATGAGGCGCGCCATCGGGCGTGCGCCCATCGCCTCGTCGTAGCCGTGCTCGCACAGCCACTCGCGCGCTTCGTCCGAGAGCTCGATGACGACGTTGCGGTCCGCGAGCTGCGCCTCGAGCTGCAGGACGAACTTGTCGACCACCTTGGCGACGACCTCCTTTGGCAGCCGCCCGAAGGAGATGACCGCGTCGAGCCGGTTCCTGAACTCGGGGGCGAACAGCTTGTTGATCGCCTCCGTGTCGTCGCCCTCGCGCTTGTTCTGGGTGAAGCCGTAGCTCGCCCGCGCGAGGTCCGCCGCCCCGGCATTCGTCGTCATGATGATGATGACGTTGCGGAAATCGACCTGCTTGCCGTTGTGGTCGGTCAGCTTCCCGTGGTCCATCACCTGCAGGAGGATGTTGAACAGGTCGGGATGGGCCTTCTCGATCTCGTCGAGCAGCAGCACGCAATGCGGGTGCTGGTCGATGCCGTCCGTCAGCAGACCGCCCTGGTCGAAGCCGACATAGCCGGGAGGCGCGCCGATGAGGCGGCTGACCGTATGCCGCTCCATGTATTCCGACATGTCGAAGCGGAGCATCTCCACCCCGAGCGAGGCGGCGAGCTGGCGCGCGACCTCCGTCTTGCCGACGCCCGTCGGGCCGGCGAAGAGGTAGGAGCCGATCGGCTTCTCGGCGTCGCGCAGGCCGGCGCGGGCGAGCTTGATCGCCGATGTGAGCGCCTGGATCGCGGTTTCCTGCCCGTAGACGACGCGGGCGAGGTTCGATTCCAGGTTGGAGAGCACCTCCGCATCGTCCTTGGAGACGGTCTTCGGCGGGATGCGCGCCATCGTGGCGATCGTGGCCTCGATCTCCTTGATGCCGATCGTCTTCTTCCGGCGATGCTCGGGCACGAGCATCTGCGAGGCGCCGGTCTCGTCGATCACGTCGATCGCCTTGTCCGGCAGCTTCCGGTCGTTGATGTAGCGCGCGGAGAGCTCGACGGCCGCCTTGATGGCGTCCCCGGTGAAGCGGAGCTTATGGAACTCCTCGTAATACGGCTTCAGGCCCTTCACGATCTCGATCGTGTCCGGGATGGACGGCTCGTTCACGTCCACCTTCTGGAAGCGGCGGACGAGCGCGCGGTCCTTCTCGAAATACTGGCGGTATTCCTTGTAGGTGGTCGAGCCGATGCAGCGCAGCGTGCCCTGGGCGAGCGCGGGCTTCAGCAGGTTGGAGGCGTCCATCGCACCACCGGAGGTCGCACCCGCGCCGATCACGGTGTGGATCTCGTCGATGAACATGATGGCGTTGGGATGCGCCTCGATCTCCTTGACGACCTGCTTCAGCCGCTCCTCGAAATCGCCGCGGTAGCGCGTCCCGGCCAGCAGGGTGCCCATATCGAGGGAGAAGACGGTCGCGTCCTCCAGGACCTCGGGGACCTCGCCGCGCACGATCTTGCGGGCCAGCCCCTCGGCGATGGCCGTCTTGCCGACGCCGGGATCGCCGACCAGGAGCGGGTTGTTCTTCTGCCGCCGGCAGAGGACCTGGATCGTCCGCTGCACCTCGGATTCGCGCCCGATGAGCGGGTCGATCTTGCCCTCGCGGGCCTTCTTGTTGAGGTTGACGCAGTAGGTTTCCAGCGCCTCGCCCTTCTTCTTCTGGCGGGACTCGTCGTCCCCGGAGGGCCGCTCGGTGGATTCGTCCTCGGTGCCGCGGGCGGGCCTGCTCTCGCCGAGGCCGGGGCGCTTGGCGATGCCGTGGCTGATGTAGTTGACCGCGTCGTAGCGCGTCATCTCCTGCTCCTGCAGGAAATACGCGGCATGGCTCTCCCGCTCGGCGAAGATCGCGACCAGGACGTTCGCGCCGGTCACCTCTTCCCGTCCGGAAGACTGGACGTGGATCACCGCCCTCTGGATGACCCGCTGGAAGCCGGCCGTAGGCTTCGAATCCTGACGGCCATCCGTGACGAGGTTGACGAGTTCCGTCTCGACATATTCGACGAGATTGCGCCGAAGCGCATCGAGTTCGACGTTGCAGGCCCGCATCACGGCCGCGGCATCCTGGTCGTCGATGAGCGCGAGGAGCAGGTGCTCCAGCGTCGCGTATTCGTGGCGCCGCTCGCCGGCAAGCGCCAGAGCGCGATGGAGTGCCTGTTCCAGGCTGCGAGAGAAGCTAGGCAAGGTGCCCCTCGGGTTCGAGTAACACTACTTCTTTTCCATGACGCACTGAAGGGGATGCTGGTGCTTCCGTGCGAAGTCCATCACCTGTGTCACCTTTGTCTCGGCGACCTCGTAGGTGAAGATGCCGCACTCGCCGACCCCGTTCTGGTGGACATGGAGCATGATGCGGGTGGCGTCCTCTCGCGACTTGTTGAAGAAGCGCTCGAGCACCAGCACCACGAATTCCATGGGGGTGTAGTCGTCGTTGAGGAGGAGAACACGGTAGAGGTTCGGGCGTTTCGCCCGAGGCTTCGTCTTCGTAATGATCGCCGTGCCGCTGCGGTTGTCATCCCCGCCGGCCGGCCCGGAGCCTGCTCCGGTGATGCTGAATCGTTGTGAGCCGCTGCGCCCGCTCATGCCCGCCCGACCGATAACCTTTCGTTCAGGGATAATTCGCACGCGCCCCTGGCCGGCCCTGGTCGACTCCCCTCGACAGCCAATCTAGGTCGCCTACCCGCGCCCCGCCAGATGCCGCGCCGTCTCGACGCATACTCGCGGCCATTTCGGCGGGAGGCAAGAGCACGGCTCGCTCGCCGAAGGCAGGCACAAACGAAAACGCCCGGCAGAGCCGGGCGTCATGAACTCGTCTTGGACGAGGTCGGTTTAGGCCGTGCGCGCCTTGGCGACGAGGCCTTCCACGGGGGCGTAGGACTCCTTCGCGGTGGCCGCGGCGAGCTCGCCCATCTTCGTTGCCTGCGACACGAAGCCCTCGAAGGCCGTGCGGACGTATTCGCCCTGGATCGCGACCGCAGTGTCGAGCGTGCGGGCGCTTGCCAGCTTCTCGACGGTCGAGCTGCCCTGCTCGAAGGAACGCTTCACGTAGTCGGCCGTCTCGACCGCGGCGGACTGCACCCCGCGCGAAAACGCCCCGAAGGACGTCATCGCTGCGTCCAAGCTGTCTTTCCCAAACTTCTGAAAGTTGTCGAACTGGATCATGGTCGCTCCCCGGCCCGCGTCGGACCGTTAGTGCTTGCGATCAGGCCCTCCAAACCGGCCGGCCACCTCGCTTTTATGCGCTGCACAAAATTAAGTCAACAAACTTTTGTGCAGCGCAACATGGGACGGATTTGAAGCGTATTTAACCCATCCGTAACTGCGTCCACCTAGCGTTTCCGAATGTGTCGTGCCGGCCACCTCTCCCTGTACCAGGAGGTGATCCGGCCAGGTCAGCCGACGAGTTCGGGGACGGATGATCATGATGTTGCGTTGCGTCGGTAAGCGGGGGAGGCGCGCTGTCGTCCTGGCGAGCATTGTCAGCCTCGCCGCCTCGTTGTTGATGACGGGGGACGCGGAAGCGCGGAGCAAGAAGAAGCAGACGCGCAAGAGCCAAAAGGCTCACGTCGCGCGCTCCTCGGGCGGCGGCTATTCTCCGCCCTTCTCGGCAATCGTCGTCGACGTCAATTCGGGCCGCACGATGTATGCGGTCGATGCGAACGAGCCGCGTCACCCGGCATCCGTCACGAAGGTGATGACGCTCTACATGCTGTTCGAGCAGCTCGAGCGCGGCACGCTCTCGCTGGACAGCGAGCTGAAGGTTTCGGCGCGTGCCGCCGCGATGGCGCCCTCGAAGATCGGCTTCCGGCCAGGCGAGACGATCGCCGTCGAGGACGCGATCAAGGCGCTCGTGACGAAATCGGCCAACGACGTTGCCGCCGCGATCGCCGAGAACCTCGCGGGCAGCGAGGAGGAATTCGCCGAGCGCATGACCCGCAAGGCGCGCCAGCTCGGCATGAACCGCACGCTGTTCCGCAACGCCTCCGGCCTTCCCGATCGCGAGCAGATCACCACGGCGCGGGACCTCGCCATCCTGGGGCGGGCGATCCAGGAGCGCTTCCCCCGCTACTACAAGTTCTTCCAGACCCGCAGCTTCAACTATGCCGGCAGGACGATCGGCAACCACAATCGCCTCCTCGGACGGGTGGAAGGCGTCGACGGCATCAAGACGGGCTTCACGAACGCGTCCGGATTCAATCTCCTGACCTCGGCCAAGCTCGACGGCCGGCATGTGATCGGCGTCGTGCTCGGCGGAAAGTCGGGCAAGAGCCGCGACAACATCATGGCGAACCTCATCCAGACGAACCTCGCCAAGGCGTCCACCGGTTCGGGTTCGTCGCGGTTCGCCAGCCGCGACGAGGACGACGTGCCGGAGCCGCCGCGCGCGCGCCTCGCCTCGGCCGACATCGAGAGCGCGGCGAGCACCACCGCCTCGATCCGCTCCAACCGCCCGCTCGAGCTGATGCGGCCGGCCGTGGCGACCGCCCCGAACGGCGCGGCCACCACCACCCCGAGCTCTCGGCCGTCCTCGATCGAAGCCGCGGCCCCAGCCGCTTCGTCCGGATCGCAGAAGATCGAGGCCCGCCTCCCGCTCATGCCGGCCGTGCCGGCAGTGCCCGAGCCGCCCGCCCGCGTCGAGGTCGCCGCGAAGGCCGAGCCGGCCCAGGCGAAGCGCGAGCCGACGGCGCGTCCCGCCGCCATCACGCCGTGGGTGATCCAGCTCGCCGCCGAGGGTGACGAGCGCCAAGCCCGCGCCGTTCTCGACGAGGCCAAGTCGCGCTCCGGCCGGGTCCTCGCGAAGGCCGCTCCCTTCACGGAGAAGGTGAGCCGTGGGGGCGCAACGCTCTACCGGGCCCGCTTCTCGGGCTTCTCCGAAGCCGACAGCGCACAGGAAGCCTGCCGCGCGCTGAAGAGAAGCGGCTTCGCCTGTTTCGCGACGAGGAGCTGATCTCCTCCCTGAAGCGTCTCGGGCCGGCGGCCCGGGGCAGAGAGTTCCGACACCGGTCCGTTCGACCGGTCGCGCGTGGAGTTCAGCGATGTCGGTTCAGCAAGAGGTCTTTCGCCTGGTTGACGCGGCTCGCAAGATACGTCGACCCGCCCTGGTCGGGGTGAAGCCGCTTCATCAGCCGCCGGTGAGCCGTCCGGATGTCGTCCGGACCCGCTCCTGGCTTAAGCCCCAGGATCTCGTGAGCTTCCTGCTCCGTCATCGTGCCGTTCTGAAGCTCGGCCCCGCGCCGGAAGTCCGAATCTCCCTGAGCGTCTTCACGCCATCGGGGAAACCGGCGGTCCAGATAGGCTTCGAGCAGGCGCCCCCCTTCGACGTCGCCTCCTAGGCAGGCACCGCGCAGCCGGGCGAGTTCCGGCATTCCGAGTTCGTCGAGCTGGCGGCCCGCGAACTCGCCGGCGAGCACCCGGCCCGATATCGCGCCGGACGCATGGTCGAGCGCCACCTCCACCGTCGGAGAGCGGACGCGCGAGGATGCATCCGGCCTCCCCTTTCGTCCGAGCCCGGCGGGCCACCAGGTCGGGGGGGCGGCCCAGCCGAGAAGCCAGGCTCCCGCGCCGCCCGCCAGCATCGCCATGTCGAGCCGCCCGCGCAGGAGGAGCAAGCCCGCGACGCCCAGCGCCGCGACGCCGCCGATCATCTTCGTCAGCTGCACGATGCGCTCAGGCTTCGTCCGGGCGAAGACCTTGATGAGCCAGTAGAGGAGGAGGGCCGTGAAAAGGCCCGCGATCGCGGTCATGCGGGCATCGCTGCGAGAAGGCGCCGGGCGTTGGGGTCTTTCCCGGCGAGGCGGTTGAGCGCGTCGCGCCCGCCCGCCGCATAGGCCGCGGCGGCCCGCAGCAGCGAGGCGAGCGACGCCGGCGCATTCGCGTCGAACCGCATCGCGGCCCCGCCGGTGAGCCGCGCGATCTCGGTGAAGACGCTCGCCGCCATCGGGTCCGGCCCCTCGTGGAACATGAAGGCCTTGACGCCCAATAGGCCGAGCTCGCCGGCCGCCCGGCAGACCTCGTCGGGCTGCTCCTCGATCGCATCGCCGACAAAGACGAGGGCAGCCACGGGCGCCTTGCCGGCCTCGCCCCGAACATGGGCGAGCACGCGACCGATCTGGGTCGGCCCGCCCCGAACGGAGATCTTCGACATCATGGATTTCAGGTCCCTGGCGTCGGAGACCCACCGGGAGGCACGGCACTCGGCGAAGCCACGGTAATAGACCAGTTGCACGGCAAGGCCGCCGATCGCGGCCGCGGTCTCGAACATGCCGGCCTGGACCTCGCTCGCCAGGTCCCAGCTCGGCTGGCGGCTCATCGTGGCGTCGACCGCGAAGACGAGCCGCGCGGCGCGGCCCGGCGCAATGGGCGCAAGCCGCCTGGCCTCGCCCAGAAAGGCCTCGATCTCCTGCGTCGACGAGGATTCGCCGGCGCCGCGCGCCGGCAGGTTCCCGCCCTTTGGGTCGTTGCTCATGGGTCGAGAATGTGGCCGGTCAGCCCCGGGACGCAATGCGGCGGAGCTTCATCGGCCGCGCGTGTCGTATTCCATCCGCGCCCGGCCACCGATCCGCACCTCCGTGCCGCCGCCGAGATCGATGAAGCCCGGCGTCCGCCCGGCCCGCAGCGCCTCCGGATCGTAGGGCTCCGGCTTCACGGCCGCCTCGCAGCTCGGCCGGCCGGATTGGAGGATGCGGGGTGTCTCGCCCGCCCGGCAGGGCCGCGCCTCCGCCGCCGTGATCGGACCGGAGAGCGACAGGAGCACGAGCAGGAAAAGGCGCTTCATCGGCGCAGCCTTGCGCTAGAGGAGCCCGAGCGCAACCAGCTCGCGCCGCATCGTCTCCGGAAGCACGCTCACATCTGCCGCCTCGCTCCCGAGGTCCGGCGGCGCGTCGTCCGGCTCGAGGTAGCGCCAACCCTGGAAGGGGCGGTAGGGCCGCGGCCGCACGGGCATGACGACCGGTTCGAGAACCAGCCTGCACCGCCCGATGCCCTCCCCGTCCGTGAACGGCCGGACATCCAGCAGGCGCTGGCGGCAGGCGAGCTGTCCCTTGATGACCCAGTAGAGCGAACCGCCGTCGAGCAGCGCGTCGCCGCGCTTCGGCACCATGCGGGTGGTGTGGATGTGCTCGGTCGGTGAGCCGCCGGGCATCCGGCGACGCTCGACGATCCAGGCCTCGAGATCCTGGATCGAATCGCAGCCGACGCAGAGCTTGATGAGATGCAGGGCCATGCCCGCTTATGCGGCGGGCTCGCCTCTTCCGTCGAGCGGCGCGTGGTCGCGCGCCCGACCTTATCAACGGTTTCGGGACGGTGGATCAGCGGGCCGGGTCCACGACGTCGATCGCCGGGCGGTCGTTGCCGGCCGCCACCTCCTCGCGCCATTCCCCCTTCGCATCCTGGTAGAGGATGTACGCCACCTCGCCGGGAACGCGCTGCTCCGAGGCGACCGCCCGCGCCGCGCGCGCCGCGAGCTCGTGGGTCGGAAAGGTTTCCGAGAAGACGTCGTCCAGCTTGTACGCCCAGCCGCCGTCATGCTCGACGATACGGTAGGTGACCTGTCCCATCTGCGTCCTTCTCCCGATTCACCGAGGAAAACCGGGAGCTTGGCGGCGCGGTTCCGATCAGGCCTCCGGCGCGAGCACCACGAGCCGTGCGCCCTGGGCCACCTGCGACCCGGCCTCGGCCAGGATCTCGGCCACGGTGCCCGCGCGTGGGCTGAGGAGCGCATGCTCCATCTTCATCGCCTCCACGATGGCAAGCCGCTGGCCCTTCTCGACCTGTTCGCCCGGCGCGACGAAGACCGCGACGAGCTTGCCGTGCATCGGTGCGTTGACGCTGTCGCCGCTGTCCAGGTGCTCGAGGTCCACCGCGAAGGGGTCATAGGGCTGCACGAAGGTCTGCCGGCCCGCGCCGAGCACGTAGATGCCGTCGGGCGTCTCCGCATAGGTGCCCTCGGCGGAGGCAAGGCTGCCGCGGCGCGCCGTGACGGATCCCGCCGTGACGGCGAGTTCGCCGTCGGGCCAGGAGAGCGCCACTTCCGTCCTGGCCCCGTCCACGACGAGCGGCAGGACCTGGCGCCTCTCCCCGACGAGCTGGAAGCCGTCATTCACGTCCCACGGGGAGAGATGCTCGAACCGCGACTCGTGCGACTTCTCAAGGAGGCCCAGCTCACGCTCGAGCATCCGCAGCGCGCCGAGTGCGACAGCCCCGTCCTCAGGCCCCCGCTCGACCGCGCCGAGCGTCTCGAGATTGCGATCGATGAAACCCGTGTCGAACCGGCCGGAGCGGAACTCCGCCGCATTGCAAAGGGCCTGCAGAAAGGCCGTATTGCTCTTCGGCCCGGCCACCAGCGTGCGCCCGAGCGCCGCCGAGAGCCGGTCGAGCGCAGTGTCGCGGTCGGGCCCGTGCGCGATCACCTTCGCGATCATCGGATCGTAGAACGGCGTGACCTCGTCGCCCGAGCGCACGCCCGTATCGATGCGGATCCCGGGCTCTTCGGGGAAGCGGAGGGCCCAGAGCTTGCCCGTGGAGGGAAGGAAGCCGTGCTCGGGATCCTCGGCATAGAGCCGCGCCTCGACCGAATGGCCGTCGATCCTGAGGTCTTCCTGGGTGAAGGGCAGCGGCTCGCCGGCCGCGACGCGCAGCTGCAGCTCCACGAGATCGAGCCCCGTGATCGCTTCCGTGACCGGGTGCTCGACCTGCAGCCGCGTGTTCATCTCCATGAAGAAGAAGCGGTCCGGCCTCAGCCCCTGCCGCGCATCGGCGATGAACTCGACCGTGCCCGCACCGACATAGCCGACGGAGCGCGCGGCCTCGACGGCCGCCTTGCCCATCGCCTCGCGCATCTCCGGCGTCATGCCCGGGGCCGGCGCTTCCTCGATCACCTTCTGGTGGCGGCGCTGGAGCGAGCAGTCGCGCTCGAAGAGGTGGACGACGTTGCCGTGGCTGTCGGCGAAGACCTGCACCTCGATATGCCGGGGCGACAGGACGTATTTCTCCACGAGGACGCGGGGATCGCCGAAGGCTCCTGCCGCCTCGCGCTGCGCGCTTTCGAGCGCCGCCTCGAATTCGAGCTGCTTGTCGACGCGGCGCATGCCCTTGCCGCCGCCGCCCGCGACCGCCTTGATCAGGACCGGATAGCCGATCTCGTAGGCCTTCTGCCGCAGGAACTCGGGCTCCTGGCGCGCGCCGTGGTAGCCGGGCACGACCGGCACGCCGGCCTGTGCCACGAGCGCCTTGGCGGCATCCTTGAGCCCCATCGCCTTGATGGCGGAGGCGGGCGGGCCGACGAAGATGATCCCGGCCTCGGCGCAGGCTTCCGCGAATTCGGCGCGCTCGGAGAGAAACCCGTAGCCCGGATGGATGGCCTCGGCGCCGGACCGCTTGGCGGCCTCGATGATGCGGTCGATGCGCAGGTAGCTGTCGCGCGGCGCGGCGGGGCCGATCTCGTGGGCCTCGTCCGCCATCTCGACGAAGAGCGCGTTCCGGTCGGCCTCGGAATGGACCGCGACCGTGCGGATGCCCAGCCGCTTGGCGGTCCGGATGATGCGACAGGCGATCTCGCCGCGATTGGCGATGAGGACGGATGAGATCGAGGCCATGGGATCAATCCTGCGGACGCAGAGGCGGGTACAGCATTTAGGACCGGAGACGGCAACCTGGCGGACCGGCGGCCGCCCGCCGGTGCCTCCCTCCTGCAGGGTTCAGCGCAGGCCGGGCCCCGTCACGCCGGCTTCGACCGCGACCGAAAGGCGGTCGGTGACGGCCCATTCGACGCCGACGCGCGCATCCGGCCGCACCATCACGTCCTGGCGGTTGAAGGGCAGCGATGTCGAGGTCGGGCCGAAATGCAGCTTCTCGTTCACGGCCCAGGCACCGGCCTTGGCGTAGACCAGCACGTCGGGCGTGACGAGCGTGCCGACCTTGAACTGGATCGCACCCGAGAAGTCGCGCGAATAGGCGTAGCGCCCGAAGGCCGGCGTGGGGCCTCCGCCGATCGCGGCGAGGTAGTCGAAGCCGCCCACGACACCGTAGACGAGGTCGCCCTCCTGCCACATGCGCCCGCCCTCGAACCCGATGGTCGGTCCGGCATAGCTCCCGGAATGCTTGGAGGAGGAGACCTCGAAACCGGTCGAGAGGCGGGCGAAGGAGCCTTCCCACCGGCTTGCCTCGCGCTCGGCCGATTCAGGCCAGGCGAAGTATGGCAGCGCCCCCATGCCCAAGGTCGGCGGTGCGACCTGGGCCCCGGCGAGGCTCGCCGGGAAGAGGCTCCCGCCGAGCAGGAGCGCGGCCGCGAATCGGCGCAGGAGAGGAGCGACTGCAGACGTGATCACGCGGGCACGATAGGCGAAACGAGCCCAAGACGACAGACCGCCCGCGCGAGGCGGCCCATGATGCCGCCTCCATTCTTTCATTCCGCCCGGCGGAGGGCGGCTCGCGCCGTCAGAGCTCGAGGAGCCCGTCCTTCTTGGCGGGTGCCGCGCCGGGCTTGTCCGTCACGGTGATCTTCACATTGTAGGTCTCGGTCGCGCCATCGGCCGAGCGGGTCTCGTATGAGACCTCGTCGGAGCCGGAGAAGTTCGGGCGAGCCTGGTAGAAGAGGCCCTGAACCGGCGTCTCGACGTTGGGGCAGCGGAAGCGGGCAGGCGTCTTGAGCTTGCCCGACCGCACGGCGAGCTGCCCGTTCTTCGGCGCCGTGATCACCCGCACGCCACCAACTTCGCCGACGCTGCAATCCTTCTTCAGCGCGGTGATCACGGCGATCCGCAGCGTCTTGCCCTTTTCCACGGTGACGCTGCGGTGGATGCCGGTCTGGGCAAAAGCCGGCACCGCCAAAAGGCTCGCCGCCATCGTGAGAACCGCAAGGGCCTTGCGCATCAACAACATCCTCCAGCCCGCCCCCGATCGGGCCGGCGAGCATCAGATGGGGCGTCCCGTTCCGGACGCAATCGGCAGCCTGATGCTGGCAGCGATTTTGCCCAGGCGCCACATGCGCAGGCCCGGGCGGGCGGGCCTCAGCCCCGCATCCCGACGAGCGCGAACATCGCACCCTGGGGATCGAGACCCTGCACGATCCAGGCTCCGCCCGGGACCTCCATCGGCCCGTTGACGATCTGCCCTCCCCCGGTCCTGATCTTCTCGACGGCAGGGTCGATTGCCGGGACACCGATGTAATAGAGCCAGAAGGTGCCCGGTATTTCCGGCGGCTTGTTGAACATGCCGCCGATCGCGTCGCCGCCGCCGGGGCCCGTGAACAGCTGGTAGGTTCCGATCGGCCCCATGTCGATCGCGTCGGATTTCTGCCACCCGAAGAGCTCGCCATAGAAGTCGAACCCGGCCTTCCAGTCAGTGGTCGTCAGTTCGTGCCAGCTCATCCGTCCCGGGCTCATCAGGGCGGGGCTCGGAGCCGTCGCGGGCTCGCTCCATTGGTGGATTCCGAAGGCCGCCCCTTGCGGATCGGCCAGGACGGCGAACCGGCCGACACCCGGTATCTCGGTCGGCTCCTTGTGGATCGTGGCGCCGAGCGCCCTCGCCTTCTCGGTCGTCGCATCCACGTCATCGACGGCGACGTAGCCGAAGAAGCCGGGCGGGATGCCGGGCTCGGGCAGGTCCATCAGGCCGCAAGCGGGAACGCCGCCGGCCTCAAAGAGGAAGTAGCTCATCTCCGGCCGCGAGACGTCCCGGACCGCCCAGCCCACGACGTCCGAGTAGAACCGCCGCGCGGCCGACATATCGGTCGTCATCAGCTCGTACCAGGTGAACTCGCCCGCGCTCGCGGCCATCCCCGACCTCCCCTTCTGCCGCACCGCATGGATAGCGCGGCTTTCCTCGAAGCCTAGCGCTCGGCCTCCGGCTTCGCAAACGCAACATTACCGACCCTAGAACCGCAAAATCCAACGTTGCTTTGCAGCAAATAGGACAACACTACTGCCGTTCTTCATCTCTCTGTTGCAAGCTAAGCAAGAACGTCACAAGATCATGCCGCATGCCCGATCCGGAAGGTCTTATGCCGCCCCGAAAGTGAGGCGCCGGACGCGAGGAACTCGGCATCGTCGGAGTGAAGTCGGCACCAAACAGAACGACATCGGGAGGGGATCTATGGCGAGCGGGAAATTCACGCGACGACGGTTCCTCGAGACAAGCGCGGCGACGACCGCCTTCGTGGCTGCACCCTTCGTGCGCGGCGCCCATGCGGCGGGGAGCCTGTCCGTCGCCTTCTGGGACCATTGGGTGCCGGGCGGCAACAAGGCGAGCGAGGACGTCGCCCGCGCCTGGGCCGAGAAGGAAAAGGTCGACCTGAAGATCGACTTCATCACCTCCCAGGGCAACAAGAACCTCCTGACGATCGCGGCCGAGGCGCAGGCGAAATCCGGCCACGACATCTTCGCCTTCCCGACCTGGTACATCCACGAACATGCGGGCCAGCTCGAGCCGGTCGACGACGTCATGCCCGAGCTCATCAAGCAGAACGGCAACGTCAACGGCACCGTCGATTACCTCGCCAAGGTGAAGGGCCGCTGGATGGCCGTGCCCTCGACGCCGGGCAGCCAGATCAAGGGCCCCTGCTCGCGCATCGACCTGATGAAGCAGCATGCCGGGATCGACGTCGTCGCCATGTACCCGGCCGGCGAGGCGCCGAAGGCCGAGAACTGGAACATGGAAACGTTCCTGAAGGCGGCGGAGGCCTGCCACAAGGCCGGCTTCCCCTTCGGCCTCGGGCTCGGCCAGACGACCGACTCGGTGGACAATATCGGCGCGTTCTTCCAGTCCTTCGGGGCCGAGCTGGTCGACAAGGACGGCAAGATCACCGTCAAGTCGGACAATGTCCGTCAGGTCATGGAATACCTGCGCAAGCTCGCCGCCTTCCTGCCGCCGGACGCGCCGGCATGGGACGACGCCTCCAACAACAAATGGCTGGTCGCCGGACGCGGCGCGCTCATCTGCAATCCGCCGAGCGCCTGGGCCGTGGCGAAGCGCGACGCGCCCGACATCGCCAAGCAATGCTGGACGCACGGCATGCCGGCCGGGCCGAAGGGCCGGTTCGCGCCCTACCTCCCCTATCTCTGGGGCATCTGGTCGTTCTCGCGGAACAAGAACGCCGCCAAGAGCCTGCTCGTGGCGCTCTCGTCGCATGACGCCATCGCCAAGATGGTCGAGGTCAGCGCGGGCTACGACCTGCCCGCCTACGAGAAGCTGACGACCCTGAAGACCTGGGCCGAGGCGGAGCCGCCCAAGGGCACGCTCTACCACTACCCGAACCCGCACAACCACCAGACGCTGTCGATCGCGGCCGCGCCGGCGCCGCCGAACATCGCCAACCAGATCTACAACCAGGCGATCATGACCAAGATGGTCGCGCGGAACCTTGGCGGCGAGCCGCTCGAGCGCACCCTCGCCTGGGCCGAAAGCGAGGTGGAAGGCTTCATGCGGGGCTAGCGTCGTGAGCCCCGGGATCCTCCCCCGTGCGACGGGGGAGGGGAACCGCCCGCAGGGCGGTGGAGGGGGCGCGACGTTTGCGCAAAGGGGCGCCCCCTCCACCAGGCTTTGCCTTGTCCCCCTCCCCCGCGTTGCGGGGGAGGATCCCCGTGGCCGGTGCACCGGTGAACCAGCGCGATGACCGAACTCGCCGTCCGGCATATCTCGTCGCTCGCGACATCCTCGCCGCGCAAGCGGTCGCGGCTCGGCACCTTCCTGCGCCAGCGCTCGACGGTGGCGTTCCTCTTCACGCTGCCGCTGCTGATCCTGATCAGCGTGATGGTGATCTATCCCGCCTTCTACGCGATGCACCTCGCCACGCTGAACAAGCGGATGGACCGCTTCATCGGCCTGTCGAACTTCACCTTCCTGTTCACCCGCGAAACATTCTGGATGGTGGTGAAGCAGTCCTGCATCTTCGCCATCAGCGCCGTCATCTTCAAAGCCCTGATCGGTTTCATCGTCGCCCATCTCGTCAACGCCATCCCCGAGAAGGGGCAGCGCAAGTGGCGCGGCATGCTGCTCGTGCCCTGGGTCATCCCGCCCGCGCTCTCGACGCTCGCCTGGCTCTGGCTCTTCGACCCCTCCTACAGCGCCTTCAACTACGTGCTGGGCGGGCTCGGCATCGGCCCGATCCCCTGGACGGGTGACGCGATGTGGGCGCGCTTCTCCGTCATCCTGGTGAATGTCTGGTACGGCGCGCCCTTCTTCATGATCATGTACCTGGCCGCGCTGAAATCCGTCCCGGCCGAGCTCTACGAGGTGGCGGCGATCGACGGGGCCACCTTCTGGCAGCGCCTCTGGTTCATCACGCTCCCGATGATGCGCAACATCATCGCGATCACGACGCTGTTCTCGCTCATCGTCACCTTCGCCAATTTCGACATCGTCTGGATCCTGACCGCCGGCGGCCCGATCGATCGGACGCATGTCTTCGCGACCTGGGCCTTCCGGCTCGGCATCCAGGGCGGGGACATCCCGCTCGGCGCCTCAGTGTCGCTGTTCATGCTGCCCATTTTGGCCGTCGCGGCGGTGTTCATCCTGCGCGACGTCAACAAGCGTGCGGAGCGGATGTGATGGCGACGGCAGCGCTCTCGGCCCCACCCGTCATCGACACCTCCACCTCCCACATGGCCGGCTCCGACCGGCGCTGGGCCGTGCGCTGGGCGTATTTCTTCCTGTGCCTCTTCGTCGTCTTCGCGCTCGTCCCGCCCTTCTACATGCTGCTGACCTCGCTGAAGCATTCCAACGAGATCTCGGCGGCCACCAATCCCTGGTGGGTCTACCATCCGACCCTGGCGAACTTCGCCGAGCTGCTGTCCTCGGCGCAGTTCCTGACCTTCTTCAAGAACACCGCGATCGTGGCCGTGCTGGTCGTCATCATCACGATGGTCATCAGCGTGCCGGCGGCCTTTGCGCTCTCGCGCATGAAGTTCTGGGGCTCGTCCGTCCTCGCGACGGGCGTCTTCCTGACCTACCTCGTCCCGGAGACGCTGCTCTTCATCCCGCTCTTCAAGATGTTCGCGACCTTTCGCGACTGGACCGGGATCGAGCTGATCAACCACTGGTACGTGCTGCTGCTCGTCTATCCGACCCTCACGGTGCCCTTCTGCACCTGGATCATGATCGGCTATTTCGCCTCCATCCCGAAGGAGCTGGACGAGGCGGCCCTGATCGACGGCGCGTCCTGGACGCAGACCCTGCTGAAGATCTTCGTGCCCGTGGCCCTGCCCGGCATCATCGCGGCGACCATCTTCGCCTTCACGGTCTCCTGGGCGCAGTTCCTCTACCCCCTCGCCTTCACGACCTCGCAGGACCAGCTCGTCCTGTCGGTCGGCATCGCCACGACGCTGATCAAGGCGGACGTCTTCAACTGGGGGCAGATCATGGCGGGCGCGCTCCTCGGCGCGGCGCCGCCGCTCGTCATCTATGCCTTCCTCATGGATTATTACATCGCGGGACTGACATCGGGCGCCACCAAGGGCTGATGCCGGGCGTGCTCGGGCGGAGGTGAGGGAACGCCACCTCCCCCGAGCGAATTGCAGCGCCATGGCCAAGTTGCTCGCAGACCCTCCTTCCTCCAGCATCCATGGCTATCGGCTGCGGGTCGTGTTCACGACCTTCGTGGTCCTGAGCATGGCGGCGCTCTTCGCCGCCGCCTGGGCGCTCAGGACGCTCCTGCTGGTCACGTTCCTGGCGATGCTGCTCGCCATCGTGCTGCGCTATCTCGGCGACCTCGTCCATCGCGCCACGGGCATGAAGCCCCATTGGGGCGTGCTCCTCGTGGCAGCCTTGCTGGTGGCCCTCGCGGGCGGCGCTGCGGTGCTGGTGGCCCCGACGATCGGCGACCAGGCCCGCCAGCTCGTCCAGCGCCTGCCGGCGGCGGTGAATTCGCTCGAGCAGCGCATCGCCCAGATCTCCTGGCTCCAGTTCCTGTGGGACCAGCTTTCCTCGGGACTGAGCCTGCCGAGCCCAAGCGATGCGATGGGCAGCGTCGGGTCGGTGATCGGGTCGGTTTCCGCCGCCTTCGGCTATGCGGGCCTCGCCCTCGTCGGCGCGCTCTTCCTGGCGCTCGATCCGGGCCTGTACCGGCGCGGGTTCGTCCGTCTCGTGCCGGTCCGCCACCGCCTCTTCACCCAGTCGCTGCTCGACGAGCTCGACCAGACGATCCTGAACTGGCTGGGCGGCCAGCTCATCCTGATGGTGACGATCGGCGTCCTGGTGGGCCTTGGCCTGTGGGCGATCGGGGTGCCCTATGCGCTGGCGCTCGGGCTCTTCGCCGGGCTCGTCGAGTTCATCCCCTACCTCGGTCCGATCCTGTCCGCCGGCACGGCGATCCTCGTCGCGCTCGGGACCGATCCCCAGCTCGCGCTCTGGACGGTCGGGCTCTTCGTCCTGGTGCAGCAGGGCGAGAACAACATCCTGCAGCCGCTGATCCAGAAATCCCAGGTCGAGATCCCGCCGGTTCTCCTGATCGTCGTCCTGTTCGGGATGGGACTGCTCTTCGGCGTGCCCGGGGTGCTGGTCGCCACCCCGCTCCTCGCGGTCGTCATCGTCGTGGTCAGGCGGGTCTATGTCGAGCGGATCCTGGAGGGCCGAGACATCGGAGCAGAGCCGCCACGCACCTGAAGACGTGGCGGGATCCCCCGGCGCGCGCTAGAGGAACTCCGGAAGCGGCCGAGACCGCCGGGAGAAAGCGCGCGCATGCCCTCGAATGCAGGCCGGCAGATCGTCTTCATCAACGCCGCGCATTTTCTCACCCATTACAGCCTCCTGATCCTGCCGACGGCCGTGCTGGTCATGGCGCGGCCCGGGGGCGAGTTCGGCTCCGATTACGGCCCCGTCCTGGCGCTCGCGACCGCGATGTTCGTCCTCTACGGGGTCGGCTCGCTGCCGCAGGGCTGGCTCGCGGCGCGGGTCGGCCGGAAGGCCCTGATGGTCGCCTTCTGCATCGGCACCGGCGCGTCGCTGATCGCGGCAGGGCTTGTCTCGACGCCCTTCGGGCTTGCGGCCTCGCTCGGCTTCGCGGGCCTCTTCGCGGCCATCTACCACCCGATCGGCACGGCCATGCTGGTGGAGGCGGCGGGCGCGACGCCCGGCAAGTCCATCGGCGTGAATGGCGTCTTCGGCAATTTCGGCGTCGCCTCGGCGCCGATCGTGACGGCGTTCCTGGCCGGCCAGTACGGCTGGCGCGCCGCCTTCATCGCGCCGGGCCTGTTCGGGATCATCCTCGGCCTCATGTGGTGGCGCGAGAAGACGCCGGACCATTCGGCGCATTTCGCCTCGCGGCCCTTCCCGTCCATCCCGAGCTTCCTCGTCCGCCGCGCCGTGATCGTGCTCCTCGCCGTCGCCGTGGTGTCGGGCCTCGTCTTCAACGCCTTCACGCTGCTTCTCCCGAAGCTCATGGAGGAGCGCCTCGCGGGCGACGCCACGCTGCTGCCGCTCATCGGCACCCTCGCCTTCCTGGTCACGATCTGCGGCGCGATCACCCAGTTCAGCGTCGGCCGGCTGATCGACCGCACGACGCTGCGGCGGCTGTTCATGCCGCTGGCCATGATCCTGGCACCCGCCCTCGCGGCGCTCTCCTTCGCGCAGGGCTGGCTCGTGCTGCCGCTCGCCGGGATCGCGGCGGCCGTCATCTTCGGCCAGGTGACCGTGAACGAGACGATGACGGCGCGCTACATCTCGCCTGCGCTGCGGGCAAAGATGTATTCGGTGCGCTTCTTCGTCGGCTTCCTCGGGAGCGCGGCCGCCGCTCCGCTCGTCGCCTTCCTGCATGAGCGCACCGGCAACCTGACCGCCGTCACGCTCGTCCTCGCCGCCTGCGCCCTCATCACGCTCGGCTGCGCCTTCTTCTTCCCCCACCGGCCCGAGGAGCTGAAACCGGAGCTGTGGGAGGCGAAGGCCGTCCCGGCCGAGTGAGGTTCAGCTCGCGAGGCCCGAACCCCACATCCCCAGCAGCAGCGCCCCGCCGAGGACGGCCACGAAGGCCGCCGCCAGCACCTCGAGCCAGGCGACGGCGCGCGCGCCGCTCTCTCCCCGGCCGCTGGCGAGGCGAAGCGCGACGCTCTTCGCAAGCACCGCCAGCGCGGCGAGCGCACCCGTGGTGATCGCCGTCCCGAGCGCCATCGCGAAGGTGGCGGCGACCCCGGCCCAGAAGAGCCCCTGGGACAGCGCGAAGACCAGAAGGATGATGGCGCCCGAGCAGGGCCTGATGCCGGCCGCGATGACGACGCCGACGCTCTCGCGCCATCCTGCCATGCGCTCGACCTCGGCTGCCGTCGGGCCATGCGAATGGCCGCATCCGCAAGCCTCGCCATGGGCGTGGTGATGGTGATGGTCGTGGTGCACGTGGCCGTGGTGCCCGTGGCCATTATGGTGGTGGTGATGATGGGCATGGGCTGACGCCGGCACGACGGCGGCGCTCTTGCGCCAGAGAAGCGCCAGCCCGACGACGAGAAGAGCTCCGAAGCTCGCGACCTCGATCGCGCCCGCCGCGGCGTTGATGGAGGCGGAACTCGCGCGCAGCACGGCCGCGAGGATCCCCACCAGCCCGATCGCGACCGCTGCCTGCACGAAGGCGGCCGCGAAGCTCAGCCCGATGCCGCGGGCCAGCGTCCGCTTCGTCGCCAGGATGTAGCCGGAGATCACGCCCTTGCCGTGGCCCGGCCCGGCGGCGTGGAACACGCCGTACAGGAAGCCGATGCCGGCGAGCCCCCAGAACGCGGCTCCGTCGCGCTTCATGGCGGAGAGCGCGCCCGTGAGGCCGCGGTAGAACTCGGACTGGACGGCCAGGATCCAGCCGCCGATGCCGGTCGCGGCCGGAGCCGCCTCGCGGATGCCCGTGCCGAACGGGTTCTTCGGCGCCGGCGCGGGCGGAGCGGCACCCGCCCCGACCAGAAGCCCCAGGAGCGCGATCAGCCCCGCCACGATCGCGAGCGCCGCGGCCATGACGAGCGCGCGCCGCGCGGGACGGTTCAGGCGCGGCCTGCCTGCCGCAAGCGCGGCCGAGCTCACGGACATGCGACGAGCACCCGGGAGGCGAATTGCGCGCCGAATTGCGAGGCGGCGTTCAGGGCGTTGAAGAAGGATTCGCTCACCGATTGCGTCTGGCTCTGCTCGGGCGGCTTCGGCCGCGTCACCTTCAGGGCGCAGCCGCTGGGCGCCCCATCGAGCCTCACGGCGTCGTCGCCCTCGGCAATGGAGAAGTCGACGAAGAAGGTCGGGTCGTAGACCTCCAGCGTGAAGGCGCGGTCCGCCTTGGCCGGGCTGCGCAGCGGCAGGTCGAAGGTCAGCGTCAGCACGTTGTCCTGGAAGGCGGTCGTGTAGTTCGCCGGCTCGCCGAAGGAGAGCTTGCTCCCATTCGCCTTGGCGTTCGTGAAGAAGCCCTGCTCGGCCAGCGCCTCCATGTTGATCTTGGCGAGCTCGCTCATCTTGTCGGGCGCGAGCTTGCCGTCAGGCCCCTTCTCGAAGCCCTGGACGGCATAGGCCGAATAGGCCTCGTCGAAGGTCCAGCCATGGCGGATGCCGGTGATCCGCCCCGTCGCGTCGTAGAGGATGGTGGCCTTCGACTTCACCCAGACATGGGGGTGGGCCATCGCCCCGGTGGAGAGCAGGGCTAGGACGAGGCCGGCGCCGAGACTGTTGACGAATCGCATGTTCAGAGGCTGACGCGCAGAGGTAAGCGCCCCGGTTAACGGCCGAAATCGGCTGAAAAGCGACGCTTGTGGAACACAGCAGGAACGGCTAACTTGTTCTTGCTTTGTTTCGAGCGCGAGTCGGAACGCCGCGCGGAGGTGACGATGCTGACCCGCAAGCAGAACGAGCTGCTTCGCTTCATTCACGAGCGCCTGCGTGAGACAGGCGTGCCGCCATCCTTTGACGAGATGAAGGAGGCGCTCGACCTGAAGTCGAAATCCGGCATCCACCGGCTGATCACGGCGCTCGAGGAGCGCGGCTTCATCCGCCGCCTGCCCAATCGGGCACGGGCGCTGGAGGTGATCAAGCTGCCCGAGCCGATGGCGCGGCCGAAATTCTCGCCGAGCGTCGTCGAGGGCGGCTTCGGCAAGCCGCGAGGCATACCGACCCCGCCTCCCGCCCCCGCCTCTGCGTCGGACAGCCGGGCGATGCAGATCCCCGTCATGGGGCGGATTGCGGCCGGCACGCCCATCAGCGCCATTCAGAACAGCTCCCACACGATCACCGTCTCGCCCGAGTTCCTGGGCGGCGGCGAGCATTACGCGCTCGAGGTCCGCGGCGATTCCATGGTGGATGCGGGAATCCTCGACGGCGACACCGTCGTGATCAAGCGCCAGGACACGGCGAATACGGGCGACATCATCGTGGCCCTGATCGACGACGACGAGGCGACGCTGAAGCGCTTCCGCCGCCGCGGCTCCTCCATCGCGCTCGAGGCTGCGAATCCCGCCTACGAGACGCGCGTCCTCGGACCGGACCGCGTGAAGATCCAGGGCAAGCTCGTCAGCCTCGTCCGGCGCTACTGATCACGGGCCGGGATCGCCGTCCGGCGCCTCTGCCGGCGGGAGATCCGGCTCCGCCGCTGCCTCCGGCGGGTCGGCGGGAGGCGGTCGGGACGAGCTTGCGGCCGAGCTCGGCGTTCGGGCTGCAGCTCGGAAGGCGACGGCTTTGGGCAGCCAGGGCCGGGTCTCGTCCGGGCGCCGCGCCGTCGCGAGCGTGAAGCCGGTCTCCGTGGCCCGGATCGCCGTGGCGCCATGTCCGGCGAGATGCTCGCGGTCGATGACGATCGAGGCGGCGCAGCCGGCCGGAGAGGTCAGGCGGGAGATCACGATCGCCGCGCGCCGGCAATCCTCGCGGAAGCCGCGTCGATCCTCAAGATAGGAGACGTATCGGCCACCCGAGAGGAGAACCGTGCAGCCGATCGGGTCGCAACGCGCTCCCGTGCGGATCGCAGGATCAGTCCCCTTCCGCCCGTCGCCGTCCGCCTTGAGCCATTGCTCCGCCGTGAAGGAGGGAACGCGGCCGACCACTACGAGCCGCCCGTCCTGCCCGCGGATCGCGGCTCCCGAGCCGTCCCGGGCGACATAGACGTCCTGGCGCGCCGATCCGAAGGCGGCGACAAGGCCGAGGGCGGCCGGCGCCACGGCCAGCCAGCGGAGCCCCGAGACGAACAGGGTGGCGCAGAGAAGCGCCACGACGAGCAGCATCAGCGCTCCATGGCCGAAAGCCGGGACCGTGACGCTCGCGCCACCGAGCGACGCCACCCATCCGGACAGCCCGAGAACCGCCTCGACCCCAACCCCCATCGCCCACCAGACCGGGCGGTCCAGGCCGAACGGGTAGGCGAGCGTGCCCAGAACCGCGCAGGGCATGACCAGGAAGGACACGAGCGGGAGAGTGGCGGCGTTCCCGAGCAGCCCGTATGGCTGCAGGTTCTGGAAGTGGAAGCCCGAGAAGGGCGCCGTGGCGAGCGTCGCGACGAGCGTGGTGCCGATCACGCCCAGGACGAGAGCGCCCGCCCAGTACAGGGCCCGCCCGAGCGGATCGGTGCCCTCGGGAGCGCCGCGGCGGTGCCGGGTCCACTCCGCCAGCGCGATCAGCCCGGCGACCGCCGCGTAGGACATCTGGAGGCTCGGCCCGAGCAGCGTCTCCGGCTCCAGCGTCAGGACGATCAGCGCCGAGATGGCGAGGTTGCGCATCGACAGCGCCGGCCGGTCGAGAAGGATCGCGCCCTGCATGACCAGGATCATGATGAGCGAGCGTTCGGCGGCGACCTCGGAGCCGGAGAAGACGCAATAGGCGGCCGCTCCCGCCATCCCGGCAAGGGCGGCGAGCTTCTTGATCGGCCAGGTCAGCGCGAGCGTGGGCGAGAGCGCGAGCAGGGCCCGGGCGAGCCAGAAGAACACGCCTGCCGCCAGCATCATGTGCAGGCCAGAGATCGACACGACATGGTAGATCCCGGCGGCGCGGAGGATGTCGTTGGTGCCCTCCTCGATCAGCCCCCGCTTGCCGGTGACGAGCGCAGCCGCGACCGCCCCCGCCTGCCCGCCGATCGTCGTCGCGATCCGGGCGGTCAGCGCATTGCGCGCCCGGTCGATCCCGGCGGCGAGGCGCAGATCGAGCGGGCGTTCCACCGGCGGCGCCTCGATCCGGCGTAGCCGACCCGAGACCGATCCGACCGCCCCGATCCCGCGGAAATAGGTATCCCGGGCGAAGTCGTAGCCGCCCGGCCGTGCCGCCTCCGGCGGCGGCAGGAGGCGCGCGGCCGCCGAGACGTAATCCCCAGGCGCCACGCCCTCCAGGGAACGCGCGCTGACGCGCAGGCGCTTCGGCCGCTCCGCAGCTTCCACCCGGTGGAGCTTCGTGACGCGGATCAGCAGCCGCCCGCCGGCCGGGCGCTCCTCCACGCTCTCGACGAAACCCTCGAAGCTCGTCGACAGGACGCGCCCGAGCACGGGCGCCTCGGCAAGCTGGATGCGCAGGGCGGCGATGCCGAACCCGGAGGCGATCGCCGCCAGCGCGAGCAGGACCGGGAGCGCCACGGGCCGCGCGCGAAACAGGATTGCGGTCGCGGCCATGCCGAGCCCGACGAGTGCCGGCGGCCAGACCGACAGCGGACCGTCGGCCGCGAAGGCGAGCGCGATCCCGATCCCGTAGAACACCGCGATCCACGGGAAGAGCCGGCGCGCATCGGCTTCCCTGGCAAGGCTTGCGGAGATCCACCCCGGACCGGCCGCGAAGCTCCGCGCCAGATGCTGCCCGTTCCAGGCCCAGGCACGCCCGAAAGGGAGCGCCGCCGCACGGGCGCCCGTCCCGCGGCCTCCTCCGCCGTCCTGGCGCCCTGCCCCCATACGCGACCCAAAGGCGATGCCGCCCCGAAGAGTAGCGGATCAGGTGGGCGACGCCAGACGGTTGGAGGCAGCCGCCACACCCGGCGACGGAAGGCGGGCTTAACGCGCGCGTCCGCGGGTGGTAGGGAGCCGCCTTCCGCGCCGGCAGAGGCCGCCGCAGGCCTCCCGCATCACAGACGAGCCCATGTCCGCTCCGGTCGTCACGCGCTTCGCGCCCTCCCCTACCGGGTTCCTCCATATCGGCGGGGCCCGCACTGCCCTGTTCAATTGGCTCTATGCCCGCCGCTTCGGGGGCCGCATGCTCCTGCGCATCGAGGATACCGACCGCGAGCGTTCGACCGAGCCCGCCATCCAGGCCATCATCGATGGGCTGTCCTGGCTGGGCCTGACGTGGGACGGGGACGTCGTCTACCAGTTCGCGCGGGCGGCCCGGCACCGGGAGGTCGCCGAGAGCCTGCTCGCCTCCGGCCGCGCCTACCATTGCTACGCGACGCAGCAGGAGCTCGAGGAGATGCGCGAGGCCGCGCGCCGCGAGGGCCGTCCGCTGCGCTACGACGGGCGCTGGCGCGACCGTGATCCCGCAACCGCTCCCGCGGGCGTGAAGCCCGTCATCCGGCTGCGCGCTCCCTCCGAGGGCGAGACGGTGGTCGAGGACCACGTCCAGGGCCGGGTCGTGTGGCAGAACAAGGACCTCGACGACCTCGTGCTGCTGCGCTCGGACGGCACGCCCACCTACATGCTCGCCGTGGTGGTCGACGACCACGACATGGATGTCACGCACGTCATCCGCGGCGACGACCACCTGACGAACGCGGCGCGCCAGACGCAGATCTACCAGGCTCTGGGCTGGCACGTGCCGCAATGGGCGCACATCCCGCTCATCCACGGGCCCGACGGCGCGAAGCTCTCGAAGCGGCACGGCGCGCTCGGCATCGACGCCTACCGTGACCTCGGCTTCCTGCCGGTGGCCCTGCGCAACTATCTCGTCCGCCTCGGCTGGAGCCACGGCAACCAGGAAATCTTCTCGGACGAGGAGATGGTCGCCGCATTCGATCTCGGGCAGATCGGCCGCTCTCCGGCGCGGTTCGACTTCGCCAAGCTCGAGAACCTGAACGGCCACTACATGCGGCAGGCCTCCAATGCGGAGCTTGTCCGCCGCATGGAGGATCTTCTACCCTCTCTCGGCCCGGCGCGCGGTCTCGGCTCCAGCTTCTCGCCGGACGTGCGTGCGAAGCTGGAGGCCGCCATGGACGGCCTCAAGGAGCGGGCGAAGACTTTGGTCGAACTGCTCGACGCCGCCTATTACCTCTACGCCCAATCGCCCCTGGTGCTCGACGCAAAGGCGGCCTCGCTGCTGGACGGTGCCGCCCGGCAGCGTCTCGCCGCGCTGCGGCCTCGGCTCGCGGCGGTCGAGGACTGGTCTCAGGCCCCGCTGGAAGCGGTCGTGCGCGCCTTCGCAGAAGAGACAGGCTGTAAGCTCGGCCAGGTCGCGCAGCCCCTCCGGGCCGCGCTGACGGGCCGCTCGACCTCGCCCGGTCTCTTCGACGTGATGGCCGTTCTGGGGCGGGAAGAGTGCCTTGCCCGGCTCGACGCCCAGAGCGCGCCCGCTTCATCTGCTGTTCAGGCTGCGGTCGGGGCTGCTTGAACGGGCTTCGTCGATCCGATACCGAGCGTGTCACCTGAGGTCCGGCGATTGCCGCAGGCAGCCGTCGGACGTCCTTGTGGCTCGAGAGATGCATCGTCTCTCCCGGGCCCGATCCCCAAGAAGAGGCGAGCTCGATGAGCAGCAGCACGGTCACGCTTGACGACAAGAAGGTCGAGTTCCCGGTGAAGGAAGGCACCCTTGGGCCTTCGGTCATCGACATCTCGAAACTCTACGGGCAGACCGGCGCCTTCACGTACGATCCGGGCTTCACGTCGACGGCGAGCTGCGAGTCGAAGATCACCTATATCGACGGCGATCAGGGCGTCCTGCTCTATCGCGGCTACCCGATCGAGCAGCTCGCCGAGCATGGCGACTTCCTGGAGAGCTGCTACCTCCTCCTCTACGGGGAGCTGCCGACGGCGAACCAGAAGGACGATTTCGTCTACCGCGTCACGCGCCACACGATGGTGCACGACCAGATGACGCGGTTCTTCAACGGCTTCCGCCGCGATGCCCACCCGATGGCCATCATGGTCGCGTCGGTCGGCGCGCTCTCGGCCTTCTACCACGACTCGACCGACATCTCGGACGAGCACCAGCGCATGATCGCGCAGATCCGCATGATCGCGAAGATGCCGACGCTGGCCGCCATGGCGTACAAGTATTCGATCGGCCAGCCCTTCGTGTATCCGGACAACACGCTCGACTATACGTCGAACTTCCTGAAGATGTGCTTCGCCGTCCCGTGCGAGGAGTACAAGGTCAACCCGGTGCTCTCCCGGGCGCTCGACCGCATCTTCATCCTGCACGCCGATCACGAGCAGAACGCCTCGACCTCGACCGTGCGCCTCGCCGGCTCGTCCGGTGCCAATCCTTTCGCCTGCATCGCGGCCGGCATCGCCTGCCTCTGGGGGCCCGCGCATGGCGGTGCCAACGAGGCGGCGCTGAAGATGCTCGCGGAGATCGGCACGCCCGACAACGTGGCGAAGTATGTCGCCAAGGCGAAGGACAAGAACGATCCGTTCCGCCTGATGGGCTTCGGCCACCGCGTCTACAAGAACTACGACCCGCGCGCCCGCATCATGCAGCGGACCACGCACGAGGTCCTGAACGAGCTCGGCATCAAGGACGACCCGCTGCTCGACGTCGCGCTCGAGCTCGAGCAGATCGCCCTGAAGGACGAGTACTTCATCGAGAAGAAGCTCTATCCGAACATCGACTTCTATTCGGGCATCACCCTGAAGGCGATGGGCTTCCCGACCTCGATGTTCACCGTCCTCTTCGCGCTCGCCCGCACGGTCGGCTGGATCGCCCAGTGGATGGAGATGATCGAGGATCCGTCCCAGAAGATCGGCCGTCCGCGGCAGCTCTATACCGGCGAGCCGCGCCGCGACTACACGCCGATCGGCCAGCGCAGCTGATCGGCAGACGCGGGCGGCTGGACCGCCCGCGCAACCCCGCGCTACTCTTCCGCCGCAGCGCGGAGGGCGGGATGAACGCACCGACGAAGCTCCGGATGGACGCGGACGAGTTCATCGCCTGGGCGGTGAACCTTCCGAAGGGCGAGCGCTACGAGCTCGTTGCCGGCGAGGTCGTGCCGATGGCGGCGGAACGGGCGGGGCACTTCCGGACCAAGCAGCGGGCATGGCTCGCGCTGAACGACGCGATGCGAGAATCGAGTGTCTCAGGGGAGGTACTCGGCGACGGCATCGCCGTCAGGATCGATGGGCGAACGGTCTACGAGCCGGATTGTCTCGTCCGCCTTGGGCCTCTTGTCGATGACGAGACGGTCGAGATCTCGGATCCGACCATCGTCGTCGAAGTTACCTCGCCTTCGACCTATCGGCTCGACAGCGGCGCCAAGCTCCAGGACTATCTCCGCCTGGAGAGCGTCAGGCACTACCTGATCCTCGACGGGCGCTCCGGCACCGTCACGCATCACGCCCGCCGGGCTGACGGCGGCATCCAGACCAGCTTCATGCGCGAGGGCGTGCTGCGCCTCGAGCCGCCGGGCCTCACACTGCCGGTCGCGCGCTTCTTCTCGGACCGGGGCTGATCAGCCCGCCCGGGCGCGCCCGATCTCCGCGAGGACGATCTTCGCCGCCCGCTCGGACGGCGTCTCGACCGCATTCGCCTCCATGATCGTGTCGAGGCGGCCGAAGGCGTCCACCTGCGCCCGGCGCTCGGCCGTGTCCGACAGCAGCGGCAGGAGGGCGGCGGCGAGCTTCTCCGGCGTGCAGTCCCATTGCACGCGCTCGGGCACCACGTTCTCGCCCAGGATGAGGTTGGCGAGCACGATCGAGGGCACCTTGATGAGGTGCTTGAGCTGCTCCTCGACCTTCGAGACCTTGTAGGCGACGACCATTGGGACGCCGGAGAGCGCGAGTTCCAGCGTCACGGTACCGGAAGCCGCGAGCGCGGCATTCGCCCGTCGGAAGGCGGCGCGTTTCGCCTCGTCACCCTCCACCAGGATCGGCTGCACGGCCCATCCGGCGGCCCGGGCCCGGATCTCGTCCCTGAGATGCGGAACGGCAGGCAGGATGACCTCCAGCCGCCGCGGCGTCGATCGCGCGACGATCTCGAGCGCCTGCCCGAACGGCTCCATCAGGCGCGATATCTCGGATCGCCGGCTGCCCGGCAGCACGAGCAGGGTCAGGGGCTCGGCAGCGAGGGGCGCGCGCTCGCCCTCGGCGGGCCGCAATTTGGCAAGCTGCTCGACCAGCGGGTGGCCGACATAGGTGCAGGGAGGTCCTCCGAGCCGGAGATGCGCGGCGGGCTCGAAGGGCTTCAGCGCCAGCACGTGGTCGATATAGGCCCGCATCCGCGGTGCCCGTCCCGGCCGCCACGCCCAGACGCTCGGGCTGACATAGTTCACGATCGGCAGGTTGGGCAGCCTGCGCCGCACCCGGCGGGCGACCGCGTGGGTGAATTCCGGGCTGTCGATGACGACGAGGACGTCCGGGCTCGCCTCGACGACGGCATCCACCACCTGGAGGCCGCGCCGGTAGATCGCGGGCAGCCGCGCAAGCACCGCCGTGATCCCCATCACGGCGACCTCGGAGAGCGGAAACAGGCTCTGGAGCCCCTCGCCCTCCATGGCGCGCCCGCCGACCCCCGCGAAGGCCACGCCGTCCAGGCGCTGCTTGAGCGCCCGCATCAGGCCCGCACCGAGCTGGTCCCCCGATTCCTCGCCCGCGATCAGGAAGACCTTCGCCTGCGCCATCAGCCTGGATACTCGATGCCGAGAAGAAACAGGCCGAGCCGGTCGGCCTCGCTCCGGGTGGTCTGCGCATCGAGCACGACCGTATGCCGGGCCGCGACCGCGATGCCGCGGAGCCCGGCCCGGGCCGCGTTCCGCACCGTGCGGGGCCCGATGGCGGGGAGATCCACGCGCAGGTCCTGTCCCTGCTTCGGGGCCTTCACGAGCACGCCGCCCCGCTCGGGACGACGCCAGGGTGCTGCCCTGCGCAGCCCCCGCACGCGGGCGAGCATCCCGTCCGTCCCCTCCGGCCCCTCGACCGCGATGACGCGGCGGCCGGCCACCACGGCGGCCTGCCCCATGTCGAAGGACGAAAGGGAGCGGAGGAGCTCGATCGCGGTCGCGATCGACTGCTGCCCCGTCTCGTCCGGAGCGTGGGCGCCGTACTGGCCGGCTCCCGCGAGGAGTTCGGGCGCGAGTTCACGGAGCCCGAGGACCGGGAAACCCTTCTCCTCGATCAGACCGATCGCCGCGCGCAGCAGGTTGTCGTCGCCCCGGCCGAGGATGTCGCGCAGCTCGCCCCGGCTGCGGAAGGCCGAATAGGCGTCCAGCAGGATCCGGGCGTCGGGCCGCCGCAGGCCGCCCGCCAGGGTCACGCAGGCGGGACGAAGCCTCTCCAGCCAGGAGAGCGTCGCCGCCGCGTCCAGCAGGCCGCCGACGAGGTCGGCCCGCGCCCGCACGGCACGGGAGGCAAAGCCGCGGAAGGCCAGTATCCGGGCCTCCCGGCCGGAAGCCGAGAGGCTGTTCGCCAGGAGCAGCGGAAGCTCGCCCGATCCGGCAAGGATCGCCACTGGGCCGGCACTTCCCTCCCCGGCCATCACGGCCGAACGGGGACCGCCTCGCGAGGCGTGCACAGCGCACGGTCGCCGCCGCCGCGGATGAAGTCGAGGATCTCGTGCACGGTCGGATGGAGCGAGAATTCCTCGGCCACGTCGTCGACCCGCTCGGCCAATGTGCCCTCGTCGGCGAAGAGGAGGCGGTAGGCGCGCCGGAGATCGTGGATCTGCTCGCGCGAGAAGCCGCGGCGGCGCAGGCCCACGATGTTGAGGCCGGCGAGGTAGGCGCGGTTGCCGAGCACCATCCCGTAGGGGATCACGTCGTTCTCGACGCCGGAGAGCCCGCCCACGAAGGCGTGCGGCCCGATGCGGACGAACTGGTGGATGCCCGCGCCGCCGCCGATGATCGCGTAGTCGCCGATCTTGCAGTGCCCGGCGAGCATGACGTTGTTCGTCAGGATCACGTTGTTGCCGACCCGGCAATCATGCGCGACGTGCGAATGGGCCAGGAAGAAGCAGCCGTTCCCGACGGTGGTCGAGCCGGTCCCGTTCGGCGTGCCCGGATTCATCGTCACGCCTTCGCGAATGATGCAATCGGAACCGATGGAGAGCGTCGTCGGCTCGCCCTTGTAGCGCAGGTCCTGCGGCGCATGGCCGATGGACGCGAAGGGATAGATGCGCGTGCGCGCGCCGATGGACGTGTGCCCCGACAGGACGACGTGGCTCACCAGCTCCACGCCGTCCGCGAGCTCAACGTCCGGACCGACCATGCAATAGGGGCCGATCCTCACATCGTCGCCGATCCGGGCGCCCGGATCGACGATCGCGGCCGGGTGGATCGTGCCTTGGAATGTCATTCGCTCACCAGCATGGCGCTCACCTCGGCCTCCGCCGCCAGCACGCCATCAACCTTCGCCTCGCCCCGGAACCACCACATGTTCCGACGGCTCTTCAGCTTCGTCATGTGGAAGTGGAGGACGTCGCCCGGCTCCACCGGACGGCGGAACTTGGCGTTGTCTATCGTCATGAAGAAGACTTTGCTCGGCGGCTTCTTGTCCGCGAGCTGCGACCAAACGCACAAGGCGCCGGCCGTCTGTGCCATGCCCTCGATGATCAGCACCCCGGGAAAGACGGGCTTGCCGGGGAAATGGCCCTGGAACTGAGGCTCGTTGAAGCTGACGTTCTTGATCCCGATGCAGGATTCGTCGCCCCGCATCTCGATGATCCGGTCCACGAGGAGGAACGGGTAGCGGTGCGGCAGCAGGTCCAGCAGCTTCACGATATCGGCGCTGCCGAGCGTTTTCCCCGCATCTTCCGTCATCGTCACGTCCCCGCCGGTCTCGGTCCCATCAAGCAGCGTCGTCATTGTCGCCCTCTTTGGTGCTTGCGGGCCTGGATGCAAGCCTTTTGAGCGTGTGCACCTCCCGGAACCAATCCCGGACGGGCTTCGCCGGCGATCCGCCCCAGCGCACCCCCGCCGGAACGTCGGCCACGACGTTGGAGGAGGCCGCGATCTGCGTCCCCTCGCCGATACGGACATGGCCGACCACGCCGACCTGTCCCCCGAGGACGACGTAGTCGTCGAGGCGCGCCGATCCCGAGATCCCCGTCTGCGCGACGATGATGCAATGGCGGCCGATCACGACATTGTGGGCGATCTGCACGAGATTATCGATCTTCGTGCCCTCGCCGATGATCGTGTCGCGGGTCGCGCCGCGGTCGACGGTGGTGTTCGCGCCGATCTCCACGTCGTCCTGGATGATCACGCGCCCGACCTGCGGCACCTTCCGGTGACGTCCTTCGGAGAAGGAGAAGCCGAACCCGTCCTGCCCGATCCGCGCGCCGGCATGGATGATGACGCGATTGCCCACCAGGGCATGCAGGACGCTGGCGCCCGGGCCGATGGAACAGTCGCGGCCGATCCGCGAGCCCGCGCCGATCACGGCGGCGGCGCCGATCACCGACCCCCGTCCGATCTCCGCGCCGGGCCCCACGACAGCACCGGGGTCGATCACGACCTCGGGCTCGAGACGCGCGGTCGGGTGGACGAAGCTGCCGGGCGTGACGCCGGCCGAGCGGAAGACGGATCTCGGCCGCATGGCCGAGGGGTGGAGATGCGCGAGCACGTTCGCGTAGGCGCGGTAGGGCGCCGGGACGATGAACGCGTAGGTGCCGGGAGGAACAGCCTGCGCGAAGCGCTTGGAGACGAGGCAGGCACCCGCGCGCGTCAGGCGGAGCGCCTCAACGTAGCGGGGGTTGTCCATGTAGGCGAGGTCGGACGGGCCGGCTTCCTCGAGCGAGGCGACGGCCCGGAGCTGGAGCTCCGGCGCGTCGGCCGGGAGCGCTACGCCTGCCAGATGCGCGACATCGCCGAGCGAGAGACTCGCTTCGGGCGGGAAAAAGACTGGTTCGGACATGATGATGCCGGCCGCCAGAGGCGGCCGGCGATACTCTCTCAGATGAGGCGGATCAGAAGCGGGTGCCGCCGGAGAAACGGAAGGCCTGCGTCTGGTCCTGCCCAACCCGCACTGGTCCGAGCGTCGGATAGTTCACGATCACGCCTTCGTCCTTGGACAGGGCATAGGCGTAGTCGAACCGGATCGGGCCAAGCGGCGAGTTCCAGAGGATCGAGGCGCCGATCGAGGACCGCAGCACGATCCGGTCGCGGACGTTCACGCATTCCGGCTGAATGGTCGGGTTGCCGCAGCTGATCGTGCCGTCACGGGTGACGTCGAAGCCGCGGGGTCCCCGGTAGCCGAACAGCGTACCGGCATCGGCGAAGACCGCACCCTTGATCCCGAGATCACGCGGAATGAGCGGGATCGGGAACTGAGCCTCGAGGGTACCGCCGATATAGGTGGTGCCGCCGAGCGCGTTCTGGCTCGAATCCGGGGTTGAGATGTCGCGCGGACCGATACCCGAGGGAGCGAAGCCGCGGACCAGTGTCGGGCCGAGGAAGAAGTGGTCCACGAGGCGGAGGTCGCCGCCGAAGGTGGCGAGCCCGTTCGAGGAGCGGTTGCTGCCGGTCGACTCGATGTGGCCGCCCTGGATCTTCACGAGGCCGATGATGTCCTCGTAGAGCTCCTTGTAGTAGCGGGCCTCGCCGGTGACGCGGAAGAAGTTCGAGTCGCCACCCAGGCCGGCGATCTCCGGCTTGGCCTCGGCATAGAGGCCGTTACGCGGGTTCCGCAGGTCGTTCACCGTGTTGTAGGCGAGCGTCAGGCCGGCGAGCGAGGTCAGGGTCGAGCCCTGGGACTCCTTCACCGCGATCGAGGCCTCGCCGTCGAAGGCGCAGGACGGATAGGCGGACGTGCCATCCGGATTCAGCAGCGTGTAGCCGGGGATCGGAACCGAGCAGTCGTTGTACGGCCGCCGGATGGTGTTCGGCACCTTCAGGTTCTGCTCGTAAAGCGAGTAGCGCAGCGTGACGCCGGACTCTTCCGTGAGCGGCAGGCCGATGCGGATCTGACCGCCGGTCGTCCGGTTCTCGTAGCGCGAGTACTGGGTCTGGTCCGAGTACTTCGAGAAGAGGTCGAAGCCGGCCGCGAAGCGGTAGCCGAGGAAGTACGGCTCCGTGAAGCTGAAGTCGACGCCGTTCGAGCGCTGGCCGAGCTGGCCGGCAAGGCGGACGAACTGGCCACGGCCGAGGAAGTTCGACTCGGAGATCGCGACCTCGCCGATGGCGCCGTCGGAGGTCGAGTAGCCGCCCGAGATCGAGAAGGCGCCGGTGGGCTGATCCTCGACGTCGATGTTGACGACCACGCGGTCGGCCGCGCTGCCCGGCTCGGTCGAGACACGGACCTTCTTGAAGTAGCCGAGGCCGTTCAGGCGACGCTCGGCGCGGTCCATCAGCACCTTGTTGAAGGGGTCGCCTTCACCGATGTCGAGCTCGCGACGGATGACGTAGTCGCGGGTGCGGGTGTTGCCGCGGACATTGATGCGCTCGATGTAGACGCGCGGGCCCTCCTCCACGACGAAGCCGATATCGACCGTGTGGGTGGCGGGGTTCCGGGCGCCGGTCGGGCGCACGATCACGAAGGGCTGGCCACGACGGACCGCCGCGTTCGTCATGTTGTTGAGGGTCTTCTCGACGTCCTCGGCGCTGTAGACGTCGCCGACGCGCGGCTCGATCTCGTCCTTGAGGATCGTCGGGTCGACCTGCGACACGCGGCTGTCGAAGCCGACCGAGCCGACGCGGTACTGCTGGCCCTCGCTCACCGTGAAGGTGATGACATAGCCTTCCTTCTGGTCGTCGTAACGGGCGTCCGTCGAGACAAAGTGGAAGTCGGCATAGCCGTTCTTGAGGTAGTGGCGGCGGATGATCTCCGCGTCGAGGGCGATCTTGTCCGGATCGTAGACGTCGTTCGACTTCAGGAACGACAGGAGGTTCATCTCCGTCGTGTTCATCAGCTCGCGCAGGCGGCGCGAGGAGAACGCTTCGTTGCCGACGAAGTTGATCTCGACGACGCCGGTCTTGCCGCCCTCCTCGACCGTGAACACCACGTCGATGCGGCCATTCGGAAGATCGACGGTGCGGGCCGAGACCTTGGCGGCCGCGCGGCCGACCCGGGCATAGAGCTCGCGCAGGCGGGCGACGTCCGCGTCGACGGTCGCCTGGTTGAACGGGCGCCGCGCCTTCGTCTGGAGTTCGTTCTCGATCGCGTCGCGCTGGAAGCGCTTGCTGCCCTCGATCACGACACGGTTGACCGTGGTGTTCTCGCGGACGTTGACGATGATCCGGTTGCCCTGGCGGGACAGGCGCACATCCGAGAACATGCCGGTCTGCAGCATGTTGCGGCGCGCCTCCTCGAGGGAGCCCGACCCGGTCACGTAGGACCGCACGGTCTCCGCATCGACCCGGCCGTTGCCCTGGACGACGATCTCCTGCGCAAGGGCGACACCGCCCCCGCTAAGCAGGGCCACTGCGAGGACCGCAGCGGCTAGGCTCGCCGACTTGAACCGTCGGACCGTCTTCATCAGCATCATCAACTGCCCGTCTCGCTCTTGCTTCTCTCGAAGCGAGGCCCATTTCGGCGGCTTATCTCACGCAGCCGCGAGAAATCCGCTTCTAACGGGTGCCCCGAACCAAGGACACCCGGTTAAGCTTAACGTTGGCTCATTCTCAGCGCGCGTTGCGTCCGTGTCACGTCCCACGGCCGGCAAATGATGCGCCAAGGTGAACAATGTCATTCCAAGTGGCGAAGAGCATGAGCATCACCACGATGGCAAGCCCGATCCTGAACCCGATCTCCTGCGCCCTGTCGCTCAAGGGGCGGCCACGCACAGCCTCGACCGCGTAGAAGAGCAGATGGCCGCCATCGAGGAGCGGAATCGGGAATAGATTGATGAGACCGATCGAAACCGAGAGAATCGCGACCAGGGAGATCAGGGGGCTCACCCCGCCCAGCGAGGCCACCTCGCCCGAGACCCGCATGATGCCGATCGGCCCCGAGAGCTGCTGCGCCGATTCGCGTCCGCTGATCAGCTTCCCGAGGTAGTTGAACGTGCGGTCGACCACGCTCCAGGTCTCGTAGACGCCGAGCGACAGCGACTCGAGCGGTCCGTAGCGCACGAAGCGAACATCCGCCGGATCGCGCGAGCCCTGGATGCCGAGCAGGCCCATCCGCTGCTTGCCGAATCCCGGAACCTCGACCTCGCGAACGGTCGGGGTCGCCTGGAGGTTCAGGCGGCGCCCGTCGCGCTCCACGATGATCTCGAGCGTGTCGCCGGCGCTCGTCGAGACGAGCCGCTGCATGTCGGCGAAGCTCGCGATCGACCGCCCGTCGATCGAGACCACGAGGTCGTCGGGACGCAGGCCGGCGATCTCCGCTGCGCTGCCGGGCTGGACGGCCTCGATCCGCGGGGCGAGAACCTGCCGCCCGCCGAAATAGGCCAGCCCCGCGAAGACCAGGATGGCGAGGATGAAGTTCGCCGCCGGCCCAGCGGCCACGATGGCGGCCCGCTTCGGCAGCGACTTGGTCTGGAAGCTCATGGCGCGCTCGGCCGCGGACATCCGGGCGACCGCCGCATCGTCCGGCACGCTGGCGGCGTTCATGTCGCCCACGAACTTCACGTAGCCGCCGAGCGGAATTGCCGAGATCTTCCAGCGGGTGCCGTGGCGATCGTCCCAGCCGAAGAGCTCCCGCCCGAACCCGATCGAGAAGGCTTTCACGCCGACGCCGCAGCGCCGGCCGACCCAGAAGTGCCCGTATTCGTGGACGAACACGACGATCGTCAGCACGAACAGGAACGCGACGGGGTAGACCAGCAGTGAGCCCGCCTTGCCCAGCGCTGCTGCGAGGAATTCCATTCCCGTCTCCTTACAGCCGCGAGGCGGCCGATCGTGTCACACGCGGCAGAAGTCCCGCCGCGACCCGCCGTGCTTCGCTGTCGAGAGCGAGCGCCTCCTCGACCGTCGCAGGCTCCGCTCTGCCTGCGCCCGCGAGGGCCGCACAGGTCTCTTCCACTACCCTGGGGATGTCCGGAAAGCTGGCGCGACCCGCGAGGAAAGCCTCGACCGCGATCTCGTTCGCACCGTTCAGCACTGCCGGCATGCCGCCTCCAGCGGAAAGCGCCGCCTTCGCCAGCCGCAGGCACGGGAAGCGTGCCTCGTCGGGAGGCTCAAAGGTAAACCCGCCGATAGCGGCAAGATCGAGACGCGGCACCGACATCGGAAGGCGGCGCTCTGTCGCGAGGCAGTTCGCGATCGGGATCTTCATGTCCGGATTGGCGAGGCCGGCCGTCACCGCCCCGTCGCGCCAATGGACGAGGCCGTGGATGATGGATTGCGGGTGCACCACGACGTCGAGCTGGTCGGCGCTCAGGCCGAACAGATGGTGCGCCTCTATCAGCTCGAGCCCCTTGTTCATCAGGCTCGCCGAGTCGACGTTGATCTTGGCGCCCATCGAATAGGTCGGGTGCTTGGCCGTCTGGGCCGGCGTCGCCGCGCCGATCCGGTCGGCATCCCAGGTCCGGAACGGTCCCCCCGAGGCGGTGAGCGTCATCGTGACGACGTCCTCCGGATGGCCGGAGGCGAGGGCCTGGGCGAGCGCGTTGTGCTCCGAATCCATGGGGAGGATGACCGCGCCGGTCGCCGCCGCATCGCGCATGAAGGCCGTGCCGGCGCAGACGAGGCTCTCCTTGTTGGCGAGCCCGATGCGCCGCCCGGCCTTGAGGGCGGCATGCGTCGGTGCGAGGCCCGCGACGCCCGAGATCGCCGCGACGATCGTCTCCGCCTCGCGCTCCACGGCCTCGGTCACGGCCGAGGGCCCCGCCCCGGAGGCTATCCCCGTGCCGGCCAGGGCCTCCCGGAGGGGCTTCTGCTTGGAGGCGTCCGACAGGGCGACGAACTCCGCCCCGAGCCGCCGGGCCATCTCGGCGAGGCCGCGAACGTCGCTCCCGGCCACGAGGGCGGATACCCTGAAGCCGTCCGGATGCTGCGCCAGCACGTCGGCGGTGGACTTGCCGATGGAGCCCGTCGCGCCGAGGATCGTGATACGGTGTGTCAAACTTCTCTCCTCAGCGCGCCAGGCGTGAGCCTGCGAGCGCGACGCCGCAGAGAAGCGCGACCGCCGCAAAACCATCGAGCCGGTCCATGACGCCGCCATGGCCGGGAATGAGCTGTCCGGAATCCTTCGCCCCGAAATGCCGCTTCAGGGCGGATTCGCCGAGATCGCCGATCTGGCTGGCGACCGAGGCGATCGCGGAAGCCACGACGACCCAGGCGAGCCCGAAAGGCAGTTCCGTGCCGAAGGAGCGGCCGAGTTGGACCACGAGGACGCCGACGAGGATCGCCCCCGCGAGCCCCCCGAGAAAGCCCGACCAGGTCTTCTTCGGGCTGACGCGTGGCGCGAGCTTCGGCCCGCCGAGCGCCCGCCCGGTGAAATAGGCGGCCACGTCCGTCGTCCAGACGACGCCGAACATCCAGAGGATGCCGATGGCGCCGAGTTCCGGCCGGTCGCGGATGATCACGGGAACGAGCGCGACCAGGGCGGCATAGCCGAACCCGGCGAGCGCCCATCCGCGATCGCGGCCCCGATCGGCGGCGATCAGGAGCCCCGCGCAGGCGAGGACCAGGACGGCGAGTTCGGCCGACCAGCCCGTATCGAGCTTGTAGGCCACCACGAGCCCCGCGAGACCGGCCGCGCACAAGGCGGCCAGGGTGGTCCGCGGCTCCGCCCGCGTGATCGTGATCCACTCGAACGCCATCGCGATGCCCGCCGCGAGCCAGAGCGCGGCGAAGACGAAGCCGCCGAGCCACGTCGCCGCGAGGGCCACGGCCGCGAGGACGAGGCCGGAGAGGACCCGCAGGCGCAATTCGCTGCGACCGGGAGCCGATCCCGGATGACGGCCCTGCTGGCCGGGTTCCGCCATGTCAGAGGGCCTTGCCGCTCCGCCCGCCGAAGCGGCGGTCGCGGCCGCGGAACTCGTCCAGGGCCTGGTGGAGGGTATGCTCGTCGAAATCGGGCCAGAGGTCGGGCAGGAAGACGAATTCCGAATACGCGGTCTGCCAGGGCAGGAAGTTCGAGATCCGCATCTCCCCGGAGGTGCGGATCACGAGATCCGGGTCGGGGATGCCGCGCGTGTCCAGGCAGGCCGAGATCGTGTCCATCCCGATCGCCTCGGGGTCGAGCTCGCCGGCCTGGACCTTCCGGGCGATCTGGCGCATCGCCTCGACGATCTCCTGCCGGCCGCCGTAGTTGAACGCCACGATCAGGTTCAGGCCCGTGTTCCGCCGCGTCACCTCCTCCGCCTCGTCGAGGAGCAGGCGGATATCATCCGCCAGGCCGCCGCGCTGCCCGATCACCGTGACGCGCACGTTGTTCGCATGGAGCTGGGCGAGGTCCACCCGGATGAACCGCTTCAGCAGGCCGAAGAGGTCGGCGACCTCGTCTGCCGGCCGGCGCCAGTTCTCGGCCGAGAAGCCGTAGACTGTGAGGTGCTCGATGCCGACCGCGGCCGCCGCCCGCACAGCGCGACGCACCGCCTCGACGCCGCGGCGGTGTCCTTCGAGCCTGGGGAGGCCGCGCTTGGCGGCCCAGCGCCCGTTGCCATCCATGATGATGGCGACGTGGCGCGGCACCGGACCGAGCTGGGGCTCCGTGGCAGCGAGGCTCAGTACGGTGGATTCGGATGGCATGCTGGGTCCTGCTCGCCGAACTCGCGAAACTTAGACCTGCATGATTTCCTTTTCTTTAGCGGCCACGACACCGTCGATCTCCGAGATGGTCTGGTCGGTCGCCTTCTGGACCTGGTCGGCCTGGCGCTTCCCGTCATCCTCGCTGATGTCGCCGTCCTTCTCCATCTTCTTCAGCGCGTCGAGGCCGTCGCGGCGCACGTGGCGGACCGCGATGCGGGCCTCCTCGGCGTATTTATGCGCGACCTTCACCATCTCCTTGCGGCGCTGCTCGTTCATCTCGGGGATGCGCAGGCGGATCACCTGCCCTTCCGTCTGTGGATTGAGGCCGAGGTCGGACTGGCGGATCGCCTTCTCGACGGCAGCGACCATGCCGCGGTCCCAGACCTGGATCGACAGGAGGCGCGGCTCGGGAACGCTGACGGTGGCGACCTGGGCCATCGACATCGTGGCGCCGTAGGCCTCAACCTGGATCGGCTCGACCAGGCTGGGGGTGGCGCGGCCCGTGCGCAGGCTCCCGAGATCGTGTTTCAGCGAGTTGATGGCGCCCTGCATGCGGCGCTTGAGATCGCTGACGTCAAAGGTCGTGGCGGCCATGGAAGCAGTTCTCTTTTGAATTCTAAGCGATTACGCGCGGCGCCCGCGCGCATCAAGGGGCGACGACGGTGGAGGCGGCCTCCCTATTCAGGATGGCCCTGACGGAGCTCGGCGAATGGACCGAGCCGACGATCACCGTAAGCCGGGACTCGCGTGCAAGCGCAAAGGCGGCGGTGTCCATCACCTTGAGGTCGCGCTGGATCGCCTCGTCGTGGGTAAGTCTGTCGTAGCGCTTGGCATCGGGATCCGTCTTCGGGTCGCTCGAATAGACCCCGTCGACCTGGGTCGCCTTCAGCACGGCCTCGCAGCGCAGCTCGGCGGCCCTCAGCACCGCCGCGGTGTCGGTGGTGAAGAAGGGGTTGCCCGTGCCGCCGGCCAGCACCACCACCTGGCCCCGGTCGAGATAGTGGAGCGCGGGCTGGCGGGCATAGGTCTCGCAGATGGTCGGCATGGAGACGGCCGACATCGTCCTGGCCGAGACGCCCGCCGCGTTCAGCGCGGTCTCGAGCGCGAGCGAGTTCATCACGGTCGCCATCATGCCCATGGAATCAGCCGTCGGCCGGTCGATCCACCCGGCCTGGCTCATCCGGGCACCCCGCATGATGTTGCCGCCGCCGATGACGATCGCGAGTTCGATTCCCGTCTCGACCGTCGCCGCGACGTCGGCGGCGAGCTCGGCGAGCGTCTGGGGATGGAGCCAATACCCATCGGGGGCGGCCAGGGCCTCCCCGGAAAGCTTCACGAGAACGCGCCGATACGGCCTTACCACAGATCCCAACTCCCAAACCCGAACGACGGCGCAGACACTAGTGCCGACATGAAAAGGGCGACCCTGAGGCCGCCCTGATCAATCAAGCCGCGGCGCCCTCGCCGTCCGGCTTCTTTCCGATTCCCGATTGCGCCGCCACCTCGGCCGCGAAATCGCTCTCTTCCTTCTCGATGCCCTCGCCGAGCGCGAAGCGGACGAAGCCCGTCAGCTCGACGGGCTTGCCGACCTTGGAGGAGGCCTCCTTCAGCATCTGCGCGACGGACTTGGAAGGCTCGTACACGAAGGCCTGATCCAGGAGAGTGTTCTCCTTGTAGTAGCTCTTCAGGCCGCTCTCGATGATCTTGGCGAGCACGTTGTCCGGCTTGCCGGCGTTCTTCTCGCGCAGGATCGCGCTCTCGCGCTCCACGACGGCGGCATCGACGCCCGAGGCATCGACCGCAACCGGGTTCATGGCCGCGATATGCGCCGCGATCTGGCGGCCGAGCGTCGAGAGCTCGCCGACATCGCCAGCCGATTCGAGCGCGACAATCACGCCGATCTTGCCGAGGCCTTCCGAGACCTGGTTGTGGACGTAGGTCGCAACCACACCCTCGTTCACCTCCAGCTTGGCGACCCGGCGGATCGTCATGTTCTCGCCGATGGTGGCGACGAGCTCCTGGATCTTGTCCTTCAGCGTCGTCGTCGAGCCCGGCATGTGAGCGGCCTCGAGCGCCTCGACCGTCGGGGCGGTCATGAGCGCGACCTTGGTCGCTTCGCGGACGAAGGCCTGGAACGCGTCGTTGCGGGCGACGAAGTCCGTCTCCGAGTTGATCTCGACCATCGCCGCAGAGCGGCCGGGGCTCTCGACGCCTACGAGGCCCTCGGCGGCCGTCCGGCCGGCCTTCTTGGCAGCCTTGGCGAGACCCTTCTTGCGCAGCCAGTCGACGGCGGCTTCGATGTCGCCCTGGGTTTCGTTGAGGGCGGCCTTGCAGTCCATCATGCCTGCGCCGGTCTTCTCGCGCAGGTCCTTCACCATTGCGGCGGTGACGGTCGCCATTGTCCTGTTCCTTCCTTCAATTGCGGCGAAGCCGGCACGCGGCCGGCTTCGAAAAGATCTTCTGGTCGGGGACCGGGCGGCTGGTTAGGCCGCGGCCTCGATCAGGTTCCGGGCCTGCCCGATCCAGTCGTCCCGGGTGATGCGGCCGTTCAGCTTGAGGTCCGCATCGAGCTTGGCGACATCGTCGGGCTGCATCGCGCCGAGCTGCCAGTAGTGGAACACGCCGGCATCGTTCAGCTTGTTGGCCAGCTGCGGGCCGACGCCCGTCAGCTTCGTCAGGTCGTCCGGCGCGCCGCGCGGAGCCGCCAGGAGCTCGAAGGCCTCGGTCGGCTCGGCGAACTCGGTGGTCTCGGCGACCGGCAGGTCCTCGAGGATCGGCGCTTCCTCCGCGCCGAGATCGACGCCGAGATCGCCCTGGCTGCGGCCGATGCCGTCGACCGCCGCGCGGGCGATGAGGTCGCAATAGAGCGCGATGGCGCGGCCCGCATCGTCATTCGCCGGAACCGGGTAGGCGATGCCGTCCGGATCGCAGTTCGTGTCGACGATCGCGGCGACCGGGATGCCGAGGCGGCCCGCTTCCTTGATGGCCAGTTGCTCCTTGTTCGTGTCGATCACGAACAGGAGGTCCGGCACGCCGCCCATGTCCTTGATGCCGCCGAGGGCCTTCTCGAGCTTCTCCTTCTCGCGAGAGAGCATCAGGCGCTCTTTCTTGGTCAGGCCCGGTCCGCCGACGGACAGCGTCTCGTCCAGCGTGCGCAGCCGGCTGATCGAGCCGGAGATCGTCTTCCAGTTCGTCAGCATGCCGCCGAGCCAGCGGGAATTCACATAGTACTGCGCCGAACGCTTCGCCGCCTCGGCGACCGCGTCGGAGGCCTGCCGCTTCGTGCCGACGAACAGCACGCGGCCGCCCTTGGCGACCGTGTCGCTCACCGCCTGCAGGGCGCGGTGCAGCATCGGCACCGTCTGCGCGAGGTCGATGATGTGGATGTTGTTGCGGGTGCCGAAGATGTAGGTCGACATCTTCGGGTTCCAGCGGTGGGCCTGGTGGCCGAAATGCGCGCCCGCCTCGAGGAGCTGACGCATCGAAAAATCAGGAAGTGCCAAGGTTCTCTCCGGTTATGCCGCCGCGGCGCGAAGTGGCCCGGCGGGTGCCGGACACCGGATGCCTCATTGCAAATCATGAGGCCGCAACCGCGTGTGGAATACGCGCGCATATAGATGTCACGCGGCGGGATGGCAAGGCGAGCGCGCCTCGCGGGCGCGGGCGCGTTCTGCTTTTACGCGATCCCGGGCCTGTCGCGGTCGAGCCCCTTCTGGAGCAGGCGGGCCTCGTAGTCCCGCATGATCTCCGCCTGGCGCAGCCCCATGTCGAGCAGGAAGCCCCAGCCATAGATTCCGCTCGAATGCCCATCGTCGAAGGCGAGGCGGACGGCGTAGTTCCCGACCGGGTCGACCCGCAGGATGCGGACGTTCCGCTTGCCGGCGACGAGCTTGCGCTCGCTCGGCCCATGCCCCTGCACCTCCGCCGAGGGGCTTTCCACGCGCAGGAGTTCCGCCGGCACCTCGACCCGCCGGCCGTCCTCGAAGGAGACGGCGAGCACGCGCTTGTCGGAAAGAAGCCGAATCTCGGTCGGCCAGAGGTCCTGCGTCACACGTTGGATCCACTCATGCGGGTGAACGATTTACGGTCCAGATAGGACACCCTACATTAGCCGAGAGCACCTCGCCCCGGGAACCGGCACCAGCATGTCAGCCATCATTGCTCCGTCCGGCGCGGTCGACGCCCGGACGAACCTCGTCGATCCGTTCGGCCGGCACGTGACCTACCTCCGGGTCTCCGTGACGGACCGCTGCGACCTCCGCTGCGTCTATTGCATGGCGGAGGAGATGACCTTCCTGCCGAAGCGCGACCTCCTCACCCTGGAGGAGCTGGACCGCGTCTGCTCGGCCTTCGTTCGCAAGGGCGTGCGCAAGCTGCGGATCACGGGCGGCGAGCCTTTGGTGCGCCGTGACATTATGAGTCTGTTCCGGTCGCTCTCGCGGCATCTCGAGACGGACGCGCTGGACGAGCTCACCCTCACGACCAACGGCACGCTGCTGACGCGCTATGCGGCGGAACTCGCCGAATGCGGCGTTCGCCGCCTCAACGTGTCCGTCGACTCGCTCGACCCCGAGCGCTTCCGCCGCATCACGCGGCGGGGCGATCTCGCCCAGGTGTTGCGCGGCCTCGACGCCGCCCAGGCTGCCGGCATCAAGGTGAAGATCAACGCGGTCGCCCTGAAGGGCGTGAACGAGGACGAGATCGAATCCATGGTCGCCTGGGCGCATGGGCGCGGCATGGACCTGACCTTCATCGAGGTCATGCCCATGGGCGACATCGAGCCGGAGCGAATCGAGCAGTTCATGCCGCTCTCGGTCGTGCGCGAGCGACTCGCTGCGTCCTATACTCTTACGGACACGAGCGAGCGCACGGGCGGGCCCGCGCGCTACGTGCGCGTGGCGGAGACGGGCGGGCGCATCGGCTTCATCACGCCGCTCACCCACAATTTCTGCGAAAGCTGCAACCGCGTCCGACTCACCTGCACCGGCCAGCTCTTCATGTGCCTCGGCCAGGAGGATGCCGCCGACCTGCGCGCCGCCATGCGGGGGTCGGAGGGAGACGATCGGCTGGAGGCCGCCATCGACGAGGCGATCGGCCGCAAGCCCAAGGGGCACGACTTCGTCATCGAGCGCCAATCCAGGCCGGCAGTGCCGCGCCACATGAGCGTGACGGGGGGCTGACCGAAGCCCTTCCGGTCGGCGCTGCACCGAGCCGAACCACTCGGTCTTTAGTCTATCTTCGACTTGGCGGCTTGACGCTGGCCGCCTCCTGCCCTTGAGGTTGCCGCGATTTTTTGACGGACGCTGCCCGACGAAGCGGCGCCAGAGGGAAAACGCGTGACCGCCCTGCTCAGTCTCAGCCGCGCGATCGACGGCTTCACCCGCGCGATCGGGCGCATCTCCGCCTGGGCGATCCTCGTCGCTGTCCTCGTCTCGGCCGTGAACGCGATCGTCCGGAAGGCATTCGGGGTTTCTTCGAACGCCTGGCTCGAACTCCAGTGGTATCTGTTCGGCGCAGTCTTCATGTTCTGCGCTCCCTGGACGCTCGCCGTGAACGAGCACATCCGCATCGACATCGTCTCCTCGAAGCTGTCGGAGCGCGGCCGGAACATCATCGAGTTCATCGGCCTCTTCCTGTTTCTCCTTCCCTTCGCGCTGCTGATGACGGTGCTCTCCTGGCCCTTCTTCCTGAGCTCGTTCAGGAGCGGGGAGGTCTCGAGCAGCGCCGGCGGCCTGACGATCTGGCCTGCGAAACTCCTGATCCTGGTCGGCTTCGCGCTCCTGCTGGTCCAGTGGGTGAGCGAGGTGATCAAGCGCGTGGCGATCGCGCGCGGGATCATGGCGGATCCGCATGCCGTCGGGCACCAGACGGCCGCCGAGGCCGAGGCCGAGCGCCTGCTCGCCCTCACCGGCAGCGATCCGAACGTGAAACCCCCGGCCCTGCAGAGCTGACCCGTCGCGCCGCCCGCAACTCGTAATTCCTGTCCGAGGCTCACGTGGCTGAATTCATCGCCAACAACCTCGCGCCGATCATGTTCGCGGCGCTCGTCATCTTCCTGCTCCTCGGCTACCCGGTCGCCTTCGCGCTGGCCGCGAACGGGCTCCTCTTCTTCATCATCGCGGTCGAACTCGCGCCCTATGCGCCGCATTCGATCACGCTGAGCTGGCCCCTCCTGCAGGCGCTGCCCGAACGCGTCTTCCAGGTGATGTCGAACGAGGTGCTGCTGGCGGTACCGTTCTTCACATTCATGGGCCTGATCCTCGAACGGTCGGGCATGGCCGAGGACCTGCTCGACACGATCGGCCAGCTCTTCGGCACCATCCGCGGCGGCCTCGCCTATGCGGTGATCTTCGTCGGCGCGCTGCTCGCGGCGACCACAGGCGTGGTCGCGGCCTCCGTCATCTCCATGGGCCTGATCTCGCTGCCCATCATGCTGCGCTACGGCTACGACCGGCGCGTCGCCTCGGGCGTGATCGCGGCCTCCGGCACGCTCGCGCAGATCATCCCGCCCTCGCTCGTCCTCATCGTCATGGCCGACCAGCTCGGCCGCTCCGTCGGCGACATGTATGAGGGCGCGTTCCTGCCGGGCCTGATCCTCGCCGGCCTCTATGCCGGCTACGTGTTCCTGATGAGCATGATCTACCCGAAATCCGCCCCGGGCCTCCCGGTCGAGGCGATCGGGTACCGGGAGCCGGACGGCTCGCGCGGCGTCTGGCAGCTCGGCGTGCTCGTCCTCTTCTCCGGCCTCGTCGGCTACTACGTGATGACGCAGACGAGCATCCGGGGCGGCGCCGATTTCGTCATCCTGACGATCTGCGTCTCCACCGTGGTCGCGCTCATCTGCGCCGTGATGCACCGCTTCCTCGGCGCGAGCCGCGTGGTCCTCTCGGCCCTGTTCGTGGTCGTCCTCGGCGCGGCCTACCTCTTCCTGCACCGCGCCTACCCGAGCTACGAGGTCACCGCCCTCGTGATCGAGATGGTGGCGGCCGCCGCGCTCTATGCGCTGCTCGTCGGCCTCGTCGAGCGGATGGCCGGGTTGCGGCTGATGTCCCGGATGGCGACCCAGGTCACCTTCGTGATGGTGCCGCCGCTCCTCCTCATCTTCCTCGTGCTCGGCACCATCTTCATCGGCGTCGCGACCCCGACGGAGGGCGGCGCGATGGGTGCGCTCGGCTCCCTCATCCTCGCCGCCGTCAAGCGCCGGCTCGACCGCAATCCGGCGCGGTTCAACTGGTCGCTCGTCCAGCAGGCGACGGAATCGACCGCGAAGCTCTCCGCCTTCGTGATCTTCATCCTGCTCGGCGCGCGCGTGTTCTCGCTGACCTTCTATGGCGTCAACGGCCATATCTGGGTCGAGCACCTGATGACCTCGCTCCCGGGCGGCCAGACCGGCTTCCTGGTGGTCGTGAACGCGCTCGTCTTCGTGCTGGCGTTCTTCCTCGACTACTTCGAGCTCGCCTTCATCATCATCCCGCTGCTCGGACCCGTAGCCGACAAGCTCGGCATCGACCTGATCTGGTTCGGCGTGATGCTCGCCGTGAACATGCAGACGAGCTTCATGCACCCGCCCTTCGGCTTCGCGCTGTTCTTCCTGCGCTCGGTCGCCCCGAAGGTGCCCTATCTCGACCGCATCACGGGCAAGCAGATGGCGCCCGTGACCACCGGGCAGATCTACATGGGCTCGATCCCCTTCGTGGTGATCCAGCTCATCATGGTGGCGATCGTGATCTTCTACCCGCAGATCGTGATGCACTACAAAACGGCCGCAACGGTGGTGGATCCGGCCGCCGTGCAGCGCAGCCTCGACAACCTCTCGGTCCCCGGGCTCGACCTGCCGGGCGGAGGGGGCGGCCTGCCGCCGATCGACTTCGGCGCCCCGCCGAAGATCCAGTGAGTGCGGCGCGCCTGATAGGGTTGCTGGCTCTGGCGTGGCTCTCGGGCCCCGCCGCGGCACAGGCCCCATCCGCGCCGGCGCAGCCGATCCGCATCGCTACGGAGGGGGCCTACCCTCCGTTCAACTACGTGGAGAACAACGAGCCCGCCGGCTTCGAGATCGAGCTCGGCCGCGCCATGTGCGAGGCCATGGCGGCCACCTGCACCTTCGTCCTGCAGGACTGGGACGGGATGGTCTCCGGCCTCAAGGAGCGCCGCTACGACGCCATCATGTCGTCGATGGAGATCACGAAGGAGCGCAGGCACCGCGTCGCCTTCTCCAAGCGCTACTACGCGATCCCGGCGGCCCTCATGGCCTCCAAGGCGACCGCCGCCGATGCCGGGGGTGGCATCCCGGACCTCGTCGGCAAGAGCGTCGGCGTGGTCGCCGACAGCGAGTTCGCGGGCTACCTCGAGAGCACCTACCGGAGCGCCGACATCCGCCCCTTCGGCAAGCAGGAGGAGGCCAATCTCGACCTCCTCACCGGGCGGCTCGACTACGTGCTCGGCGACAAGCTCGAGATCTCGAAATTCCTCGACTCGCGCGAAGGCAAGATGTGCTGCCGCTTCATCGGCGACCTGCCCGTGAACCGGGGCGAGGGCGTGGGGGTCGCGGTGCGCAAGGGCGACACCACCCTGCTCGAGTTCTTCAACGCCGCGATCGACCGGGTGATCGCGAGCGGCGCCTACGACCGCATCCGGGCGAAATACGTTCCGTTCGACATCCGGTAGGCGGTTTGACCGCCCGCCGGTCGCTCCATAAGAGCGGCCTGACGATCAAGGGGGAAGCGATGGCGAAAGTGGCGTTCCTGGGCCTGGGCGTGATGGGCTACCCGATGGCCCGGCATCTCGGCCAGAAGGGGCACGAGGTGACGGTCTACAACCGGACCTTCGCCAAGGCCGAGAAGTGGGTCTCCGAGAACGGCGGCCGGGCGGCCCGGACCCCGGCCGAGGCGGCCGAGGGCCAGGAGATCGTCTTCGCCTGCGTCGGCAACGACGACGACCTCCGCTCGGTCACGACCGGGAAGGACGGCGCCTTCGCGGCCATGGGCAAGGGCCGGACCTTCGTCGACCACACGACCGCCTCGGCGGCCGTCGCGCGCGAGCTCGAGGCGAACGCGAAGGAGCGCGGCTTCGGCTTCATCGACGCGCCGGTCTCCGGCGGCCAGGCCGGGGCCGAGAACGGCGTCCTGACCGTGATGTGCGGCGGCGATGGCGCGACCTATGCGGCCGTCGAGCCCGTCATCATGAGCTATGCGCGGTCCTGCCGCCTGCTGGGGCCGTCGGGTTCCGGCCAGCTCGCCAAGATGATGAACCAGATCTGCATCGCCGGCCTCGTCCAGGGCCTCGCCGAGGCGGTGCATTTCGGCAAGCATTCCGGCCTCGACATCGAGGCCGTGCTCGACGTCATCTCGAAGGGCGCCGCCGGCTCCTGGCAGATGGAGAATCGCGGCAAGACCATGAACGAGGGCAAGTACGAGTTCGGCTTCGCCGTCGACTGGATGCGCAAGGACCTCGCGATCTGCCTGGAGGAAGCCCGCCGCAACGGCGCGACCCTCCCCGTCACGGCGCTGGTCGACCAGTTCTACGGCGAGGTGCAGCGCATGGGCGGCAACCGCTGGGACACGTCGAGCCTCCTCGCCCGCCTGCAGCAGAACGCGAAGAAGGCCTGAGGCCTCGCCGGTCGGACGGCCGCGGCCCGTCCGATCAAGCAATCTGACCGCGAGGGCACGCAATCGCCGTGCGGTGCCAGTCCTGGAACCGCATGAAGTGACGGAGGTCACGATGGCGTTCCTCAAGCCTGCCGTGCTTCCCCTTGCTGTTGCGCTTGCGCTGGGCCTGGGAAGCGGAGGGATCGCCGCCCCGCTCGGCTCGTCGCGGTCGGCCGTCGGCACGTCTGCCCTGGCGGACGGGCTGATCGTCGAGGTGCAGACCCCTGGAATGTACCGTCGCGCAGACCGGCGAATGGGGCGGCACGAACGACGGATGGATCGAAGGACAATGCGCCACGACCGGCGGATGGACCGGCGCTACGGCTACTAGCCTCCGGACCGATCACCATCAGCCTGCGCCCGGAGCCAGGGCAGAATGGCGGCGACGAGTTGCTCCGGTTCCTCGATCGGGATCATGTGTCCCGATCCTTCGATGAGGACCAGGGTGGAGCCCGGGATCCCGTGGTGGAGTTCCTCCGCCTCCTCCCGGCTGCGCAAGGCGTCCCGGTCTGCCGCGACGATCAGGGTCGGGCACCGGATCGCGGCGAGCCCGTCGAGGTCGCCTGCCCGCAGCTGGGCCGCCTGCCGCCGGAACACCTCGCCGCCCACCCGTTCGCTCATGGCCCGGACGCGCTCGATCAGCGCCTCATCGCCGGAGCGGGCCGGATGCAGCGAGGCGAGGATGGCGGCCCGGCTCACCCCGCCGAACCGGGCGGGGTCGACGGCGCTCGCGGCGGCGATCTTCCGCCGTGCCTGTTCGGGCGTGTCCGCCCGGGCGGAGGTCGCGATCAGTACGAGCGCCACGATCCGCTCCGGCGCGATCCGCACCATCTCCCGGGCCACATAGCCGCCCATCGAGAAGCCGATCAGCGCGAACCGATCCGGCGCCTGCCGGAGCATGTCCTCCGCCATCTCCCGGATGGTGGACGAGCGGCCCGGGTCGCCGCGGATGACGGGCCCGAGCACCGCGAGCTCCGGGGCGACCTCGTCCCACAAGGAGCCGTCCGTCATGAAACCGGGGATCAGAAGAATATTCATCGAAGGGGCGCCGGGAGCGGAAGGGGGTGCTGCTTCCTACAGGTCACCCATCGCGGCTTCACCTGGAACCTCGGCCGAACGATGAAGCTCTGGTCCCCGCCGGATGCAGGAACGGCTCTCGATTTTCCAGCCGCTGCTCTCGAAAAGGTTTGAGCCAGCTCTGGATCTCGGCTTCCTGAGGCGGGCGGCCGTCGTGGCCGCGTCCGGCCGACGGAATTTCCAGCCCGATGCATGACACCGAGGTGGCGCTGTACGAGGCGCCGTCGCTCTACGATGCCGTCGTTCCGCCAGGCCCGTGCGAGAGCTTCTATCGGAGGCTCGCCGCACGGCGCGGCGGGCCCGTGCTCGAACTCGCCTGCGGCACCGGACGCATCTCGGTGCCGCTCGCGAAGGACGGGCACGAGGTCGTGGGCATCGACAACTCCGCCGCGATGCTCGAGGCGGCGCGGCGCAAGGCGGCCGGCGCCCGCGTGGAGATCGCGTTCGTCCAGGACGACATGCGGTCGTTCGAGCTCGGGCGCGACTTCGCCCTCGTCATCGTGTCCTGCAATTCGCTGTCCCACCTCGTCACCAACGAGGAGCTCGTCGGCGGATTGGAGCGGATCGCCCGGCACCTCGCCCCCGGCGGCCGGCTCGCCTTCGACGTCGTGAACCCGCGCATCGACGAACTCTCCCGGCCGTACCGGGCGAGCGTCACGCTCGACCCTCCCGGCCGGCCGCCGCGACCAGCGGCGATCGAGGAGCTCCTCGCCTATGATCCGGTCGCGCAGGTGCGGGTCCTCAGGTGGCAGCTCGGCGACGAGGACAGCGAGCGCCGACGGACCCGGGAGATGCGGCTCCGGACGATCTTCCCGCAGGAACTGCCGCTGCTCCTGCACGCCGCCGGGCTCGAGCTGGAAGCACGCTTCGGCGATTTCGACGGCAATCCCCTCACGGGGGATAGCCTGAACCAGGTCTGCATCGCGCGCCGCAGCCGGGGCGAGATCCGGCAATGACGCCGGTCGCCTCCGCCTGATCCAGCCCGGGCGCTGTCCATCTGGGCCCCGCCGCCGAAATTTCGTTTGTTCCTTTTGGGACGGGTTCCGTACCGAATCGGCGCCCGCCCGCCTCATCCATCGCGCCCGGCGTTGCTCCCGAGGTCGGGCCGGCGCGACTTCGTCCCGATCACCAAGCCCGGAGATACGCTTGAGCCTCGCCCAGGAAAGCTCGCCCGCACCGCGCCCCGTCTCCCTGATGCGGGCGTTCCTCGACAATTCGGCGTCGGGCGGTCTGGTACTCATGGCGGCGGCGGCCCTCGCCCTCGTGGTCGCCAACTCGCCGCTCGCGCCGGCCTATTTCGCCGCCCTGCACGCCTATCTCGGGCCCTTGAGCGTCCAGCACTGGATCAATGACGGCCTGATGGCCGTGTTCTTTCTGCTGGTCGGGCTGGAGATCAAGCGCGAGATCCTGGACGGCCAGCTCTCCACCTGGAGCCGGCGCATCCTGCCGGGCATCGCGGCGGCCGGCGGCATGCTCGTCCCGGCGCTGATCTTCGTGGCGTTCAACTGGGGCGATCCGCAGATCCTGCGGGGCTGGGCCATCCCGTCGGCGACCGACATCGCCTTCGCGCTCGGCGTGGTCGCGCTGCTCGGCTCGCGGGTGCCGACCTCGCTGAAGGTGTTCCTGACGGCGCTCGCCATCCTCGACGACCTCGGGGCGGTCGCGATCATCGCGGTGTTCTACACGGGCGAGCTCAACGGGATGGCGCTCGGCGGCGCGGCGCTCGTCCTTGCCGTGCTGGTTGCGATGAACCGGCTGCGGATCGTCCGGCTCCTGCCCTATCTGCTGCTGGGCGCGGTCCTGTGGTTCCTGGTGCTTCGCTCCGGCGTCCACGCGACCGTCGCCGGCGTGCTGCTCGCGCTGACCATCCCGCTGCGGACCTCGCCGGGACAACCGGACGACATCCCGCATTCCCCGCTCCACCAGCTCGAGCATGCTCTCCAGCCCTGGGTCGCGATGGCGATCGTCCCGATCTTCGGGTTCGCGAATGCCGGCGTGTCCTTCGCCGGGGTGACGACGGACAAGCTGACCGAACCGCTGACGCTGGGCGTGGCCCTCGGCCTTCTCGTCGGCAAGCTCGTCGGGGTCTTCGGCAGCGCGATGCTGACGATCCGCCTCGGCTTCGCCGACGTGCCGATGGGCGCCGGCCGGCTGCAGCTGCTCGGCATCTCCCTCCTGTGCGGGATCGGCTTCACGATGAGCCTGTTCATCGGGATGCTGGCCTTCGCCGATAACGCGGCCCTGCAGGACGGGGTGAAGATCGGGATCCTCACCGGCTCCCTGGTCGCGGGGCTGCTCGGCTGGGCCGTGCTCATGGTGGCGCCGCGCGACGTGCCGGCCCCCGCCCCGCGCCGGCGGGCCCGGTCCAAGATCGAGATCGCATAGGCAGCCCGGCGGCGGCGGTTCAGCTCGGAGCCGCGACCAGCCGGGCGACCTCCCCCCGGAGCACCGGCAGGAGCTCCGCCTCGAACCAGGGATGGCGCTTCAGCCATCCGGTGTTGCGCCAGGACGGATGGGGGAGCGGGAGCACGCGCGGATGCCGCTCCTCCGCGAAGATCTCGCGCCAGCGGGCGACCGTGGCCGTGAGGCCCGCCCGCCCCGGCCCGAGATGCCAGGCCTGGGCATAGAGGCCGATCACCAGGATCAGCTCCAGCCGCGGCAGGGCGGCGAAGACGGGCTCGCGCCAGGTCGGGGCGCATTCGCGCCGCGGCGGCATGTCCCCGCCGTGGCGGTCGTAGCCCGGGAAGCAATGCCCCATCGGCACGATGGCGAGCCGCTTCGGATCGTAGAACCGAGCCTCGTCGAGCCCGAGCCAGGAGCGCAGCCGCACGCCCGAGGGATCGTCGAAGGGTCGCCCGCTGATATTGGCGCGGTTGCCGGGCGCCTGGCTCGCGATGCAGAGCCGCGCCGAGGGGGAGCCCTGCAGGATCGGCCGCGGCTCGTGCGGGAGCGCCGGCCCGTGGCGGGGCGCCTCGCGGCAGATCCGGCAGGCGCGAAGGCGGGCCGCGACCTCCTCGAAGGGCTCCGTCCCGCCCGGCTGCATCTCGTTCATGCGGGCGAGAAAGACCGGACCGCCCTCCCCGTCCATGCGACCTCTTGCGCCCTCAGGCCTTGGCGCTCGGCCGCTCCGACAGCCGGGCGTGCCAGCGGCGGACATGGCCGAACTCCTCCGGCACGGCGAGCTTCGCCGGCTTCATGAAATCGAGCCCGACGAGCCCGGTGATGTCCGCAACCGTCAGGGTGTCCCCGCAGATGAATTCCTGGCCCTCGAGCTCCTTGTCGAGCACGCCGAGGAAGCGGAGCACGCGCTCCTTGTTGGCCTCGCCCCATTCGGACACCTGCGGCACCTCCATCTGCGCCATCGCGGGATGGAGATGGCGGAACACCGCCGCCACCTGCATCAGGAGCCCGAACTCGATCCGCCGCTGCCACATCTCGACGAGCGCGCGCGTGAAGGCGTCGGTGCCGAAGAGCGGCGGCTCCGGGTGCAGCTCCTCGATGTAGCGGCAGATGGCGATCGTCTCGGTCAGCACGAAGCCGTCGTCGAGGACCAGCGCCGGCACCTGCTGAACGGGGTTCAGGGCGGAATAGGCCTCGCCCTTGTGCTCGAGCTTGCCGATGTCGACCTGCTCGGTCGGGATGGAGATTCCCTTCTCGGCAAGGAAGATCTTCACCCGCCGGGGGTTGGGCGCGCGTCCCGAATCGTAGAGCTTCATCCTGTTCCTCCCGCCGGGATCGTCCCTGTCGCGGAGGCTTTTTCGCGAAGGTCCCGCAGGCCCGCAAGCACCTTCAGCGTCCGTGCGCCGCGCGCCAGGCCGAGGGCCGCTCGAACCGCCCTGCCCAGAGCCCGGCGGCGCGCCCGCGCGCCTCCCGCTCCTCAGGCTCGTAGCGGCCATAGGAGACGGCGAGGCCGTCCGTGACCAGCGCCGCGCCGACGTCCCGCCCCGCCGCCTCGCAGACCGCGAGGTCCCGTCCGTACTTGTCCCGGCCGGTGAGCGTGCAGGTCAGGCCGCCCCTGGCCAGCGCGCGAAGGCCTTCGCGGGCGACCTCGCCGCAGCGATAGGTGCCGCCACCCGGGCGCTCGCAGGTCTGGGACAGCTCGGGCGCATCCACGCCGGCGAGCCGGATGCGGCGGCCGCCGACCTCGAGCGAATCCCCGTCCACCACGCGGGGAAGCCCCTCGACGCGCTCCGCCTCGCGCTGCACCGAGACCACCCCGATCGCGAGAGCGACCAGGATCAGGGTCGCCAGAAGGCCGTCGATGCGCCGCAACATGGATGGAGGTGAAAAACTTCGGGGGTGAACATCGACTTTACGGATATCGTCAGGGGGAGGTTAACGTTTCCGAAGCATGCTCAATTGGACCGGAGCGTAACCCCGGACGAGTGCGCGTGCGTAGATGGGCGAGTTGACGGCTCAGATTGTCCAGCAGGGGCGTCGCCCCACGCTGCACGGCGCCGTGCATCGCCGGAAGCTATCGCAGGAGATGCGGAGCGCCCGCGAAAAGCTGACCTCCTCCGTCGGCCTCGAACGCTCCTACGAATACGAGCTCGTCCGCGTCTACGCGCAATACCACAGCGGCAGTTCGCTCCTCCTGCTCGCCCTCGCGGTCGTCATCGCGGGAATATCGTCGCTCTGGGTCCCGATCGGGCTCGCGACCGGATGGCTCTTCCTGGCCGTCGTGGTGATCGGCATCAAGCTGGTCCTGTCGCAGCGCTTCCTCGCAACGCCGCCGGAGGAGGTGCGGCTGCCGGATTGGCGGCGCCGCTTCATGCTCGCCGAGCTCATCACGGGCCTCGTCTGGGCCCTGAGCGTCCTGACGCTCGCGAAGGTCGAGACCGGAACCAGCGGCTTCGCGCTCTTCGTGGTGCTGATCGTCACCGCCGTGACGGCGAGCCTTTCGGCCACGATCCCGCTCGCCGTCTATCTCGGCGTAGCGCCCGTCGGGGCGATCGCGGTCTCGGTCGCGCTGAGCGAGCGCGACTTCAACGCCTTCATGATGCTCGTCATGACGTCGAGCGCGGTCGCCTTCTTCCTGCTGCTCGCGACGCGCCTCTATGCGAACTCGCTCTCGAGCATCCAGTCCCGCGCCGAGAAGGACGCGATGTTCGCCGAGCTGGAACAGGCCAAGGCGAATTCCGACGAAGCCCGGCGGCGGGCCGAGGAGGCGAACCTCGCCAAGTCGCGCTTCCTCGCCACCATGAGCCATGAGCTCCGCACGCCGCTCAACGCCATCCTGGGCTTCTCGGAGGTGATGAAGAACGAGGTGTTCGGCACGCACGCGACGCCCGCCTACAAGGACTACTCGGCCGACATCCACGGCTCGGGCCAGCACCTCCTGACGCTGATCAACGAGATCCTGGACCTCTCCCGCATCGAGGCGGGCCGCTACGAGCTCAACGAGGAGGCCGTCGAGCTCTCGCATATCGTGACGGAGTGCCGTCACATGCTGAACCTCAAGGCCAAGGCGAAGAACCAGAGCTTCCGCGAATTCCTCGACCCCTCCCTCCCGCGGCTGTGGGCGGACGAGCGGGCCGTGCGGCAGATCGTGCTGAACATCCTGTCCAACGCGGTGAAGTTCACGCCCCAGGGCGGCGAGATCACCATCAAGGTCGGCTGGACGTCGTCTGGCGGCCAGTATCTCAGCGTGAACGATACCGGCCCCGGCATCCCCGAGGACGAGATCCCCGTCGTCATGTCGTCCTTCGGCCGCGGCTCGCTGGCCATCAAGACGGCCGAGCAGGGCTCCGGCCTCGGGCTGCCGATCGTGAAGGGCCTCGTCGACCTCCATGGCGGCGGCTTCCAGCTGAAATCGAAGCCGCGCGAGGGCACGGAGGTGATCGTCACCTTCCCGGCCGCCCGCGTCATCGACGCCCTGCCGGCCGTCGACATGAAGCCGAAGAACTCGAAGGCGGCCTGACCCGGGGATTCTTCCGGAGGTGACGAACGCGAGCGGGCACGCCACATAGGGTTCATGCCTCGCGTCTCCAGCCCCTGCCTTCGCGTCTGCATCCTCGACCCCGAGAGCGGGCTCTGCGAGGGCTGCGGACGCACACGCGACGAGATCGCCCGGTGGGGCAGCATGAGCGAGGACGAGCGCCTCGCCATCATGGCGGGACTCGACGAGCGGATGCGCCGCCTGCTCCTCCCCGAGCGGGCGCAATCGGAAGCCGGCTGATGGGTGCCGTTGGCTGGGGCTGGATCGTCGCCGTCATCGCCTGGGCGGTGGCGGTCGTCGGAAGCGGGCCCATCGCGGGCTTCTCCACGACCGAGATTGCCTCGGCGCTGGCGTTCCTGGCCGTCGCCCTGATGCTCACCGGCTGGGCGACGCAACGCTCCCGCGGGACGTGGCGCAACGCGGTCGCCTCCGTTGCGATCTGGGTCGTGCTGGTCGGCAGCCTCGGGGCGGCCTACCTGCACCGGACCGAACTCGGCGAGGCCATCCGCGGCGTCAGCGAGGAGATCGGCCTCGGCCTGCCGGAGGCCACAATCATCCAGGGCGGGGAGGTGGCCGTGAACCGCCGCTATGACGGCACCTTCGTCATCCCGGCCAGGATCAACGACCGGGACGTGCCGTTCCTGTTCGACACCGGCGCGAGTTCGGTGGTCCTCTCCGCCGAGACGGCCGCCATCCTCGGCTTCAAGCCGGAGACGCTGAACTTCCGCATACCCGTATCCACGGCGAACGGGCGCGGCCTCGCCGCGCCGATCACCATCGAGCGCCTCAGCGTCGGGCCGATCCAGATGCGGCGGCTCTCCGCGCTGGTCGCCCGCCCAGGGATGCTCGAAGGCAACCTTCTCGGCCAGACCTTCCTGGAGCGGCTGGACTCCTACGAGGTCCGCGGCCGACGCCTCGTCTTGCGCGCCGCGAAGGCTTAAACCCGACCAAACGTCCGAACGACGCCGAACAGGAGACGCCCTTGCCCGAGACCATGACCGCGATCGAGATCACGGCGCCCGGCGCACCCGAGGTGCTGAAGCCGGGCAGCCGGCCGGTGCCGAAGCCGACGGAGGGCGAGGTCCTCATCGAGGTCCACGCGGCCGGCATCAACCGGCCGGACGTGTTCCAGCGCAAGGGGCATTACGATCCGCCGCCCGGCGCCAGCGACATCCCGGGCCTCGAGATCGCAGGCCGGGTGGTCGAGATCGGGCCCGACGTCTCCGACCTGAAGGTCGGCGACGAGGTCTGCGCCCTGGTGGCCGGCGGCGGCTATGCCGAGTTCTGCACCGCCCCCGCGGCCCAGTGCCTGCCGGTGCCGAAGGGCCTGAGCATGATCGAGGCGGCCGCCCTGCCGGAGACCTTCTTCACGGTCTGGAGCAACGTCTTCGACCGCGGCCTGCTCAAGAGCGGCGAGACGCTGCTGGTCCATGGCGGCTCATCCGGCATCGGCACGACGGCGATCCAGCTCGCCAAGGCGGCGGGGGCGCGCGTCTTCACCACCGCCGGCAGCGCGGAGAAATGCGAGGCCTGCGTGAAGCTCGGCGCCGACCGGGCCATCAACTACCGCGAGGAGGATTTCGCGGCGGTCGTGAAGGAGGCCACCGGCGGCAAGGGCGTCGACGTCGTCCTCGACATGGTCGGCGGCGACTACATCCCGCGCTCGATCTCGGTCATGGCGCCGGACGGCCGCCACGTCTCGATCGCCTTCCTGCGCGGCTCGAAGGCGGAGATCGACTTCAACCGCGTCATGCGCAACCGGCTGACGCTCACCGGCTCGACCCTGCGTCCGCGCCCGATCGCCGACAAGGCCGCCATCGCGGCCAAGCTCAGGGAGCATGTCTGGCCGAAGCTCTCCGACGGCTCCATCCGGCCGCTCGTCCACGCCACCTTCCCGCTCGCGGAGGCCGCGAAGGGCCATGCGCTGATGGAATCGAGCCAGCATATCGGCAAGATCGTCCTCGTCGTGCGAGGGGCGGCGGCATGACCCCGACCGCGAACGTCAACGACCCGTCGAGCATCGAGCAGGTCTATCCGCTCGACCGCTTCCGCCAGGATGCGAACCGCAACAGCATCCCGAATGGCCGTATCCTGTACGGCCTGACGGTGCTGTCGCCGCCTGACGAGAGCGGCGCCTTCCACCTGCAGCAGGCGGAGCGGCAGAGCGGCGAGCGCGATCGGCCGGTCGGCGGATACGCGAGATTCCTCCCGGCGACGGGGTGCGCGGGGGACCTGGAGGCGGACAAGGCCGATTACGCCAGCTTCCTCGCGCGCGTCACCGAGACGGCGCGACAGCTGCGCGAGGTGGAGCCCGCGGATGGCCGCCTGCACGGATTTCGCGGAGGGTAGCGGACCGGCATCCGGCCCGCGGAGAAAAGTCGGGCTCCGGCAAGGCTTTATGCTGGTATTCCAGAGCAGAATCCGGCTATTTTTTCGGCGTGCAGAAGACAGCAGCCCGCCCTCGCCTGAACGTTGCCCCGCTCGACGCGAGCGTGAGCCTACGCGCGCTCGCGTACGACTCGCTGAAACGCGCCATCACGGACATGGACATCTACGGGGCGGACGAGGAAATCCGTCTCGACGAACGCCAACTCTCGCAGGATCTCGGCGTCAGCCGCACGCCGATCCGCGAGGCGCTGACCGTGCTGGAGCAGGAGGGCTTCGTCCGCTCCGTCCCGCGGCGGGGCATCTTCGTCATCCGCAAGTCGAAGCGCGAGATCATCGAACTCATCCAGGTCTGGGCGGCGCTCGAGAGCATGGCGGCACGGCTCGCGGCCGAGCGCGCGAGCGACGCGGAACTGGCCGGCCTGAAGACGATCTTCTCGGAGTTCGAGCAGGACCAGCCCGGCGAGCACGTGCACGAATATTCGGACGCCAATATCCGCTTCCACCAGACCATCATCCGGCTCGGCGGCTGCACGCTGATCCAGGAGATGACCGAGAACCTGTTCCTGCACATGCGGGCCATCCGGGCCGTGTCCGTCCGGCAGAGCAACCGCGCCGCGCAGTCGAAGGCCGACCACGAACGCATCATCGCCGCGCTGCAGCGCCGCGACGCGCTCGGTGCCGAAGCCGCCGTCCGCGACCACACGCTCGGGCTCGCGGAGCACGTGGCGAAGCACGGCGTGTTTCACGAGGATTGAGGCGAGGCGCCGACGAGCGCAGCCCGGCCGGAAGGGTCGCGCCTAATCCCAGGCGGCCGCTCGGATGCTCACCCCTCGAAATCGGGAAAAGCCTTGCCGGCGTAGAGAGGCGGCCCCACCCGCGAATAGGCCGCGGCCACCTGGAATGCGCCGAGATCGTCGAACCTGTCGCCGATGATCTGCATGCCGATCGGCATGTCCTCCGGTCCGAGGCCAAGTGGAGCGGAGACGACCGGATAGCGGCTCAGCAGGTTCCATGGCCAGGTCAAGAGGAAGTTCAATCCGCGCACCGGCTTGCCATCGACGTTGACGCTGTCGTTCGCGGGATCCAGGCCATGTTCGGCCGGAATGAAAGGCGTCGCGAGCGTCGGCATGATCAACGCCCGGCAACCGCGCTGGAAGACCTGCTCCTGCACGCGACGATTGTAGCGCGCGAGAAGCGCATCGGCTGCGGCCAGTTGATCTGGCCCCAGATGGGTCAGCTTGCTTGCCAGTTCGCGCACATACGGCGTGAGCTTGTCCGGGTCGCGCCTCGCCTGGGACAGCAACGCGCCCAGCGCGGTCGAGAACAGACCGAGGTTGAAGGTCTGGAGGTCTGACGCCTGGAAGTCGAGATCCACTTGCTCGATGCTCGCGCCCAGTTCGCGCAGCCGCGCGAGACCGTTTTCCAAGGCGTCTCGGACCGACGGGTCCAACGGCGTCACCCCGGTACCTGGATCGAAGGCGATCCTCCATCCCTCGATCGGGCCGTAGGTTGCCGGAAAGTCGAGGCGGGGCGACAGCGAGGAATGCACCATCGGGTGCGGGCCGACCATGGCGCGCGTGAAGAGGTTGAGGTCGTCGAAGGTCCGGGCGAGCGGACCCTCTGTTTCGTAGACGATCTCGCTCGTCGGGATGCGGCCGAACGGCGGCTTGAAGCCATACAGGCCGCATTGGGACGAGGGGATTCGGATCGACCCGCCCATGTCCGAGCCGAGCCCCAAGGTCGTGAACCCAGCAGCCAGCGCGGCGCCGGTGCCTCCGGACGAACCGCCCGGCGAGTATCGCAGGTTCCACGGGTCGCGCGTGATCCCCCATAGCCGAGTTGCCGTGGTCGCCCACGAGTAGAATTCTGGGACGGTGGTCTGGATCGGGAACACGGCCCCGGCCGCGCGAAGCCCCTCGATCACCGGGCCATCGGCCTGCTCGGGCGGAGCATCCTTCCGGAGGAGGGTGCCCATGGTGGTCACCCATCCCTTCACGGCGTACTCGTCCTTCACCGCGACGGTGATGCCTTCGAGAGGTCGCGCGGTGCCCGCCCGGTAGCGGCGCTCCGACTCGCGGGCAGCGGCGAGCGCTTCGTCGAAATGCTGGTAGGTGATGCAGTTCACCTTGCCGTTCAGGCGATTGATCCGCCGGATCTGCGCCTCCAGCACCGCGACCGGAGACAGTTCGCCCGAACGGAAGGCCGGGATCAGCCGCGTCGCCGGCATCCAGGCGATCTCCTCGCCGGCCGGCGCTGCGAAGGCAGTTCCCCCGACGGCGAAGGCTGCACCGATCCCGCCGGTGCCTCTGAGAACGTCGCGGCGACTCAGCATGTGAGACCTCCATCGCCGGGCGATCGCGCCGGCGTGGGGAGCGGTCGAGCCCAACAGGGAGTTTCACCTGGAGGTTCCTGGTCTGGCGCGTTGGGCCGCATAGCGAACATTTCCGCGGCGACCGGCGGCACGATCACCGGATCTCATCCAGGTCTGGGCGGCGCTTGAGTTTCAGTGGCTCCAGCCCGTCATTGCGAGCGCCAGCGAAGCAATCCACCCTCTCCGCCTCGTTCCCGCTCACCTCGGAGAAGGCCGGGGTCTAGTCCCTGGGCACCGGCCTTCGCCGGTGTGAGCGGAATGCCGAGTTGACAAACCTAGCATTTATTCCTATATCCTCCGCACTCCCCTCTCGCGAGGGAGCCGCGTGCGCACCGGTCACGTCTGGCGGAGGGGAGGACGGGTCCCAGGGTCTCGGTCCGGTCGGCCGGGGCGCTTGGGCGGCTGACCGGGCGTTTGCCCATGGGGCCGAAAAGACCGTCGCGGGATGCAAGTCGGGGTAACCCGACTTGCGGATCCGGAATGTTGCCGAAGGCGGCAACGGCCGGGTTCGCCGGGAGGGACCTGAGCACCCACCCAGATTCCAGCGCTCTACAAATTTAGGCCGGAGAACCGGCATCCCGCTCCCCTCGAGGATTTCGGGCCGGCTCTTTGACAGTGCCGATGGACCAGACCCCGGACCGGGGAAGGACGGCGCGTGCCTGCTGGCGGCCGAGCCGCCTGATCCCTCCCCTCCAGGGGAGGGCCGAGTCGCGCCGCAGGCGCGAACCGGGGTGGGGTTGCGGCTAGGCAGGCAGCCCCACCCGGCCCTCCGCTTCGCTCGGGCCACCCTCCCCTCCGGGGAGGGATCAGACCCCGGACACTGGCTTGCGCCGGTGTGAGCGGAGGGGGAGCGAGAGCCCTCCCCTACTCGGCCGCCATCTTGTCCGGCGTGCCGCCGATCGCGCCCGATTGCCGGATCTGGTCCATCTGGTTCTCGTTGAAGCCGAGCACGTCGCGGAGGATCTCCTCCGTGTGCTCGCCGAGAAGCGGCGAACGGACCACCTCGGCGGGCGAATCCGACAGTTTTATCGGGTTTCCGACCGTGATGTACTTGCCGCGGGTGGGGTGATCGACCTCGACGAGCGTGCCGGTCGCATAGAGCGACTGGTCCTGCGCGATCTCCTTCATGGAAAGGATCGGCCCGCAGGGGATGTCGTACTTGTTGAGGATCTCCATCGCCTCGAACTTGTCGTGCTGGGTCGTCCAGGCCTCGATGCGGCCGAAGATCTCGTTCAGGCGCGGCAGGCGCGCGGCGGGCTTGGCGTAATCCGGGTGCGTCTTCCACTCCGGCTCGCCGATCACGTCGCAGATCTTCTCCCAGACGGGCGCCTGGGTGATGAAGTAGATGTAGGCGTTCGGGTCCGTCTCCCAGCCCTTGCACTTGAGGATGCGGCCGGGCTGGCCGCCGCCGGAATCGTTGCCGGCCCGCGGGGTCGCGTCGCCGAACGGAATGCCCTCGCCGTATTGCGAGTACTCGGTGAGCGGCCCGTGGGCGAGGCGCTGCTGGTCGCGCAGCTTCACGCGGCAGAGGTTCAGCACGCCGTCCTGCATGGCGCAGGTGACCTTCTGGCCCTTGCCGGTCTTCTCGCGCTGGAACAGCGCGGTCACGATGCCGAGCGCGAGGTGGAGGCCGGTGCCGGAATCGCCGATCTGCGCGCCCGTGACCAGCGGGATCCCGTCGCGGAAGCCGGTCGTCGAGGCCGCGCCGCCGGTGCATTGCGCGACGTTCTCGTAGACCTTGCAATCCTCGTAGGGGCCGGGGCCGAAGCCCTTGATCGAGGCCACGATCATGCGGGGGTTCAGGCTGTGGATGTGGTCCCAGGTGAGGCCCATCCGGTCGAGCGCGCCCGGTGCGAAGTTCTCGACGAGGACGTCGCAGGTCTTGATCAGCGCCTCGAGGACTTCCTTGCCCTTGGGGTTCTTCGAATCGATCGTGATCGAGCGCTTGTTGTGGTTCAGCATCGTGAAATAGAGGCTGTCCGCGTCCTTCACGTCCCGAAGCTGGCCGCGGGTGATGTCGCCGACACCCGGCCGCTCCACCTTGATCACGTCAGCCCCGAACCAGGCGAGAAGCTGCGTGCAGGTCGGGCCCGACTGCACATGCGTGAAATCGAGGATGCGGACGCCGTCCAATGCCTTGGTCATGAGATCCCTCCGATCGATCGGCGGGGCGAGGTCGCCCGCCCCTATGCTGCGATGGTGAAACCGTCTCGCCCGCGAGGGGCGGGACGCGCTCGTCTCGTCAGGCCGCGCCGGCGGTCCCGGTCTCGGTGCCTTCCGGCTTCGGCTGCTTCTTCTTGAGGGCGCTTTGCGGGTTGAGGTTGCCGATGCGGCCGCTCTCGCTGCCCGCCGCCGGGTCGATCACGGCGTTGATGAGGGTGGGCTTGCCCGAATCCATCGCCTCGACCACCGCCCGCCGGAGCTCGTCGGGGCTCGTCGCGTTCACGCCGACGCCCCCGAAGGCCTCGATCATCTTGTCGTAGCGGGCGCCCTTCACGAAGACCGTGGTGGCCGGGTCGTCCCCGCCGGCATTCTGGTCCGTGCCGCGGTAGATGCCGTCGTTGTTGAAGACGACCACGCAGACCGGGAGGTTGTACCGGCAGATGGTCTCGATCTCCATGCCGGAGAACCCGAAGGCGCTGTCGCCCTCGACGGCGAGGACCGGGTTGCCCGTCTCGACCGCGGCCGCGATCGAGTAGCCCATGCCGATGCCCATGATGCCCCAGGTGCCGACATCGATGCGCTTCCTCGGCTGGTACATGTCGATGATGCCGCGGGCGAGGTCGAGCGTGTTGGCGCCCTCGTTCACCAGGATGGCGTTCGGCCGGTCCTTGATGATCTGGCGCAGCACGCCGAGCGCGCCGTGGTAGTCCATCGGCAGGTTGTTGTTCATGAGCCGCGGCGCCATCTTGGCGACGTTGTCGTCCCGCTTCTTGGAGACCGCGCCGATCCAGTCGGCCGAAGGCTTCGCCCAGCCGCCGCCCATCTCCTTGAGGATCGCCTCGACACAGGAGCCGATGTCGCCCACGACCGGCGCGACGATCTCGACGTTGGAGTCCATCTCCTTGGGCTCGATGTCGATCTGGATGAACTTCTTCGGCGCGTCGCCCCAGGCCTTGCCCTTGCCGTGCGAGAGCAGCCAGTTCAGTCGCGCGCCGATCAGCATGACGACGTCCGAATCCTTCAGCACCGTCGAACGCGCCGCCCCGGCGCATTGCGGATGCGTGTCGGGCAGGAGGCCCTTCGCCATGCTCATCGGCAGGAAGGGCACGCCGGAGGTCTCGACGAGGTTGCGGATCGCGTCGTCCGCCTGGGCGTAGGAGGCGCCCTTGCCGAGGATGATCAGGGGTTTCTTCGCGCCCTTCAGCACCTCGACGGCGCGCTTCACGGCGGAGGGCGCCGGGATCTGCGCCGGCGCGGCGTCGATCACCTTCACGAGCGACTTGCGGCCGGCCTCCGCGTCCATGACCTGGCCGAAGAGCTTCGCCGGCAGGTCGAGATAGACACCGCCCGGACGTCCCGAGACCGCGGCCCGGATCGCCCGGGCGATGCCGATGCCGATATCCTGCGCGTGCAGCACCCGGAAGGCCGCCTTGCACATCGTCTTGGCGACGGCGAGCTGGTCCATCTCCTCGTAGTCGCCCTGCTGCAGGTCGACGATCTCCCGCTCGGAGGAGCCCGAGATGAGGATCATCGGGAAGCAGTTCGTGGTGGCGTGCGCGAGCGCCGTGAGGCCGTTCAGGAAGCCGGGCGCCGACACCGTGAGGCACACGCCGGGCTTCTTGGTGAGGTAGCCCGCGATTGAGGCGGCGTAGCCGGCATTCTGCTCGTGGCGGAAGGAGAAGACGCGCATCCCCTCGGCCTGCATCATCCGGCCGAGATCCGTAATCGGGATGCCCGGCACGTTGTAGATGTTGGTGATGCCGTTCAGCTTGAGCGCGTCGATGACCAGGTGGAAACCGTCCGTCAGCTCCGGCTCGGTGCCGATGTCCTCAACGTTTTGATCGATGCTCCGCACTGCCGACATTCTGCTCCCTCCGAAACCCTATGTTGAATCGTTCCTCGTCCCGCTAGGCGGGCGGACTGGCCGCATCCTGAGCGGGAGCGATCGCCTGGCAGCAGACGAGCACGCCGGCGCTGCCGCAAAAGCCGTCACCCGCCCGGCGGCAGCGGCACCCGCCGCACGTGGCGAGCCCCGAAGCGGCGGGTAGCCGCTCCCGACTTTCGCGCAAGCATGTCAGGGCCATGCAGCCCCTCCCCGGCGTCCCGCGCCACGCATTGCGCAGAGGTCGGCGGACCGTCCCTCACGCTGTCCAAAGCGAGCGTCTTCTCCCGCCATTATCGTTGGCATGCCAAATACCAGAGGTCAATCTGGCGTGCGTCTCCGACCTTCTGACGCTTGACATCCCGGCGCCTTGGCATGCCAAATACCAGCATGGGTTCGAGCCCGTTTCGGGTGGCTCAAACCACCGCGTTCCGGCAGGATCGAACCAAAGGCGCGCACCGACGTGCCCGGATCAGGAGGAGACCATATGGCTGAGGCAGCACTCAAGCGCAGCGACGATTACGGCTCGGCCGCGAAGGACGAGGTGCGGCGCGTTCTCGACCACGTGAAGGCCGAGGGCCGCACCAGCCTGACGGCGCCCGAAGGCAAGCTCGTCTGCGACGCCTACGGCATTCCGGTGCCGAAGGAGGATGTTGCGACCTCCGCTTCCGACGCGACCCGGCTGGCCGATTCGATGGGCTATCCCGTCGTGCTGAAGATCGTCTCCCCGGACATCCTGCATAAGACGGAAGCGGGCGGCGTCCTCGTGGGGCTGAAGAGCGCCGACGAGGTGGCGAAGGGCTACGAGACAATCCTCGCCAACGCCAAGAAGTACAAGGCCGACGCGAAGATCGACGGCGTCCAGATCCAGCAGATGCTGAAGGGCGGCACCGAGGTCATCGTCGGAGCCATCACGGACGGCTCCTTCGGCAAGCTCGTCGCCTTCGGCCTCGGCGGCGTGCTCGTGGAGGTCCTGAAGGACATCACGTTCCGCTTGGCGCCCGCGACGCGCGAGGACGCGCTCTCCATGCTCGACGGCATCCAGGCCCACGAGATGCTGAAGGGCGTGCGCGGCGGCGACCCGGTGAACCGCGAGGCGGTCGCCAACGTGATCGTGAAGGTCAGCCAGCTCGTCTCCGACTTCCCCGAGATCTCCGAGCTCGACCTCAACCCCGTCTTCGCCACGAAGGACGACGCCATCGCGGCGGACGTGCGCATCGTGGTGGATTTCGACGCGAAGCTCCGTCCGGCCGTCCGCTCCAACGAGGAGATCGTGACCGCCATGAACCGCATCATGCGGCCGAAGGCGGTCGCCGTGATCGGCGCCTCCGCCGAGGCCGGCAAGATCGGCAACTCGGTGATGAAGAACCTCATCAACGGCGGCTACAAGGGCGAGATCTACCCGATCCACCCGAAGGCCGACGAGATCCTCGGCTACAAGGCCTATAAGAGCGTCAAGGACGTCGAGGGCGTGATCGACACGGCCGTCTTCGCCATCCCGGCGAAGTTCGTGGCCGCGGCTCTGACCGAGTGCGGCGAGAAGCAGATCCCCGGCGCGGTGCTCATCCCGTCGGGCTTCGCGGAGGCCGGCGAGCCGGCACTCCAGGAGGAGATCGTCGAGGTCGGCAAGAAGTACAACATCCGGCTCATGGGGCCGAACATCTACGGCTTCTACTACACGCCCGAGAATCTCTGCGCGACCTTCTGCACGGCTTATGACGTGAAGGGCTCGGCCGCCCTGTCCTCCCAGTCGGGCGGCATCGGCATGGCCATCATCGGCTTCTCGCGCTCGGCCAAGATGGGCGTCTCGGCCATCGTCGGGCTCGGCAACAAGTCGGACATCGACGAGGACGATCTGCTCGCCTTCTTCGAGCAGGACGACAACACCAAGGTCATCGCCCAGCATTGCGAAGACCTGAAGGACGGCCGCGCCTTCGCGGAAGCCGCCAAGCGCGTCTCCAAGAAGAAGCCGGTCATCGTGCTCAAGGCGGGCCGCACCTCGGCCGGCGCCAAGGCAGCCGCATCCCACACGGGCGCGCTCGCGGGCAACGACAAGATCTACGAGGACGTGCTCAAGCAGTCGGGTGTGGTGCGCGCCCGCTCGCTGCGGCAGCTCCTCGAGTTCGCCCGCGGCGTTCCGATCCTGCCGACCCCGAAGGGCGAGAACGTCCTGATCATCACGGGTGCGGGCGGATCGGGCGTGCTCTTGTCGGACTCGGTGGTCGATAACGGCCTGTCGCTGATGCAGATGCCGCCGGACCTCGACGAGGCGTTCAAGAAGTTCATCCCGCCCTTCGGAGCGTCCGGCAACCCGGTCGACATCACGGGCGGCGAGCCGCCGAAGACCTACCAGAACACGGTGAAGCTGGGCCTCGAGGACGACCGTATCCACGCGCTCATCCTGGGCTACTGGCACACGATCGTGACGCCGCCGATGGTCTTCGCCAGGCTGATGGTCGAGGTGGTCGAGGAGATGAAGGCGAAGGGCAAGGTGAAGCCCGTCGTCGCCTCCCTCGCGGGTGACGTGGAAGTCGAGGAGGCCGCGCAGTACCTCTACGATCACGGCATCCCGGCCTATGCCTACTCGACCGAGTTGCCGGTCGAGGTGCTCGGCGCCAAGTACAAGTGGGCCCGCGGCGCGGGGCTCCTCTGAGCTGGCGCGACGTCATGGCCGGGCTTGGCCCGGCCATCCCGTTCGACACAGTGAGCGCTTCCAATCGAGATGGCCGGGCCAAGCCCGGCCATGACAAGCGTGGGCCATGAACAGCCACAATCCAGGCGTTAGGGCCGGGACCGCAGCGGCGCG